>JAFXTD010000027.1 GCA_017535925.1 Selenomonadaceae bacterium | reverse complement strand
CAACATAGGTAAGAGTCGTCTTATCGTCGTTGAGTTCGTAGTGAGCAAAAACACGATCCGTCTCGTAGGAGACTGTGCCGTTGGACAGCGTGCCCCATTGATCATCGCCGCCGGCAATCGTACTCATCTTGTTGCCGTAAGTGAGCGTGTAGCCGTCGGGAGCAGTATCCAACACAACGGGTGTACTATTTGTTGTATCGACGTTAAACCTGGATACCGCGATAGTCTTGGCTTCTTCATCTACAGTGAAGTAATTTGCGCCGGTCTTTGCATTCGTCAAGCCGCTGAACTTGAAGGTCAAAGCGTCTGCATTGACATAGGAGATTGACTTGCCGTCGGAGCTAATCCGATAACCTGCCTTGGTGACACCCGCCGTCGTGTAAGTTTGAGTATCTTTGTCGTAAGTTGCTTTCGACGAAGACTCTGCAACTGTCATTGTCTTGCCGTAATCAAGTGTGTAGTCGCTGTCTGAAGGAGTCATTGTGATTACAGTACCGTCATTCGGTGTTATCTTCTTGGCAATGCCGATTTTCTTGTTTTCTTCGTCTACATTGAAATAAGCTGCTGTGGCATTGTTCGTCAAGCCACTGAACTCAAAGGTCAAAGCATCTGCATTGACATAGGAGATTGACTTGCCGTCGGAGCTAATCCGATAACCTGCCTTGGAGACACCCGCCGTCGTGTAAGTTTGAGTATCTTTGTCGTAAGTTGCTTTTGAAGAGGCAGTAGCTTTTGTCGCGTTGCTGTCGAGAGCCAAAGTGTAGCCGTCGCTGATTGTAACTTCATTATTTTTGTTGAGAGATTTCTCGCTGACCGTGACTGTCGTCCCGTCGATTGAAAGCCCGTCAATCGAGGTTACACCGCTGACTGTGACCTTATCGCCGTAAGTCGCCGTTGTGCCGTCAAGCGTCCAAAAAGTGTGTGCATTGTCATTGATATTAACTGCCGACAAAGACGCCGCGCCTTGCAAAGTTATCTTGCCATTGCCGACCGTGACGATAACATCCTTGTTGCTGACTTGTGTCGAGTAAGTGCCCGTGCCTCCTCCGATTTGCAAGCTTGAGGTCGCGTTGAAGCCGACGATTGTATCGTTGCCGTCGCCGCTTGAATAAAGGAACGTGACGTTTGCTCCTTTGTTGTTAATCGAATCATTTCCCGCGCCCGCATTGATTGTGACATTGTCGAGTTCTTCCCATGTTTGCGTTTCGGAATTCCAGCTGGTGTCGTTGTTGCTGATTGAATCGTTTCCGTTGCCGCCGAGTATGGAAGTGTTCTTGCCTCTGTTGTCAATGTAATCATTATCTGCGCCGCCGTCTATCATGACGAAGGAAGCATAATTGAGGACAATATCTG
The DNA here is from genome assembly GCA_017535925.1 of Selenomonadaceae bacterium. Classification (GTDB taxonomy): domain Bacteria; phylum Bacillota; class Negativicutes; order Selenomonadales; family Selenomonadaceae; genus Quinella. The sequence goes on along the minus strand of JAFXTD010000027.1, from coordinate 142,799 downwards.
CACCGTCGCCGCCGCCGATTGAAACGCTGTCACCGCTGTTTGAAATTTGGTCGTCGCCCGCGTCGCCGTTTAGCGTCGTGAGAGTGCCTTGTTCGTGATAAAGTGTGTCGTCGCCGTCGCCGCCGCTGATTAAAACATTGCTGCCGAGATTTGTAAATCTGTCGTTGCCTTCGCCGCCGTCGAGTGTGAGATTTGAGGGGTAGCCCTCGCCCGTGCCCCAAATGTTTCTAAAGGTATCGTTGCCTCCCAAACCGAAAAAGGCGGAATAGGGAAGCGTGTAAGGATCTGTTGACGTATTGAAGTAATCGCAAATGTCGATACGGTCGTTGCCTTCCGTGCCAAACAATGAGTCGCCGGTATCCGAAGTTCCGATGATATTGATATTGTTCAAAGACACTAAATCCTTGAGCGTAATAGAGCCTTCGCCGACCGTGACAATAATATCCGAGCCGTTTGTTTGGATTGAGTAATTTCCCGTGCCGTCTCCGATTTGCAAGCTTGAGGTGTCGTTGAAGCCGCTGATTGTATCGTTGCCGTCACCGCTCGAATAAAGGAACGTCACGTAGTCGCCGCCGTTGTCGATTAAATCGTCACCTGCGCCGCCGTCGATTGTTAAGCTGTCGCTTACTCTGTTGTAAATTTCGTCGTTGCCCGCGCCGCCGAGTATTGTTGAATTTTGTGAGCCGGCGTCGTTGATAAGGATGATATCGTCACCTGCGCCGCCGTCGATTGAGTTGTTGGAGCCGGAGCTGTTGATAATTGTATCGTTGCCGCCGAGAGCTTGAATCGTTACGTAGAATCCTTTGTTATCAAATTTTTCGGCATTGTCTGTGCCCGTGATTGTCACATTATTTTCGGAATTGGGGATAAAAGTATCGGCTCTGCCACTGCCGATGATATTCAAGTTGTTTATACTCGCCGCGTCTTGAAGAAAGATTTTGCCTTCGCCGACAGTAAGGATAATATCATTGCCGCTCGTTTGGCTTGAGTAAGTGCCGGTGCCGTCACCGATTTGCAGTGTGGAAGTTTCGTTGAAGCCTTTGATTGAATCGTTGCCGTCGCCGCTTGAATAAAGGAACTTGACGTTCGTGCCGCTGTAGTTTTGGATTAAGTCGTCGCCCGTGCCTGCTTCAATCGTGACGTTATCGGGCAAGCAGAGCAATTCGCCGTCCGGTGAGGTATTTGAATTGTAAATGGAATCGTTGCCGGTGCCGCCAAGGATTGAAACATTGGAGCCGCCGTAGTTGCCGATAAAATCCTCGCCTGCGCCGCCTGAAATCGTCACGTTGTCGGGGCTGATAGAAATATATGTTCCTGTTCCGGAATCGAAATAAACGACGGACTTGTTGATAATATTATCGTCGCCTGCGCCCGCGTCGATTGAAACGCTGTCGGCAGTCTCGCCGTTGTAAATAACATCGTTGCCCGCGCTCGTGTTGATTGTCACGGTTGAGCCGTAGTTGTCGATTGTGTCTGTTCCGTCGCCCGTATCGATTGTGACGCTTGAGGCAAGACTGTCATTGTAAATGTAATTGTTGTCCGTGCCGCCGTTGATTGAAACATTCGAACCGTAATTGTAAATGGTATCGTTGCCGCCCAGAGCTGCAATCGTCACATTATCGCGGATGTTGTTGAGGGAATCCGCGCCCTCCGTGCCGACGGGTGTACTATAATCAACTTCATTGCCGTTTGCATCGATTACGGTTATCTTGGACAAGCCCGTAATGTCTTTCAAAGTGACGGAACCGTTTTTCCCGCTTGAATAATCTTGAACAGTCAAAACGAGGTCGCTTCCGATTGCATTAACAGAATCGATTGTGCCCGACTCAATTTTGAGCGTGCTGTTTGCATTGAAGCCGGTGATAATGTCGTCTTCGTCTTCCGAGTTGTAAAGATAAAGAACGGAATTTGTATCGCCCTCATTGACAAGAGTATCATTGCCCGCGCCGCCTGTAATCGTTGCGTTCACGAGACGACTGTAAATTGAATCGTTGCCTGCGCCGCCGAAAAGCGAGGTACCGACTCCTTCTTCGTAGGCGTCAATGGTATCGTCGCCGCCGTGCCCGTAGACTGCTGAATAAATAACGGTGATATCGTTGCCGCTTTGCTTGAAGTTCCTTAGCGAATCATTTCTTGAGGTGCCGTTGAGCGTGGTGCCTTCCGTGCCGCTTATGTTAAAGGAAACATTTTCTAAGCCCGTGAATCTCATTGAGCCTTCGCCGACATTGATGATAATATCCTCGTCACTTTCAAGCGTTGTGTAGGTGCCTGAGGTAATGTTGAGATTGACTGTTGCTTGGGTGCCGCCGTTTGAGTTGATTCCGATTGTATCGTTGCCGTCGCCTTCCGCATAAACTATATCGACAACTTGTTCGAGGTCGCCGCCTTCCAAAGTCCCCACAAACTCAATTCCGATTTGGTCATCGTCCAAGCCGCCGTTTATCGTCACGTGATTGGAATAGTGGCTTGAAATTTCATCGTTGCCGGAGCCGCCTTCAATCGTGACATATTCGGTGCTGCCGTCGGTCGTCAAAGTGTCTTTGCCTGTGCCGCCGTTGAGTGAGCTGTAACTTGCCCCGCCTCTGTTGTCGATATAGTCTCTGCCCGTGCCGCCGTTTACCGTAGAATTTTCGCCGGTGTTCAGAATCGTATTGACGCCGGAGCCCGCCTCGATTGAAACGTTCTTTCCGCTGTTGACGATATAATCATTGCCGCCGAGTGCCTGAATCGTCGCGAAGTCTTGAGTGTTTGTAATGGTATCGTTGCCCTCTGTGCCCGTGATGAGCGTGGGTTGAGCAAGTTCGCCGACAATGTTGACGCTTGCCAAAGACGCCGCGTCTTGCAAAACGATTGAGTCTTCGCCGACCGTGACGATAACATCCGAGCCGCTCTCTGCCGTCGAATAGGTGCCGCCCGAAATTGAAAGCGTCGAGGTCTCATTGAAACCTTTAATTAAATCGTTGCCGTCGCCGCTTGAATAAAGGAAAGTCACGAGTGAGCTGTTGTTGGAAATTGAATCGTTGCCTGCCCCGCCGAGAATCGAATTGCCCGTGCCGTAATTGATAATGGTATCGATACCCGCGCCCCCGTCAATCAAAGAATTCACGCCATAGTTTTCAATGTAATCATTTCCTTCGCCGCCGAGCAGTGTACCGCCTGACCCGTCGTAGTTGGAAATGGTGTCATTGCCTGCGCCTCCATCGATTGAAACAGAATCACTAAGATTGATAAGGTAATCATTGTCCGCGCCGCCCTCGACTGTTGAATTTGAGCCGTAATTTTCAACGGTATCGGCTCCTTCGCCGCCGTTAATTGAAAGATTCGCGCCAATGTTGTTGACAATATTATCGTTGCCTGCCCCGCCGAAGATTGTCACGTTGTCGGGGTTAGCGTCTGATTCGCCGTCCAAGGCTTCTCCGTTGTTAATGAAATCGTTGCCTGCCCCGCCGTTGATTGAGACGGAAGAGCCGTTATTGGTGATAACGTCGATGTCGTCGCCTGCGTCGATTGTCACATTGTCGCCGTTATTGGAAATGGTATCTTTATCGTCGCCGCCGCTGATAAAAATATTCGTGCCTTCATTGACGATAAAATCATTGCCCGCCTCGCCGATAATCGAAGTGCTTGCTCCGTAATTGAAAACGGTATCGTTGCCCGCGCCCGTGTCGATTGTAATGCTTTCGCCGTAGTTGGAAATCGAATCGTTTCCTGCGCCACCCGAAATGGAAAGACGCACAGCCTCCTCGTAGTTGTGAATGGTATCGCCGCCGTCGCCGCCGTCGATTGTCACATCCGAGCCGCCGTTCAAAACAGAGTCGTTACCTGCGCCGCCATCGATTGAAACATTAGCGGCGTAGTTGGTTATGGTATCGTCATCCGCACCGCCCAAGATTGTTGTGCCGGAAGCGTCGTTGCTGTTAAGGATATTGTCGTTGCCCGCGTTACCGTTAATCGAAACATTCGCGCCGTAGTTGCTGATTGAATCATCGCCTTCGCCGCCTGAGATTGTCACGTTGTCGCCGCTGTTTTCAATCGTATCGTCGCCGCCGAGTGCTTCAATTATCGCTCCTTCCAAAGAGTTGTTAAGACTGTCGTTGCCTTCAGTAGGTGTTACAGACATTTTATCTTTCTCCTCTCCTTGAATATTTACACTTGCCAAAGACGCCGTGCCGACCAAAGTTATCACTCCGTCGCCGACGTTGATAAGAATATTCGAGCCGACAATTTCTTTCGAGAAAGTGTCGTTCAAGCCGTCGCCGATTTTGAGCGTCGAGGTTCCATTGAAGCCTTGAATTAAATCGGAGCCATCGCCTTCGGTGTATTCAATTAAAATGTTCGTCGCGCTGTCACCAAGACTTATGGTATCGTTGCCTGCGCCTGTGAGTATTGTCGAGTTATTTGCGCCGTTGTCATCGATAATGATTAAATCGTCGCCTGCGCCCGCGTCGATTGAAACACTTGCGCCCGTATTTGTAATTGAGTCGTTGCCACCGAGTGCATTAATCGTCACGCCTTCCAAGCTGTTGGAGTAAGTGTCGTCGCCTTCGGTCAAGGTGATGTATCGCAGGTCTTTATAAACGCCCTCTATCTTGCAAGCTTCATCTGTCAAAATGGAACCGTCTCCGACGATTATTATCATGTCAACCTTGCCGCTCTGTACAGTCGAGTATGTGCCTGTGCCGTCGCCGATTCTCAACGTTGCATTGCCACCGTAATAGCCGTAATCTATCGTGTCGTTGCCGTCGCCTTCGTTGTAGATGAACAAGGTTCCTTCGTTGTTGTAGCTTGAAAGATAATCGTCGCCTTTGCCGCCTTCGATTGTAATATTTTCGCCGGTATTGTCATACATTTCCTTCTTGTTACTTATAATGCTGTCATTGCCTTCGCCGCCGAGCATGTAAACATTGGAGCCGCCGTTGTTCCAAATTGTATCGTCACCTGCGCCGCCGAGTAGGGAGGCGTTCGAGCCGTCATTGCGAATGTAATCATCATCTGCGCCCGCGTCGATTGAAACGTTGTCGTTGGTCTCGCTATTGTAAATGGAGTCGGAGCCTGCGCCGCCGTCGATTGTGGAATTTGAGCCGGTATAAATGCTATCGTTGCCGTCGCCGCCGTCAATTTTTGAATTTGAATCGCCACTAATGAAATCGTCGCCCGCGCCCGCGTCGATTGTTGAATTCAAGTTGCCGAAAATGTAGTCGTCACCGTCGCCGCCGTTGAGCGTGGAGTTATCGCCGTGATTAACAATGTAGTCGGCACCTGCACCGCCGTTGATTGAAACGTTAGAGCCGTAATTGTAGATGGTATCTTTATCGTCGCCGCCATCGATTGTGACGCTCGCGCCGTTGTTGTAAATGTGATCCGCGCCGCCCGAGCCGTTAATCTATACATTATCGCCGCCTTTAAAATCAAAAAGGTTTTGGTCACGCCCATAGCTTCCGGAGCCGTTGAAAACGGAATCATTGTCTGCACCGCCTGCGATTGTGACGAAAGAGCCGCTGTTGACGATTTTGTCATTGCCTGCGCCGCCGCTGATGGAAACGTTCGAGCCGTTGTTTTCAATAGAATCGGCTCCGTCGCCTACGTTTATCGTGACGAACTTGCCGTAATTATAAACAGAATCGTTGCCGCCGTATCCGTTGAGCGTGACGTTGGAGGCGTGATTGATGAAGAAATCGCCTTCGGATTCGCTCGTCAACAAAGTATCGTTTTGGTAATTGTATTTTATGTAGGAATTAAGTTCGTAGATTGAAGAGGTAATGTTGACACTCGACAAAGTCGCCGCGTCTTTCAAGAGGATGGTGCCGCCGTCGTCGACCGTGATTAAAATATCGTCGCCGCTCTTTTGCATGGTGAAGGTGCCTTCCGGAATCAAAATGTTGTCCTCGACATCAAAAGCTTCAATAACGTCATTGCCGCCTTGATAAATATAAACCATGCCGCGCCCGCCGCCGTTTACGGTATTGTTGCCTTTGCCTGCATCGATTGTCACGTTTGCTCCGCTGCCGGAAATGTAATCGTCGCCCGCGCCGCTTTGAATTTCAACCTCGTTGCCCCAGCTTAAGATTGTATTGTTGCCGTGCCCGCTTATTATTGTAGAGTTGTTGCCGTAATTTTCAATACGGTCGTTGCCGTCATGGGAATAGAAATTATCCGATTGAATGTATGCTTTATCGCCCGAACTTTTTATGGTGTCATCGCCGTTGTGAGTTTTTATCGTGACTTCCTCGCCCGAATTTGTTACGGAATCGCGAGAATAATCATTGACCTCCAAAAGAACACGAGAGCTTTCATAGTTATTGATAACGTTTATGGAGGCGGGTACTTCACTTTTCGAAGTGACGATTTTAAAGCCGGAATGATTTGCGGCGTTCTGAAGAAGGATTGAGCCTTCGCCGACCGTGATTAAAATATCCTCCCCGCTTTCAACCGACGACCACGAACTGCCTTTAATCAAAAGTGTTTCGTCGTAAGTTGTCCCGTCATAGTTGCTGATAGTATCGTTGCCGTCGCCCGCGTTATAAATATAGACCACGCCATAACCGTAGCCGATTTTAATGCTGTCATTGCCTGCGCCGCCAATTAACGTTCGATTGATTCCGCCCCAAACGTCGAGTGTATCGTCACCTTCGCCGCCTGAAATTGAATGGTTCATATCTTCGTAGTAGTTATCGTAGCTTTCAATATAATCGTTGCCGGCTCCGCCGTCGATTATCACATTCGAGCCATATTCAGTGAAAATGTTATCGTCGCCCGCGCCGCTGTTGATTGAAACATTTGAGCCGCTGTTGGAAATGTAATCCGGGTCGCCCGAACCGTTAATCGAAACATTATCGCCGCTGTTGCTGATGTTGTCGTTATCGTCGCCGCCGTCGATAGTCACGAACGCATTACGGTTTTCAATGAAATCATTTCCGCCGTTGCCGAATAACTTGGAGAAATTTCCTGCTTTTTGACGATTGAATCCGCTTCTTCGCTGCCGTTAATAATGACGCCCTGCTCGAGCGATTGAATTTTCGCCTGCAACGATATTGATAACTTTTTCTTCAAGCTTTCTGCCGACAATGTTGACGGAAGCCAAGCTTGCCGCGTCTTTCAAGAGGATGGAGCCTTCGCCGACTGTGACGATTATATCCTTGCCCGAAACGCCCGCGAAATAAGTATCCGAGTCGTCGATTGAAAGAGTTGTGTTTTCGTTGAAGTTTTCGATTGTGTCGTTGCCTTCGCCGCTGTTGCAGACAATAATATTATCGGAACTTTGATATATCAATTTAATAAAATCGTTACCCGTGCCGCCTCTGACAGAAGTATTACTGCCCCCAACTAAATTCGTATCATTTCCTGCCCCGCCGTCGAGTGTTCCGCTTGAACCGATGCCAATCAAGGTATCGTTGCCGTCGCCCGAAATTACGAAAGAAGCAACAGCATTAATATAATCGACACCCGCGCCCGCGTCGATTGAGCTATTAGAGCCGTCGTTGTAAATGTAATCAAAGCCGTCGCCGGTGGTGATATAAACGTTATCGGTGTCGTTGAAGACGGTATCAGAGCGGTCTGCCGAAATGATTGAGCCGTAATTATTAATGGAATCTCTGTAAGCCGTGGCGCTTATCATAGTATCATTGACAGAATAATTTTCGACAAAATAAATCGGATGAATATCTTGGACGGAGGAGGTGATATTAACGGCAGAAAGATTTGCGGCATAGGAGAGAGTTATTGTAAATATCGTTTCCACTCTTTATGGTTGAATATTCTTCGCCTTGAATCAAAACGGTATCGGTAACATTGAGCCCATTAACAATATCGGAGCCGTCGCCTTGATTGTGAACATAAACTCTGCCGCCGTTCATTCTTCTTGCGTTTACGGAAACACTATTTAAAGCAATCGTATCATCACTCTTACCGCCTATGATTGTGACATTATTTATCGCCGTGCTGTATATTACATTGAGATAATCCCTGCCGTCAGTGCCGATTAAAGAAGTCGAGCTTTCAGTGATTGTGTATCTTTTTATGGGTTCGACGTTTTGAATATCGGAAGTGATATTGGGAGCGGAGAGGCTTGCGGCGTCTTTGAGCATTATTTTGTTTTCGCCGACCGTGATTATGAAATCTTTGCCGCTTCTTTGAGTAGAATAGTTTGCACCTTGAATAACAAGAGTGTCGTCGCCGTCAAAGCCGCTTATGAAGTCGTCGCCCTAAACCATGCCGTAGCCGCTGTTGCAGACAGTATCCGAACCTTCGCCGCCCATAATTGTATTGTTGAATTCCTCATTGATAATGGAATCTTTACCTGCGCCTGCGTCGATTGAAACGTTGGAGCCTTCGTTCCAAATGGTATCGATACCGCCGAGTGCCAAAATCGTCGCGCCTTCCAAGCTGTTGGAGTAGGTGTCGTCGCCTTCGGTCAACGTGATGAGCAATGGATTTACAACTTCGCTGACAATGTTAAGCGTTTCCAAAGACGCCGCGCCGACCAATGTTATCTTGCCCTCGCCGACCGTGACGACAACATCCGAGCCGCTTGTCTGTGTGGAGTAAGTGCCGACGATTTGCAGAGTGGAATTTACTTTGAAGCCGACGATTGAATCATCGCCGTCGCCGTCTGTATATTTGAACAGGACATTTTCGGCTTTGTTGTCGATAGTGTCGTTGCCTGCTCCGCCCCAGAGCGTGTCATTGCCTTCGCCGCCCGCAAAGTTGGTTATCTTATCATTGCCCGCGCCGCCGTCAATCGAGGAGCCTCGCCCGTAAGCAGTGATAGTATCGTTGCCTTCGCCGGCTGAAGTCGTGACGGAGGTGATATAGCTCATAACAGAATCGTCGCCGTCGCCGGTAACTATCGTGCTGTTTGAACCGTAGCTTACAACTCGTTCGTTACCTTCGCCGCCAAAAATCGAAACGCCTTGCCCGGTGTTGTAAAGAAAATCGGAGCCGGAGCCTGCGTCTATTACGACATTTGCAGCAGAGTTTGTAATTTTATCATCGCCCGCTAAAGCAAGAATCGTCGAGCCTTCAAGAGAGTTGTTAAGAGTGTCGACACCTTCAGTCAAAGTGATAAGCATCATATCATCTCCTTTCAAACGATAAAGCCGATTATAATTCTACAAAATGTATCGTATGACGGTTAAGCTTTAATTAATTTTACAAATTTTTTTTGAGGCGCGCAAGTTCATTTCGGAAGCGTCGGGCATTTATTTTGACGCAGAAAAAAATATTTTGTAAACTTGGCGGCGGGAGGTGTTCGCTGTGGAAAAATTTTTAAATCATGCAGATGCGAGGGTTCGTCGAGCATACGAGATTGCAACTTCGGCACATCGCGGACAAGTCGACAAAGCGGGCGTCGAATACATAAATCATCCTTTGGCAGTCGCCGCGTTCGTCGAAGAAAATATTTCCGCGATAATCGTCGCTCTGCTCCATGACGTGGCGGAAGATACAAGCCTCACGGTTGCCGACCTCAAAGAAAAAATTCCTCTCACCGACGAAGAAGCGCAAGCCCTTGAACTTTTGACTCACGACAAAAAAATTCCTTACCTCGAATACATTGCCGCAATCAAAGCGAACGACTTGGCAAGAATTGTGAAGGCGGCGGACTTGAAACACAACTCCGACTTGTCGCGAATTAAAAATCCCACGCCGAAAGATTTTGCCCGCGTCGAAAAATATCAAGCCGCTTTGAAACTTGTAGGAACCGGAGTCTATTTGTAAAATCAAAAGCAGTTGTTAGCTGTTAGTGGTTAGTGGAGAGTGGTTAGTGGTTAGGATTTTTCTAATCACTAATCACTAACCACTAATCATTAATTTTTGCGCGAGGTGACTGCCATGAAGAAAAATCTTTTCCAAACACTTGCCGAAGCTCAAACGGAGGAAGAACTCAAAAATTTTTTCGCCAAAAAGTTCAAACTCAAGCTCGCAACAAAAAATTTCATCGACCTCTACACGACGCAAATACTTTTCGAATTCAAGTTGGATAAAAATCTTAAAAATCCTCAAGTCCTTGCCGAAATCGTTGCTCAAACTCTCTACTACGTTCGCAGATTGAAATTCGGCAAAGATTTTCGACCCGTCAGCCAAAATATTTGCATCGTCACAAAAAATTTCGCCGCGCTCTTCCCGACTGAAACTTTCGCCGCCTTCTACGAAAATCAAAATTACGATTGGGATTTGGCTCCTTCCTCGCCGTGTAAAAAACTCGTCAATGCCTTAACCGACTTCCACGCAATTCAAAACGCTTTTGTCTACGATTTATCCGTTTACACCGTCGAAATTAAATTCGTTGCCGACGTTGGAAAAATTTTTAACGGCAATGTTCGCGTCGTCAAGCAAATCACCGAGCAAAACTTTGAACAGATATTTTTGTATTGGAAAAAGCTTTTCGGCAATGACGTTGCCAACGGCAGAAAACCTTCCGAATATTTCATCACCGATATTGAGCAGGGCAAGTCCGAAGATTTACGCAACAGCGTTCTTTTCCGCATGACCGGCGGCGAGCGCGTCGAAAAATTCATCAAGCCCGAAAAATATCGCGCCTTCTGGAATTTCTACGATAAAGTTTGCTCCGTTCAAGATATTACTGCCATTCGCCGCAAAATGGACAGGATGACTGAAGAAAATTTGCGCCGGCGGACGGGTGAATTCTATACGCCGCTTGCTTTTGCCGATAAAGCCTTCGAATATCTTAATCGAACCGTCAAAGATTGGTGGCTCGATAAAAATTTTCGCCTCTGGGATATGGCGGCGGGCACAGGCAATCTCGAATTTAATTTCCCGCCCGAAGTCCTCAAGCACTGCTACATTTCCACGCTCATTCAAGACGACGCCGACTATTGCAAAAGCATTTTCCCCGAAGCAACCGTCTTTCAATACGATTACCTCAACGACGACACCGATAAATTACCTGCGCGGCTCCGAAACGATTTAGCCGACCCGAATATCAAATGGATTATCTATATCAATCCGCCTTATGCAACCGCAAATAATAAACAACTTACCAACCGCGACATAAATAAAGACAACGTGTCAATGACTAAAATTCGTGAACAAATGACAGCTGAAGATATGGGCGAAGTCAGCCGTGAATTATTTTCGCAATTCATTTATCGAATCAGCCGCGATTTTAAAGACCGTCAAGCTTGGCTCGGAATTTTTTCAACGCCGAAATATATCAACTCAACCAACGACCAAAAATTTCGCGATAAAATTTTCTCGTACAAATTTGAGCGAGGCTTCGTCTTCAGCTCAAAAAATTTTCAAGGCTGCAACGGAAATTTTTCAGTAGGTTTTTTGATTTGGAATCTTGCCGATAAAATTCCTCTTGAGTCTCAAAAAATTTCTCTTGACGTTTTCGACGAGGCAATCGAAAAAATTGCCGTTAAGATTTTACATTCATCGAATCGCGAAGATTTTCTTAACAAATGGATTGAACGCCCGCCTTGCACAAAAAAATTTCCGCCGTTGTCGGGAGCGTTGAACGTTGCCGCTCAAAACAAAGACCGCCGCGACAGAATTGCCGAAAATTTTTTGGCGTCGCTGACGGTCAAAGGCAATGAGTTTTCAAATCAAACTTACGTATCAATTTTATCTGCGCCGTATGTGAGCGCGGGAGCATTTTCAATCACGCCGGAAAATTTTGAGCAGGCAATGACAGTTCACATGGTGCGCCGCTTGCCGAAAGCGACGTGGCTCAACGACCGCGACCAATTCATGCAACCGACAAAAGAACTTTCGCGAGAATTTATCACGGACGCGGTGATATGGTCTTTGTTCGCGCCGTCGAATCAAACGGTTTCATTGCGAAATGTCGAATACGAGGGCGAAGTCTATCAGATACGAAACAATTTCTATCCGTTCATGCTGACGGAGGTAAAAAGTTGGGAATGTTCGTTGCCTTCGATGCGGCTTGAGATATTCAGAGCGACGGAAGAGAGGTTTGCGGCTTTGTGGATAAAAAAACACCGCGCAGAACTTTCAACGGAGGCTCTGGCGGTCTTGGATACGGCACGAACGATTTACAAAAAATTTTATTTGGAGTTGGAGCGATTGGACGTAAGAAAATTTAAAATCGAGGCTTGGGACGCGGGCTGGTATCAAATTCGAATGAGTTTGGGAACAACGATAGATTTAAGCGCGTTATCGGAAAAACTTTTGCCGCAGATTTATGACTTGGGATTTTTAAGAGACGAAGTAAGATATTTTTAGAAACGATAGCTTATACCGCTCTGTTTCATAATTTCGTTGGCAGTATGGCGCGATTTAATCTTTCCGTCAACTGTGATATTGCGGTCTGTAATGGGGCTGTACCAAATATCGTGGTCGCCTTTTCCGTGACGGACAAATTTGCAACCGTTTTCGGCTAAAACAGCTCTGACTTTCTTTTCGTACTCCGCCATTTATGCCAACGCCGCTCTTTCGTGTCTGTCACAATGGAAATAAAAATCTTTCCGCTTTTCTACACCGTTCAATTCGATAATTTCGGGTGCGGCGAGCAACACACGCTTAATTAATTTATCAGCCGAATCTGCCTCAAGAATCAATCCGGGAATATCTTCGCTTGTCGCCAACCAAACTTCGGCTTCATCGTCCCAAGTAAGCTGAACATTATAACCTTTCATGACAATCACTCCTTGAAAAATTTTTCAATCGCCGCCGCCACTCCGTCATGGTCATTATCGAGCGTGACGAAGTCGGCGAGCTTTTTTATTTCGTCGGAGGCGTTGCCCATAGCGACAGATAAGCCCGCCGTCTGCAAAATTTCTTTGTCGTTGTCGGCGTCACCGATTGCAACGGTTTCGGCGAGGTCAATCTTCAAAAAATCACAAAGCTCAATCAAACCCGAAGCCTTTGTAATATTTGCGGGTGACATTTCCAAATTGTTCGACTCGGCAAAACTTATCGACAAGTTGAGCGGCTTAATGCGTTCAAAATTTTTGTCACGAGAAATTTTATCGCGGTGATAGAGATTGACTTTGATGACTTCGCCGGGGTGTTCGAGAACGTATTCTTTCGGGTCAGCGCAACGCTCACAAATTCTGTTGAACATGTCATGATAAACTGCCATATCGAACGCCGCCATATTTTGAATATCTTCCTCGCGGGCAATGGAATGACGTATGCCCAGAAGATGAATCATAGCCCGTTCCTCAAGTCCGAAGTCAATCAATTTCAAAATAATTTTTTCGTCGACGCCGTGAATCGCTATCGGCTCGTCGCGGACAAAATCGAAAAGCAAGCCGCCGCTGTTCAATATGCCGCAGTTCATCAAATTAATCACGTCGGGATAATCGTTGACTTCGGCGCGTCCGCGTCCCGTACTCGTCACGACGTAAACTCCGCTCTCGGAAAGTTTTTTGATTGCGGCAACCGTTTGCGGCGAAATTTTTTTCTGCGAATTCAAAACCGTGCCGTCCATATCCAATGCCAAAAGTCTGTACTTCATATTAAAACCTCCTGTTTAATTGGAGGGAATGATTTTGCGAATTTAATTCCCAATTCCCCATTCCCCATTCCCAATTATATAAACGCCTCCTGCGCCGATTTTAACACAAGCTTGACTGTTATGCTAAAATTTTTTTCGAGAGGAGCCGCGATTAATCATGTTTGAAATAATTTTACTCGGAATATTTTCTGCCGCGTTGACGGCTTGCATATTGTCGGGCAAGTCGATTTTGTTCGCGCTGATTTTCGGATTGATGATTTTTTCGTTTTACGCTTACAATCTGGGACACACGCCGCGAAAAATTTTTGAGATGTGGAAAGCGGGCGTCCGACCGATTAAACCGATTTTGATAACGTTCGTGCTTATCGGAATAATCACGGCGTATTGGAGAGCTGCCGGCGTCATCCCCGCGATAATTTTTTACACGGCAGATTTTTTTTCGCCCGCGATAATTTTGCTTATGACATTTTGGATGTGTTCGCTGATTTCGGTTTTGACGGGCACGGCATTCGGAACGGCGGCGACGATGGGAATTATTTGCGGGTCGATAGCTGACAGTTTGGAGGTTTCGATTTGGTTGACGGGCGGCGCGATTTTGTCGGGTTGTTATCTCGGTGACAGGTGTTCGCCCATGTCGACAAGCGCGCTTTTGGTGGCAACTTTGACTCGAACGGAAATTTACAAAAATATCGTCGGCATGGTCAAGACTTCGATAATTCCGCTGATTTTGGCGAGCGCATTTTATTTGGCGGCGGGAATATTTTTTGTCGGGGAAGGAGCCGCAACCGTCGACGCCAAAGAAATTTTTTCTCAAGCCTTCGTGATTTCTCTGCCCGTTTTGATTCCGGCAATTTTAATCGTCGTGTTGTCGTTGCTGAAGTTGCGCGTGCAGTTGATGATGTTTGCGAGTATCTTGGCTTGCGCGGCGATAGGATTTTTGATTCAAGGAATATCGGTCGGCGAACTTTTGAAAATCGCTTTGACGGGCTACCATCCTCTCGACACGGAGCTTGCAAAAATCATGAGCGGCGGAGGAATTTTTTCAATGGCACAGGTCAGCGCGGTCGTCTGCATTTCAAGTTGTTACGCGGGAATTTTTCAAGCGACGGGCTTTTTAAATCGTCTGCAGAGTTTGATGATTTCAATCGGGAAAAGATTTTCGCCGTTCGTGAGCGTTTTAATCGCGTCAATTATCACGAGCATGACTGCCTGCAACCAAACGCTTGCGATAATGTTGACGCACCAACTTTGCAAAAAAGTCGAGCCGCGCCCGGAAATTTTCGCGATACAAATTGAAAACACCGCCGTAATAATTTCGCCGCTGATTCCTTGGTCGATAGCAAGCGTGATAGTTTTAATGCCGATAGCCGCTCCGTCAACTTCAATCCTCGCCGCATTCTATCTTTGGCTTATTCCAATCTGCTGTTTAGGGAGTGTGGGTAAAGTCCAAAAGTAGCGGTTAATGGTTAGTGATTAGGTTAATAGAATTCTGCTTCCTTACTACTTACCTACTAACATGAAAGCTGAAAGCTAATTTCTGCCGCCGATTGAATTTACCAACACGCTCTAGTATAATTTTTAAAGGCTGACTATAATACCGCGAGCCACATTTTTATTCCCAATTCCCCGCTCTCCACTTACTACTCTGATTATACGAGGTGTATTTATGGCAGATTTAATTTATACAATCAAAGCAAACACTCCGAAGGAAGAAATTATTCGACAGCTTCGCGAACATCCCGAAATAAAATTCGTGTCGCTGGTCGGCATTGACCTCGCGGGCAACGACACCGATGAAAAAATTCCCGTGCGCATTTTTATCAAAGACATTGACGACTTCTACGCGGGGCGCGCCGTTCAAACTGACGGCTCAAGCGTCGTGTTGCCCGGTATCGCCACGCTCAACAATGCAAAGGTTGATATGCCCGTTGACCCGACGGTTAATTGGTTCGTCGATTACAACTTCGAACACTACGACAACATTACCAATCGCCCGGTCGGCACGTTGAGGATTCCCGGCTTTCTGATTCACGAGGGCAAACGCGTCGACTCCCGCGCCGTCTTGACCGATACCCTCGTCAATGTCAAACGCGAGCTGGTTAATCTTTTTCATAAGCACCCCGATATTGACGGCTTGGACGTGAGCGGCAAGGAAATTATCGACATTGTTTTCACTTCGGCGACCGAACTTGAATTTTGGGTAAAGACGCCGTTGGAAGAAGCCTCCGTCGAAGAAATGAGCGCGGCGGAAATCATGCAGGAACAATATTGGGAACGGACACACGGCGCGGTTCGTTGCGCTTTGGAGCAGGCGATATTGGAGCTTGACAGATACGGCTTGAAAGTCGAAATGGGACACAAGGAAGTCGGCGGGCTCAAAGCTCAAATCGACGAGTCGGGTCACTTAACTCACGTCTGCGAACAGTTGGAAATCGATTGGAAATTTGCGGACGCGGTGCAAGCCGCCGATAATGAAATCGTCGTTCGGACTGTCGTCAAAGAAATTTTCCGCGCAAACGGTTTGGAAGTCAGCTTCAAAGCAAAACCGATGATCGGTTTGGCAGGCAACGGCGAACATACTCATATCGGGCTTGCGGCAGTCACGGCGGACGGCAAAACTCACAACCTCTTCGCCGCGAAAAATCCTTCCGAAGATTATATGAGCGCAGTCGGCTACGGCGCGTTGATGGGCTTGCTGAAAAATTACGAGGTCATTAATCCTTTCGTCAGCGCGACCAATGATTCTTTAAATCGTCTCAAGCCCGGCTTCGAGGCACCTGTCTGTATCGTCACGTCTTTGGGTCACACGCCGCAAATTCCGAGCCGCAACCGAACGATACTTGTCAGCTTGATTCGCGACCTCGAAAATCCTATGGCAACCCGTTTCGAACTTCGCGGCTGCAATCCCTACACGAATATTTATTTGGTATTGGCGGCATCGTATTCGGCGATACTTGACGGCGTGAAAGCGACGATAACTCACAAGACGCCCGAACTTTTGGCGGAGCTGTCGAAGTCTGCGGGACAAGAGGGCTTCTATCTTGAAAAGGAGCGCGCCTATCGCAGCGAGCAAGATGTTTTCGAGGACTACACTCAAGCCGAGCGCGATAAACTCTTCGGCAAGCCGCCCGCGACCGTCTGGGAGAACATGGAGGCTTTAAAAAAATATCCCGACAAAGTCAAAATCATTTCAAGCGGCGGAGCCTTGCAGGAGAGAATTATCAACGCCTTCCGCGACGGTGCCTTGTTGCGTTGGAAGACCGAACTTATTTCAAGAATCCTGCCCGAATTGCGCGAGACGGTTCGCAAGGCAAAAAAAATCGACGCCGACTTTGTGACCGACCTCGACGCCTACAACTGGAACAAAATTTTTCTGTTGAGAGCCGCGCTTGCCAAAGACTCAATCGACGAAAAATCTTTGTTCACGCAACTGATAACCGCCTTGAATTCCGGCGACTACGAAACCGCCTCAAGCTTGCAAGTTGAGATTTACGCCAAGATTGAGGAACTCAAAGCCCTTTACGACGCCTACGAAAAAAATATAATTTAGAATTCGTTTGGAGCCGTCACGGATGACGGCCGCCTCGCCGCACTGAAACAGCATTTCTCCTAGGGGCTGTTGGTAAATTCGAAAGCAGCAGTGAGCGAAAACCCGGCCGCACAATTTAGTGATTAGTGATTAGAATTCTAACCACTAACCACTAACAGCTAACAGCTAAACCGGGCGCTGCAAAAGAAAAGTAGATTTAAAATATAAAAGTCATTGAAACGCTCAATCTCAGCCGTCGATTGAATTTACCAACAGCTCCTAACAGCTAAAAGCTAACAGCTACTTTGAGCAAGCAAAGAAAAAGTTTTTCAAAAAAACTAAAGTCATTAAACGTTAAATCGAAGTGAGGAATTCGAATCACGACAGCGATTCTGCGTGCCCACTCTTTGGCAAAGACGGGGGTTCCGCTGAAGAAACGCGCCAAATTTTTTCTTGACAAATGACAACTCAACCGCTATAATTGCGCTTGTCTTGAAAGAGACATGGGGTTGTAGCTCAGATGGTTAGAGTGCCTCGTTGACATCGAGGAGGTCACAGATTCGAGTTCTGTCAGCCCCACCATTTTTTTTTACCGGCTCGCTTAACTCAGTTGGTAGAGTATCTCCGTCACATGGAGGAAGTCGTGGGTTCGAGTCCCTCAGCGAGCACCACCGAATAAGAAATTAAAAATTGCCTCCTCGATTGCGGAGGTAATTTTTTTTTCGCGGTAGTGAAGGAATTTTTTCACGACAACAGAAATTGCAAGCCAAATTATTTTTGAGGAGTAATAAGTATGATAAAGAAAATCGCCGCGCTGTTGACGGCGGGAATATTTTTTTTGACTGCACCGAATTTCGCACAAGCAGAGAAAGCTGTTGACGATACGCCTTCTGCAGAAGAAGAAGTAACCGACGTAAAACACACGCCGCTTGAGTCAGGATATTACGACCCGCCGATTTATGAAGAGGGCGAAGAACCTCCGAAAACCGTCACGCCGCCGCCCGTCGAAGAAGAAGAGGGCTTGGAATTTTTGGTTTATCATAAAAACGGAGTGATGGCGTTCGCGGTTATCGCCGACCATGAGAAATATTTTGTGCGCCCCGTCTTGGCGAAAAATCAAATTCCCGGACGCGCAACCGTTTCGCAAATGAATTCGCCTGAAGCAATCGCCACAATTAACGCGAGCTATTTCGGCGTCAAAGGCACGATTTACGGCAACACGAAAATCGACGGGCTCACGGCGGGCACGACCTATTTTATTCGTTCGGCTGTCGGAATCAGAGCGGACGGCACCATGATTTTTGCGCGGCAAGTTTATCGCGGCGTCCTCCAATTCAACGGCGAGGAAGTCGTTGTTGACGGCGTTGACTGCGAAAGAAATTCCGACGGCGTTGTCGTTTACAACAGTTGGCAAGGCGCGACGACCGGCACAAATAATTTCGGCGTGGAGCTTGTCGTTCAAGACGGAGAGGTCACAAATATTTTTCGTGACAAGGGCAACAATTACATTCCGCCAAACGGTTTCGTGGTCAGTGCACACGGAACCGCTATCGAAAAATTCAAGAGCGTTTACGTCGGAGACAAGATGACTTTCGAAGAGGATTATATCAACGTCGAACACGGCGACGACTTCAACGAGGCGATTCACATTATCGGCGCGGGTCCCACTTTGGTTAAGGAAGGCGAAATTTACGTGACGGCAGACGCCGAACAATTCCCGAATGATATTCGCGTCGGTCGTGCCCCGCGTTCGGCTTTCGGCATAACAAAATACGGCGATTATATTTTTGCGGTCGTCGACGGTCGGCAAGCTCACAGCAAAGGTTGCACCCTCACCGAATGGGCACGCATTTTGAAAAACGAATTCGGAGCGGTCGAGGCGATTAACTTGGACGGCGGCGGCTCAACCGAATTATTTTTCAAAGGCAACCTCGTAAACAGCCCCAGCGACGGAAAGGAACGACTTGTCGGCAATGCGTTGACGATTCTCAGAAAATGATTTATTATTCATTAGGTTAAGCAAGGATTAAATTTTTTTGCATCCCGGAATGGAGTTGAAGGTCTTGCAAAGATTTTTTGTGAAATTATTTTTGGTCGTTCTTCTCATAATTTTTTTGATACCGCACGCGACATTGGCGATGCCGGAAATTTTGCCTTTCGAACAACTCAAAAGCGGCATGAAGGGCAAAGCTTATACGGTCGTGGACGGCTCCGGCAAGATTGAGAATTTCGACGTGGAAATTATCGGCGTGACTGACGAAGGCAAAGGTTCCCGCACGATTTTGGCTAAGGCTTCGGGCGAAGTGGTTCAACGCACGGGCGGCATATTGCAGGGCATGAGCGGCTCTCCCGTTTACATTGACGGCAAACTCGTCGGCGCACTCGCTGCCATCCTCAAAGAAATGGATCCTTACAGCGTTTTAATCACGCCGATTGAAAAAATGTTGGAGCTTTGGCAACTCCCCGACCCCAAAGCGCAAGTGAATTATTTCAAAGCGGCTAAGGAGAAAAATAAATCCAACGAACCCGAAAACAAAGACGACTCAACCGAAACGACTGCCGAACCCGTCGAGGATACGGCTGAAGTTGAAGAGTCTCCCGAAGTCGAAAAGCTTGACGCATTTTATTTGAGCGGCTTTGATGCGAACGGCGTGAACTTCTTGCAACGTGAATTGGGCTTGAAAAAAATTCAGTCGCCCGTCAAGACAATCGAACGCGGTCTTAAATTTGATGCAACCCTTGAGCCCGGCTCGGCTTTGGGCGTCGCGATTATCTACGGCGATTTTTCTTTGGGAGCAACGGGCACGGTTACGGCTGTTGACGGCAAAAAAATTTTGGCGTTCGGGCACTCGTTCACACACGGCGGCAATGTCAACTACTTCATGACGGACGCCTCCGTTATCGGCTCGGTCAGCGGGCACACGGGCAACGGTGTCAAACTTGCGGGCATTGGTCACATTATCGGGCGCGTCAATCAAGATCGTGATTCGGGCATTGCGGGCATACTCGGAACTTTCCCTGCCGTCGTGCCAATCACCGTCACGGTTAAGGATACCGCCCTCGATAAGCAGGAAACTTTCAACGCAACGATTGCTTACAATGAAACCCTCGTTCCGAAATTGGGCGCGGCGATTGCCTACACTGCCTTGAGCAGAATGACCGATACCCTCGCAGAAAGCACGGTTGATGTTGATTTTAACATTAAGACAAACGCGGTTGACGGCGGCTCTTTGGCGCGGAAAAATATGTTCTACAACGCCTCTGATGTCGGGCAAGTCGCTATCCTCGAACTCATGCAGGCACTCAATCTCGTTTGCTCGAACACAAAAGAGGAATCGGATATCTTCGGCGTGGACGTGAATATTTCTTTCGACATGGACAGGCGCACGGCTTCAATCGTTTCCGTCACGCCCGACAAAAAGAAAGTCAAGCCCGGCGAAACGGTCAACTTGACTGTCGAACTTCAACCCTATCGCAAGCCGACAGAAAAAGTTGTCATACCTTACACCGTGCCTTTGACGGCGCATCAAGGAAATTTGGCTCTGGAAGTTCACGGCGGTGCACTCGTTCCCGTCAATCAGGCAATGGCGAACGCGGGACTTGTCACGGCTGATTCAAACAAAAGCTACGAAGACAAGATAAAAGATTTTCTCAAGACCGGCAAGAACAATCAACTCGTCGTGGAAGTCGGCGGCTCGAACGAACCCAAAACCGATAAACAAATCCGCAAAGAAATAGCTCAAGCAAAACGCGTGCAGGCTCGGCTCAAGAAGGAAGGCAAGACTCCTCAAAAAGTCGACAGCAAAGTTGACACGAACTATATAATCGATAACGTCATGCGCACGACTCTCAATGTCGAGAAG
Source organism: Selenomonadaceae bacterium (assembly GCA_017535925.1). GTDB lineage: Bacteria > Bacillota > Negativicutes > Selenomonadales > Selenomonadaceae > Quinella. The sequence continues at coordinate 121,966 of JAFXTD010000027.1, read as the reverse complement.
GTTTAGTTTAGGAACCGGGAACCACTACCAGTTCCTTGTTCCTATCTACTAGTTCCTAAGGAGGATTGAGATTTTGGAAATACTTGTCATAAAAGGCGGCAACCGATTGAGCGGCACAGTCAAAATCAGCGGCGCGAAAAATGCCGTGCTCCCTGTCATTGCGGCTACGTTGCTCGGTCAAGATAAAGAAACTTGCTTGGACGAAGTGCCCAACCTCGACGACGTTCGAACTATCAGCGAAGTTTTGCGGACGCTCGGCGTCAAGGTTCGTCACGAGCCCGAAAACAATAAACTCTACGTCGACGCCACGTCGATTAAAAATATAACCGCGCCATACGATTTGGTAAGAAAAATGCGGGCGTCGTTCTTGATAATCGGTCCTCTGCTTGCAAGATTGGGTTCGGCGAAAATTTCCTTGCCGGGCGGTTGCGCGATAGGAACTCGTCCGATTGATTTGCATTTGAAGGGCTTCGAGGCTCTCGGCGCAAAAATTTCAATCGGGCACGGCTACATTGAGGCGGTTGCTCCCGAAGGCTTGAAAGGGGCACAGATTTACCTTGACTTCCCTTCAGTCGGCGCAACCGAAAATATTTTAATGGCGGCGTCTATGGCTGAAGGTCAAACGATTATCGAAAACCCCGCGCAGGAACCGGAGATTGTCGACCTCGCAAATTATCTGAACCTCATGGGCGCGAAGATTCGAGGCGCAGGCACCAATGTCATAAAAGTTGAAGGCGCGAAGAAATTAACCGCCCGCGATTACACGATTATCCCCGACCGAATCGAGGCAGGCACTTACATGATAGCCGCCGCAATGACACGAGGCGACGTTTACATTGCCAACGCGATCAGCGAACACCTCAAGCCGGTTATCGCCAAGCTCAAGGAGGCGGGCGTCAAAGTTATCGAGGACGTTGACGGCATTCGAGTTATCTGCGACAGACGCCCCAAAGCCGTCGACATAAAGACTTTGCCTTATCCCGGCTTCCCGACCGATATGCAGGCGCAGTTCATGGCAATGTTGACGATTTCGAGCGGCACGGGCGTTGTCACCGAAACCGTTTTTGAAAATCGTTTTATGCACGTTGACGAGTTGAGACGAATGGGCGCGAGGATTAAAATTGACGGGCGGACTTCCGTCGTCGAAGGTCAAGAAAAATTGACGGGCTGTCAAGTCAAAGCGACAGACCTCCGCGCAGGTGCAGCGATTGTCTTGGCGGCTCTCGTTGCCGAAGGCGAAACTCAAGTCGGCTACATTCATCACATCGACAGAGGCTACGACAACTTGGTTCAAAAGCTTGTGAGTCTCGGCGCGGACATAAAACGCGTCGACAGATAAAAAAACCCCGCTTCAATCGGAGGCGGGATTTTTTTTGAAAAGTTTCTCGCAGATAAATTTACAACTCTATCAAATTTTTTGGCGAACGTGTCAAAGCCTCTGCCTTGCCGCTCGTGACCAAGACCGTGTCTTCAATCCTCACGCCGCCGAAATTTTCAATGTAGATGCCGGGCTCGTCGGTGACAATCATATTCGGCAAAAGACTTTCACATTTGCTCAACTTTGAAAGACGAGGCTCCTCGTGAATCTCCAAGCCGACGCCGTGCCCCAAGCCGTGAACAAAAAATTTTTCATAGCCCGCATTTGTCAGCCGTTCGCGAACAGCTTCATCGATTGCCTTGCCGCCCTTGCCCGCCGTGATTATTTCCAAGCCGTAAAGTTGCGCGTCGAGGACAGCGTTATAAATTTTCTTTTGTTCGTTCGAAGCTTTGCCGACGCAAATTGTCCGAGTAATGTCAGAACGATAGCCGCCGTATGTCGCGCCGAAATCCATCGTGACGAGTTCGCCCGCGCAAAATTTTTTTTCGGAGGCAGTGCCGTGAGGAAGAGAGCCTCGCCAACCGGAAGCAACAATCGTCGTGAACGCAGCCTTCTCTGAACCGAAACGCCGCATGAAATATTCCAGCTCCGCCGCGACCTCAACTTCATGAACGCCGGGCTTTATGACTTCCAAAATTTTTTTAAAAGCGTCGTCGGCAATTTCACACGCCGTGCGAATCAGATTAATCTCTGCCGCGTCTTTGACTTGCCGCAACGAATCCAACTCAATCGATTTAAATTCGACGCCGTCAAGTTCTTTCTTTAAGTAGCTGTATTCGGCGACCGTCATGACGAGCCCCTCGAAGCCGATTTTCTTGCAGCCCGAAAGTTTTATTTCGTCGACGATTTTTTTGTAAAGCCCTTCGGTCTGTTCGACGAGCGTAAAATTTTTTGCTTGAGTGATTGCCTGCGCGGTGTATCGCCCGTCGGTTATGAGCTTGAGAAAATTTCTTCCGATAAACAGCGCGGAGCTGTCGCCCGTAAAGCCGCTGAAGTAAGTGACGTTTGGAATTTTCGTAATCAAAAGCGCGTCGACTTCTTCGGCAAAAAATTTTTCATAGAGGCTCGCAAGCCGTCCGCCAAAATCAAATTGCTTAGTCATTTGGTATCCTTCTGAATTTTGCGAATGGCAATATCGAGGGCGGCAATGTAGCTGTCGACGCCGAAGCCGCAAACTTGACCCATGACGACCGGAGCGATAACCGACGTGTGGCGGAATTCCTCGCGGCGATGAATATTCGACAAGTGCAACTCAATGACCGGCACGGGCACGGCGGCAATGGCGTCGCGCAAAGCAATGCTGTAATGCGTCAAGGCACCCGCGTTGAGCAAAATGAAATCGTAACGCCCGCGCGCTTTTTGAATTGCCTCGACAAGTTCGCCCTCGTAATTCGACTGCAAAAAATCTATCGCATCGACTCCCGCCCGAACGGCTCGTTCGCGCAGAAGTTCGTTTATGTCGTTGAGCGTTGTCCGCCCGTAAACTTCCGGCTCGCGTGTTCCAAGCAAATTCAAATTCGGTCCGTTCAAAACCAAAATCCGCTTGACGTTCACGCCTTCAGTATCTGATTGCAAATTTATTCTCTCCTTTCACGACGGGCAAATCGCTTTCCTCAAAGTTCGTGACCTTAATCCAATCGTTGCCCTTTTTTATTTTTGCGATAAGACGTTCAATCGTCTGCGGCTCGCCTTGCAATTCCATGGTAACGGAACCGTCGCTCATGTTCTTGACCCAGCCCGTCAAGCCGAGAGCTTTGGCATTGCTTTGAACAAAAAATCTGAAGCCGACACCTTGAACGCGACCTTCTGCGCGGCCGGCTTTGCGAATTGCGTTTTCCAAGTTGACCGGCTCAACGACTTCGGCATCTTCTTCGGCTCTGCCAAAAATATTTTTCCAAAAGCTCATGCTTCTCAACTCCTCATTAATGACCAAATTTCTACGGGCTTGACGACGGAAATTTTTACGATTTGTTGAGCGTGAGGCGCGGATAAAATTTCCGAACCGTCCGCGTCGTGCATTGAAGTTATCGTCTGCGAAAAAGTTTTTTCTCGCGGCTGAAAAAATTCCACACGCTGATTGATTTCAAACTTGCCGCGCTGTTCAATCGTCGCCGTCATTGTCGAGGCGTCGAAGTCACAAACGATTCCCAAAAATTCTGACGAACGCGCCGGCTTGGAGGTCGAATAAATTTCTGTCGGGTTGCCGTCGTCGAGGAAAAAACCCGTCGTGTACGGTCGGTGAGCAATTTTATTCAGCTCGTCAAGCCACTCGTCACGAATTTTAAAATCGCCGTCGAAGTATGAATCAATCGCCGCCCGATAAACTTTCACGACGCCAGCCACGTAATTGACGCTCTTCATGCGCCCTTCAATCTTCAAACTTGCAACGCCGCTCTCAATCACTTTATCGAGGCAGGGCAACAGGCACAAATCTTTTGAGTTCATGACGTAGGAGCCGCGTTCGTCCTCGCCGACGGGAAAAAATTCGCCTGCGCGGGTTTCCTCGACAAGATTATATTTCCAGCGGCAAGAATGAGTGCAAGCCCCTCGATTGGCATCGCGACCCGTCAAAAATTTCGACAACCAACATCGTCCCGAATAGGATATGCACATCGCTCCGTGAATAAAAATTTCAAGCTCCGCCGAGCAATTTTGTTTAATGTCCAAAATTTCTTCGCGGGTGAGTTCGCGAGCCAAGACGATTCGACTTGCACCGAGTGCTTGAAAAAATTTTGCGGCTTGAAAATTCGTGACGTTCGCTTGAGTGCTGACGTGGATTTTTAAATTCGTTTCCTTTGCCAAACTCAAGACGCCCAAATCGGAAACCAACACCGCATCGACTTGAGCCGCGTCAAGAAATTTCAAGTAATCGGTTAGCGCGTCGAGGTCGGTGTTGTGTGCAAAGACATTGACCGCCGCATAAATTTTTTTTCCGAGCCCGTGAGTGAATTCGACGGCTTGCAGAATTTCTTCGTGAGTGAAGTTGTCTCCGTAAGCGCGAAGGCTGAAATTTTTTCCGCCGAAATAAACTGCGTCCGCTCCGTAAATCAGCGCGGCTTGCAACTTTTCAAAATTCCCTGCAGGCGCGAGCAGTTCAGGTTTATTGCAATTAGGAATGTGGAATGAGGAATTAGGAATTAAATTCGCGTCGTTGTCATTCCCAATTCCCAATTCATAATTTCTAATTGAATCAGCGATATTGATTGACAAGATTTAAATGCTCCTCGTAAGTGTAAGCGTAATGATTGTGCCCAAGTTTGTCGGCGACGAAATAAAGATAATCTGTTTCGGCGGGGTGCAAGACTGCCTCAATCGACGCCATGCCGGGATTGGCAATCGGTCCGGGCGGAAGCCCCGTGTGCTGATAAGTGTTGTAAGGCGAATCTATTTGCGTGTCCTCGATTGAAACTTCTTCTTTGGGCACTTCCATTAAATATTGTAAAGTTGCATCGGTTTGCAGCGGCATGTTCAGCTTGAGACGCTTCAACAAAACCTGCGCGACAATCGGGCGGTCTTCGGGGAAACGAACTTCGCGCTCGACCATCGACGCCAGCGTTATCAAGTCGTAAACCGATAAGCCCATTTTTTCTGCTCGCGAACGCATTGCCGGTGTCAATCGCTCGTCGAAAGTTTTCGTCATGAGATTTAAAATTTCGTCAGCCTCCATGTCGCTTTCGACGTTGTAAGTATCGGGGAAGAGGAACCCTTCCGCCGCGTAGAAAACATTTTGGCGTTTGCGCATGTATTCGTAGGGCGTGAAGTCAGCCGCCGCCTTGAGGAATTCTTCTTTGTCGACGAGGTCGAGGTTGTAAAGACGCTCGGCAATTTCTTTGACGCCGAAGCCTTCGGGAATGGTGAAGCGGACAAATTGTTTTTCGCCCGTCAAAAGTTTTTCAAAGACTTCATCGTCGGACATGCCGGCGGTGAAAGTGTAAGCTCCGGGACGAAACTTGTCGTCGTAGCCGTAAAGCCTCGAAAAAATTCTGAATCTCAAGCTGCTGTCGATAACGCCTTTTTCCGCCAAGCGTTCGGCAATTTCGGCAGTCGACAACCCGTCACGAATTTTTATGTTGATACGTTTTTCCTCTTCAAAAATATTTTCGGTCGGCGTTTCGTCTTGCACGGGTTTTTGAATGTGCGCAATGGAAGGGTCGGCGAAAATTAAAATCGCGCCGATAACCGCAATGCAAGCAAAAACTACGCCCGCAACCGTCGCCACATATTTCAAAGAAATTTCTTCGCGCAAGTCGCCGATTGAGATCATGAGTTTCTCGCGAAAATTTTTTTTGCCTGCGCGGCGTGAGGGAATTTTCAGTTGTTCGGTGTCCGCGTCGGCTAAAATTTTTTTATCGTCGGGCGCGTTACTCATGTTTCCTCATCCAAAAGTTTTTCGTAAGCCGCTTGAACTTTTTCAAACTCCTCGTCGGTCGGCTCAATGTATTCTTCCAGCCCGTCCTCGTTGACGACAATCTTGGCAATGATAACGTCGTCGTCCTCGCAGCCGCAATCGCAATCGCACCCGCAATCGCAATTTGCACCGTGAACGTGCTCTTCGTCTTTGACTTCAACCAGCAACGCAAAATTTTCGCCGTCGACGGGAATAATCATCTCCTCGACGTAGTAAAAGACGTTGCCTTCGTCGTCGGTCATTTCAATCAAAAAATCGTCGTCCAAAATTTCTTCACGCTTATCCGCCATTTAAAAATCTCCTCTCCCGCTGTCCAAATATCCTTGCAGAATAAAAACCGCCGCCATCTTGTCGATAACTTTCTTGCGTTTCTTGCGACTCAAATCAGCCGCGATTAAATTTTTCGTTGCCGCAACGGTGCTCAAGCGTTCGTCCCAAAAAACTTGATTGACATTTGGAAACGCCGCCTTGAGTTTTGCCGCGAAATTTTTTACGGACTCACAACGAGTGCCCTCTGTGCCGTCCATGTTTTTTGGCAAGCCGATAACAAAAGTCGTCGCCTCAAATTCAGTGACGAGTTCGCCGAGCCGAGCCAAATCATTTTTGTTGGAAGTGCGGCGGATTGTCTCGACGCCCTGAGCAGTCAAGCCGAGCAAATCACTCGCCGCAACTCCAATTGTCTTGTCGCCGATGTCAAGAGCCAAAGCCCTCACGTCTTAGCCTCCAATCGTTCAAGATAAGAACGCACCAATTCTTCCAAAAGTTCATCGCGTTCGACCTTGCGAATCATGCTGCGCGCTTCAAGGTAACTCGTCACGTAAGCGGGGTCGCCGCTCAAAAGATAGCCGACCAGTTGGTGCACGGGGTTGTAGCCCTTTTCAGTCATTGCCTTGTAAGCGTTCTTTATAACTTTTTGCGCACGATTCTCCTCGACGCCGAAACTGAACATTCTCGTTTCGTCGCTGACGGTCTTGGTCTCGTCGCCGCTCATCTAATCACTCCTTTACAAACTTCAAATTCATTTCGCGCATTGTACACCAAAAAAGCAATCAGTGACAAGAAAAACTTTTGACGATTGACTTTAAAGAATTACCTGCTAAACTAAGCGTTGTCGATTTTTACTTTTACATTTTTGAAAAACTTTTCTTTGCTCGCCCAAAGAAAAGTTACAAAAGAAAGGGCGCCTCGCGGGGGCGTCAGTCGTTCGTAGGTCGAAGGTTATGACTATCCGCAATGTAGAGTGCCGCTGTATTTCGCATCACGCGAAATGGTCGCGGCGAGGCCGTCATCCATGACGGCCTCAAATTACAACCATAATAAAAGGAGTTAAGAAAATGAACAGCATTAAAATGATTCTTCCGGTTACCGTGAAAGCAAAACTCACCGAAAAACTTCGTGCGCGGCTTGTCGACGAGGCAACCAAAGTCGCCGAACAAATGGAACTTGAACTCAAGCAGATTAACATCGACATGCAACGCGAATTGGAAAAAAATCCTCAACACGAGGCGCAAATCAGAAATTTCTTCGGCAGAGAAATGGCTCCTCGTCAAGGGCGTTTGGATGAGGCTCATCGTCGCAAAGAGACTTTTGAAAAATTGGCACTCGGCGCGGAAATTGTTCAAGGCACGACGGAGCGTCAAGTCGAATTGAAAGTCGGCGATAATCTTCGCGAGGCAATGAACGTAGAAATTTTGGTGGAAGATGACAAAATCATTGCAATCAGAGGCTGAAATAATCGTCGGGAAAATCGGCGCGGCTCACGGGCTTGACGGCACTTTGAAAATAATTCCGCTGACAGATTTCGAGGGGCGTTTCGACGGCTTGGAAAAGATTTCTGTCGGCGGAAAAATTTTTCGCGTCGAAGCAGTCGAACACATCGGCGGACAAATTTTTATGAAGTTCGCGGGCGTCGACAATCGGGAAGCTGCGCGAACCTTGACGAATAAATTTTTGACGGTCGAAAGAAAAGACGCCGCCCCGCTTGCCGAAGGAGAATTTTACACCTTCGACATTATCGGTTGCGAAATTTTTGACGGCGAAAAAAAAATCGGAACGGTCACAAATGTTTTGAAGACCGGCAGCAACGACGTGTTCGAGGTCGACGGCAAGACTTTGATTCCCGCGCTGAAGTCCGTCGTTAAATCGATTGACATTGTTGCGAAAAAGATAGTGGTCAGTGAAAAGTGGTCAGTGGTCAGTTGAAATGTTAATCGACATCATCACGCTCTTCCCCGAAATGTTCGCGGGCGTCTTCGGCGAAAGCATCATCAAACGCGCCGTCGAAAAAAAAATTTTGGAGATTCGCTTCACGCAACTTAGAGACTTCGCCTTCGACAAGCACAGACAAGTTGACGATTCGCCGTTCGGAGGAGGCGCGGGCATGGTTCTCAAACCCGAACCCGTCTATCGTGCCGTCCGTGATGTTTTGAACAAGTCCGACGAAAATTTTTCGTGCAAGATAATTATCACCGACCCTGCCGGCGAAATTTTCACTCAAGCAAAAGCCAAAGACCTCGCCGCGCTTGAACAAATTATTTTCGTCTGCGGACACTACGAGGGCTTCGACGCGAGGATTTACGACCTTGCCGACGAATTGATTTCAATCGGCGATTATGTTTTGACCGGCGGCGAATTGCCCGCGATGGTTATCGTCGACGCTGTGGCTCGCATGTTGCCGAATGTTTTGGGCTCGGCTGAATCTGCGCAGACCGATTCTTTCTTCGACGGCTTGCTCGGCTTCCCGCAATACACACGCCCGCGAGACTTTGAAGGGAAAATCGTGCCCGAAGTTTTGTTGTCGGGCAATCACGCTGAAATAAAAAAATGGCGCGAGGCTCAAGCTTTGAACCTCACACGAACCAGGAGACCCGATTTGATAAAATGAACACGAAAAAAATTTTGGCGGCGGGCGTCGTCCTGTTGATTGTGACGATTGGAGTCGGTTTCGCGGCTTATCAAAGTTATCGGCAGCTCAAAAGTCGCGGCGGCAATCCCGCAGTTATCGCTCGTCATGCAATCGAGGCGCACGACCTTGAAACTTTCGAAAAATGCATCGACGTTGACAAGTTGCTTGAGCGGGCGGCTGAAGAAATTTTGACGGCGCAGATAAATTCGACGCTTGCCCCGACCGCTTACTCAATGGACGAACTTCAACAACGCTACGACAAACTCAAGCCCGATTTCGTGACGAGCGGGCGTGCGGCTTTGGAAGAATACATTTCGACGGGCAAGGTGACCTTCCCGAAAAATTTAACCGAAGCGCAAAAATTTTTCAAAGAATCGGGCGTGACCTCCTGCCAAATCAAAAGCATTTCCAAGCCGCAAAAGGACGGCAGCTCACGAATCGTCACGGCGATATTTTACAATTCGTACATGAAATTCAATTTTGAGATTGAAATGGAACTTGAACCGTTCGGCGAAAACGATTGGCGAATCAAAGACGCAAAAGGCTTTGAAAGTTATTACAGCGGCTATCGTCGTTCGCTCAAGCGCAAACTCAATTCACTCAACGCGCCGATTGGTCACAAGATGGACGAAATTTTTAAAGTAAAAAGTTTCATTGTTGAAAATGCGGGCGGCGATGAATACGGCTTTTCACAGACGCTCAACCTCGCGATAAAGGCTGATGTTCATTTCGACAAGCCGCTTGCCAAAGTTATCGGCAATGTTGTCCTCGACAGAGGCGACCGCGAAAGCCTTGCGCCGTTTGCAATCGACATGAGCCGAGCCGAACAGGGTACTCAAATTTTTAACTTGACCAAGACTTTAAATCCCTTCGTGAGAGCCGACGCCGACGCAATGAAACACGGCTTCAAGAAAAAAGATATTCATATCGAAGTGACGGAAATAATTTTCGCGGACGGCACGAATTTGAAACTCCTCGACAAATTACCCGAATAAAAATCTTTGCAACAAAAAATCCTCCACTCTGGCGGGCGGAGGATTTTTTTTACACTTCAACGATAATCGGAAGAATCATCGGGCGTCGTCGAGTTTGTTCAAAAAGAAATTGTGCAAGGGCGTCGCGGATATTGAGCTTAATCGTCATCCAATCGGAAATTTGTTCTTCTCTGCAGCGTCGGAGAACTTGGAAGACTCTGCTTCTTGCGTCGTCCATGAGTTGTTCGGATTCGCGGACATAGACGAAGCCTCTTGAAACAATATCGGGACCGGAAATGATTTTTCCGGAAGCGCGATTCATTGTCACGACGACGATTAAAATTCCGTCTTGAGAAAGTTGGCGGCGGTCGCGCAAAACGATATTGCCGACATCGCCGACGCCCAGCCCGTCGACCATGATAACGCCCGCGTTGACATGCCCCGCGATTTTTCCGCTGTCACGAGTGAGTTCAATGACGGCTCCGTTTTCGCCGATTAAAATATTTTCGCGGTTCATGCCCAGTTCTTCGGCAAGCTTGGCATGCGCAACCAAATGATGAAGTTCGCCGTGAACGGGCATAAAAAATTTCGGTCTTACCAGATTGTGAATCAAGCGCAACTCATCGCGGGCGGCGTGTCCCGAAACGTGAATTCCTTCTTCGCGGCGGTGAATCACATTTGCTCCGAGCTTCAAAAGATTGTCAACGGTCTTTGCAACGAGTTTTTCATTGCCGGGAATGGGCGTGGCGGAAATAATCACGGTGTCGCCGGGAATAACATCAACTTGCCTGTGGTCGCTCATTGCCATACGAGTCAACGCGCTCATCGGTTCGCCTTGGCTGCCCGTCGTGATTATCACGATTTTGTTTGCGGGATAACTTCTTATGTCCTCAATGTCAATGATTGTGCCTTCGGGCGCGTGAAGGTAGCCGAGCTCAAGGGAAGTTGCAACGACGTTCACCATGCTGCGTCCCAAAATCGCCACGCGTCGACGATAGCGAATCGCCGTATCAATCGCTTGCTGAATCCTGTGGACGTTCGAGGAAAAAGTTGCAACGATGATTCTGCCGGGCGCGTTTTGAAATTCACGATTGAAAGCTGCCCCGACAGTTCGTTCGCTGGGGGTGTGACCTTCCTTTTCCGCGTTCGTCGAATCAGCCATCAAAAGCAAAACGCCTCGCGCTCCCAAATCGGCAAAGCGGCGGAAGTCAGTCATCTTGCCGTCAATCGGTGTGTAATCCAATTTGAAGTCGCCCGTGTGAACAATCATGCCGACGGGTGTTTTAATCGACAAGCCGACCGAATCGGGGATTGAGTGATTCACGCGAATGAAGCCGACGCTGAAACAACCGACCATTATAATTTCGCCGCCGGACACCGCGCGCAGATTTTTGCATTCGACTCCGTCCTCTTTGAGCCGACCGGATAAAATGCCGAGCGTGAGTTTTGTGCCGTAGACGGGGACGGAAAGATTTTTTAAAATGAAAGGCAACGCGCCGATATGGTCTTCGTGTCCGTGAGTGAGTATTATCGCCTTGAGGCAAGTTTTATTTTCCATGACGTAGGAAATATCGGGGATAACCAAATCAATGCCGAGCATATCATTTTCGGGGAACATGAGCCCTGCGTCAATCATAATCATTTCGTCGCCGTAGCGGATAAGCGTCATGTTCTTGCCGATTTCGCCGAGCCCGCCCAATGGAATAATTTTTAGTTTGTTATCGCCTCGTTGGTCTATTCTCAAATAGAATCTCCTCCCTTTTAACAATGCGTAATTCGTAATTCGTAATGCGCAATTATTTTTTCATTACGCATTGCGCATTTCGCATTCCTAATTGCTTTTCCGAACTCTCAACGCTTAAAGGCATTTTATCAAATCGTGAAAGTCAATGCAATTTTAATTTTGTTTATGGTATAATCGGCGCAGAATGATTTGGGAGAAAAATTTATGGCGAACTTTATCGAACTCGGAAAAAAAATTTACGACTTGAACAATCCTCGCGAGGCTCATCGATTTGCAGTCTTCTTGGCGAGGTGTTGTCTTCATCCTCAACGCATGAACCGCCTCGAAAAATTTTTTGCGCAATCGGAATTGCTGTCGAAGGTCGCGCAAGGTTATCCGTTTGTCTACGAACAGGCAACGCGGGCATTTTTTTATTATCGGTCGACCTTCGAGGAGCGGGCGCGGCTTATCGAGGAGAACATGAAATTTTTGTCGGAGCGTTTCAACGAAGACTTCATGCTCAAACTTTACGGCGACAAAAAAATTGAGCTGTGGCGAATGAATTTGGATGAGACGCTCGGCGAAATGAATTTGGTTTTGTGCGCGGAGTCGGGTCAACGCAAAGAAGGATTGGCAGCTGTCATGTTCAATTTACCGGACGAGGTGCCCGTCTATCAAATTTTATTTTGGATAGCGAAGACTCACGAAGGCGATTGGGCGATGTGGATCGGTGCCATGCAAGGACCGAACGTCGACGACGCCAAAGAACTTGTCAAGCGCATTACAAAAAAATGTCACGCTTACCGCACGAAAAATTTGATTCTCTACGCCGCGCAGGCTGTGGCAAGAAATTTCGGCGTGAAAAAAATTTTTGCCGTCACGAACGAGGGCTACTACGCGAACAATCACGTCCGCCGCGACAGAAAATTGAAAACTTCCTTCAGCGATTTTTGGAAAGAGGCGGGCGGTCTTCCGACGAGCGACGAAAGATTTTACGAGTTGCCTTTGATTGAAACGCGCAAGACCGTCGAGGAAATTCCCTCTCACAAGCGGGCGCAATATCGGCGGCGATTCGCTTTGCTTGACGAGTTGGATAAATCGATTGAGGAAACTTTGAGAGGATTTAAAAATGAAGCTTGCGATATTTGAAAACATAATGACGCCCGGCGGTCACGAGGTTGAGTTTGACAGGATTTTGGTCGAGGAGTTCAAAGCTCTCGGTCACGAGGTCGAGTTTTACGTTCCGGAAAATTTTTCGTTCCAATTCGATTATCAAACACCCGTGACGAGGCTCAAGGGCGATGCCGTGACTTACACAAATTCGCGCGGCTGGAAAAAACTTTTGGCTTCCCTTCGACGCGAATTTAATCGGCAACGTTGGTACAGCCAACTGTTGCTCTCTCAAAAAAAATTCGACGCGCTGATTGTCCCGACTTCGACTTACAGATATTTGCGCTCATTAAATTACAGCGACTTAAAAAAAATTTCCGTGCCGCTGATTTTTATTTTGCACGGAATCAATCCGAAAGAGGCTCCGAAATTTTTGGCGGAAGCGGAAAAACTTTCGACGAACAAAAATATCAAGCCGGTCGTGTTGACTTTCGGCGATTCGATTTTCGGCGAGCGGCGCGAAAATATTTTCACGATTTATCCTCCGACTTACACCGCCCGCGACCTTTTAACAATTAGGAATGAGGAATTAGGAATTAGGAATGAAAATTCCAAGATATTAAAAATCGGATTCTTCGGGCAGTATCGTCGTGAAAAAAATCTGCGCGGCTTGCTTGAGGTTTATCTCAAAGGCAAATACACGCGGCAGGTTGAGTTGTTGGTTCAAGGTTCGACAATGCACGCGGAAGACTCGGAGGACTTTGAAAAAATTATCGAACAATATCGCGGCGTCGAGGGCTTGAGTTTTTTGCACAAAGGTTTAATCGGAGCGGAATGGCAGCAGGCGATTATGAATGTCGACGCACTTTTGATGCCGTATTCCGCGCCGCGCTATCGTTATCATTGGGGCGGAATGCTTTTCACGGCGATCGGCTTCGGCAAACCCGTCGTTGCAAGTGACGATATGAATCCCGAAGTTTTCGACCTCTACCGCGTCGGCGAAACTTTTCAAAGCGGCAACCTCAACGACCTCGCCGGCGTCCTCGAAACTTTTATCAACGACTTCGACAAAAATTTTTCGACGTATGAAAAAAATCTTCAAGCAGCGGGTGAAGATTTTTCGCCCGTGAATTTTGCAAGGCGGCTCGAAAAAATTATTCGACAATAAAAAAAAGCCCCGAACATTCGAGGCAGGAAATGTCTTTTAAGCTTTAACCACTTCCGTAAAGTCAGACCAATCTTCAACTTTGAAAGCGCGAATGTCTCGTACACTGCGCTTGAACCAGCCGATTTTCGACAGCTTGTTTATTGCCTTATAAACGGTAGTCAGAGAATCTTTTTCGTTGTTGTTGATGTAAACACTTCCCTGTGTCCAATCGAAACCGAGCATAGTAAGTTCGCGGCGAATTTCATCGTAAGCACCGTTGTAAGGGTCGCCGTACTCGCGTTTAAGGTCATCGATTTTTAAGTCAAAAGCGATTGCGTACATGATAACCAGCTCCTTTCGCCGCAATTTTATCACAAAAATTTTCAAAAGGAAAGGATGAAATATTTATGTCAATCGTTAGAATTTTGATAAATGAACCGTCGCCGGCGAAAAAATTTTTTTGGAGGAACTGAATGGCTAAAGTATCCGTTTTGATTTTGGCGAAGAACGAGGAAAAATTTATCGGCGCGTGTATTCGGAGCGTCAAAGATTTTGCGAACGAGGTCGTCGTTATCGATGACTTCAGCGACGACGCAACCGCGAAAATTTCTGCCGAGCTTGGAGCGCGAGTGATTCAACGCGGGCTCAACGGCGATTGGGGCGGTCAACAGACTTTTGCGATTCAACAGGCGAAATTCGATTGGGTTTTTTTTATCGACGCCGACGAACGTGCAACGCCTGCTCTTTCCGCCGAGATAAAAAAAATTCTTGAACGCGACGATAAAAATTTTGCTTGGCGAACGGCGCGCTTGAGTTATTTTTGGGGACAACCTCTCAAACACGGCGGCTGGTTCCCCGATTACGTCACGCGCCTCTTCCCGACGAAAGGAAGTTACGTCACGGGCTTTGTTCACCCGCAAATTCATCACACTTGCCAAGAAAAAGATTTTCCCGAAGCGGCGTATCTCGTTCACTATCCTTATCGCGATTGGAATCACTACTTCAACAAGCTGAATTTTTACACGACGCTTGCCGCGAAAAAAGCTCACGAGCAGGGAAAATCGGCGAGCCTCCTCGATATGATTTTGCATCCGTTGTGGGCAAGCTTCCGAATGTATTTTTTGCGCGGCGGTTTCCTCGACGGGCGAATCGGTTTCGTGTTGGCGGGCTTCCATTATTTCTACACGATGGCGAAGTACGTCAAGCTTTACTATTACGGCAAAGAAAATGTTCACGTCACGGAGGCGGATGATGTTTAAAAATATTCTCGTCAATGCGCTGGTCAATCTCGGCGACGTGGTGCTCACGACTTCCGCGCTTGCGCTTATCAAAAAAAATTTTCCCGAAACAAAAATCACAATGCTCGTCAAGCCGGTCGTCAAAGATGCCGTCATTGATAATCCCGTTGTCGATGAGGTGATTGTCCTCGATTACAAAGCAAAGGAAAATTCTTTCGGGAAGATGCGCGCGCTCGTCAAGGAGATTCGGCGGAGGAATTTCGACTTGGCAATTTCTTTCGACCGCAAGCTTCGTCCCGCGCTGATAACTTTTCTTGCAAGAATTCCTCGCCGCGTTTGTCCGTCAAAAGTTTTCGACGACAACAAAAGCCGCGTGACTTTTTTTTATACAGACGTTGTGGAAATTTCTCACGACCTCAACAAAACACTGCAAGCCGAAACTTATCAAGAGATCGTTCGAAAATTTTTTAACATTGAAGGTCACGAGACGCCTCGCTTCCCGAAAAAAATTTCGCCCGTCGCCGATAAACTTCTTGCCCGCCTCCCGCAAGCCGAATTTAAAATCGCGCTGTGTGTCAAAGGAACTTTCCCGCTCAAAACTTGGAGCAAAGAATATTTCGCCGAAGTCGTTCGCAAGTTGAGGAAAAATTATGACGCGGCATTTTTTATCGTCGGCGCACCGAACGACAGAGCCTACGCAGATGAAGTTATCGAGGCGATTGGAGGCGGCGTCGAAAATTTTTGCGGAGAAACTTCTTTGACAGACCTCGCCGAAATTTTTCGCCGCGCAGATTTATTTATCACGGTCGACACGGGAGCCACACACATTGCCGCAACGACCGGAATAAAAATGGTCACGATGTACGGCTGCACAAGCCCCGACCGCTGGCATCCGATTAATCCGAACGCAATCGCTTTGACGAGCCGAGAAACTTGTTGCCCGTGCACTTGCAAAGCCGAAGAGTGTCCGACTTACCCGAAGCCCGCCTGCCTGCAAAACGTCACGCCCGCTCAAGTCCTCGAAGCCGCAAAAAAATTTCTTCCGAGCGTGTAACAAAATCTTTCAAGCAACGTATAAGGGACAGAAAGAAAAAATCAAACGCAAAGGAGGTTGATAACAATGACGAAAGAAATCTTGAAGGACGAAATCTTGAGCGAAGAGCAACTTGAAAACATCGCGGGCGGAGTCAGAATCAGACTTCCAAGAGAAATTTTACTCAAACAAAATGAAAACAATTTCGTGCAGGCAAACGTTATCGGCGACTTCATTCCGCCCGCAAGAGTTGTAGCCTTCGGTTTTTAAAAGCTCGAAATGCAAACCAAAAGCCTCATACAAATCGACGGGGCTTTTTTCGTTGACGGAGGAAAATTTTTTGCTAAAATGTGTAACGAAATCAAAATCCTAACGTATAAAGGATATAAAAAAATTTTGACCGAAGGAGAATGATAAAAGTGACAACGGAAAAAATCTTGAAGGACGAAATCTTGAGCGACGAGGAACTCGACAACGTGGCGGGCGGCACTTTCGCGGAAAGTTATAACGATGCACGAGCATTTGAACAACTTGGCGTAAAAATTTTCGAAAATGACTTGGCCGGCATTGGTATCCTCAACCATGAAGGTTTCGTAAATCTGCGCAATGCTTTTTCGAAATATGGAGTCACAATCAAAGACGACGGCAGCATTTTTGGCGACTTGATGAAAACATCCAAAGCAAATGAATATTTTATCGACGGCAAGCAGGTCAGCCGCGAAGACGCCTGGAAACATATCAACGCGCAGTTCGGTAAGTAAAAAATTTTCAACTCAAGCAACAAAAATCCTTCGGCTTATGTCGGAGGATTTTTTCGTTGACAGTGAAAAAATTTTTTTGTTATACTTTGTAACGAAATCGGATTTTGAACGTACAAGCTTCAGAAAACAGAAAGGAGACTGATAATATGGCAACACGTGAGGAAAATCTTAAAAAAATCAATAAGCAACTCGAACAGCTTAGCGATGAGGAACTTGACGAGGTCGCGGGCGGTAGTTGGCCCGGGGATTGTAAAATTAACGACAAAGAATTTCCAGCTCAACAAAACGTCTTCCAAAACAACAACCCAATCTATAATGCGAAAAATCATAGTTTGTATTAAAATTTTCGCATCACAAGCTAAAAAAGCCCTTCGGCTTATGTCGGAGGGTTTTTTCGTTGACGGTAGAAAATTTTTTGATAGAATTGGCGGCGAAAGGAGCGACCATGAATATTTGTTTGCTGATAAAAGATTTTGCCGTCGGAAAAAAATTTCTGCCTGACGGACGCCCGACAAAGAGCGGCGCGGAAATTCACGGAGAGAATCACGCGCTGCAACTCATCAAAATCGGACACCGCCTCACGCTCATGACCAAGAAAAGATTTTTCTTCACGGCGGCAAGAGAAAAATTAAACGGTATCGACCTCGTAAGACTGCACCCGCCTTTTCGTTGGCTGGAAATTTTTTTGCGCCTGCTCACGACGCACAGAGACATTGACGCCTTTTACATAATCGGCACGCCGAAATTTTCTGTCTGGGCGATTTTGTTCGCGAGGATTTTCAACAAGCCGGTGACTTTGGCTTTGACGGGCAAGGCGGAAATTTTTTCTGCGGATAAAAATTGGCGGAACAAAATTTTGGCGAAGTGCACGCATTACGTTGCGACGACCAAAGAAATTCGCGACGGCTTCATCGAACGCGGAGGCATTGCTCCCGAAAAAATTTCAATTCTGCCTCACGGCATCGACACGAAAAAATATCCGCAGTCGAATGAAAATCTTCGCAACGAGCTGAAAATTTCTCACGGCGTCGAGCCCGATAAAAAAGTTTTACTTTTCTGCGCCCGCGTCGTCAAAGATAAAGGCGTTGACACTTTGCAGGACGTTTGGAAAATTTTGCACAAGAAATTTCCCGACGCGCTTTTATTCGTCGTGGGCGGCGGCTTGAATCATTTGCTTGACGAGCTGAAAAAACTTTCCACCGAGCTTGACGATTCGATTAAAGTTATCGGCGAGGTCGACGCGCCTCAAGAATTTTATCAAATGGCTGACGTTTATATTTTTCCTTCGCGACATGAAGGTTTGCCGACCTCGTTGCTTGAGGCAATGGCGAGCGGGTTGCCTGCCGTCACGAGCGACATCGGCGGTTGCGAGGACGTGATTGAAAACGACGTGAACGGTTACAGAGTTTATTCGGAAGACGCGGCGGCTTTCGCAGAAAAAATTTCCGAGCTGTTCGAGGACGACGAACGCAGAAAAATTTTCGGAGAGCGCGCGGCAAAATTGATTCGTGAAACTTGCGACTTCGAAACCGTTATTCCCAAACTTGCAGAAATTATCGCGTCGAGGTGAAAATCATTCGGGCAATTTCTTCAATCAAGGCGTTGTCAAATCGTGCGCTCTCTTCGTTTCGACGTGTCATAATCGCAACGACAATCGGCTTTTTATTCGGCGGGAAAATGATTGCGACATCGTTGCGCGTTCCGTAATTAATGCCCGCGCCACTTTTATCCAAAACTTTCCAATCTTGCGGGACGCCGGCTTTTATGAGGTCGTCGGTTATGGTGTTATCGCTCATCCACTTCGCCAGCAAAGATTTTTTCTCGTCACTCAAAATGTCCCCCAAAAGATAAAGTTCCAAGTCCTTCGCGAGCTGTCGTGGTGTACTTGTATCTTCAATGCTGTCGGGCGAGAAAATATTCAGTTCCAATTCGAGCCGCGCAGGTTCGGTTACGTCGTCACCGATTGCCCGCAAGCTTTCCCTGAACGCCGCAATGCCTCCCAATTCCTCAAGCACCAAGTTGGCGGCGGTGTTATCGCTGATTCTCAATGCCGCTTCGCAAATTTCGGCAAGGGTCAAGCCGCTGTCGACGTGCGCTTTGGTTATCGCAGAGAAGGGCAAAATTTCTTCCGCCGAAAAAAATATCCTCTTATCGAGTTCGTCGAGATTCTTACGTTGAAGGAGCGCGCCGACGCTCAAAAATTTATGCGTCGAACAATAAGCGAATCGTTCATCGGCGTTGTAAGCAATTTCGCTGTCGTCGTTGGTATCGCGGACGTAAACTCCAATCTGCGCGTTGTATTTCGTTTCGAGTTCGCGGAAATTCAAATCGGCGGTTCGCGTCTTGCAACCGGTTAAAAATGTCAATAAGATAATTGCGACAATCAAAAGTTTTTTCATTGGCTTCAACCTCCGAAGCTGATTATAGTAAAATTTTATGCGAGGTGAAAGCGTGGACGACAAGAAAATTTTTGAATCGGAGGCTTGCGGAATTTTTGAACTGGTCGGCGAAGATACTCAAGCTGAAGAAATTTTGACGGCGGGCAATTCTTTCTTCGATAAAAATTATTTCGGGACGCGTGTTTTGATTTTGGCACCGCACCCCGACGACGAGATTAACATTGCGGGGAATATGATTTTGACTTTGGCGGCGGCGAAGGCGGAAATTTTCGTTGCCTATTCGACGAACGGCGACTTTGAAGTTTCGGCAGAGACCAGAGCTCAAGAGGCAGTCGACGCGCTGAAAATTTTGGGCGTGCCTCAAGACAAAATTATTTTTCTGGGCTACGGCGACGGTCACAAACTTTCCGATAAGCCGACGCAATCGCCCGCCGGTCACGTCGAAACCTACGCCGCAAAAAATTTTGTCGATTATGCAAAAAAAATTTTCGGGCGACACAGCTCCTACACCCGAAAAAATTTCAAGCGCGATTTGAAAAGTTTGCTCCTCGAACTTCGTGCGAATATAATTTTCTGCGTTGACTTCGACAGCCACCAAGACCACCGCGCTTTATCGATTTTGTTCGAGGAAGTTTTGGGCGAAATTTTATCCGAACGCAACGATTATCATCCCGAAGTTTACAAAAAATTTGCTTACGCGACCGCCTTCACAGCCGCCGCCGATTTTTATGCGACGAACCTCCGCGCCACGAAGAAACCAAAACTTGGCGAGACCGACACTTACGATTTTGATTTTATCGACCGCGCCAATTACGTTTGGGAAAATCGCGTGCGCTTTCCCGTCATGAACAGCCAAACGATTTTGAAGGATAATCCCGTTGCCGAAGCGATTTTCGCTCACAAGTCTCAACGCAACCAATGGAACGCCCTGCGCATTTTGAATTCCGACGAAATTTTTTTTGAACGACGCACCGACAGCCAAACTTTTTCCGCGAAGGTCACGGCGACTTCCGGCGACGCAAGCAAAGTTCGCGACTTCAAAATCATTGACACGAACGACATTAACGCGACGCCCGCTCAAATTGAAAATCATCTTTGGCAAGGCAAGAAAATTTTTTTTGAGTGGGAAGAGGCAATTCAAGTGAGGCGTATCGTGATTTACGGCAACCTCCTCGACGATGCGCCCGCAAAAATTTCTTTGCGCCTCGAACTTGCCGATGCTCAAGTCGTCATTGACAAGGCGGGCATTTCTTCAGATAATGTAAAAAATTTCAGCGCGACTCTTCCGAGTCGAGGGCGTCCGTTGATTATCGACACGGAAAAAATTTTCGTGACACGCGCCGAAATTTCTGCAATCGACGTCGGAAAAAATTTCGGGCTTGCCGAAGTCGAATTCTTCGCGAACGCCGAACCGCTTCATAAAATTCCGCCGTTTATCAAACTCACGGTCAACGACAATTTTATTTATCGCTACGCCGTGCCCTACGAGGTCGATAAAATTTCTATCGGGCTCTATCGTTTTCAAGTCGACGCGCCCGTCAAAATCACTGCGACCGCCGGCGACGAAAATATTTTGACGGAAGTTGTCACGGGCGGAGAATTGATTTTGAATTTCGGCAAGGCGACCGAACTTGTCGTGACGGCTGAAGTTATCGGCACGGACATTTACGACAGGATAATTATTCGCCGCGTAGGAGACTTCGCGCAGATTCAGCTGAAGGTTTGGCATTGGCTGGACAAATTGCGCGTTCACAAGTTGAGGAACATATGAATACTTTGAAAATTAATGAAGAACTTTTTATCGGGTCGGGCGGGCATCAAGCGACATACATCCACCCGCTTGACGCGACCAAGTGCATAAAAATTCCGCACACCAAAGACGACGGCGACGTAAAAAAAGAAATGCGCTATCGTCGAATGTGCTCGGCGAAGTTGGAGAATTCCCGGCTCGTCACAAAATTTTTCGGAACGATTGAAACGAATTTGGGGCTCGGCTACGTCTTTGAGCGCGTCCTCGATTACGACGGCAAGACAAGCCTCGACATGAAAAAATTTCTTCCGAAGACAAAGCCCGATGAAAAAACTCTTCAAAAAATTTGGACAACCCTGCTGAATTTTAAATCGGACTTTCTGCGCGAGAACATTGCAATCGTCGACACTGACATAGAAAATTTTATGGTGCAGGAACATGCGCCCGAAACTTATCGCGTCCGAATCGTCGACAACATCGGCACGCCCGTTTTAATTCCGCTGGTCTATTGGTTTGACTTCGCGGCGGCTTGGAAGGCAAAACGTTATTGGAACAGAATCGTTGCGTGGCTTGCAGAAAATTATCCCGAAGTCATTCCGCCTCAACTCGTCGCTCAATTAACGGAAACTTAATTTGAAAATTTTAAAAAAGGAAGTGCTTCACATGAAAAAATTTTCTGCACTGATTGCGTTCCTCTTCGCCGTGATGATTTCCTCGACGACCTTTGCGGCCGATTGGACAGAAATTGACGTGGGCGAAAAAGATACCAAAGTTTACGTCGATAAAAGTTCAATCAAGCGCGGCGTTCACTGCGCGGCGTTGGGCGTCGACAGGTCGGACGGCTTCAGCGCGAACATCAAACTCGAATTTATCATTCCCGACAAAGAAACGTTCGCAATGATTAATTCGATGGGGTTCTTTGAAGAGAACGGACTCAAAAAGAAATGCTACACCGGCGTAATCGCCGAGAACGGCAACCCCGTGCAAGATCCTTCGTTCACGCCGGAAATTTCTTCCGCTGACGGCAGCGACGGAACGATTTGGCCGAAAATTTACGAATACCTTCAGAAAAATTTGCAGTAAGATTTTCGCCGACAAAATGAAACCCCTCCTTTGCGGGAGGGGTCTTTTTGTGTTAGAATTGCTTTCAGAAAAATTCAAGGGGAAATGAATCATGCCGCTAAAATTTTTGCCGAAAGTTTCTCTCGACTCCGCAATGTACAAAGTCGTTTTGCTGTTGGCGTTGGCGGTTCCTCTTTCGACTGCCGCAGCAAGTATCGCGGTCGGAGCCGGGACGCTGTTCATAATCGTTTGGTCTGTGCGCCACAGAAAATTGCCGCCGTTCGACTCGAATATTTTGGAAGTGCTTGCAGTTTATCTCGTCCTGCAAATTTTTATCGCGATGACCTCTTGGGAACCCGTGAACAGTTTCCGAGAAGTCTTCGGCGAGTTGCACAGATTCTTTCCGCTGATATTCGCCATGACTTTCATAAAAAAGCGCGAACAACTTTGCGGCGTCTTGATCGCGACACTTTTGGCGATACTGATAAACGACGCGGCGGGCTTGTGGCAATATTTCGTTCAAGGCGAGCCGCGAGCTTTCGGATTCAATCACACGCCGACTTTCTACGGGTCGTTCATGCTAATGCAGTTGCCGATTGCGATTTACATTGCGCAGCTTGAAATTTTATCGCCGCTTTGGAGGAGATTGGCAGTCTTTGCGGCGGGCTTGTCGTTGATTTGTTTGGTGCTGTCAATGACGCGTGGCGCGTGGCTTGCCTTCGTGATTGTCGTCTTGCTTTTCGTCGTGCTTGAAAAAAAGTATCGCCTGCTCACCGCAAAAATCTGCGCGGGCTTGGCGATAATCTTTTTAATTTTTGCAATCGGCTCTGCGCAAATTCAAGAGAGGCTCACGACAATGACGAGCACAAAATTTCAAAGCAACACCGAGCGCGTTTTGATGTGGAAGGCGGCGGCTGAAATTTTTTGTGACTATCCGATTTACGGCGTCGGGCAGAAAATGTACTTCAACGCTTACAACAAATATTACATTCCTCCCGAAGCGCGGGAACGTCCCGGCGTGATAGGCGACGGTCACACTCATCCTCACAACAATTTTTTGCAGCGGGCAAGCGAAGGCGGCTTAATCGGTTTGGCGGCGTTTATCGGTCTGTACGCTTATTTCTTCTGGAAATTTTTTACTCAATACAAGCGCGAGAAAATTCCGTTCGGCGCGGGCATGACGGCAATCTTAATTTTGGCGGGACTTCAGCTTGAAGGCTTGACCGACACGAACATGAATCAAGTTCCGATAATGCGCGAGTTTTGGCTCTTGGCAGGAACGTTGCTTGCGGCGGAAAATATTTTAAAAGCTAACCACTAACCACTAACAGCTAACAGCTAATTAAGAGGTGAACTTTTTGACAATCGACGAAAAAATTTTTGAGGCACCCGAAGGCGAGGATTGGGTCGACGACGTTTTGAGCGACGAACGCCGCGCAGCTTTGGAAAAATTCGCTGACAAACTCGGCGTGAAATTTTCGCACATAGAAACTTTGCACGTTGCCTTGACTCATAAATCCTACGCGAATGAATTTGAGCCTCGAATAAAATACAATGAACGATTGGAATTTTTGGGCGACGCAGTCTTGGGTTTGGCGACGGCTACTTATTTGTTTAAGCACTTCACGCATTTGAAAGAAGGCGAACTCACCAAAACGCGTTCGGGCATCGTTCGTCAATCAACGCTTACACGTGTTGCAAAAGAAATCGGGCTCGGCGATTTGTTGTTGTTCGGCCCAAGCGAATTTATGTTGGGGCGCGAACGTGATTCAAATTTGGAAGACGCTTTGGAAGCTGTCATCGGCGCGATTTACCTCGACAGAGGTTGGGAAGTTGCCCGCGATTATGTCTTCCGCCAATTCACAAACGAATTCGAACACGTCAAAGTCACGGGCATTCCGAAAGATTACAAAAGCAAATTGCAAGAGGTTCTTCAAAAAGAAAATCCCGCGACAAAACTTTCTTACGTCGATTTGAACTCAAGCGGCCCTCCTCACCTCAGGACTTTTGAATCGGCAGCATTGATTGACGGAAAAATTTTCGGACGCGGTATCGGACGCAGCAAAAAAGCCGCCGAACAGGAGGCGGCAAGACGAGCTTTGCAAAAACTTGGTGAGCTTGATTAATAATTTTCCCAATCGTCGGCGATATGCTTGCCGATGATTTTTTTTATCTTATCGATGGGGAAGGGTGCCTCGTATTCTTCGAAGTAGCCGATTTCAACAATGCGCGCCGTCGCCACGTCATTGTTCTTGCCGACGGGAACATCCACCACGTCACCGACGGAAAGAGTTTCGTCTTCGGCGCGGTAGGTGTAGTGCTTGTAGCTGCCCTTGAATTGAACTTTGCAGAAAATGTATTTGTCTTCTGTCTTTCTTTCGGCGGGCAACGGAGAAAAAATTTCTGCCGTCAAGTCACTTGCGCAATTTTGAATTTCTTTCATAAGGTTTGTCATGCCCGGCAAAAAATTTTCGTTGTAAGATGTCTCAAAATTTTCAATCGAGCCGTCGTGCCTGACGAGTTCGATTTTTATTCGTGCAGGATAATATGGGTCGCTCTCTTCGATTTCGAGATTGTCAAAAAAATTTTGGCAGGCGTCGAAAATTTTTTCCTTGTTGGAACCCAAACGATAAACATGATTGGCAAAGACGTAAGCATTTTTTTTATCAAGCGTCAAATTTTTTTCACGGCGGTCGAGCGTCAAGCATTCGGAAATCATGTAGCCGATAGCCGATTCGCGGGAATAGTCCAGCGTAATTTTTTCGAGCCGCTTGCGATTGACGAACTCAAGCTCAGGAACCAAAGCATCCAGCCAATCAAGGAAACGCTCAAAATTTTCCGGATAAGCATTCAAACCTTGCCCGCGATAAATTTCTCTGCCGTCCTCAAAAATTAATTCCCATTGCACGCCGTCGGCAACCTCCGCCGAAAAATTTTTCTTCCAAGAAAAAATTTCCAGCTCTGCCAATTCTTTAACCCACTCGTCGGACATCTGCGCGGCGATTTTTTTATTTCGGTCGAGGTAAAGCAAACCGCTCCGTAAAATTTTGTAAGCTGTCTTGCCGTCGTCGTCGATAAAAATTTCAACGGTCTTGTAACCTTCCGCGACGTTTCCGGTCGTGAATTTCATATATCTACCCATCTGTCCTTCTCCTTAAAAATCGCACCGAGCCAATCCATAAAGCGCGACCAATTTTTGTGAGCAGTATTGGTTCCTTGTCCGCGATAAATTTTTCCGTTGTCTTCAAAAGTTAAATTCCACCAAATGAAGTCATCGGGATATTTTGGAAGACAATCATATTTTTCTTGCCAAGAAAAAATTTCCAATGCGTCAAGCTCTGCAAGCCATGAATCCGAGACTTCGACAAGTTTACCTTCTAGTTTGTCGAATTTTTGCCACGCCTCTTTATTGTAGGAAATTCTTGCCGCCTTGCAACGAACGGTTGAGCCGTCGATAAAAATTTCAATCGTGTTGTAGCCGCCGAAAAATCCTCCGATTGTGAATTTTATTTGCTTAGCCATTTACTCAATCTCCCAAAGAAAATCGACGGTATCGTTTGCTTTAATTTCGTCGGGCTGAAAGTCGAAAGAACTTTTTTCGGAAGGAGGAGCAAGTAAGGCATCAACCATTTCATGTTGAATATTAATTTCGTTCCAAGAGTAATTTATTTTGAGGAGCTTGCCGAGTTTGACGCCCGAAGCCGCGCAGAGAATTTCGGCTTTACGTCGAGCATTTTCGGCGGCGGATTTTAAAATTTTGTCGTTGAAGGCGTCAACATCTTTTATCGTGAAGGCGATTGAAATTTTCGGTTGAGACAAACTCGCGGCAATCGTATCGACGGCGTTGTTTAATCTGTCGTTGTCGAAGTCAAAGCTCAACTTTAAATCGTGGCTGCATTCGAAGCCGATAAAAATTTGGCGGTAACGCGTCGACTTGCCTTCCTTATATTCCTCGTTTTCGTATTTCGCTTCGACATCGAAATTAATCGTCTTGAGGTCGTCGGCTTTGAAACCTGCCTCGACGATCGCCTCGCGGAGCATTTCGACTTGCTGGCTGCCGATTTTCATTGCGGCGGAGTATTCTTTGTTCTGCGCAGTCAAAGTCATTGACAAAACGACAGTGTCGGGAATTTGCGCGGCGTACCCCGTGCCTTTTATGTGAATCGTGCGTCTTTCTTCCGTCATAAAATTTTCCCTCCTCGTTAGCTTTCAGCTGTCAGCTTTTAGCTTTCAGGATTTTTCTAACCACTAACAGCTAACAGCTATTTTTTTCTCGCAATAAAATTCCACAAAAAATTTTCTCGCCCTGCTTTGACATGACATAAAAATTATTCTAAACTTGCGGGCAGATTTTGTTAAAGGTCGTGATAAAAATGCTCCGAGCACTTGCGGCGATTTGGTTTATTTGGGGCTTGAATTGGGTCATCATGAAAACGGCAAATAATTTTTTCCCGCCGATACTTTTCGTGACGTGGCGATTTGCTTCGGGCGCGCTGATTTTGTCGGCGGTCGCATGGTGGAAAAAAATTCCTCTGCCCGATGCAAAATTTTTGCCTTGGATAATTTTGACGGGTCTTTTGCAAATTTCATTGAACAACGTCGCCGCACAAATCGGAATGCTGTCGATAAGCGCGGGCATGGCTTGCGTCTTGAATTACACCGTGCCGCTTTGGACGGCGATATTTGCACACTTCGTCTTAAATGAAAGACTCACTCGAAAAAAATGTTTCGGCATTTTCTTGGCGACGGTCGGCTTGTACATTTTGATGGGCTTGCAGGGCGTCGACGATTTGAGCGCGGCGTTCATAATAATTTTGGGTGCGCTTTGTGCGGCGGCGGCTTACATACTCGTCAAGTTGAAATTGAGCAAATGCGATATGATTCAGCTGACGACGTGGCAAATGATCTTCGGCGCGCTCGCCCTGATAATTTATTCGACGGCATTTCCTCAAGGCGAAATTGATTGGGGACTGCCCGCCGTGCTCTGCGTGATTTACAACGGCGTACTTGCCTCCGCATTGGCGTTCCTCTTGTGGAATTACATTTTGACGCATATGGAAGCCGGAAAAGCTGCAATCGCAACTTTGGTCGCGCCGGTCGTCGGTGTTTTGGGCGGCGTGATATTTTTAAACGAGCCTCTGACTGTCCACATAATTTCGGGCATGTTATTTATCTTCGCGGGAATTTTAATTGTTGTGAAGAAAGGCAAGTAAAAAATTTTTTATGAAAGAGAGCGATTAATTTTGACACTGACTGAAGAAATAAACAAACGGAGAACGTTCGCGATAATCTCTCACCCCGACGCGGGCAAGACTACACTTACCGAAAAACTTTTACTCTATGGCGGCGCGATTCATTTGGCGGGTTCGATTAAGTCTCGCAAAACTCAACGCCACGCCGTCAGCGATTGGATGGAAATCGAAAAGCAACGCGGCATTTCCGTCACGAGTTCCGTCTTGCAATTCGACTACGCCGGCTGCCGAATCAATATCCTCGACACGCCCGGTCACCAAGATTTTTCCGAAGACACCTACCGCACGTTGATGGCTGTCGACAGCGCGGTTATGATTCTCGACGCGGCTAAGGGCGTTGAGTCTCAAACCAAAAAACTTTTTAAAGTCTGTCGCGAACGCCGCATTCCGATTTTTACTTTTATCAACAAGCTCGACCGCTACGGAAAAATTCCGCTTGATTTGCTTGACGAGATTGAAAAAGTTTTGGGCATTCCGACTTATCCCATGAACTTCCCAATCGGCACCGACGGAAAATATTTGGGCGTCTTCGACCGTCAAAAAAATCAAATTGAACTTTTCGCGGAGGATACAACTCACGGGCAGAAGGAACGCGCCTCCGAAATTTTTTCTCCCGACGACGCGGAAGTTATAAAGCGTATCGGTCAAGAAAATTTCGACGCGCTTCAAGAAGATTTGATGCTCCTCGACGAGGCGGGCGAAACCTTCGACAAGAAAAAAATCGACGCGGGCGAATTGACTCCGACGTTTTTCGGTTCGGCAATGACAAATTTCGGCGTGCAAAATTTTTTGGAAGAGTATTTGAAACTTGCGCCGCCGCCCGCCCCGCGCCTTTCAAACGACGGAATCATTGAGCCCGAAGACGAAAAATTTTCGGCGTTTGTCTTCAAGATACAAGCCAACATGAATCCCGCGCACCGAGACCGCTTGGCGTTTATCAGAATTTGTTCGGGCAAGTTCGAACGCAACATGACGGTTTGGCACGCGGCGACCGATAAGCTGATAAAACTTTCGCAGCCACAACAATTCCTCGCGCAGGACAGACAGATTATCGACGAGGCATTTCCCGGCGATATCGTCGGCTTATTCGACCCCGGAATTTTCGGGATAGGCGATACTTTGACAGACGCCTCTCACAAATTTAAATTCGAGGACTTCCCGACCTTCCCGCCCGAAAAATTTGCTCGCGTGCAAGCCAAAGACACAATGAAGCGCAAACAATTCGCCAAAGGCATCGACCAGCTCACGCAGGAAGGCGCGATTCAACTTTTCAATCAAGTTGGCGCGGGCACCGAATCATACGTCGTCGGAACCGTCGGCACTTTGCAATTTGAAGTTCTGCAATATCGTTTGAAATCGGAATACGGCGTCGACGTGCTGTTGACGATGTTACCGTTTGAAGTTGCTCGTTGGCTCAAATTTAACGACGGCGCGAAAGTCACTCCTTCAAGCTTGCGCGGCGCAGACAGAGGAATGTTCGTCCTCGACCGCGAGGAAAATCCCGTGTTGCTCCTCGAAAACGAATGGGCTCTGGGCTGGATAAGCGACAACAATCCCAAACTTGAAATGAGTGCGACTCCGTTTTAAATGATCGATAAAAAATTTGAGGCCGTCATGGATGACGGCCTCGCCGCGACCATTTCGCGTGATGCGAAATACAGCGGCACTCTCGGTTGCGGGTAACCTCAACCTCCGAACCATGAACGACGAACGCCCCCGCGAGGTGCCTTTTCTTTTTGCTACTTTTTCTTTGGGCATGCAAAGAAAAAGTAGAAGAAAAAAATTAAATTCATTGAAACGTTAAATCGAAGTAACAAACTCCGAATACGACAGCCGGTTCTGCGTGCCCACTCTTTGGCAAAGACGGGAGCTCCCTCTTTCATTCAATCGAGGCAAGAAGAAATCGACCGCCCCTAATTTAGTTTTAAGTCTAAGAAAATTTTTTTCGATATATAGGCAAACAAGGAAGATACACTGAAAAATATTTGCAAGGACAGCAGTCAACAGGTGGTGAAAATCATGATTGTAAACAACGTGAACTCGTCCTCGAATTTTTATTCAAACTCGGTGGCAGCGACGAGATACGCAAATTCAGTCGGCTACGTTCGCGGCGTGCAAAAGAGTGATGCCTTCATGCCCTCAAAAGAGGCGCAGAGTTTCAGCGACTTGCTAAACAAACTCAAAGGCGTTTCGGAAGTTCGCGAGGATAAAGTCAATCGCATCCAAGAACAAATTTCTTCGGGGCAATATTTCGTTTCGGCGCAAGACCTCGCGGCAAGTCTTTTGGCAACACGTTATTGAGGCAACGGACATGTGGCAAACTTTAATTGATACACTCGACAAGCTCGGCGAAGTTTATGACAACTTGGCGGCACTCGGCGAAAAGAAACGCTCCGCATTGGTCGTCATTGACATGAAGTCTCTTTCAAATATTCTCGACGCCGAACAACTCTTGACGGCGAAAATTCAAAAGCTTGAGCAAAAACGCCTTGAACTTCTGCGCGGCTTGTCGAAGGAAGATAAAACTTTGACCGAATCGACGCGCGCCAAAGATTTTTACAAAAAAGCTCCGACCTCTGCCGACGAAAAAAAATTGCTTCAACTGCACGACCGCCTCAGCAAAAACGTTGAGCGCGTCGTGACACTTCGCAACAACAATCAAATCCTCGCTCAATGCGCATTGGATGCCGTTCAAGGACAACTTAACAGATTGAGCGGCGCGGCGGTTGAACCGACTTATTCCGGCAAAGGCGCGGGCGTCGTCACTCATCAAAAAAATTTCGACTTTAAAGCTTGAGGTCACGGCTATGGACGAGACGATAAAAATTTTACGCGAGCAAGCCGTGTTATGCGCCCACTTGCCCGAACTCTTCGAAGAACTGATAAAAATCATAGAAAGCAATTCGCCCGACGTGCAGGAGCCGATCCGCAAAATCGAGGCAACAATACGCGACCTTTCCAAGAACGAACAAAAGGCTCGCGATTTTTTGCAACGTGTAAACGCTCCGTCGTTTGCAGAATACCTCGCGGCACAAGAAAAAAATATTCAACGGGACGTGGCGGAAAAACTTTTGAAGAAAACCGCCGACTCTCAAATCAAAATTAAAAATCAAACGGACAAGCTCAAGTTGCTCGTAAAACGCGGCAAAGATTATGTTGCATTTAATTTGAACATCTTGGCGAGGACTTCGGCAAGCGATACCTACGGCGCGGCTGCCAATACGGGCTCTCAACGGACAAGGCGCATGTTCGAGGCAAATATCTAGAGGCTGTTGGTAAAGTCTGACAGGTGCCGGTTATTTTTCCGCCTGACTTCGTTGTTTCGCGCTCGACGTACCGAAGTACGCCTTCGCGCTTACGCCTCGTCAGTCGAAAAAATTCCTCGTCACTCGATAATTTTGAGTTTACCAATACGCTCTAAGGAGGGAAAATATATGAGAGCAACTTTTGCAGGATTAAACACGATGGTGCGCGGCATCATGGCGAATCAGCTCGGCTTGGACACCACCGGTCACAATATCACAAACGCGGGCACGGAAGGTTACACTCGCCAAATGGTTACCCTTGCCACGACGCGCGGCGAAGAACGCGCAGGCTTGACCGGAAATATCATGGTCGGCACCGGCGTCGATGCTTTGGCAGTCAAACGGGCGCGCAACGTCTACGCCGATATTCAATATCGCAACGAAAATCCTTCACAAAAATATTACGAGACTATGGCTGTCAATTACGACAAACTTGAAACGATTTTCGACGACAGCAAAAACTTGGGCATTGAGGCTTCCATCAACAAATTTTATCAGACATGGGTTGACCTTTCGACGAACGCCTCAAATTCTTCCGCCAGAACTCAAGTTATCGAACAAGGCAAAAATTTAAGCGACCTCATTCAGACGGCGACTGCTGAACTTCAAGAACAAATTCGTTCCGAATACGAAGACCTTAAATCCGAGCTTTTGCAAGTCGACGACATCCTCGAAGAAATCGTTCAATTCAATAAGCAAATCGTTGCTCAAGAAGTCACGGGCGCGACGGCAAACGACCTGCGCGACAGACGCGACCTGCTTGTCGACCAGCTGTCAAATTACATGAACGTTTCTTTCACCGAAAATGAATTCGGAGCTTATCAGATAAATTCGGGCGGCGTCACTTTGGTAAACGGAGTAACCAGATCCCATCTTCTGATAAGTGACGGCGTTTCCTCCAGCTTGTACGGAATCGACTACGGCGTCACCGACTACAACATTAAAATCAAAGAAAGCAACATTGTCTTCACGCCGCAAAACGGAATTTTGAAAGCGCGTTTGGATTCAATCGCCGAAGATAAATCTTACATTGACAAGATGGCTGACATGGCAAGCTTCATGTTGACCGCCTTCAACGAACAGCACAAGCAAGGTTGGGATATGAACGGCGATTATAAATTCGTCGACGAGGACGGCAACGACGTTACCGCCTCCACCACCGAAAGTGACTTGACCGCAGTCGAATTCATGAAAGCCGACGGAACGTATTTGACCGCGACCGAAGCGGACAGCGTGAAGTTGACGGAAGGCGTTTATATGCTCGGCACGGAAGAGGTAATCAAAATCACCGGCGGGGCAGTCTACAGAAATTCCTCCGACGAAATTATAAAAAAAGTTCCCGACACGATTAATTTCTTCGGCAAGGAAAGCATCACTTACGAATATCGCTACGACGCCGAATACGACAGAAATTATCTCTACAAATACGACCCCGACGAGGTCGACAGCAAAAATCTTTTGAGCGGTGTGCAAATTATTGCCGCTTTGGAAGTCAATTCAAAGTTATCGGAAATTCACGGCGACCGTTACATTGCGGCGGCGACAAGCAAACAATACGTCGAAACTTCCACCGGTCAAGGTTTTTGGGAAGATATGGAGTGGGGCAAGCGCACCGGCGACGGGACAAATGCCGTTTATCTCAGCGAACTTTTCAACATCTCTCAAAAGACAATTATCGAAGACAACAAAGCCAATGCTCTCGTTTCCAAAAATATGGTCATACGCGACTTGGAAGGAAATAAAATCCTCGACTCAAACGGCGACGAGCAATATTCAACGGCAATGACCACATTAAGTCTTAATTCCTACTATCAAAAGTCCATGTCGACTTTGGGCATTGATGCTTATTCAACCGACGTAAACTATGAGGCAATGCAAACGATTATGACGCAGGTAGAAAATTGGCGCGACTCTATGGGCGGCGTCGATTGGAACGAAGAACTCACCAACATGATTAAATACCAAAAAGGCTTCACCGCGTGCTCACGTTGCTTGAACGCTATGGACGAATGCTTGGATCGTCTCGTCAATTCCACCGGCGTCGTCGGCAGGTAATTTAGTGATTAGTGATTAGTGGTTAGGAATTAAAGACTAAGGAGGGATTTCTATGGGCGTAAGAATAGGCTCAATGCACTTCATGTATAATTATCAGCAATCACTCAACCACGCTTATCAACAACAGGGCAAGCTCTTCGAACAGGCGGACGGCTCATCATTGCACCGCGCCAGCGACAACCCGATGAATTATGCAAAGCTCCTGCGCTACAACGTCAGCGAAAACGAAAACACTCAATATCGTGAAAATATCAAAACGGCGTCCTCTTGGATGAAACAATCCGATGACGTAATGATTCATATGACGGAAATGATGCAGACTTTGAAGGAAAAATCAGTCCACGCGGCGAATTCCGATAACGCCGAAGACGACTACGCCGCAATTCATAAAGAAATGTTCGCGCACATGCAGGAGCTTGTTTCCGTAGCCAACACTCAAGTCGGCGACAGATATTTATTCGCGGGGCAAAAGGATTTGACAAAGCCCTTTGAAATGTCGATTGAACAATATGATCGCGGGCTTCCCAAAAATCTCGACGTTTCGCAATCCGCTTTCTTCAAAGGCACAACCTCCGACTACAACACCGAGCTTTTCCAAATGCTCACCGTTGAAGACAGCGAAGGCAACATTTACTACCTCGACAATCAAAAGGTTGACAAAAGCGGCAACATGGCTGCCAAAGGCGATAAGACTACCGACGGCGTGATGAATCTCTACACGAAAGAATTCATGGACAGCGGCTATAAAGAGTTGATTGCCAGAGGTTATACCACAATCGGCGAGGCAGAATACGCGGCAGAAAACGGCAATACGGAAGTAGCCGAACTTCTCAATGCAGGCAGAGTCGAGCAGTTCGATTCCGATTTCAAAGTTTCCGACGCCTTCACGAATCAGGGCTTGTTGCAGAAAAAAGAAGACGTTCCCGCTTCCATGTCGAGTGTTCTCACTTACGACAGCGAAAGTCCTTCGCGTGTCGAGGGCATTACAATAAACGGCACGACTTACACTTTCAAGACGGTTAAACAAAATATCGTCACTTACAACGGCGACGAAAATCTTATTTCGATGGTCAAGCTCAACGGCGCGACCGACCCCAATGCCGATACCGTCAACGCAACGGGCGCGGGCATGTTCGGCAGAGATATTTTCGACAACGCAAATTCCGGCAACGAGGCTTCGGGCACGGCTATGCTCAACGAATTGTTCTGCGTTTGCTCCAGAGTAAATAACTGCGATATTCATTGGATGTCCTCCGACGGCGTGACCGTTGCCGACGTTGCTCACTCGACAATGCTCACTCAAGAAACAAAAATCGGTGCGCGCCAACAGCTTTATAACCAAGTCGAAACCATGTTGGATCATCAAGCCGACAACATTACAGAAGACATAACCAACGTCAGCGGCGCGGACATTGCCAAGCTTGCAACGCAGCTCATGCAACAAACCGCCCTTTACAATTTGTCTTTGTCTTTGGGCGGAAGAATTTTGCCGCAGTCACTCGCCGACTACCTCTAATCTTAATTTTTGAAAACCAAATAATTTTATCCTGCAGGCGTCAACGAGATTTCTTGTTGCCGTCTATTGGTGTTTTCGGAGTTTTTATTCTCGGCAAAAATTTCAAGGACAGGCAGGAAAATTTATTGAAAGGAGGGAATTAGTCATGATGGTAAGGTTAAATACTCGACATGAGTTGCCGCAAATAAGCATTCGACAGACGCAGGGGCGGCTTGACGAATCGGCAATAGTTCAACCTCGAACGCGAAGTGCCGGCAATCGACAGGCAAGCGCAAATAAAGGTGCCACCCAACCGAGCTTGAGTATCGACAGCTACCCCAGCCGCAGAGCTTACGGCTTCAGGAAACACGGCGATTTGGCAGCCGAACGCGGGCAAAGAGGCATTTCGGACGCCCAAGCCGCGACGGGTCGTCATGCACAAAAAGCTTGGTCAAAGGCAACAACTGCGGCAAGACGCGGCGACGACGTTGTCCAAGAGATTAAATCGGAAATCTTCTCCGATTATCAGGCGCGTGTGGTTTTCACGACAGCCGACATACCCGACCCGCAAATGCAAGGTTATCAAAGCGAGGTTGTCGGCGAACCCGATGTTGGTGATGTTACTGTCGATATTGAAACTGAACCAAACGCAAGGATTCATTACACGCCGGGCAGTGTGGAAACGTCTCTTGAAAATGAAGGCTTTATCCGCCACTGGGTCTCTATGGATCGCTATGACATTTACGCCTAGCCGAGAAAAGTTTTTCATTCTGTCGGGGAAAGTTCAGAGGAGGAAAGTTACATGCGTAAAATTTATACCAGCAGATTTGGTGAGATTGAGGTTGACGAAAAGAAAATCGTGTATTTCAAGGACGGCATCCCCGCGTTCGAGGACGAGCACGAATTTGTTATCTTGCCCTACGAAGAAGAGAGCCCGTACTATTTCATGCAGTCGCTTAAGTCGCCGGATTTGGCTTTCCTGTTGACGATTCCTTTCCTGTTCTTCAATGACTACACCTTTGAAATTGACGATGTAACAGTCAAGGAACTCGACATTAAAGACAGCGAAAACGTGTTCTATTATTCAATGGTTACAATCCCGAACGGCTCAATTCGCTACATGACGGCAAATCTCTTGGCTCCCATTGTCCTCAACGGCGCAAACATGCAAGCCAAGCAGGTCGTCTTGGAAAAGAGCAACTACACGACCAAACACCGCCTCTTCCCCGAATCTGATAAAAAGGAGGGGTGAATCAATGCTGGTCTTGACGAGGAAGCCTCGTCAACAAATAATGATTGGCGACAACATTGTTATAAACGTCGTGGAAGTTCAGGGCGAAAATGTGCGTATTGCGATTGATGCACCGCGAGACATAAAAATTTATCGCGGCGAAATCTATCGTGCGATACAAGAAGAAAATCAAAAGGCGGCTCAAAAGTTGAACGTCGATTTGCACGGCGCGTTGCCGCTGAAAAACAATTAGGAACCAATTCCTAAATTTAACAAAGGAGTGTTTTATTATGGTAGGGAAACTTAATGACATGGTCACGGCGGCGGTCGTTGTAGACTCGGCTCCAAGCACAAAGCCTGTAGGTGAGCAGGACTTCGCACGGATTAAACCTGTTTCCACGCAACCCGGCTCTTCTCAATCTGTCGCTGCGAAACCTCTGGAAGCATTGACTCCCGCAGAAAAAGAAGAGCAAAAGCAGGAAGCGCGCTTGGAACCTGGCACAATGTCGGAGAAGTCTGTCAGCGAAATGACGGAAACTTTCAACAAGCTCATGGACAAAATCAACTGCGACGTCGAGTTCAAGTACAACAAAGAAGTCGAAATGTTTAACGTCAAAATGATTGACAAGAAAACCAACGAGGTCATAAAAGAATTTCCGCCCGAAGAAATGATTGAAAACATGATTAAGGCTAAGGATTGGCTGGGCGCGTTCATTGACAGGGCAGTTTGAACAGACGCCCTTCTAAGGAGGGATTACCATGGGTGTCAATGGAATTTACGGCTTGTCGGGTTCGGGCATGGACATCGAGTCGATGGTTAAAGTCGGCATGATGAGCAAGCAAAACGAATACGACAAGATGGCACAAAAATACACGAAGAACGAGTGGATGAAAGCTGATTACCTTGAACTCAGCAGCAAAATCACCACGTTCAATGCGTCGACTCTTTCACAATACAAAATGTCAAACACCATGAACGCCAAGAGCGCGGAAAGTACTTCTTCGGCGGTCAGTGTTATGGCGAACTCCAATGCGCCGCTTATGAGCCACAAAGTTGAAGTCGAAAAGCTAAGCTCCAACGCTTACCTTCTAAGCACGGGAAAACTTACACGCTACGACGGTAACGGTAATGTGGATTCGGACAGCACAAGCATTGAGCTTAAGAACATACTCTTTAAATCTCTTACTGTGGATACCGACACTAAAAAAGCTACGTACGTACCACTGAATAAACCTGACGGTACTACTGGCATTGGTTCAGTCAGTGCCGATTTGACCAATGAAAATAAAGCGAAAGCGATAAGTTTCTTTATAAGTGACGGTGCTACATTGGAAAAAGACTCCGCCGGAAACGATATTGAAGGTGCTTACAAAAAAGAAGAAATTTCCTTTACCTTTGAGGAGATAAACAACGGAGCCACTTTGAACGATTTGGTTTCCAAAATTAATGCCGCAGGTCTTAACATCAGGGCTGCTTATGATTCCGTCAACGACAACTTTTCGCTTTACAACACAAAAGGCGGCGCGGAAAATACAATTTCCATAACTACGGGAAACGATTCTTATTCTTCTGCCGGTACCTCGAATGTTTCTTATGCAGGGACGGTTGCAGCGAGATTTCTTGATTCATTGAAACTTTATCAGTCAAGAGACGGTGAACTTTACGACCCGGCAACACTGACCGACAACAATGATACTACTGATAAAACCAAAGACGCCGGCGGCAGTGCATTGACATTTGCAGGAGCCGGTAAGACTGCCGAAGCAGTGGGTTCGTATGGCGTCATGAAAATTGACGGTGTTGTATATAACGACATCACGGACAATAAAAAGACCGTCAACGGCGTCACCTACACCGCGCTCAACACGACGGCAGCTACAGGCGCGGCGACTGTTTCCGTCGCGCAGGACACCGATTCGATTATCGACAAAGTTAAAAGTTTCATTACGGATTACAACAAGCT
Source organism: Selenomonadaceae bacterium (assembly GCA_017535925.1). GTDB lineage: Bacteria > Bacillota > Negativicutes > Selenomonadales > Selenomonadaceae > Quinella. Next base: position 84,776 of record JAFXTD010000027.1, on the reverse strand, counting down.
CCTCGCCGACCTTTATGCCAAATATGACGAGAAGCCCAATTCCGATTACAAGCCGCTCACGCAATCGCAGAAAGACCAAATGAAGGAAGACCAAATCACCAAGTGGGAAGAGAAAGCTAAGGCGGGCATGCTCTATCACGACCAGACGCTCGGCAAAGTTATTCAAACCATGCGCGACGCGGTCTCCGAAACGGTCAGCGGCATTAACAGCAAGTACAATTCGATTTACAGCTTGGGCGTTTCGACGACGGGCATTAAAGGTCAGTTGGTTCTCGACGAGGACAAACTCAAAAAAGCTCTTGCCGAAGATCCCGACGCCGTTTACAATGTCTTTGCGAAGTTGGAAAGCACAGACACGACAACCGGCAGTGCAGTTTACAAAACAGAAAAGGACGCAAACGGCAACATTATCAAAGTCACAAGTGAATCAAACGGCAACGGTATCGCTCAACGTCTCGGCGACATTTTCGTCAGCGCGAACAAACTTATAAAAGACCGTGCGGGTTCTTCAGCCGATATCACCGAAGACAGCGACTTGAACAACCTCTTGCGCAATCTGCAAACCAAGATGAGTAACTTCAAAAAGCTGATGAATTCTTTCGAGGACGCGCTCTACAAAAAATACGACGCTATGGAATCGACGCTCGCGAAGTTGGGTATGCAACTTAACTACGTCATGGGCAGTCAATCTTAATTTGGCGATTAACAATCAAACCAAACGGAAGGTGATGTGATATATGGTAAATGCGGCAGAAGCATACAGACAGCAGAGGATTTTGAACGCGCCGCCGGAACATTTGACGCTTATGCTGTACAACGGTTGCTTGAAGTTTATCGACGACGGCAGAGCATTCCTCGAACAAAAAAATTATGAGGAAGCCAACAATTCTTTGCAGAAAGCCCAGCGTATAATCTCGGAATTTCGTTTGACTTTGAATTTTGATTACGACATAGCTCACCAGTTGCTCCCGCTGTACAATTACATTTACGACAGACTTGTCGAGGGCAATATCAAGAGCGACTTGGCGCAAATCGACGAGGCAAAGGGAATTGTCACCGAATTACGCGACGCTTGGTTCCAGGCAATGAAGTCGGCACGTCTTGAAAAAGGCGAAGGCGCGGGCGGTAAAGGTTATGCCTGACACGGAAGAAACTTTGAAACAAGCGCGAATCCTTTGGCAGAAATATTTTTCATTGACGAAGGAGCTTTTGAAGTTCAGCGACCAGAAAGACAGCGAGTTGTTTATGGAGCTTGTCGACCAACGCGGACGGCTTATCGAGCAAATGAAGGCGTTGCCCGAAAATAATTATCGCGATTCCGAAGAATGTAAAAAGCTGATTGAACAGATAATTCCGATGGACAAGCAGATAATGTATCGGGCGAAGGCTTGGCTCAACAAGTCGCGGCGGCAAAACAGCGCGGTGCGTTCCTATGACTTGATTGAGTCGGCGAACTTTCGCGGGACGGTTTTCAACAGAAAATATTGACGAAATTAAAAAGACCGATGAAATTTATCGTCGGTCTTTTTTTGTGTTCGTTTCTTCGATTGAGTGAATCATGACTTTTATTTTTTTATCTAGGGGCTGTTGGTAAATTCAAAAGCAGCGGTTGGCGAGTGCCCGACCGTCATGGATGACGGTCGCCCAAAAGAAAAGTAGATTTAAAAATAAAAATCATTGAAACGCTCAATCTCAGCCGTCGATTGAATTTACCAACACTCCCTAATTTACCAACAGCCCCTAATTTCAGCCCATAGTCAAAGCCATGATTGCCTTTTGCGTGTGCAAGCGATTTTCCGCCTCATCGAAGATGACGGGCGCATTGTCCTCGAAAACGTCGTCGGTAATTTCCTCGCCGCGATAGGCGGGCAGGCAGTGCAAGACGATTACATTTTTGCTCGCGCCGCTCAAAAGATTTTTATTGACTTGATAAGGCGCAAAAATTTTCTTGCGGGCGTCGTGTTCAGCCTCTTGCCCCATGCTTGCCCAAGTGTCGGTGGCGATAATGTCGGCGTCTTTGACAGCCTCAAGCGGATTTTCCGTCCAAGAAAGTTTTGCGCCGGTCTCTTCTGCGTCGGCAAGTGCGTTCTCGAAAACTCTTTGATTCGGCTTGTAATTCGCGGGCGTGGCAACCGCAAGCGTCATGCCGACTTTCGCCGCGCCGTAAAGATAAGAATTGGTCATGTTGTTGCCGTCGCCGACGTAAGCCATTTTCAGTGCGCGGAAGTTTTTGCCCTTGTGCTCGCGAATCGTCAGCAAATCGGTCAACACTTGGCAAGGATGAAGCAAATCGGTCAAGCCGTTTATGACGGGAATGTCAGCGTACTTTGCAAGCTCCTCGACTTTTGCCTGTTCGAAAGTGCGAATCATAATCCCGTCGAGGTAACGCGCCAAAACTCTTGCGGTGTCTTTAATCGGTTCGCCGCGCCCCAGTTGCAAGTCTTTGCTTGACAGGAACAGACCCGTGCCGCCCAGTTGGAAGATACCGACCTCGAATGAAACTCTTGTCCGTGTCGAGGACTTTTCAAAAATCATGCCGAGTGTTTTGCCCGCGAGGAGCTTGTGTTCGACGCCCGCCTTCTGCATGACTTTTAATTGTGCCGCGAAGTCAATAATTTCTTGAACCTCGTCTGTGCTCAAATCGTGAATCGAAAGTAAATCTTTTCCCTTCAACAAAATTTTTCAACCTCCCTAAATAAGTTTCAGCAAGTCTTGAAGATAATCCAGTTCGACGTAATCTTTCCACATAATGTTCCGGCGCGTGACGTTCATCATTTGCGGAATAAAATTCAGCGCGGCTCCTCGCAAGTCTTTCACGGCGGGATAGGGCAAGCTCAAAAGATTGGGCAGCTCGCGAATCAAAAGCCTTGCATCCGCAAAATTCATGCCGCCCAAAGATTTAAGAATTGCATTGAGTGAAACCTCTTCGAAAAATTTTGCGGGCGTGTCGTCGGTAAGTTTTGTCTTTAGGTAAGCAGCAATTGCGCGGCAAGTGAGGAACGTTTCCGTTTTCCCGGCGTAGAATTGCGGCGGCGTGGTCGGCATAAGCGTCGGAGATAAGTTTTTTGCAAGCGCGTTGAATAATTTTTCGTCAGCGTGTGCCATATCGGGCGGCTGATAAGTTTTCGCCTGCGCGTCACGATATTTTAAAATGTCATCGTCAAATTCCTCGTTACGGTCATCATGCTCAAAATCCTTAAGCTCGCGTGGTTGCAATATATCTGACCTGCCTCGATTGACCTTTTTGGCGTATTCTTCATAAGATTTTGTGTAGTAGTGATTGACGACGATTTTTTCTGCAGTCACGGGAGCACTGTAACCGCCTGTCACGAGTTTGCCGTTTTCATTTACAGAATAACATCCTTCAAAATAATTCGAAAAATGTGGGCTGCCAAAAAAATTTATCTTTCGCGGATTCGTTACGGTCTTTATAAGAGAATTTGTTTCACCGCCGGCGGGTGTATAATCTTTCGGAGCGCGCCGCGTAAATCTTTCAAGCACGCCTCTTGAATAATCTGCTTTAACTTGTCCGTTGGAACCGAACATTTGCCAGTTAATCGCCAAACCCGCCGCGTTCGGGTTGCCCGATAAAATTTCGTCGACGACCTCAACGATACTCCGATTGCTTTTTGGGAAAATAAATTCGTCACCGTCAATGAACGCCATGTATCGACAATGAAATTTGAATCGTTTAACGGCATCATTATATGCGGCACATTGCATGACTTTGCCGGGCAGAGGAAAATAATCGACGAGACCCGCCTCAACGTATGGCTTTGCAACTTCGGCTTGATTGTCGGGGCTTTCGTTGTCGTAAAGATAAAAATGTTCGACGCCCGCCAGCAGATGATAATCAAGCCACTCTTTGAGATAAGGTCCCTCGTTCTTGAGAATGGCAACGACCGCCAAATTGTGCAGGAATAAATTTTTGTCGACCATGATTTAATCTCCAAAAACTTCATCCAAAATATTTATAACCTCGTCGACTTGCGCCTCCGTGATAATCAGCGGCGGAACGAATCTCAAAACCGTGCCGACCGTGCAGTTAATAATCGCGCCGCGTTTCATGCACTCGTTGACGATTTCGACGCCCGAACGTTTGGGCTTGTCAAGTTGTGCGCCCAAGATTAATCCTTCGCCGCGAATCTCCCGAATTTGTTCGGGATATTTTTTTTGCAAGCCGATAAGTTTTTCTTTGAAATATTTTCCGACCTCTGCAACGTGCGCCAAAAATTTTTCGTTCGGGACGGTATCGAGGACAACATTAGCCGCCGCGCATGCCAGAGGATTTCCGCCAAAGGTCGTGCCGTGGTCGCCCGCGTGAAAAGCTTGAGCAACTTCTTCCGTGACGATAAAAGCACCAATCGGAACGCCGCCCGCCAAACCTTTTGCAAGCGTGACGATATCGGGTTTGATTCTGTATTTTTCGTAAGCAAAAAATTTTCCGCTGCGCCCGATGCCCGATTGAATTTCGTCAAGAATCAAAAGGGCATTGTGTTTGTCGCAGAGCTCGCGGACTTTTTTGAGGTAATCATTTTTCGGAGGATAAACGCCGCCCTCACCCTGAATCGTCTCAAGCATGACCGCGCAAGTCTTATCGGAAATTTTTTCGGCAAGCTCGTCGGCGTCGTTGAAGTGAACGTAATCGAAACCTTCGGGCAGAGGTTCAAAGCCTTTGTGATATTTCGGCTGACCTGTCGCGGTTAAGGTCGCAAGCGTTCTGCCGTGAAAGCTGTCCCAAGCCGTGATAATTTGCGTTTTATCGGCGGAAAATTTTTTTGCGAACTTGCGGGCGATTTTGATTGCGCCCTCGTTGGCTTCCGCGCCGGAATTCGCAAAGAAGGCTCTGTCCAGTCCGCTCAACTTGACAAGTTTTGCGGCGGCGTTGGCTTGGGCTTGCGTGTAGTAAAGATTGCTCACGTGAATGACTTTCGCAGCCTGTTCGGAAATTGCTTTGACGAGCGGCGGGTAATTGTGCCCCAAAACATTGACGGCGATGCCCGCGAGGAAGTCGATATATTTTTTGCCGTTGATGTCGTAGAGGTAAGCACCCTCGCCGCGCTCCAAAACAATCTTGTAACGCTTGAACACGGGCAGATAATTTTTGTCGTCCCGCTCAAAAATTTTTTCTTCAGTCAAAAGAATCACTCCTCAATTTTACCGTTATTTCTGCCAAGCGACTCGACGCCTTCAAGTTGCCGCAAATCGCACAGACTGTCCAAAATTTTTTCGCGCATTGAGTAGGTCGTCATAATCTCAACCACTTACAAAACCTCTGTGCCAAGCCCCGCCGCCGTGAACAGCTCCAAGATAATCGAGTGAGGAAGTCTTCCGTCGATAATGTAAGCTTTGTTCGTGCCTCTGTCCAGTGCGCGCAGGCAAGCTTCGACTTTGGGAATCATGCCGCCGCTTATGATACCGTCTTTGATAAAAGCCCGCGCCTCATCAGCTTTGAGCGTCGAAATAAAACTTTTCTTGTCCTCAAAATTTTTGTAAACGCCTTCTGTATCGGTGAGGAGCAAAAGTTTTTCTGCCTTGAGCGCGCCGGCAATGTCAGCCGCCACGTAATCGGCGTTGATGTTGTAGCTTTCGCCGTCCTCGCCGACGCCAATGGGAGCAATCACGGGGACATAACCTTGACCGATTAAATCTTCGACGATTTGAATATTTACTTGCTTTGCCTTGCCGACGTAGCCGATGTCAACTTTGGTTTTCTCGCCGTCTTCGTAGACCGTCGCCAATTTTTTTTCTGCTTGAATCAAATCGGCGTCCTTGCCGCTCAAGCCGACTGCCCTCAAGCCTCGACGATTTAACAGCGTGACAATTTCCGAATTTATTTTGCCGTCAAGAACCATCTCCGCAATTTCAACAGTCTCCTCGTCAGTGACACGCAAGCCGCTCACGAAAGAACTTTCCTTGCCGAGTTTTTTGAGGAAGCCGGTAATTTCCGGACCGCCGCCGTGAACGATAACGACGTTTATCCCGACGAATTTCATCAACGCAACGTCTTGCATGACGGAAGCCTTGAGTTCGTCGTTGACCATTGCATTGCCGCCGTATTTGATTACAATCGTCTTGCCGTGAAACTCTTGTATGTAGGGAAGAGCCTCGACGAGGATTGCCGCTCTGTCACTCGCGCTGAATTTTTCTTTAGGCTCAAGGGATTTTTCTTCGCGCTCGGCGTTCAATTCTTTCAAAGCCGCCTCTTGCATTTCGGCAGGCAAAAATTTTTTCAGCAACTCCGCCGCCATGTCAAATTGAAATTTTTCGTTAATCATTTTTATCCTCCCGATTATTTTTGTCCTCTTCGGGCTCGTCAATCTCTTCGTCTTCGGGCAAGTCAATCACTTCGTTGAAGGGCACGATTTTTTCCTCGCCGCGTTCGTTGTCGACATAGCGGAAGCCCTCCTCCGTAATGACTGATTGGTCTGCCTGCAACGCCGTAGCCAACGCCGCGCTCTGTTGGTCAATCGAAATGATTCCGAAGTTGCTTAGAAGTTTTTTCAAGACGGTTTTCTTAGCCATAGCGTCGAAGTTGGTTGTCCACACGGAAGACTTCCTGCCCGAACGGAGGTCGTAAGCGTAGCTCTGCGAATATTTTTCGGCGTGCGCTTGAAGTTCCTCAATCGTCATGTACAAAGATTTTTTGAAGCCGTTAAGAAGTTCCATGTAAGCGACGTAGCCGACGACCTCTTCCGAAATTTTTTCGCCGCGAATTATTTCGCCCGTGACAAAATCAATTTCTTTTATCTGCCCTTCGCGGACGACGGAGGAATTCAGCGTTCGATATTGTCCGCTGCGCATTGCAAGTTGAACGTAGCCGCGCCAGCCGAGTTGAAATTGAGCGTGACCCTTGTAAGGAACGATATGCGCAAAGCCGAGCGAGGGATTTATCGGCAACTTCAAAGCCGCCGCAATGCCCGCCGCGCTTAATATCGAATTCGGCGAGCAGTCTTGCAATTTTGAATTGCTCCTCACGATTGTCAATATCGATGAGATAAATGACGGTGCCGATTGGTCAAGCAGTTCCTCGAAACGGCGTTTGATACTCATTGAATTTAAAAGTTGTTGGAGGGTCGGGGCGTCTTGTTTCATAATTCATTCTCCTCGTATCAAAATTTTTCCGATGGTTCGTTGCGAAAAAATTATCAGAAAGAAAAATATCTGTCAACATTTTCCAAACGAATTTGCCCGCAAGATTAAAGTTCATTAAAAATTTTTCGGCGGGCGATTAAAATAATCGTATTGCCTTTATTTTTTCACGCGTTTATGGTAAGCTGTCAAAAATATTTTCCGACGTCAGCAGAAAAAATCAGCAGGGAGAATTTTTCAATGGACATGAGCAACGATAAAAATCTTGGAAAGCGTCGTCTCTTCTTGGCTGTCGCTACAGTTTTCGGCTTGAGCGCGATGACGGGACAAGTTTCTTCGGCGGAGTCGAATGAAGATTTTTCGTCGGAAAGCTTGCACGTTTCGAGCACAAATGCCGTTGTCGCACCGAGCCAAAATATTTTTTTGTCGGAAGAAGGAGCGGTCGCCGTTATCGTTGACGGTTCCCAAAATTTAATCGTCATTCCGCAAGGCAGGTCAATCACTTCAAGCGGGCAATTCGGCAGAGGCATTTTGATTTCTTCGGGGCAAGGACACACTCTCAACGTCGACGGAAATATTTATGCGGCGGGCAACGGTGTCGAATTCAATTTCGGCGGCGAAGGATTTAACGGCGCGCTTGTCAACAATTTTAACTTGTCGGGAATTCTCGCGGGAGGCAACTGCGCAATTTATATCGGTGGAAATTCTTTCGTCAGGAACATAAACATTAACGACGGCGCACAAATTTTCGGCAATATCATTTCAAATTGGTCGGCTCTCGACGCGAACAAATTTTTTCCCGAACGCGTGACGCATCTCAACGTGAACACAAACTTTTCATACGGCGGAAACATTTCGGGCGCGGAAAGCATCAAGTTGCATGTCAACAACGGCACAATGAAATTTTCGGGCGCGGCTGAAGTCTTGAGTGTCGATATCGGATTCGGAGCAAAACTTTTCGGCGGAACTTTCAACTTGCACAATATCGACGGAGCGGCTGCAGGCACTTTTATCAATCACGGAACGATTGGCGCAGGCTCGCCCGATACGAATTTAATCATTAACGGCGATTTGATTTCCGACGGCGTTTTGCAAAAAGTCAGCGGCGGCTCGGCAGGTTCGATTATCGTCAAAGGAGTTGCAAATGTCGAAGGCTCGACCGTCACGACAGACAGCTTGTTGCCGAATGAAACTGCCACCGTTTTAATCGCCGATTCAATCACGGGCAACATTAAAAACGATAAAAATAATCCCGTCCCGATTTCCGCAATGCTCAATGCCACAGGCGAAATTGTCGGAAATACTTTGACCGTCACGACGCACGAGGCGAACAATACGGTTGCATTTGATTTCAAAGAGTCGGAGACCTTCGACGCAATGAATAAAATGTTTGAAAAGCTCGACAGCAAACGGCAAGACGAAATGCGCAAACTTTATAACCTCGCGCCGCCCGAAGCAAAAAGAGCTTTGGATGAAATAGGCTCGGACGACGCCGCGCAGATTATGAGTGTCGTTCAACAAAATACCGTCGTCGACAGAATGATTTCCTCGCGTGTCTCGAAAGTCTTTGCAACGAATTTTGTTGACGTGAATATTCATCCCGTGAAGTTCGCTGACGGTGAAGACGATTCGCCCGAAATGTCGGTTAAGGTTGAAGTTCCCTCTTCGCAAGAAAATAATTTCTGGCTCAACTACATGAAGAACTGGGGAAGCTTGCGCGGCGGCACGGATTATCACGGCAGCGCGATTGTCGGCGGCTATGACAGACCTTTTGGAAAAAATTTTCGCGCGGGAATTTTTGCGACCTACGGGACAATCGGTTACGGAGCGGATTCTTCGCGGGCAACGGTCTACGATACTCGGCTCGGTCTCTACGCCGGTTATCACAATCGCCAAAGCGACGTTTATTTTTATGTCAACGGCGGGCAACTTCGAAACTCTTTGCACAGAGGAATTTCTTCGCTCGGACTCACGACGAACGCCAATTACAAAAGCCGTATCATTGAAATCGGCGGCGAATACAAATACAACCTCACGCCGAATAAAGCTTGGAACATCAGCCCGTTTATAAATTTTCAAGCCTCGCATCTCAAACAGAATTCTTATCACGAACACGGCGCGGGCATTTACAATCAGCATGTCGAATCCGACAGCAACACTTACTTTGCGGCGCAGACAGGAATTGATTTCAAACGCTACTATCAAACGGGAATGTTCGGGTTCAAGTTCGGTGTCAAACGCGGCTTCACGGGCGCAGACCCCGATTTGAGAATCAGCTACGAGGGCGACACTTCAAGCAGCTACAGACTCCGCAAGGAACGTGATAAAACTCATTTTGTGTTCAGCGTGCGCGGCGAAAGTGAATTTGCACGCGGCTGGTTTGTCGGCGGCGAGGCTGAACTTCAACGCGGGAAAAATGACAAAGACGTTACGGCGTCAATCATGTTGAGGAGGACTTGGTAAATGGAAGATATTGCAAAAATTTTTATCGTGGAGGACGAACGACCGATAGCCCGGCTTTTGCAGTTGACGCTTGAACGCGAAGGCTTCAAGACGGCGACCGAATCAAACGGGCGACGAGCTTACGAACGAATTCTGCAAGAAAAATATGATTTGGTTTTGTTGGATGTTATGTTGCCCGAAATGGACGGCATGGAAATTTGTAAGCGCGTGCGTGAAGTGAGCGACGTTCCGATTATCATGTTGACGGCTCGTGATGAAATTCGCGACAAAGTTGAAGGCTTGGACTTGGGCGCGGATGATTACATGACGAAACCTTTTGCCGCCGAAGAACTTTTGGCGAGGATTCGCGGCACACTTCGTCGACACAACGAACGCCTTCGCAAAGCTGATGAAACTCGTTACGTCGTCAAAAACATGATTCTCTATCCCGAACGCTACGAAGTCACCGTCAAGGGCGAGCACGTCGAACTTACTCACAAAGAATACGAGCTGTTGAAATATCTTGTCGAAAACAAACGCAACGTCTTGAGCCGCGACCAAATTCTTCAAACCGTTTGGGGCTATGATTATATCGGCGATACGAATGTTGTTGACGTTTACATAAGCTATCTGCGTTCGAAGATTGACGACAAATTCGGCGAGAAATATATTTACACGACCAGAGGCGTCGGCTATGCAATTAAGGATTAAAGCCGGCAGCGCGGCAGAAAATTTTTTGCGTCAACAACGATTTGTAAACGACGTGTCTCACGAATTGCGCACGCCCTTGACGATAATTCGCGGCTATGTCGATTTGCTTGAAAGTTGCGGAGCGGACGACCCCGACCTTTTTAAAGAGGCAGTCTCCTCGATAAAAAAATCCGCGCAGAACATGCAAAACTTGATTGAAAGTTTATTGTTCCTCGCCCGCGCAGATCAAGGACATCAGCCGCTCAACAAAATCCCCGTCGACTTGGACGACCTGCTGAAAAAATTTGTGGAAGAATATCCTTCGTCGCGTGTGCAGATTACAAAACTCACGCACTGCAGAATTTTGGCGGACGCCGAATTTTTAAAGAAAATGTTCGCCGCCTTCCTCGAAAATGCTCTGCGCTACAGTCCGCCCGATACCGTCGTTAAAGTTGAGCTGACTTCTTCGGGTGACGAGGCGACGTTGAAATTTATCGACAAAGGCATCGGCATTTCGAAAGAAGATTGCGCAAAAATTTTCGACAGATTCTATCGCACTGACAAAGCCCGCACAAAACTTAGCGACAGTGAAAATTCTGTCGGGCTCGGTTTATCGGTTGCCAAGTGGATAGCCGACCGCCACGACATCGAAATAAAAGTCAAGAGCAAGCCCGGCGAAGGTTCGACTTTCAAATTGATAATCCCGACGATTTAAAATTGCCTTCCGGTTTACGGAGGGCAAAATTTTTTTTTCTTAAAGGATTTATCCCCGCCGCGCCGAATATTTTTTTCAAACCCTACGGCAAGAGCGGAAGGAGCTGTTAAGTCATGGTAACATTCAACATAAGAGGCAAAAACATCGAAATCACACCGCCGCTGCGCGAGTACGTCGAAAAGCGCGTCGGCAAAATCACCAAGTACTTCGATAACATGGACGAAATTTCTGTTTTACTTTCGGTCGAAAAGGACAGGCAGATTGTCGAAGTCACGGCGGAAGTTCGCGGCGGACTCATCTTGCGCGGGCAGGAGTCGAACGTTGACATGTACACTTCGATTGACTTGGTCGTTGAGAAGTTGGAGCGTCAAATTCATAAGCAGAAGACAAAACTTGAAAGACGTTTCCGCAACGGCGGCATGCGGGCAGAGGCTTTTGCCGAATCGAAAGTGCAAGTCGAGCGCGAGGACGAGGGCGAATATCCCGTTGTCAAAACGAAACATTTTGTAGTGAAACCTATGGACGTGCAAGAGGCAATCATGCAGATGAACTTGCTGAATCATACGTTCTTTGTCTTTCGCGACGCGCAGACCGAACAAATTTGCGTCGTCTATAAACGCCACGCCGGAGCCTACGGGCTTTTGGAATTCGACGGCTGATTTAGCTGTCAGCTGTTAGCTGTTAGTGGTTAGTTGTTAGTTAGTAGTTAGAAAAAATAATTCCCAATTCCCCATTCCCAATTCCTAATTAAAAAAACGTTGACGGTTGAAAAGTTGCGTGTTAGAATACGCGGGCAATCAACTTTTTGAGTATCAAGCGGAGGGAGGGAAATGGAATGGCCAATGAAGTCAAAGTCGGGAAAAACGAATCCATAGACAGTGCTCTCCGCCGCTTTAAACGTACCTGTCAGAAAGCAGGAACGCTCGCCGAAGTTCGCAAGCGTGAACATTACGAAAAGCCCAGCGTACGCCGCAAGAAAAAATCAGAGGCGGCTCGCAAACGGAAGTATCGTTAATCCTTATCGACAAATAAAAAAGGCCGCTGTCTTCCTTGCGGGTTGACGGCGGTTTTTTCGTGAAATGAAAATTTTTTCTAATCTGTGTTTAACAATCGTAATTCATAATCGATAAACAACAATGAAGGGAGACTTGTATGCAACATGCCCGAAAATAAATCTTCGCCGCCCAAGGATCGAACAGGGATAGTTTCTATCATAAAAATTTTGCAGCACTTCGGCGTGAAGGATTTGCAAAAAATTTATGACCAAAACCCGGAAACAGATAAGCAACTTGATTGGAACAAACTGAAGAAGCTGGCGAAAAAATACAAAATCGGCTCTACGGTGATTCGCCCGACCGTCGACGAAATGCGCGAGATTGAATATCCCGTCATAGCCAAAATGAATGACGGCGCGTATATCGCAATCGGCAGCATGAACGAAGAAGTCATTTTGGCGATTGACCCGCGAGAAAACAAGCCGAAAGCTATTCCAATGAAAGAATTCTTGGAAAGCTGGACAAACGAGCTGATGATTTTCTCGGCGTCTTTCAGCTGGGCTTACTTCAAGAAACGCTACAACGTCGATTGGTTCTTGAAAGTCGTTGCCCGCTACAAGAAACCGCTCTTTGAAGTCGTTATGGCGACGCTTTTTCTTCAAGTAATGGGAATCGTCTTCCCGCTTATCACGCAGGTCATTATCGATAAAGTTATCGGCAACGCCGGCTACTCGACATTGACGGTTATCGGCGTCAGTATGGTTTTGTTCTTCTTCATGCAGTCACTTCTCACCGCGCTGAAAACTTATATACTGAACCACACGACAAACAAACTCGACGCCATTTTGGGAACACGCCTTTTCCGTCATTTAATTGCTTTGCCGTTGCCCTACTATGAACGGCGGCGCGTCGGTGAAATGCTTCTGCGTGTCGAATCGCTGGAACGTGTTCGCAACTTTTTGACGGGGCCCGGCTTGACAACGATACTCGACGTGCTCTTTTCGGTCGTGTTTATCGCGTTCATGTTGTGGTATTCGGTGCCTTTGACTTTAATCGCGCTTACCATACTGCCGTGTTACTTGGTTCAACTTTGGGCTCTGCCAATCATGCGTGAGAAACTCAAAGGCTTGTGGAGCGCACGTGTGGCAAACCAATCTTTCATGGTTGAATCAATTACAAACGTCGAAACAGTCAAGGCTTTGGCAGTGGAACCGCAATTCGTCAACAGATGGGAAAATTTGATTGCGCGTTATGTCCGAAGAACGTTTGAGTTTGCAAAGTTCAGATTGGTTATCGGCGGTTACAGAGGCATCGTTGACGCGTTGGTATCAATGGCAATTCTCTGGTACGGCGGTCACATGGTCATGAGCGGCGAATTTACTCTCGGTCAATTAATCGCTTTCCAAATGATCTCTCGACAAGCAACGGCACCTTTAACGACGCTTTTGATGATGTGGTGGGAAATCATCATGGTCAAAATCGCGCTCAATCTTGTCGGAGATATTTTGAATACGCCGATGGAACCTGTTGTTGTTGAAATGGGTAAGCGCGGCGACAATCGAATTGACGGTGGGATTGAGATAAGCAACGTTTCCTTCCGCTATCGTGTCGACTTGCCGCTTGTCTTGAAGAATATAAACTTAAGCGTCTTGCCGGGACAAAAAATCGGTATCGTCGGGCGTTCGGGTTCGGGCAAGTCGACATTGACAAACCTCGTTCAAAATCTTTACATACCCGAAGAAGGACGAATCGTAATCGGCGGCATTGATACCCGCGAAGCAAACCTTTCTTGGCTGCGCGACCAAATCGGCGTTGTCATGCAAGAGAATTACCTTTTCAACTCAAGCGTCCGCGACAACATTGCAATCAGCCGCCCGACTGCCACCATGGATGAAATTATTCGTGCGGCGCGTCTTGCGGGTGCTCACGATTTTATTTTGGAACTCAAGGAAGGCTACGACACCAAAGTCGGCGAACGCGGCGATTCTTTGAGCGGCGGTCAACGTCAGCGCGTTGCAATAGCCAGAGCTCTTCTTGCCAACCCGCCGATTTTGATTTTCGACGAGGCTACTTCCGCCCTCGACTATGAATCCGAAAGAATCATTTTGAACAACATGGGAGCAATCGGTCAACACAGGACAATGCTTATCATTGCGCACAGATTGAGCGCGGTGCGTAAATGCGATAAAATTATCGTTGTCGACAAGGGCGAAATCGTCGAAAGCGGCACGCATGAACAACTGCTTGCACTCGGCGGGCTCTATCGTTATCTTTACGACCAGCAAGAAAGCAGAGGGTAGAAAGTATGATAAGAAAATTTTTTAATTGGCTTCTTCACGGCGAAGAACGTGAAAAAGAAACAGAATTCTTGCCGGCAATACTGGAAGTAACGGAAACGCCGCCTTCGCCGACAGGACGCCTTGTCATGTGGTCGATTTTACTTTTGGTGGTCGTCGCGCTGGCTTGGTCAATTTTGGGTCACATAAACGAGGTCGCAGTTGCATCGGGCAAAGTCATTCCTTCCGGACAAATTAAAACCGTCCAAGTCAAAAACAAAGGCATTGTCAAAGAAATCAACGTCGAGGAAGGTCAACTTGTTCAAGAAGGCGACGTGCTTGTTGTCCTCGACCCGACGACGACTTCGGCAGATTACGACAGCTTGAAGAAACGCGCCGCATATTACAAGCTTGACATTCAACGCTTGACTGCCGAGCTCACGCAACAACCTTTCACGCCCGAAGAAGACCCCGACCTTGAGGCGCACGATTTGGCGGCGGAAATGGCTCTTTACCAAAGCCGCACCTCCGATTATCGCACTCAACGTCAAAGCCGTTTGGACGTTATCGACCAGAAAATGGCACGGCTTCAGGCAACTCAAGCCTCCTACGAAAAGTACGCGGAAGTTTTGGCTATCGAACAGGAAAAGGAAGCTCGTCTTATCGAATTGAGCGAGCAAAATGCCATATCCGAATTCCAGCTCCTCGAACAACAGAGCAGAACGATTGAATACGCCAAAAACGCAAAGGCAGAATTGGATTCACTCAACAGCATTCGCGCAGAAATCGCCGAAGCTCAACAGAACCTTGCAAACGTCGACGCCTCTTATCACAAAGACATTATGACCGCCCTCGTCGAGGCGAAGAAAGAATATTACACCGTTACCGAATCGATAAAGAAAGCTGACGAGGATTCGCGCATGGCAACGATTTACGCTCCGATTTCCGGCAGAGTTTACAACTTGAATATTCACACGCTCGGCGGTATCGTCACCGACGCCCAGCCGCTTATGCAGATTGTCCCCGAAGACGTTAAGCTTGAGTTTGAAGTTTACGCCGACAACAAGGACATCGGTTTTATCAAAGTCGGGCAAGAAGCAGAGGTTAAGGTTGAAACTTTTAACTTCCAAAAATTCGGCATGTACAGGGCGGAAGTCATGGAAATCAGCGCGGACGCCGTCAACGAACCCAACGACCAACAAAAGCATATGAGATACAAGCTCCTCCTCGACCCGACAAGCAACGATATTAACGTTTACGGACAGCCTGCCAAACTCGAAGTCGGCATGAACGTCAGCGCGGAAATTAAAATCAAGGAAAAGCGCATTATCGACTTCTTCCTCGATCCGTTCCGCCGCTATACGTCAGAAGCCTTGAGGGAGCGTTGATTCATGGCGGAAAACAAAAATCGAACTCCCGACGATAAAAGCATGGTGCCTTCCAAAGGACAGGCTCCGCAAAAATCGGGCGGACAGGCTCTCGGCAAAGTTCCAATCAAAAAAGTTCCTGCCGAACAAGCAAAGCCCGGCAAACTCGATACAAATGTTCAACAACAATCCGAAGACGGAGGCGTCGTCAACGGCATTGATACCGGTCTTGCCTGCCTTATCGCCATTGCCAAATACTACAACATCCCCGCCGATTATCGCCAGCTCGAACGCGCTTACGTTTTGGAAACGGGTGCCGTCGACTTTACGACTTTGGTAAGAGCTGCCCGCGAATTGAAATTGAAGGCGCGCAAGTACGAAGGCTTGAAAGAGGCGGACTTGGACAAGCTCGTCTATCCCGTTTTGATTAAGTTGCATTCGGGCAGAAGCGTTGTCATTACGACGATACGCGAGGGAAATATTTACGTGATGGATCCCGCCTTCTCTCAACAGCCCGTTAAAGTCGACCGCTATAAACTTTTGATGGACTGGACGGGCGACGCGATTCTCTTCACGCGCCGCTTTGAACTCGACAGGAAAAAAAGCAAATTCGGTTTCAAGTGGTTCATTCCCGTCGTCTCAAAGTACGTGCCTTTCCTCGAAAGCGTTTTGTTCATGTCGCTTGTCCTGCAGATTTTGGGCTTGGCGTCACCTTTCTTTGTGCAAAATATTATCGATAAAGTTTTGGTGCACAGGGCAGCGGACGCGCTCGACATCTTGGTTTTGGGCATGGTCGTCTGCACGCTCTTCCAACAATGGATGCTGGCGTTGCGTTCCTACCTCTTTATGAACATCACAAACAAAATGGACGTGGCTTTGAGTTCGCGGCTTTTCAAGAACATAACCGCTTTGCCCCTAAGCTACTTTCAAAAGTGGCAAGTCGGTGACGTTGTCTCACGTATCGGCGAATTGGAGACGTTGCGTTCGTTCATGACGGGTAACAGCATTACAATCGTTTTGGATATCGTCTTCGCGGTTGTTTATTTCGCCGTCATGTTCCTCTATTACAGCCGAATCCTAAGCGTCGTTGTATTGATTATGATTCCTGCGTTCGTGCTGTTGAATTTAATCGTCGCGCCGATTTTCAAACGCTTGATTAACGACAAATTTTTAATCGGTGCCGAAAACCGCTCCTTCCTTATCGAAACGATAACCGGCATTCACACGGTCAAATCCTCAAGCGTCGAAAACAATTTTATCCACCGCTATGAAGAAATGCTTGCCCGCTTGGTCAATGCCAATCTCTCCGTCGTTAATTTGGCAAACGTCGCCAATTCAATCGGTACTTTCTTCTTCAGCATATTTAACCTCGTCATTCTGTGGATTGGTGCTTACTACGTTATGGAAGGCGAAATAACCGTCGGCGAATTGATTGCGTTCCAAATGATTGCCGGGCAGTTAATCGCGCCGATTATGCGCCTTATAAATCAGTGGCAACACTTCCAACAAGTTCGTGTTTCAATGGAAAGGCTCGCGGACATCATGGACGAAGACATAGAGCCGACGTTCAATCCCTCTCGCACGACACTGCCGAGCTTGCGCGGAGAAATTGCATTGGAGAAGTTGGCGTTCAGTTATTCGCCAGAAGCCGGAAAAGTTTTGGACAACGTCAACATAAAAATTCCCGCCGGCATGAAAGTCGGTATCGTCGGTCGTTCGGGTTCAGGCAAGTCGACGCTAACGAAATTAATTCAGCGACTCTACGTTCCCGAAACGGGACGCATTTTGATTGACGGCGTGGACATTGCGCAAGTCGAGCCGGCTTGGTTGCGTCGTCAAATAGGTGTCGTCTTGCAGGACAGCAAACTTTTCAGCGGCACTGTTGAAGAAAATATCCGCATTGCTTGTCCGAACGCAACTCACGAAGAAGTTGTGCAAGCGGCGCGTTTGGCGGGCGCAGATGAATTCGTAAGCCAATTCCCTCACGGCTATGATACTTTCGTCGGCGAACGCGGCTCCCTTTTGAGCGGCGGTCAGCGTCAACGCATTGCGATTGCCCGTGCTTTGATTTCCAACCCGCGCATTTTGATTTTCGACGAGGCTACTTCCGCCCTCGACTACGAATCCGAAAATATTATCATGAGCAATATCGAACCGATTTCTCGCGGGCGCACGATGCTTATGATTGCGCACCGCCTGTCGACCGTCAGAGGTTGTGACGCGATTATCGTTATCGACAAAGGGCGCATAATCGAGGCAGGCACGCACGAGGAACTTATGAAACGAAACGGCGTCTACGCCAAACTTCATCAAGCACAAATGGGATAATTTAGTGATTAGTGGTTAGTGGTTAGGATTTTTCTAATCACTAACAGCTAACAGCTAAAAATCGACCGAAGGGAGATTTTTTATTGTGAATATTTTTATTCTGCACCCGTCGTTCCCCGCGCAATATCTCAACCTTGCGCCGTACTTGGCAAGCAACCCCGAAAACGAAGTTTTTTTCTTGTCAAAAGAAAATTCGATTAATGCGCAGCTCAAAGGCGTGACGCTTGCACTTTATCCGAAGCCCACCGAAGAGGCGGACAAGTGGATTAAAACTTGCGGACCGTTGCGCCCTGCGGCAGAGGCAGTCGTCGAAGGTCAAGCAGTACTTCGGGCTATGGAGTGGCTCGCAAAAGAAAAGAACGTTCGCCCCGATGTGATAATCGGTCACACGGGCTGGGGCTCAACTCTTTATTGCAAAGACATGTATCCGAAAGTCCCGATACTCGGCTACTTTGAATGGTATTATCTGGTTGAAGACAGCGATTGTTATTGGTGGCCGGATGAAATTCCGCAGATGGGCAATCGCATTTCCATTCGCACACGCAACGCGCACCACTTGATGAATTTGGAATTGTGTGACGCGGGCATTGCTCCGACCAAGTGGCAGTACTCGCAATTCCCCGAAGAATACAAGCCGAAGATTCATGTAATTCACGAGGGCATTGACACAAGATTTTGTTCGCCCGACCCGAGCGGCAAGCGTCCCGGTCTTGTGCTTGACGATATTAAACTCAACTTGCCCGAAGGCACGGAGATTATCACTTACGTTGCTCGCGGCTTTGAAATTTATCGCGGCTTCCCGTATTTCATGGACGCGATTCGTCACGTGTTGGCTCGCCGCCCGAATACTCACGTTGTCGTTGTCGGCAAGGACAGAATTTGTTACGGCGCGCAACTTCAAGGCACGACTTACCTCAAGGAAGAAGAAAAGAAGGGCGGCTATCCCACTGACCGCGTGCACTTCGTCGGCTTGAGAAATCGCGGCGACTATCAAAAAATTTTGCGGGCGTCAAGTTGTCACGTCTATTTAACTCGTCCGTTTGTGTTGAGTTGGTCTTTCCTTGAGGCGATGAGTTTTGCTTGCCCGATGGTCGGCTCGAAGACTCCGCCCGTGCAAGAGGTCATGGAAGACGGCGTCAACGGTTTGCTTGCCGAATTCCGTTCGCCCTATCACATTGCCCGCAAGATTGAGGAGCAACTCGACGACCCCGAACGCGCAAGGAAATTGGGTGCGGCGGCTCGCGAAACGATTCTCGAACGCTTTGAATTGATGAAGTGCATGAAGGCGCAGGAAGATTTGATGTACAGTTTGGTTCGTTGAGGACAAGGCGATGACTTTCGAAACTTTTATTCCGGCGCGGTCAAAGACGGTGCTTGAGCTTATAGGAGACGCGCCCGCCGATTTCGAGACGACAGAAAAAAATTTCTTGGAAGTTCAGCCCGATTGCAATTACACCGTCGCCAAAAGCTTGACGGACGTTAAAGGTTTGTTCGACGCAATTTTGGTTCAGAGTCCGCTTATCGGGAGGCTCGACAATGAAAAACTTGTCTTGCTGATAAAAAAAATCGCCATACGCCTCAAGCTTGGCGGCACGCTGATTTTTACGCTGGACAATATCGGGCACGCCGACAATATCACTGCGATTCTCGAAGACAAGCCGCTGAAATTCAAAGTCACGCTGAATCACGAGGAATTAAGCGACGCGATTGAGGAGGCGGGCTTATCGATTCTTCGTTCGCTGAACGCCGGGCGACCGACCTCCGTCAAACGGAAAATCGCCGAAGTTTCCAACACGGAGCTTTCGGTATTCACTTACATCTTCACCGCCTACAAGAGCACGCCGCCGAAAAAAACAATGGTTCAAACGCTGATTGGCGAATCGACGGTTTGCGCGCCTGCCCGCGTTCACATGCCCAATGCATTTTTCATGGCGGAGCCGAACGTCTTTATCGTGTCGTCACCGGTGGGCAAGAAGTATAAAATTTTTGAGCGCGAGCAATTCGAGGACAGAATTTTTATCAATCAGCGAATGTGTTTCCCGTCATTTGCTGTCGGCTTGGATTTTTTCAGAATGCTGCGGCGCAAGGGAATACTTTTCATTTCCGAAATGGACGACCACCCGGTTTTGTGGGAAGACGATTATAAAAAGACGGCTTGGATAAATTTTCGGGCGGTTCATGCGATTCAAACCTCGACGCCGTATCTTGCAGACTATTTGAGCCAATACAATCCGCACGTCACGGTTTTTGCGAATCAGTTGAGACGATTGCCGCCGCCGAGAGATTTTGACGACGAATTTAAGCAAAAGAAACCCGTCACGATTTTTTTCGGCGCACTCAATCGCGACGGTGATTTTATCGAGCTGCTTCCGATTTTGAACAGGTTCGCCAATCAATACGGCGACAAGATTGCGTTCAAGATTTTGGCGAGAAAAAATTTATTCGACGCGCTGGAAGCGGAAAACAAAACTTTTATCGGCGACATGAAAAAATACGAGGGGCAATTCGTTCCCTACGACGTTTACGAGGCGGCGATTCGTTCGTCGGACATTGCAATCTTGCCTCTGCGCGATAACGAGTTCAATCGTTCGAAGTCAGATTTGAAATTCATTGAGTGTGCAGGCAGCGGTTGCGTAGTTTTGGCTTCGCCCGTCGTCTATTCAAAAACAATCGAGGAAGGTCGCACAGGCTTTATCTATCGCGACGACCGTGAATTTGTCACGAAGCTTAACCTGCTTGTCAAAAATAAAAATCTTCGGCGCATGGTTGCGGATAATGCTTATGCATACGTCAAGCGCGAACGACTTATGAGCCAACACTACATGGAGCGGCTGGAGTGGTATCGTGAACTTTTGTTGCGGTTGCCGGAATTGACGGCGGAGGCGGCAAAGCGGATTGAAAAATTTATTCCGATGTTCAAAAAGGAAATCGAGGAGTTCAGAAAACGTTTTGCACAAAATCGTGAGCAGTTGCCTTACAATTCTGAAAGTGATTCAAACGGCGGCGCAGAAATAATTATTCCGAACTGATTTAAATTTTTTGCGGAGGTGAGGGAGATGTCGGACGTTCAAATTTTTTCGGGAGCAAGTTCGGCGGTTGTAATGCTGACGTATTGCGCAATGATAGCCATCGCGTTGTGTGGGATTTTCATTGTGTTGTATCTCGGCTCTCGCGGCTCAAAGAAGAATGAGGGAATGCTTGACGAACTTGTCCTTGAAGAACGCCAGCAAAATCGCAACGGCTATACAAGCGTCATTGACAAGAGCAAATTTCTCGGCGCGATTGGTGTTTGCGTGACCGACTTGCGCCCTGCCGGGTCAATCACTGTTGACGGCGAACCTCTTGACGTTGTGGCGGAAGGCGGTTTCGTCAAGCAGGGCGACAAAGTCAAAGTTATCAACGTGGACGGCTCCCGCATAATGGTTCGTCAAGTTTAGCTGTTAGCTGTCAGCTGTTAGGGAAAAAAATCCTTAAAGCTTAAAGCTCAAAGCTTAAAAAGGAGGTCTTAACTCATGGATTTTCTAATCGGTACAGGCTTCTTCGTGTTAATCGGATTAATAATCGCGGCGGTGTTCCTGCATTTCGTTCCGATAGGCTTATGGATTTCGGCGTTGGCGGCGGATGTTCACGTCGGGATATTCACGCTGATAGGAATGAGGATGCGGCGCGTTCCTCCCGCGAAAATCGTCATGCCGTTAATCAAAGCAAACAAGGCAGGCTTGGATGTCAACGTCAATCAGTTGGAGGCTCACTACCTCGCGGGCGGCAACGTCGATAAAGTTGTTGACGCTTTAATCGCCTCGCAACGTGCGCAGATTGTCCTGCCGTTTGAAAGGTCTGCAGCGATTGACTTGGCAGGTCGTGACGTTTTGGAAGCGGTTCAAATGAGCGTCAATCCGAAAGTCATTGAAACGCCGGTTGTCTCTGCCGTTGCCAAAAACGGTATCGAATTAAAAATCAAAGCGCGTGTCACGGTTCGTGCGAATATCGACAGATTGGTCGGCGGCGCGGGCGAGCCAACGATTATTGCTCGTGTCGGTGAAGGTATCGTCACGACGGTCGGCAGCTCCGAAATGCACACCGATGTTTTGGAAAGCCCCGATGATATTTCCAAAACCGTTTTGGGCAAGGGACTCGACGCGGGCACGGCGTTTGAAATTTTATCAATCGACATTGCGGACGTTGATGTCGGAAGAAATATCGGCGCGCAACTTCAAACAGACCAAGCAGAGGCTGACAAACGAATCGCTCAAGCAAAGGCGGAAGAACGTCGGGCTATGGCGGTCGCGAAAGAACAGGAAATGAAAGCTTACACCCAAGAGATGGAAGCAAAGGTCGTCGAGGCTCAAGCCGAAGTTCCTCACGCAATGGCAGAGGCTTTCAAAAAAGGCAATCTCGGCGTCATGGATTACTACAACATGATGAACGTTCAATCGGATACGGAAATGCGCAAGGCCGTCAGTGAAGTCGGCAAAAGCAGAAAACATATTCCCGCGCAGAAATAATCTTTTAAAAATCTCGCAAGCACATAAAAAACTTGCGGGATATTTTTTTGCAAACTCTTTGCATGACAAAAATTTTTTGCTACAATGCCGATAAGAGCTTAACGGATTTTTTTTACCAAGGAGGAATTATTATGGCGACGATGATTAACAACAATGTCGGCTCGTTCGGTTCGCAGCCGATGTTCGGTCAAAGCAAAGCCGCTTTTCAAAGAGGAATCGGTCAACGAACGGCAATGACCGGAATTACCGGCGACGCACTCGGTTCAATGTCGATATTGAATCAAAACAGGATAGCTGCTCAAAGAGAAATGCAACGAGCATCAAAAACCACACAAACCGATGACGACGCAATCAACAATGTATCCGCTTACACAATCGAAGAGAGCCTGCGCATTCGGACGCAAGTGCTCGACCAAGCCAACAAAAATATTCAAGACGATACCGCGCTCCTCAAAACGGCACAGGGAAGTGGAAATTCAATCGTCGATTCAATCAAAGAGATTCAGCGGCTTGCGACTTCCGCCACAGACGAAGCACTCACAGACGTCGATCGCCGTGTAATTCAACGGGATATTAATCGTCTCGTCAATCAAATTTCGACGGATTCACAAATTACTTTCAACGGCAGAAAACTGATTGACGGTTCTTCCACGACGGGCAACCCGGCAATCGCAACGGTAATGAGTAATAATTCACTCTACAACGGCACGACCGCCTCGACTGCATTAACCGCCTTGCAAAACAGCAGCGGCGTAAGTCTCGGCATTGAGACCTCCGACCGTATCACTGCCTCTTACGTTCAAGGCGGCAACATTTATACGGCGAGCTTTACCGTCGGCGAAAATACGCTTGAAGATATTTTTAAAAACCTCAACAGGATAAACGGAGTGACTGCAACCGAAGACGGTGGCATGACATACACCAACGCGGCATTTGTCGGCGGAGAACGCGGAATGTTAAAGGCACCCGAATTGCCTCAAAACCCTGAAGAAATTCGCCCTGCCGAACCGCTTGTTGCAAGACCCGTTGAAGTTATTCAGAAGCCCGAACCTGTGGAAGACCCGGGCGCGGAAGTTTCGATTAATCCCATTCCTTCCGAATACGTTCAAGCCGATTTCGAACAGCCCAGTAATGCGCAAGCTCTTTCAGCTTACGAAGACCTCGAAGACGCCGTAAATGATTTCGGCGATAATTTGCTCGCAGAAGATTTGCCTGAAGGTATAGGCGAATTTGTTTCTTCCTTGCAAGTGGAAATGCTGGCAAGTCAAAGCGACGGCTCCGTAAAAGATTTGACTGATTGGACTGCCTCCGACGCTTATAAAAATCTTTCGGAGGAGGCAAGAGCCGGTGCAGATGCCAATGCCGGAATTATAAACAACGCGCTTAACAATTCCGACTACGCCGATAAGCTTGCCGCTTACAATGACAAGAATAACGAATACAATGCGGCGGCGAGGCAATACGAAATTTATTCGACAGCTTACGAGGCATTTCTGTCCGGTGCAGAAATTATTGCCGCGCCGACCGAACTTGAC
This sequence comes from Selenomonadaceae bacterium, assembly GCA_017535925.1. Taxonomy (GTDB): domain Bacteria; phylum Bacillota; class Negativicutes; order Selenomonadales; family Selenomonadaceae; genus Quinella. Next base: position 60,831 of record JAFXTD010000027.1, on the reverse strand, counting down.
GAAGATGCCACTCCCGAACAGCAGGCACAGTATCAAGCGGAAAAGGAAGCTTACGACAGAGCCGTTGCAAATTATTCTCCGCAGGAGGCAACCGCCTACGTCAGGTATCGTGAGCAAAAGGCAGCCTTTGACAATTATAAAATCCAACAAGCGGAATACGACCAATACGTAAGCGATAAAGCGCAATGGGATAAGTTCGACGCGGAAAATAAAATCTATCTGGATTACAAAAACGAATACGACACGGAATTGTATCCTCAATATCAAAGAGACTTGGCGCAGTATAATTTGTTGACCGCCGATATTGTTCAATCCGACGGCAACAACGGCTTGAGCGTGACGGCTCGCAAACCGGGACTTGCCGAACAAATTTCCGGCATCTCAATCAACGTCACTGACGCTTCGGGCAATACCAAATCGGCTGCGACCGGCGCGCTGAATAATTTCAAGACGACGACTTTTGCCGAAGACGAGCGGGAAGATAATTCTATCTTCTTCCAAATCGGTGAAACGATTGACCAAACAATGAACTTCGGCTTCAACGACATGCGTGCGGAGGCTTTCGGTCTCAAAGGTGCCGACGGAAACATAATCAGCATTTCGACAAAGGAAGACGCGGACGCGGCTCTGTCGACGATAAACAACGCCTTGAGCAAAGCGACCGAACAACTTCAAACAATCGGCTCTTCCGAAAAGCGGCTCGGATACATTGCGGACAGTTTGGCGATTGAAATCAGCAACATTCAAGAGCCCGATTCAATGATACGCAACGCGAACATGGCAAAAACTTTGACGGTATACGCGCTGGACTTCTTCCAAAGAGACAGAATGCAATCGATGTTCGCCATTGCAAATCAACATTCAAGCGCGGTGCTTGGTCTGTTAAGATAAGAGCTTAAAATTTCTTTTGTGAGTTTCGCAAATGCGAGGCTCTTTTTTTTTGCGGAGGTTGTGAAAAATTTTTGACTTCGATATAATTCTGCTTGAGAAAATTTTTCGCGGAGGCATGAGGTGAAACTCTACAGGTACAGGACGATTAAAAGCGCGTTGCTTGAGTTGGACAGAGGCACGTTTTATTTCGCGGAACCTTCCGAGCTCAACGACCCGATTGAAGGCTACGTGAAAATTTTTTGGCGTGGCGACAAGCCGGCTTGGGAAGGGCTGCTGAAAAATTTTATCTGCAGTCTGTTTTATAATCTGCAAACGCATTTCCTTATGTCCGGGCGATTTTATTCTTCCGAGCATGAAAATTTTTTGAGCGACCTGCACAGCAAAAGCCTGTTGTCAAATTTGCACCGCTTCGAAGATTCGCCGTTGAGTAAAATTTTCGAAGAGCTTGGCGAAAAATTTTTATCGGAGGAAATAACTCAAGAGGTCGTCAACTTTTACGGCGAGGACAAAATCAAATGCTACGGGCGCGAAATGGAATTTATCTTCCGCATGCTGATTGACGCCGCGTTTATAATTTGCGTTCGCAAGTGCAAAAGTCTCGGCTTGATTCGCGAAGACTTCAACGAAAATTTTTTCGACGTGGAGTATGAAATTTCTTTCGAGGCATTGCGCAACGTGAGCGACGCCGTCCGCAAACAAAAAATTGAAGAGATTGAAAATCTGAATTGCGACATGATGGAATCGGGCTTGCTTAGTCTGAAACTCAACAGCCGCTTGTCCGATATGAATTACAAATTCAAGCAGCAGATGTTGTGGTTGCGATTTATTTTCCCGCGCACTTACCTCGAACGCCTCAAGGCGATTATGTATCCCAACGGCTACGTCGTTTGCTTTTCGGAGACGCCGACGAATTCGGCAATGTGGGGCAACTACGCCGACAACCACAAGGGCATTTGTTTCATTTACGAGACGGAAGACGTTGACGGGAAGGAGTTTATAAATTTCGCCGCCAAGTCCCTCGAAGTCAAGCCGATAGAATACAGCCGGCAGGTCATTGAGAGAAATTTTTTCGACACGCTTAGGCATTTGAGTTTTATTCACGCGGAAGATTGGTTGACGGGCAGCGGCGGCGTCAAAAGTTACAAGCTGACCGACTGCGCGGCGACCGACGAATACGACAACGACTATCAAGAAAAATTTTATCGGAAGATGACGGATTGGAATTACGAGCGCGAGTATCGAATTTTTTTGAAAGACAAATTTTATCGTTACGCCGACAAGTTCGCGAGGAATTTGAGATACGACTTGAAAGCTTTGACGGGAATTATTTTCGGGATAAGGACGACGCTCGACGACAAATTGGAACTGATTCAAAAACTTGCGCGCCTGAAAAAATCCGTGCAAGACTTTGAATTTTTCCAAGCCGAATACGACGACGAGACGCAGATAATTTCCGTCCGCGAAAAAATTTTGCTGACAAAAATCACTTGAAACGAGGTGCCTTTATGGAACTGGTAACAATCTTTTTAATTTGGCTGGCGGTCACGATTATCGACAACATGAGCAAACGCAAAAAAAGACGGCTTCCGCCGCCCGAAGATTCCCGCGATTTTGACATACCGACGATAGCAAACGACCCGAACTTGCCCGGCGAAGAGATCCCGATTTTTATCGAGACTCCGAATCAAGCCGAGATTCGCCCGAAAAAATCTTCGCCGCCGAAGAAAAAAATTTCCGCCCGTGAATATCGTGAGGCGGAGAAAACAACCGAACTTGACTTGAACTTGACGCCCTCGAATGTCATGAATGCTTTTGTCTTCAGCGAAATTCTTGACAAGCCCAAAGCTTTGCGCAGAAAGTGTTTCTAAAAAATTTCAACGTGAAAAACATTTTTCAGTTTCGCAAATTTAACTTGCGAAGCTGTTTTTTTATTTCATTGCGCCCTTGGAAAAAATTTTTATGAATTCTTCCGCAAGATTTAATTTATCGGGTTCCAAACCTTCAAGAGTATTGACGATTTTAGAGACGTGATTTACATTTCCGATTAAAATATAATCCGTACTGACATTCAAGGCTTTTGCAAGATTTATGATGGTTTTTGCGGTCATGCTTTTTTTTCCGGTCTCGATATAAAACAAAAATTGCGCTGAGATATTCGCCGACTCGGCAACTTGTTCACGAGTTTTATTTTGAGCTTCTCTTATGGCACGAATTCGATTTCCAATCTCAACGTTTAAATCTTTGTTGTCCATAACAACACGCCCCTTATCATTTGCTAAATGATAGAGGACTTTTTTTTATTTTGTTACTAACTATATTTCAAAATTACATTGACAAAAACTAACTATAGATTTAAAATCCTGCAAAGGAGTTTTTGGTTACTTGTTTGAAGGAGGAATTTTTATGGCGGAAGACAACAAAAAACTTTTGCAGACAGCAAAAAAAAATTTGGATACGCTCGGTGATGCTCTCGGCAAAAAAATCGGCGCGGCAATCGAAAATCAAGACGCCGGCAATGTAACTTCAAATCTTGAGGCAGTCAAAAAAAGTTTTACAAAACCTGTGGGGATGCTGACAACGATTCCCGACGAAGTCTACAAGAAAATCGCGGAGGCTCTCAACGAAAATAAAAAAATCAAATCAATCTTTACAACTTATTCTAAGAATGAAGGCGAATGCATAAAACAAGTCGCGACTCAAATCGGCAAGTTACTCAGTAAAATCGACGATATACCGGTTCCCGTCAAAGAGAACGGCAAGACCGTCACTTACACGGTTAAATTTGATGGGAGTCATCTTGGCGTAAGCGGCAGTTTCATCAACGTAATTCAAGGCAAAAAAAATTCGTGGCTCAACTGGAAAGATGAACAAACAGGAAAAAATGCTATGGCTCAATATTGCCTCTCACTTTACAACTTGGGCAAGAGCGTAACAAACGCACGAAAAATAATTCTCGATGCTCTTGAGGAGGAAGGGGCAAGACTTCTCGGCGCGATTTTCAATGACGGAACCGACAACGTCTACAAAAAAATTTTCGGCAATTCGGCGTTCAAAAAAGTTGCGAAAGAATACAGTACCTACGAAATCGGCAAAGTTGTTCAGAATGTCAAGAACAAAAAAATTTCCGATGCTCTGACACAGTACGAGAGTTTAAATAATTCTTATAATCACCTTGTGACAGGAGTAAATTCCAAAAGCTACAATACTTCCACCGTAAAATCTTTGGCTGACTCTTTCACTAATACGGCAAAAAAAATTCAAAAATCTTTGTCAACTTTGGGCGTATCCGTTGCTCTTGAAAAATTACCGGTCAATGTCGAATTGGCACCGCCTATATATTATACTGGTTCCGGTTTTTTTGTTATTGTTGGGGCTGATTTGGAGGTCACAAATTCAACCAAATCGCCTGTGACTGTCGGTTCCGCGATTAAAGTCATCAGTGCCTCAGACCGCACGACTCCCGTAATAATCACAGGTAATAAACTTGACAACACAATATACGGCGGTTCAAAGAATGATACGCTCAAAGGCGGCGAAGGCAACGATAAACTTTACGGCGAGGCGGGAAACGATTCACTTAACGGCGACGCAGGCAATGACATCTTGAGCGGCGGAACAGGCAACGATAAACTTTACGGCGGCAAAGGCAACGACAGCCTCTGGGGCGGTGCAGGAAACGACATATTTATTTACAAGCCCGGCGAAGGCACCGACAAAATTTTTGACTACGCGAGCGATGACATGCTGAAGATTCTTAAGACAAACGACAAAGAGGGCGGCACATTCACGAAGGCGACATTCAAAAATAATGCTCTCACGCTTGCAATTTCCGGCGGTGGCTCCGTCATTTTCAGCGGCGTCAGCGCGGGTGATAAGATTAATATCAACGGCACTATCCGAACAATCAAAGGCTCGACTCTCAAATAAAATCGTTAGGAAAAATTTTCGACCGCTTGCAATTTGTAAAGCGGTCTTTTTTGTGCTATAGTACAGCGAATCAATTTATGGAGGCGAAATTTTTGTGGCGATTTTGAAATTGAAACCGACCTGCAAGGATTATGTTTGGGGCGGGCGGCGGCTCATTGAGGAATTCGGCATCGATTGCGATAAAAAAATTTTGGCGGAGGCTTGGATGTTGTCTTGCCACCCCGACGGCGCGTCGACTCTTGCAAACGGCGAAACTCTTTCCGATTACATAAAGCACGACAAAAAAATTTCGGGCACGAATTGCCGCGACTTCCGCGACTTCCCGATTCTCATAAAATTTATCGACGCGAGGGAAAATCTTTCCGTGCAAGTGCACCCGCCCGACGATTACGCTTTGGCTCACGAAAATCAGCTCGGCAAAACCGAAATGTGGTATATCCTCGACGCCGCCGAAAATGCTGTGGTTTATTGCGGCTTCAAGAAAAAAATTTCCCGCGAAGAATTCACTGCCCGCATAAAAGATAATTCGCTCCTCGAAGTTTTAAACGCGGTGACTGTGAGGCGCGGCGATGTGATTTTTATTCCGGCAGGAACGATTCACGCTGTCGGCAAGGGCGTTTTGCTTGCCGAAATTCAGCAAAATTCCAACGTCAGCTATCGCATTTACGATTACGGCAGAGACCGCCCGTTGCATATCGCTCAAGCCCTCGACGTGACGAATTTAAATCCTCCGACCTTGCGCGGCGAAAGTTATCCGCACCTCGCTGCCTGCGATTATTTTGTTGTCGACAAGATCACTCTCGACGGAAAAATTTTATCGGAGGCTTCGGGCGTCGTCGATGAGAAAACTTTTTTGAGCGTATTGATTCTCGGCGGCGAAGGAAAAATTTCTTGCGGCGAAGAAAACTTTTCTTACAGCAAGGGCGATTCGTTCTTCCTGACGGCGGGCGCGGGCACTTGGAAGATTTGCGGCAGTTGCGACGCGCTCTTGACAACCGTACCGAATCATGAGGAAAAATTTTGACGCTTATCGAATCGTCGGCTCGTTATCAAAACTTTTCGACCGCATGATGACCGGAGCGGATTTGCTTTCGCGTTTTGCATTGAAATTTTTTTGGGGACTCGACGCCGCCGCTTATCAAAAATTTTTGGCGCAGGCCTTCGCGGGCATCCCGAAAAATTTCAGCGGTCGCTTGCTTGAAGTTCCCGTCGGCACCGGCGTTTTGTCTTTGCCCGTCTATCAAAAATTAAACGGCGCGGAAATTTTTTGCGTCGACTACTCTGACAAAATGCTTGACGCGGCGAAAGTTCGGGCAAGTCAAATGAATTTGCGCAACGTGAAATTTCTTCAAGACGACGTGGCTAATCTTCCGTTCGAGGATAATTTTTTCGACGCGGTTTTGTCTGTCAACGGCTTTCACGCCTTCCGCGACAAAGATTCGGCTTGGGCGGAGACTTATCGCGTTTTGAGGAGCGGCGGAATTTTTTGCGGTTGCATGTACGTCAAAGGCGAAAATCGGCGAGCGGATATTTTTGTCGAAAAATTTTGCGAGCCTCAAGGATTTTTTTCGCCGCCCCACGAAACTCTCAACACCTTGAAAAAGTTTTTGAGCGAACGATACGCCCGCGCAGAAGTCACGCACGTCGAATCTTTTGCGGGCTTCGTTTGCACAAAGTAGAAAGGCGACCATGAAAAAATTTTACAGTTTAATCGGTCTGATTCGCGACATAATTTTCAATCGAAAGCTCCTGTGGCAAATGACCAAGCGCGATTTCCGCCAGCGTTATCTCGGCTCTTATCTCGGAATTCTTTGGGCGTTCATTCAGCCGTCAATCACGGTTCTAATTTTTTGGTTCGTCTTTCAAGTCGGCTTCAAGTCAATGCCCATGAACAATTTCCCGTTTATCCTGTGGCTCGTGTGCGGTATGTTCCCTTGGTTTTTTTTGAGCGAAAGTATTTTGAGCGCGACGCATTCCGTAATCGAAAGTTCGTTCCTCGTGAAAAAGATTGTTTTCCGCGTGGAGCTGTTGCCGATTGTGAAAATTATTTCCGCGCTGGTCGTGCACATTTTTTTTGTCGGCGTGTTGTTCGCGATGTTCGCGGCTTACGGCTACCCGCCCTCGATTTACAATCTGCAGATAATTTATTATTTCTTCGCGATGATTTGCCTGTCGTTGGGCGTGAGTTGGTTGACAAGTTCGCTGACGGTCTTCATGCGCGATATAGGACAACTTGTTGCCATGCTCTTGCAATTCGGATTTTGGGGCACGCCGATTTTCTGGAACTTAAAAATGATTCCCGAACAGTTCCAATTTTTTTTGAAACTCAATCCCGCCTATTATGTCGTCGAAGGCTATCGGCAGAGTTTCATTTACCACGAATGGTTTTGGGAACACGCGCACTTGACGGCGTATTATTGGCTCGTGACGGCGGCGGTCATGCTTATCGGCGCGTGGTGTTTCAAGAAGTTGCGCCCGCATTTTGCCGACGTGCTTTGAGCATGTCAATCAATCAAAAAGATAATCAAAAAAGCTCCCGAAGGAGCTTTTTTTTCAAGCAAAATATAATTTCAAATGAGCTTCAGTGCTTTTGAAAGTTGCGCGTTCAATTTTTCTTTGATGCATTTGGGTGAAAAGATTTTGATTTTGTCGCAATGACTTCGGAGGAATTCGTAAAGCTTCTCGTCCTCGTTTAGGAAAATCGTTGCACGGAATTGTCGTTCGCCTTCCGAAAAATTTCCGTTCGGCGCAAAGGATACAATTCTTTTTCGTTTGAAGTGCTCAAAAATTTTCTCGATAAAACTTTGGGGGAAACTGATTTTCAATTCGATTATCGGAGCGTTTTCATTGACGCCGCTCAAGTGTCGCCGCAGGGAAAAATTTTTTTCCGATTGGAATTTTTCATCTTGAATTTCAATATGCTTAATCAATTTGATTTTAAAATCTTGCCGAACGTTTTCAACTTTCGCCGTCAAATAAAGTTCGTCGTCTTTCAAAAAAAGAATTTGCGGCGAGGCGGTGACCTTTTCCCAATCGTCAATCAAACGGTCTTGCCTGTTGTAAAAAGTTATCTTTTTACTTTCGACGATGGCTTTGTTGATAATCTGAATTTTTTGGAGGCTCGGTTGAATTCCTTTCGGCTCAAGTTTCATCTGCCGTTCAAAGCCGGAAACAATGGAGCTGCCGTCAGTGTCTGTCACGGATTTTATTTTTTCAAGGAGAATTTTTTTCTCGTCGACACTCAATGACATGCCGTAAATCGCCGCGCTTATGACGCCGACCTCCGCCGTCGTAAGCAAGCGGTTCGCGTTGTAGTAGCCTTTCTTGTTGTCTTCGTGCAAACAAATTTTATAAAGCCCGCTTTGATTCATATCGAAGACATGGCGGCTTATCGTCGCAGGAATCATTTTTTTCTTGGAGGATTCGTCTAACGGTTTGTTCCGAAAAAGTTTCTTCCACCTTCGCTCGACCTCTTGCAAAATCTGTCGCGAAGTTTTCGGAGTTTCACGGTCAGTCTTTTGCAGAGCCTCGACTATCAAAAGATTTTTGATGAAATTTTTGGAATAGAAAAGCTTGCCGGTCATATTAACCTCCCAAATTTTTCAAAGAACAAAAACACGCAAAAGAATTATAGCACGCTTGTCAAATTCCTCGCTCACGGCAAGAGGAACCCTGTCAAAATTTTGCGGAGGTTATCAGCTTAAACGCGCACGACCTCCGAAAAAGTTTATAATGTGTCGCGGAAGGAGGAATGCTTACAGGTGAGAGCAAATAACCAAGGGCACTAAAAGATTACATAATCTTTTTCGAATCGGGTTGAAACAATCGACCCCAACCGAACGACAGGGGCAGAGGCAGCGGGGAACTGTTTGACGGTTCCCAAAATGCCCGCTCGGAAAAAAATTTTGACGGAGGAAAGACAAATGAGAGATTCGATAACACAATGGGCTAAATCGGGCGACCCGAACGCCGCGATTCAACTTGCCGAAATTTATTTGTCGGAAGGCAAAATCGACGAGGCAAAAAAATTTTTCGGACAGGCGGCAGAAAAAAATTATCGCCCCGCCGCAAAGAGACTTGCCGAAATTTTTCACAAGGAAGGCAACTTGCCCGAAGCGATAAATTTTTACAAGAAAGCAGTTGCGGGCGGCGACGTTGAGGCTATGGAAACGCTTGTCGACTTGTGCAACGACGACGAAAAAATTTTGAACTTCGTCTTGGAAATTATCGACAAGAAGTACAATGAAATTTACGTCTCGTCAAATTTTTTTGCACAGATGATGAATTTCGGCAGCTCAAGGTTGAGTGAATTTTTGCCCGAACAGGCAAAGGCGATTGAGCGGCGCAGAATCAAAAATAAAATCTTGAAGCTCAAAGCGAAAATGTGAGGAGGAATTAATCATGACGCAAGAAAAAATTTTACTTCAAAAAGCTGCGGCGGGCGACCTCAAAGCGATTAAAACTTTGGCTGAATACTTCGACAAAAAATCGGGACGTTGGCGCAACGAGCCGAATGTCGGCGAAAAAATTTCGGCAGAGGAATTTTTCGCGAACATGGATAAAAAATCTGACGAGGATTTTTTGGCGGAGGCGTTCAAGTGGTATTTGAAAGGAGCCGAACTTGGCGAACCCGAATGCATGTACGAAGTCGGTCACAGGATTTACGACGCGATAGGTTGTTGCAAAGAAGAGTAATGGTCTGAACGCGGCAAAAAAACTTTCGAGTGGTATCTCAAGAGCGCGCAAGCCGGATACGTGCCCGCAATGAGGATTACGGCTTACATGTACGGCGGGCTTTGTGTCGAAAAGAATGAAGTCGAATCCTTCCGCTGGTATCTGAAGGCGGCAAAGCTCGGCGATAAAAAATCTGCTTGTGAGGTCGTCAAGTGTTACGCGCAGGGTGTCGGCGTCGAAAAAAATTTTGACGAGGCGGATAATTGGCTTGACGAACTTGACGAGGAAGATTATCGCGAAACTCTTTTGGAATTGAGCAGAGGTTACGACGAAGATTCTTTGATGTGGCTTGAGCGTCTCATTGAACTTGGCGACCCCGTTGCCTTGAAACGAAAAGCAGAGGCTTATTGCGTCGGCGAGGGCATCGAACAAAATTTTGAAGAGGCTTTGAAACTTTTCATTGAGGCGGGCACGAGCGAGCTTGGCAATTACAATCCCGATGTTTTGGCGGAGGCACTTTGTCAAGCCGGCAACCTCTACTACACCGGCGAAGGAACAATCCCGCAGAATTACGAGCAGGCTTTGAAATATTATTTGCTTGCGACCCGCCTGCATTGTGTCAAGGCTTACATTCTATGCGGCAAGATGTATTATCACGGGCTCGGTGCAAGGAAAGATTATCCGAAAGCGCGCAGAAAATTTGAGTTGGCTGCGAAAAATCGTGAACGCTACATTTTCAGCCGCCCGAACAACACCGTTGCCGTTGAGTATTTGGGGCGCATGTCGGAGCTTAAAAAAGATTTGTCGAAGGCTTATCGTTATTACGAGCTTGCGGCTCAAGACACGCGCAATCAAGCTTTGATTTATCGGCTTGCCAACGATTATTTTTACGGCAACAACGTCGAGCCGAATGTCGACAAAGCTTTGGCATATTACGAAGAGGCGGGCAAGTATCCGAATCACGAATATTTCTTCGAGGCTAATTTGAAGTTGGCTTGGATTTATGAGCTTGGAGAATTTGTCGATAAAGATTTGGCTAAGGCGGACGAGTATTGGGCTAAGCTTCCTCCCGAATGCAAACCCGTGCGGGCTTAAAAATTGAACACGAAAATTTTTTTTGAGTTCTGCGACAAAGCGGCGGCTTATCGGAAGAAGCGCGAGCCTTGAGTTTGAAAATCGATTAATGATATAATTGCCGGGTATTTGAAAAGTGATGCTCGGCAATTTTTTTGGAGGGCTTAATCATGGAAAAATTTTTTGTCGAAGGCGCGAAGAAAATTCTTCCGCCCGTGAACGATTCGCCGTATAAGAGGATTATCGCCGTCGGAGATATTCACGGCAAATTTAAAAGGTTCATGTCGTTGTGGAAAAAACTTTACGTGACTGACGAGGACTTGATAATTTTTTTGGGCGATTACGTCGACCGCGGCGAAAGCGTTGCCGAAGTCCTCGAACGCGTCATGATTCACAAGAAAAATTTTATCTTCCTGCGCGGCAACCACGAACAGATGATGCTTGAAGCCTTCCGCGACGACCGCGACTTCCTCGAAGAAATTCTCGACGGCAAGATAAAATCTTTGACCAACCGCGAAGTCATGAAATATCAGGCGGCGACTTTGTGGATAATCAACGGCGGGCAACAAACGCTTGCGGGAATAAATATCTTGCGCAGAAAAAAATTTTTCGACCTCGATTACTTGACGAACTTCGTCGAAGGCTTGCCGTTGAGTCATACGCTTGAGATTGGCGGCAGGAAATATTTTTTCTGTCATGCGGGAGTTAAGCCGGGCATTCCGCTTGAGGAACAGCGGCAAGAAGATTTGCTTTGGATTCGCGAAAAATTTTTTGATAACTACGACGGCGACGAGGTGATAATCAGCGGGCATTCTCCGTTGCAAGCTTACTTCAATTTTGAAGGCGAGCCGCCGCGTCCGATAAAACTTCCCGACAAAAATATTTTGATGGTTGACACCGGCTCTTTCATGCCTGACGGCAAAATTTCCGGCGTCGATATTTTGAGCGGGCAATATTGGCAGAGCAGCGACGAGACGTATCGGATAATGTTCGTTTGCGCGTGGAATACTTGTCGTTCGGCTATGGCGGAATATATCATGCGGCACCTTTTGAACGAGGCGGGGCTTGCCGATAAAATTTACGTCGACTCTGCGGGTTGCGTCACGGAAGGCGGCGAACCTTTGGGCAGGCGGACTAGCTTGACTTTAACAGAAAATAAAATTCCGATTGCCGCGCACGAATCGAAAAGCTTCACGGTCGAGGATTACAATTCGTTTGATTGCGTGGTTGCTTTGGACGAAGAGATTTTCAAATTCATGAAGAAACTTTGCGGCGGCGACCCCGAAAATAAAATTCGATTGCTCAAGGACTCTGACGGAAATTCGATAAGCGTTGCCGACCCCGGCTTTGAGGGCGAACATGCCAAAGCTTATTCCGAAATTTTTCGCGGCTGTTCGGAATTGTTAAAGGAAGTCTCGACGAAATAAAATTTTCTTCCGCGCAGAAAAAAACCCCGACGATTAATCGGGGATATTTTTTTGCAAAAACTTTTACGCTTTGTGAGATTGATTTCTTGTCAAGTGCTCGTAGATAAAATCCGCAAGCCCGATGCCGCCGCCTTCCGCCGCTTTCTTTGTGAGCTCCTCGTTGTACATATCGCGATAAATATCCATTGCGTTGTCGTCGCCGAAGAGCGTATCTTTCGGGACGGTCTTCCACATTTCGGTGTACATCATTTTCAAGAAGAGAGCTTCGAGTTGGACGCTTGCCTCTTTAATGTCCTTGTTGCGTTGAGCGACTTCCTCATCGGTCATTATGTAACTTTTTTTTGAATCAATTTTCTCTGTTGCCTTTTTGAGTTGTTCTTGGAAGGATGCCTCGTCGTTTAGCATTTGAGCACCTTCGGCACCGGTATTCGTCGCGCCCATTTGCGGCAACAAATATGAATTGTCAATCCTCATGCCAAAGCCTCCTTAAATAATTTCAAGCGTCGCATGAATCGCGCCGGCTGCTTTCATTGCCTGCAAAATCGAAATGCAATCGCGGGGTGTAGCTCCGACGGCATTAAGCGCGCCGATAACATCACTGACTGAAGTCGTGGCGGGCAAGACAACCGAGCTTGACATTTCCTCGCGGGCATTTGTTTCGACGTTGCGAACAATCATCGACGTGCCGTAGGAATAGGGTGCCGGCTCGTAAGCATTTTCCTCGCGCTGAATCCGAATCGACAAGCCGCCTTGAGTTATCGCGCATTCGTCGACGTGAACATTGCCGCCCATGACGATTGTGCCCGTGCGTTCGTTGACGACGACTTTGGCAACGGTATCGGGAATAATGGGCAAGTCCTCAATCGAGGCGACGAATTGAACTATATTGTTCCGATAATAGCCGGGAACGTTTATATCGACGCGACCGGGATTGGCGGCGTGAGCGACATTGCCGTAAGCGGAATTGATTGCGTTGGTGATTCGTGAGGCAGTCGTGAAATCGGAACTTGCCAAGCTCAAAGAAATTTGTCCGTTTTGACCGAGGTCGTCTTCCAATGTCCGTTCAACGATTGCGCCGTTTGGAATGTTGCCTGCCGTCGGGAAATTTCTCTGTGCACGATTGTTGCCTCTGCCGGCGACGAAACCGCCCGTTGATACCGAGCCTTGAGCCACAGCATAAACATCGCCGTTGGCAGCGCGCAGAGGAGTTTGAAGTAAGGTGCCGCCTTGAATGCTGTCCGCATCGCCCATTGAGCTGACGGTGACATCAATCGTATCGCCTTCACGGACAAACGGCGGGAGGGTTGCCGTGACCATGACAGCCGCCACGTTGTCCGAATCCAATTCCGCCGCGTTGACGGTTATCCCGAAATTTCTAAGCAAGGACACCGTCGACTGAATCATTTGCCAAGTGTCGTCCGAATCGCCCGTGCCCGGTAAGCCGACAACCAAACCGTAGCCCATGAGTTGGTTGGCACGCACGCCTTGCACTTTGGCAATGTCTTTTATTCTTGTGACCGACGCCGCCGCAAAGACCGTTGAAGTCATAAGCGCGAGGCTGGCGATTAATGTCACGAGTGTAAAAATTTTTTTCATAACTTCACCTCCGAAAGGCAATGCGTAATGAAATTAGTGGTTAGTGGTTAGTGGTTAGAAACTAGTTCCCAGTTCCCAGTTCCCAGTTCCTAATTGCTTTTCAAACTGCGCGGCGAACATCCTGCTCGTCTTCGGCGACAATTTCAAAATTATCTTTGACAAAGCGGATGCCATAACGATACCAGTCCTCGCCCTCATCGAAAATTACCCAAGCGTCTCCCCTGTCGTCATGATATTTTTTTGCCTCATAATAATTCCCGGTAATGAATGAAACTCTGTGTCCATTGCCCTTATACTTTAGCAACATTACCATCACCTCTCGGTTTTTCTTTGAATTCAATCTTGCCGATATTTTCGCATTGATACCAGTGAACTTCTGCGATTTTTTCTTCCTTGCCATTAGTTATAATCGCCGTGCCGCGACATTTGTACCAATCTTGAGCTTTGGTTTTTTCACCATTTTGGAGCAAATTCTCTCTGATAAGTCGTTGAACGTCACGAATTTTTTCGCCCGCCGCAATGACTTTGACTCCCGTAACGGTCGAACCTTTCTTTATAAACCATTCATCGTCATTAAGTGGCTTTTCTGTCTGCACGAAGAAAGTTTTTGCCATCGCGCTCAAGTCTTGCGGCAAAATAAATTTTTCGTCCGATTTAATTTCGTCGTTCATATCAGAAGAGGAAGTTGAAAATTTGCGTCAAAATGCCTTGCCGTTGTTTGGCGTTGAGCGGACCTTTGCCGTCGAATCTGATTGAAGCGTCGGCTACTTTCGTGGAAGGGACTGTGTTGTTCATTGTCACGTCGTCGCGGCGAATTACCCCGCGCAGAGTGATTTTGTGTTCGTCGCGGTTTTGCCAAATGGATTGAGTGCCTTCGACTATCATGTTGTCATTGGGCAAGACTTCGACGACGGTAACGGTTATCTGTCCGTTGAAGCGGCTGGTGTCGGTTGCGGAGCCGTCTGCTTGGAAATTATCGGAGCCGCTTGCCGAAAATGCTTTGATAAAATCGAAAATGCCCGTGCCCGTTGCGACGTTCAGGCTGCCCGATTTGGAATTGGTTCGAGCTTTGGTAGCGGTCTGCGTCGTTGATTCGTTAATGACAATCGTCAAGATGTCACCGACGTTGCGCGCCTTCTTATCGGCGTATAAACTCATTGCTCCGCCGTCAACCCAAAGAGATTTTGCCTCGACTGCACCGCCGCCAAAGACAAATGCCGCAATCAAAATCGCCGCGAAAAATTTTTTTGTCATACTGTCACCTCCACCGAATTTTTCTAACAGCTAACAGCTAATCACTACATGCTGACTTCAACGGTGTAAGCGTCAATAACTTTCGCCGTCAAAATTTTTTCCGAAGTTTCGTTTTTGACTTTGACAAGAGAGCCGATGCGCCCGCGTGTCATGACGATTCCCTTAGCCGAAACTTTTATTCCGTTATAGTTTATGATAATGTTGACGCGTTGCCCGCTGTTGACGGCGACGGGTTGTTGAAAGTAGCCTTTGTTGACGGGCGTGCCTCCGCGAATAAATCGGTGCGGTACAAGTCCTTCCAATTCGGCAACGTCTTTAATGTATTCGTTGCGTCCGTCGATTGCAACTTCAGACAAACGAAAATCTTCAGCCGTCACGGGAATTTCAATTCGCAGGTCGTGAGAGGCAACAAGCACCGTATCATAAACTTTGACGTTCGCCGTGAGGCTTACCGTTCGAAAAGCGCGCCCGTTCACGAAAACTGTTGCTCGCACGGGCGTCAAGCTTACGTAACTTATCGGCGCGGGCAAATTGGCTTTGATGTCAACGACGCCTTCGGGCAGTTTCAAGTCGGGCGCGTGGTTTGTAAAATAAATTTCGTGCCGCCTCGTTTCGCCGCGTTCGGCAAGTGCCTGCTCCACTGCGGCAAGTGCAACTTGCTCCACCTCTGCGCCATTTATCGTAAATGCAAAAGTTCGCGGCATTAAACTCATTGCCAAGATTAACGCCGCGACAAAAATTTTCATTACGCATTGCGCATTACGCATTACGCATTACCTTTTCAACTGGTTGGCAGTCTCAAGCATGGAGTCGGAAGTCGTGACCGCCTTTGCATTTGATTCATAAGCGCGCTGGGAAACAATCATGTTGACCATTTCCTCGACGATTTGCACGCTGGACATTTCCAAAGTATTTTGTTCAAGGACGCCCGCGCCGTCTTGACCGGGTTCACTTTCAATCGGAGCACCGGACGCCGTTGTTTCCAAGAAAAGATTTCTGCCGTAAGCATAAAGACCTTCGGGGTTGACGAAACGCACGAGAGTTATCTGTCCGATTTCGGTTTGTTCGCCGCCGGCAGGAGTATCTGAAACGCGACCGTCGGAGCTGATAACCAAACTGCTGATGGGAGCGTTTTCATCGAGCGTAATGTTCGGGACAAGCAAATAACCGTCGCTTGTCACGAGACGACGATCCGAATCAAGTTTAAAAGCACCGTCACGAGTGTAAGCCGTCGAGCCGTCGGGCAGTTGAACTTGAAAGAAGCCGTCGCCTTGAATGCCTACGTCGCTGGGGTTGTCGGTTGTTTGAAGAGGTCCTTGCGTGAAGACTCTGTGGGTTGCCGCAACTTTGACGCCCAAACCGATTTGCAAACCTTGAGGAAATTGTGTGCCGTTGCCGGAAGTGCCGCCCGCGTCGCGCAGTGTTTGATAAAGTAAATCGTGGAATTCGGCGCGAACTTTTTTGTTGCCGTAGGTGTCGACGTTTGCAATGTTGTGCGCCACTATGTCCATATTCGTCTGCTGCGCCTTCATGCCCGACGCCGCCGACCATAAAGCTCTCATCATAACTAATGCATCTCCTTTATTTATCTTTAACGTCCTTGTAAATTTCTATCCACATTTATTTATCGTCAAGATTTTATCCTGCGTTAAAAAATTTTGCAAGCCGCCAAAAAAATTTTCGTTTGCCATAAGATTTTCAGCAAGGGTTGATATAATCGCCAAAAATTAATGAACGGTTAAACGAGGTGGAGGAAATGAAGTTGAGGCGAGTTCTTTCGACGCTGATTCTGATTTTCGCCGTGTGCCTTTCAAGTTTCTGCTCGGCGGCTGCGTTGAAGTACGGCGACAGAGGCAAAGAAGTAAAAGAGATTCAAGATTATTTGATAGCACAAAATCTTCTTCAAGTGGCGGCGGACGGCGTTTACGGTGAGGCAACGGTTGAAGCCATCAAGAATTTTCAAGAGGCACTCGGTCTTGAAGTGGACGGAGTGTGCGGCGCGCAGACCTACAAACTTTTGCGGGCGGCGGCTTACGACGAAATTGACATAACGACCTACAAGCCCGGCGATTACGTTCCCGACCACGAAAAGACTGTTGCCGGTGCAGTGAGTTCGGCAAGTTCCGTCGGCTCTGTCTTGAACCTCGTAAATACTGTCAGCGAAGTTGCAAAATATGCGGGCGTGGGCGATACCATAAAGCTCGGCATGGAAGGCGACGGCGTTGTCCACCTTCAAAATAAATTGGTTGAGTTCGGCTTTTATGACGGAGACATTGACGGCATTGCAGACGCGGATGTTATTGACGCCCTTAAAGATTTCCAAAGCAGTCGCGGCATGCAGGCGGACGGAATTTGCGGCTACAGAACTTATTCAGCTCTCAACGGCGAAGACTTCTTCACTTCGAACGACTACGCCTTTTCAAATGATATTCCCGCGTTCAGTCGTGTGATTCGTGTCGAGGCAACGGCTTACAGCAGCGCGGAGCCCGGCTTGAGTGCTTACACGGCTCTCGGAACAATTTGCCAACACGGAGTCATTGCAACCGACCCAAGTATTATTCCGCTCGGCACAAGAGTTTTTATTCCCGGTTACGGCTACGCGGTAGCTGAAGACACGGGCGGCGCGATTGTCGGTCACAAGATTGACGTTGCGTTTGACAGCGTCGCCGAATGTTTTGAATTCGGTCGCCAAATCATTGACATCTACATCCTTGATTGAATACTTGACAAAATTTAAAACCCCCTTCCGAATCGGAGGGGGAAATTTTTTTTGCTTGAAAAAATTTTTTTAATCGATTGCCAAAGTCTTGACCCAATCGCTCAAAGTATTTTTGTCGGTGCGCCCGCGAAAGACTCTGCCTTGAATCCAAATCGTTGAGTTCGCGCAGGAAGGCTTGAGTTGTGAAAGAGTTTCGCCGAAGCCCGAACCGCCCGACGTTGCGAAAATTACAATCGTCTTGCCGCCGAAGTCGTAGCTCTCAAGGAAGCTGTTGATAATGTGAGGCGCGACGTACCACCAAATCGGAAAGCCCAAGAAAATTGTATCGTATTCGGAAATTTTTGCGTCCTTGTCTGCAAGCGCGGGACGAGAATTTATATCCGCCATCTCAACCGAAGAGCGTGACTTCGAATCGTTCCAATTCAAGTCTTTGCCGGTGTAAAGCGTCGCGGGTTTAATTTCGTAAGTGTCAGCGTTGACGACCTCTGCAAGCGTCTTGGCAAGTTTGCGCGTTGAGCCGCTCGCCGAAAAAAATGCAACCAATTTTTTACTCATAATAATGCCTCCGGTTTCCTCGCAAATTCAAATCTGATATTACTGTCGCCGATATTTCTTTGTGACTCGTAACGAATTGCCGAATCTGAAACTTGATTGTCTTCTTTGTTTTTGTTTTTGTCCAAAGTCGGCTTTTTCAAAACGTTCAAAATATCATCAATCCTCGCGCCGTCTTCAAACATTTCAATCCCTCCTCAATAACCAAACAAATTTTTTGCCTTCCGCATGTTTTCACGGATATTGACGCCGAACGGGCAACGCGTTTCACAGACGCCGCATTGAATGCACTCGCCCGCGTGATGTTTCAAAATCGCATAATGTTCGCGGACGGTTTCGGGAATAGTTTTTTGCGCCTCCGCCAAGTGCAAAAACTTCGTGACGGAAGCAATGTCAATCTTCTTGACGCAGGGCGCGCAGTGGCTGCAGTAGACGCAATGCCCTTGCCAAGAAATTTTCGGGAAGCTCGCGAAAGTCAACGCATAATCTTTTTCCGCGTCGGTCGCCTCCTCGTAGGAAATGCTCTGCTTGAGTTGTTCGACGGAATGCGCTCCAGCCAAAACACAAACGACACCGGGACGACTCAAAGCGTAATGGATGCATTGATTCGGAGTCAAGGCAACACCCGCCGGCGAAAGTTGAGCGTCAAGCAAATCGCCGCCGCCGAAACATTTCATGACCGTGATACCGACGCCCAATCTTTGACAGGTCTCGTAAAGTCTTTGGCGGTCGGGATCCATGTTCGTTAAATTCGCCTCGTAATTTTCGGGAGCCCAAAGTTGCTCGACATCTTCGGAGGCGGGCAATAAATCGTAGCAGGGATTGACGCTGAACATGAGGACTTCAATCGCGCCGCTTTCGACTGCCTTCAACGCAACTTGAGGATTGTGACTGCTTAAGCCTATGTGCCGAATTTTTCCCGCCGCTTTGAGTTCGCGAGCGTAATCCAAAATGCCGCCCGAAACAATTTCCTGCCAATCGTCGAGGGCGTCGCAGTAGTGAATCGTGCCGACATCAATATAATCCGTCTGCAGTTGCTTGAGTGATTCTTCAAAGCCGGCTTTAGCCTCCGACAACTTGCGCGTCCTTTTGTATTGCCCGTTCTGCCACACGGAACAAATATGCGATTGCGCAATAAATTTTTCACGCCGTCCGCGCAGAGCCTCACCGACTGCCTCTCTTACCGCGGGATTGGAAGTATACAAATCAAAATAATTCACGCCTGCCTCTTGAGCCGTGTCGAAAAGTTTTTTTGTCATTGCGCAATTTTCTTCGCCGAAGCCTTCGCAACCCATACCGATTTCGCTGACCTTCAAGCCCGTCTTGCCCAATTCGCGATAAATCATTTCGCTCACTCTCCTTTTGAATACACGCAAAAAAAATTAGACAGGGAAAAATTTTTTCCTGCCTGCAGTTACCTCCAGCCGAACGACAAAATTTTTTACAAAGAAAAGAGGCCGTCATGGATGACGGCCTCCGCCGCGTCTTTTGCGTGATGCAAAAACAGCGGCGCACCAACTAAAAGTCACGAGGCGATGCGCGGGTCTGTCTTAACCCGATACGCCCCCGCGAGGTGCCCTTTCTTTTTGTAACTTTTTCTTTGGGCATGCAAAGAAAAAGTAGAAGAAAGTCACGCAAGAGCCGGCGGAGTCAAATTTTTATCGACAATCAATCGTTCAATGTTGTCGATTACCATGCGCGGCGAAATTTTTTTCTGACATTCCAACTCACGCGGAGTATTTTTATGAAAAGGACATTTTTCAAGGACAAATGAGACTCGCGGGTCATTAAAGCAGCCGTTGCAGACTTTGCGATTGGCAACACGATACGGCGTATAAAATTCAGACCAATCTTGCGAGAAGCCGCAAATCATTACAACGGGGCAACCGACGGCATCGGCAACCCATGTTAAACCGCTGCCCAAGCCGATAAAAAATTCCGCGTGATAAAGCATGTTCGCCCGCTCAAGCAAAGGATGATTTCCCGTGAAGTCCTCCGCACCTTCGGGCTTGCGAATCGTAAGATCGTCGTTCGTTTGTTCTGAATTTAAATCAATGCAAAAGACACGATAGCCGAGATTTTTCAGATAATCGATGACAACATCCCAACCGCCGGGATAAAGCCAAGCCTTACGATTCATAGATGCTTGTACAGAAATGCAAACGTAAGGTTCGTCCGTGACGGGCGGAGCAGTCGGCTCAAAGACAGCTTTCGGCGGAAGATAATCTATTCCCCAAAGCATTCCGCCTATTCGATTCATTGGAATTTGGCGGGTATCGACCGGCACAGACGGAAACGGTGATTGCAACATAATCGGATAATAAGTTGCATAAGTTTGAAAATTGACCTTGTCAATTTGCGGAATGTCGGGATAGAGTTGCGCAACGAGCTCGGCAAATTTATCATTCAAACAAATCGACAACTTGCAACGATGATTTTTTTTAAACTCTCTAAGATAAGGCAAAAAAGCAAGCAAGTCCCCCAAAAGAGGGCAGGTACTAAAAGTTATCGTTACAGGTTGCCCTTCGAAATTCAATACATGTGAAAAAATCTTTTGCTCATCCAAAAAAACTTCCACTTGCCAACGAATAAAATATTGCTCCACCGAAAGAAGTCGACCGCCTGAAATACATTTGTCGAAACAAATTTGTCCGGTGTCAAAATCGCTGACCTTAACACGAAAATTTCCTTCGGGTATGTCGAGGCGCAAGCCGAAATTAAAATCCAACCTCAAGCCCGGAAAACCCGTCTCGCCCCAAATTCGCGATTCATAAATTCCTTCGGGAACCTTCAATAAATTTTTTATGTAATGATAAAAAAATTCTTGGTCAAAATCTTCTTTGGTTCGCGCTTTCGATTCTTTGATAAGTTTTTTGCCTTCTGTGGAAAAACGATAGCTCTTTCGATAATCCTCAATGTCATTCACGGTGAAAAAGTGCAACTTCACAACAAGACCTCCTCTGGCAACTTAATAAATGAAAATTTTTCAACGAAGCGCGGGCGGAGTCAAATTTTTATCGACAACCAATCGTTCAATGGCATTAATGACCATGCGCGGCGAAATTTTTTTCTGACATTCAAATTCACGCGGCGTATTTTTATGATACGGACATTTTTCAAGGATAAATACGACACGCGGGTCATTAAAGCAGCCGTTGCAGACTTTGCGATTGGCAACACGATACGGCGTATAAAATTCGAACCAATCTTGCGAGAAGCCGCAAATCATTACAACGGGGCAACCGACGGCATCGGCAACCCAAGAAAGTCCGCTGCCCAAGCCGATAAAAAATTCCGCGTGATACAACATGTTTGCTCGTTCAAGCAAAGGATGATTTCCCGTGAAGTCCTCCGCACCTTCAGGCTTGCGAATCGTAAAACCTTCGTTCGTTTGTTCGGATTTCAAATCAATGCAAAAGACACGATAGCCGAGATTTTTCAGATAATCGACGACAACATCCCAGCCGCCGGGGTATAGCCAAGATTTTATAGTGGAGGAGCCCTGCACTGAAATGCAAACGTAAGGCTCGTCCGTGACGGGCGGAGCAGTCGGCTCAAAGACAGCTTTCGGCGGAAGATAATTTATTCCCCAAAGCATTCCGCCTATTCGATTCATTGGCATTTGGCGGGTATCGACTTGCACAGACGGAAACGGTGATTGCAACATAACCGGATAATAAGTCGCATAAGTTTGAAAATCGACCTTGTCAATTTGCGGAATGTCGGGATAGAGTTGCGCGACAAGCTCGGCAAATTTATCATTCAAACAAATCGACAACTTGCAACGATGATTTTTTTTAAACTCTCTAAGATAAGGCAAAAAAGCAAGGAAGTCCCCCAAAGTATAAGAATTCCTAAAAGTTATTGCTACAGGCTGCCCTTCGAGATTCAGCACGTGTGAAAAAATCTTTTGCTCATCCAAAAAGACTTCCACTTGCCAACGAATGAAATATTGCTCCGCCGAAAGCAATCTGCAATTCGAAATATATTTATCGAAACAAATTTGTCCGGTGTCAAAATCGCTGACCTTAACACGAAAATTTCCTTCGGGTATGTCGAGGCGCAAGCCGAAATTAAAATCCAACCTCAAGCCCGGAAAACCCGTCTCGCCCCAAATTCGCGATTCAAAAATTCCTTCGGGAACATTCCATAATTTTTTTATGTAATACCGGAAAAATTCTTGGTCAAAATCTTCTTTGGTTCGCGCTTTCGATTCTTTGACAAGTTTTCTAACAATTGAGGAAAAACGATAATATTTTCTATAATCCTCAATGTCATTCACGGTGAAAAAGTGCAACTTCACGAAAAGACCTCCTCTGGCAACTTATTCAATGAAAATTTTTCAACGAAGCGCGGGCGGAGTCAAATTTTTATCGACAATTAAGCGTTCAATGGCGTCGATTACCATGCGCGGCGAAATTTTTTTCTGACATTCCAACTCACGCGGAGTATTTTTATGATAAGGACATTCGCCGGATATAAAAATGACATGCGGGTCATTAAGACAGCCGTTGCATACGCGACGATTGGCGACACGATACGGCGTATAGAATTCAGACCAATCTTGCGAAAAACCGCAAATCATTACAACGGGACAACCGACGGCATCGGCAACCCAAGAAAGTCCGCTGCTCAAGCCGATAAAAAATTCCGCGTGATATAACATATTCGCTCGTTCAAGCAAAGGATGATTTCCCGTGAAGTCCTCCGCACCTTCGGGCTTACGAATTGTAAATCCGTGATCCGTTTGTTCCGCATTCAAATCAATGCAAAAAACACGATAGCCGAGATTTTTCAGATAATCGACGACAATATCCCAGCCGCCGGGATAATGCCAACCTTTCCTTGTCGAATTGGATTGCACGGCAATGCAAACGTAGGGCTCATTCGTGACGGGCGGCGCAGTCGGTTCAAAGACGGCTTTCGGCGGAAGATAATTTATTCCAAAAATCGCGCCGCCTATTCGATTTATTGGCACTTTGCGCAAATCGGCAGGTATAAAAGGAAAAGATGAAACAAGCGTGAACGGATAATAAGTTGCGTAGGTTTTAAAATCTATTTCGTCGATTACGATAAGGTCGGGATAAAGTTGCGAAACAAGCTCGGTTAAATTATCTTTCAAACAAATCGACAGCTTGCAACGATGAATTTTTTTGAACTCTCTGATGTAGGGCAGAAAAGCGATTGTATCTCCCAACAAAGGGGTTTTAAACATTACGGCGACGGGTTGCCCTTCCAAATCCAGCACGTGTGAAAAAATTTCTTGCTCGTTCAAAAAAATTTCGACTTGCCAACGAATAAAATATTGTTCCACCGAAATTAACCTGCCGCCGGAAATGTATTTGTCAAAAAAAATTTCTCCAGTGTCAAAATCGCTGACCTTAACACGGAAATTGCCTTCGGGTATGTCGAGGCGCAGTCCGAAATTAAAATCCAACCTCAAGCCCGGAAAACCCGTTTCGCCCCAAATTTCGGACTCCAAAGTTCCAATCGGAATATCCAAAAAATTTTTCTTGAAATGATAAAAAACCTCTTGGTCGAAATCTTCTTTGGTTTGAGCTTTTGAGGTCTTGATAATTTCACGTACTTCACCCGAACCGGAATAATATTTTCGATAATCCTCAATGTCATTCACGGTGAAAAAGTGCAGTTTCACAAAGACGCCTCCTAAAGCAGATTAATGAATTTGTGCGTTTGCGGTATGACGCGAACGTTTTTTATTTTGCGGAGCGCGGCGGTTTGGAAGGACAAAATTTTTTCCGCAGAGACCGCCTTTACATTTTTTATCGGAGTCACGGGTTGCAGGATTAAAAAAATTTTCGGGTCGACGCCGGCAATCAACTCAACCGCCGAAAAAAATTCTTCCGCAGTCGTTTCGCCCGTCACGACGATTTTAACATATAAGTCTTTGTCTTGCGCGGCTCGCAAAAATTTTTCGTGCAGGGCGAAAAGATTTTTCCCTACGCTCGGCAATTTTATATCCATGCTGACAATATCGACGGCGTCCGAAATTTTTTCGAACTCGTCGGGGAGCGTGCCGTTCGTCTCAAGGAAAATCTTCACGCCGAAATTTTTAACCGCCTCCGCCACGTCACGAACGAATTGCCAATTTAAAAGCGGTTCGCCACCCGTGAAGCTCACCGCTTGAGTCGCAACGTCGTCGCTGAAATTTTTTATGACTTCGACAACCTGCGCGGCGTTGAGAGGATTTTTTTCGTCGCGGAAAATCATTGAGCCCGCCGCCGTTTCAACCTTGCAAAACTCGGCGCGATTAAAATTCGTGTCGCAATAGGCGCAACTCAAATTGCAATCGGCAAGGCGCACGAAAATTTGTCGACAACCGATGTACTTGCCCTCGCCCTGCACCGACGAAAAAATTTCAATGACGTTCGCGCTACTCATAATACGTCACGCAGGAATTCGGCGTCTCTTGAACTTTGACGGCGTGCAGTTTCGTTGAGCCGTTGAAGATTTTACTTGCGGCGAGGCTTTCAAAAATTTTTCGGGCAAGGTTTTCGGCAGTGGGATTTTCTTCCGCGAAAGTCTCCAACTCATTTAAATACCTGTGGTCGAGGTCTTCAAGAACTTTATTGAGCTCCGCCTTGAGAATTTTAAAATCAATCAGCATGCCGAGCTTGTCAAGATTTTCTCCGCGAACGACGGCGACGACTTCCCAGTTGTGTCCGTGCAGGCGAGCACATTTGCCGTTGTACCCTTCGATAAAATGCGCCGCCTCGAACGCCGAGCGAACTTCTATTTCATACAAAATAATTTCCTCCTTTGCAAAAAGAAAAGCGGTCGGCAACCGCAAAATTTTTGGTCACCGACCATCAATTACCAATTTCCAATTACTTCTGAACAAATTCTCTGTTCGTGCGGTCAATGGTGTAAGTCGAGCCGTCTTGCAGGCGATAATCGATATTGGCGGTGCTCTGAATCTCAAGTGACGAGCCGTCTTCCAATTCGATAATCGCTCCGCCGTCAGTGACGTCCGCTCGAACAATGTTATCGTAGAAAATATCTTCCAAGCTTACAACGTCGCCGTCGTGTGCACCTTGAATAACATCGTGCCCGTTCTCCAAAGCGAAGAAGAAAGTATTTTGACCCGTGCCGCCGACGAGCGTGTCGTTCGAGGAAGCATAGCCGCCCCAAATGCTGTTGTTGCCCGCGCCGCCGATTATCAAGTTGTCGAATTCGTTGCCCGCCAAAGTGTTGTTGCCGGTTGCTTGCGAGGCGTCGATAGCTCTGAAATTTCCGTCGTACATTGTGCCGTGATATTCGAGCAAATCATCGCTCAACCAAATTGCAACGTCACCCATATTCGCGCCGACAGACATCGTGACGTTGTTGCCGATACCCACATAGCAATTTGTGAAGCCGTCGTATTCGACAAGCGGCGTATCGACTTTGGCAATCAAATCGTCGTTGACGTGGAAGCTCTTGCCCTTTGCGTCGACGATTGTCAAATAATCGTCCTTGCTGTTGTTGATACCGATAACAACATCGTCGCCTCTCAACATTACGTCGGTCACGCCGCTGTAATCGTCGAATTGAACGTAATCGGCAGTAACATCCGTTGTGCCGGTCATGAAGTCGAAGTTTTGAATCGTATCGCGTCCGTCGCCGGGCATGTAGTAGAAAGTCGTTGAGCCGTTCTTATCCTCGCTTGTGTTGCCGACCATGAGGTCTTTGCCCGAATTGCTCCAAATGCTTGAGCTGCCCGTGCCCGCAATGAGTGTGTTGGGAGTATCAGCCGCGCCGATAAGTGAGGAATTTCCTGCGCCCGCCTCGACTTTGTCTATGCCGAAGAATTGAGCCGTTCTGCCGTTCAAGTTGCCGGTTGCCTCGTTCAAGTTGACTTCGACAGAACCGGTAAATTCGCTGAAGCTTATTCCGTTCTCGTTGCCGAAGAAAACATCTGCCGCGCTGTCGTCGCCGACTTGAATGGTTTCGTTTTCTTTGGCTATCGCCGCGTTGTATTCGTTGGTGCCATCGGTCAATTTAATTTCGTAAGCTGTCTCGTTATCGCCCGTCGGACTGTCGAAAGCTATTTGAGCACCGCCCGATTTCATGACGAGATCTGCCGCGCCGTAGTCGAAGGCAAGGGCTGATAAATCTTTAATCAAAATTTGGTCGTCGCTGCCGCCGAAGCCCGAAGAGAAGTTGTGAACGGTATCGGAGCCGTTGTCGCCCAAGAGGATTGTCGCGCCTTCGGAAACGGATCTGCGCAAGTCTCTATCGGTGAGATAAATTTGATTGGAGCCGTTGCCCGCGTCGACGTAATCGCCTGCGCCCGCGAGGATTGTATCGTTGCCAATGCCCGCCACGATTGAGGAGCCGCCGCTCTTTTGAGTGTCGTCGACGTTTTCGGCGTAGTTGCCTTTAATCAAATAGTTTTCGGTTGAGTCGCTCGTGTCGATTGTGCCGCCGCCGTCGTGCGTGAAAGCAACGGGTTGTTTTTCGCCGTGAGCATTTACAAGATTGGCGGTCGTGGAACCGATATTGCCGGCTTCGGGGTCGAAAGTTACAATCGCGTCGCCCAAAGTCATCGTGCCGTCGCCGAATTTGATTTCGTTTGATTTGACCGCGCCGACTATGTTGCTGTACTCGTAAGTTTTAACGGAGGCATTGTCGCCGTCGTAATTTTCAAGCGTGACTCTGCCTTTCGTCGGGATAATCAAAGTTCCGCCGTCCTCGTCCAAGTCAACCGTGACATCTGCGTTGTGCCTGACAACAACGGTATCGGTGCCTTCGCCGGTCGTGACGGTAACTCTTGCGTCGGGGCTGTCGATAAGTGCCAAGTCGTTGTCGCCCGAAAGGTCAACTGCACTTGCGCCCGAAGAAGTCGAATCAATGTAAACGGGATTGTCGCCGCGTGCAAGAATATCTTCGGCGTCGGTCTTCTCGGTTATCGGAGGATCTTTCGGGTCAATCTTATAAGCACCGTCGCGATTGGCGGTAATCGAATCGCCCGCTTGAATATCGAAAGACTTGCCGTCGATTGTGTAAGTGCCCGGCTTATCGATTGAGAGCGTTGCGTCTTTGTCAAGCCCGCTGATAACCGAACCGTTGCCGCTTAGGGTCGCGCCGTCCTCGTCGCCTTCCAACTTAAAGCCCGTGCCGTTAATCGTAACTTCGCCTTCGGGGATAACCAAGCTTGTATCGCCGATTTCGCCGTCAATCGAGCCGCCGTTATTCAAGCCGATTATGTTCGTAATGTTTTCGCCGTCCGTTTCGACAGTGACATCCGAGTCTGACAAGTTCAAAGTCTTGCCGTTGATTGTGAAGCCGTCGAATGAACCGCTTACCGAGCCGGAGAAATTGTCAAGTCCTCTGACGCGGCTGTTTTCGTCTGTGAGGAAGTCGAAGACCGCGTCGAGTGTATCGTTGAGAGTGTATTCGTCGTTGACAAAAGTGAACGTCCCGTTTTCTGCCGAGATTGTCATATCGGGTGCGCTGTTGACCGTCGCGCCGTCGGTTATGCCGCTGATTTCCTTCGCCTTGCCGCCGCTGACAATCACGTCAAATTCGTCGGTGTTGCTAACGTCTATGAGTTTGTCGTTGATTACGGCGGAAGTCAAGCCGTAAACCGTCGCGTTCTTCAAGCCGTTGATTGTGCCGTCGAGACCGTTGACGGAAGAAATTTTGCTTTCGGCGATTCCAAGCGTGACGGGCGAGGTGTTGCCGCTTAAAGTTATCGTATCGCTGTTGACATTGAAGCCCGATTCTTTCTGCGAAACTATCAGGCTGCCGCTTTCCAAACTTTCAATGCCCGTGACTTTTCCTTTTCTCATGTCGAAGGCAAAAGAATCATCGCCCGAAATTTCGTAGGTCTTGCCGCTGACTTCAAAGACGCCTGCGGAATTTACTTCGACTTTTTCAACATTACTTCTGTCGCCGAGAACAGTGACAGGTGCATCACTTTCGCCGACAACTTTAATCGCGTCGCCGTTGACCGATATTTTATCCGTGAAGTCGCCGATAACCGAACTTACGCTGTCGATTGAAGTAATGCTGCCCATAGTGAATCCGTAAGTAACGGTGTCGTTGCTGTAGATAAAAGTCTTGTCGCCCGTCGAGAATGAGCCTGCCTTGTCCGTCTTGACAGTCGAAGTATAAAGTCCGTCGACCGTGACACCGTTGCTGTTGCCGATTTTTTCAAGCCCGCGCACGTCGTCATTTGCAAGATTTATCGTGTAGCCGTCGTCGTCGCCGGTGACCGTCACGCTTCTTTTCTCTGTATCGAAACCGTTCGTCGTTTCGGTGACTTTAGTGGCTTGCGTTGTTTTGATTGTCTTGTCGTCGAGGATAGCCGTGCCGTCAACGTAAACGGCTCTGTCTGTGGCGTCAGTGACTACCGCGCCGCCCGATAACGTAATGTCGTCCGAATCGTCAATCGTCGCCGTGCCTGCGCCTGCGTTGAGTGTCATGCCGTCGTAAGTGATTGATTCGCTTGCGGCGAGGTCGAGCTTGACTCCGTTATCCGTCGTGACAGCCGAAGTCGTGCCGCTTGCCGTGAAGTCGACGCCGTTGACTTCGTAAGGTGCGGCGTTGAGTGTCAAATTAATATCGGCGGGAGCCTCAACCTGCGCGGACTTTTCGAGGCTTATCGACTTGCCGCCCGAACCGATTCCGACAGGCGAATCATTTGCGTTGGCAGTGATTTTGGTATCGCCCGCCGTGATTGTGTCCGTGCCTTGCAGATTGAACGTCGCGCCCGCAATGTCCGCCAAAGAATCTGCCTCGACGCCGTCGCCGGTGAATTTGGCTTTGGAGTTCTTGCCGAAGTTTTCAGCCCAAGTGTAATCGTTCGCGTCATTTATTTTGAGAGCGGTTGCATTTTCATTGATGACGGTGACGGGCGTCTTGGAAATGTCCGCCGCGAATTTAATCGTGCCGTCTTCCGCAAGTGTCTTGCCGCTTGAAACAACATCCCTGAATTTGACGCCTGCCGGAACCAAAACGTTGCCGCTCCCGTCAACGGTTACGGTGTATTCGTCATAAGGATTGCCGTCGAAATACCAGCCGTCGAGGTCGGTGTAATGGAGAATCGCTTTGTCTTCGGGCGCGGTGTAAGTTGTGCCGTCGATTGTCGCTGTCGAATTTTCTTCAAAGCCGTTGACCGTATCAACTTCGCCGCTCGTGTCGAATTTAAATTCAACCTTCGCCTCGTCGGAAAGTTCCGCAATCGTGAAAGTTTCATTGCCTACGGTGAAAGTACCGTTGCCCGCCGTGACCTCAACATTTCCAAAATCTTCGGCAAGCGTGAGCGTCTGTCCGTCAAGCAAGTTGAATTTGCCGGAAGAAAGTTCAATGGAACTCATGTTGTCGGCGATTGGACTTTCGCCCGTCGCGTCGATTGTGAAGCTTGTGTATTTGTCGGAAGTCTTGGCGGTAAGTACAGTCTTTGTGCCGTCAGAATTGTTTATCGTGAGCGGAATGTCGGCGAGGTCGTTTTCAATGTCAATCTTAACGCCGTCGACCGTGATGCTTGCAAGTTCATTTTCCTCGTCCTTCTTCAAAGAATATTTGCCGTCTTCATCTTTTGTGAGCGTGCCGAAAGTTTTCGTGGGATTTTCGAGGTCGTCAATAATTTTTGAAGTATCGCCGGCAGTAAGTGTATCGTCGTCGACACTCAAAGCTCCGTCCTTTGCAATGACAACCGTCGTCCAGTTGGAAGCAAGACCGAGCGCGTCGAGTGTAAGACCGTCCGCATAATTTTCTTTGCCCGTCCAAAGTTTTCCGCTTGTGTTAATGAGACCGCCCGTCGCGATTTTATAAGTGTTGTCGTCGACTTGGAAGAGGTCGCCGGTGTTCAAGCCGTCTACCGTGACCGTTTCGCCCGTGACAGTAACCGTCATGCCGTCGCCGTCACTTGCCGTGATTTTATTGCCTGTCGTCGTCGAGACAGAATCATCTTTCGCCAAAGAAACCGTGCCGTCCGTCAAGGTGGAAGTCTTGCCGTCCGCATTTGCATCGATAAGAAGCTTGGTCGTTCCGTTGTAAGTTTTTGTGTTGACGGTGACCGTGCCGCTCGGTGCATTGACCTGCGTGGCAAAATCAACAGTCAAGTTCGTTTCGTCGGCAATATCGACAAACTTAATCGTATCGGCTGCGTTGCCGCTGTCCGTGAGAGTTCCCTTCTCAACGTTAAAGACTGCAAGTCTTTCTGTGGGATTGGTTACGTCGTCGCAGACAATGGAATTTTCCGTTACGGTTCTCAAGTTAAGCGTGCCTTCTTCGGGCGCAATGATGTTGCTCCAACTTGCCGAATTGAGGTCGATAATGGAAATTGTCTTGCCTGTGAGCCCTTCGCTGATTTTGCCGTCTTCGTTCATTAAGCCGACCGCGCTTTGCGTATAAGTCTTGCCGTTGAAGGTGAAACTTTCTTCCGAATCGAGGTCGCCGATATTGACGAATTCGCCTTCAAATGCTCTGACAGTGACAGCTCCTTTTTCGACATTTAACTCGGAAGAATCATTCGTCGCCGTGACAGTCGGATAATTGGTATCGTCGAGATTGACTGTGCCGGTGTAAAGCGTGGAAGTCATGCCGTCCGAATCGATTGTAACTTCGGTAGCGGCATTATATTTTTGAGAATTGACGGTGACCGTTCCGCTCGGCGCATTGACTTTTGTTGCGAAGTCGACGCTCAAAGAGGAACCTTCGGCGATAGTGACAGAATCTATATCCGTTGCGTCGGACGTGCCTTTGAGAGAAGTCAATTCGTCGCTTACAATCAAATCCGCCAGCTTCTTCGTCGGCGTCGTTGTATCATTCAAAACAAGCTTATCGACTGTCTCATTTGAAACATCGAGGACACCGCCGCTCGGTGCAATGAAGTTGCTCCACTTGACAGCAGCATTGGAAAGTTTGGCAATGTCAAGAGTTTCGCCGGCAAGTTCCTCGCTTATGGTTTCGTCGTTGATTAAGCCGACCGCGCTTTGAGTGTAAGTCTTGCCGTTGAAAGTGAACGAGTCGCCCGCCGCAAGTTCTTCCAGCTTAGTGAACTTACCGTTTGCAGCCGTCGCACTTATCGAACCGTTCGTCACTGCCAAATCCGTGTCGTCGTTTGTCGCCCGTGCCGAATTACCGCTGTCAAGTGTTATCGTGCCCTTGCGCAGTGTCGAACTGCTCGCCGTAGCGTCGATAACCAAGTCGCTTGTCCCGACGTATTTTTTCTTGTTGACCGTCGTTGTGCCGCTCGCATTGACCGTCGCCGCGAAATCAACTGTCAACGTCTTGTCCGTGCCCAGCTCGATTGTGTCCAGTCCGCCTTCTTCTTTCGTCAGCGTCCACGTCCCGCTCTTGACTTCCAAGCTCGCCATGTGACTCGTCGGGTTTGTCAAGTCGTTATAAACTTCCGCGCTCGTCGTCTGCTCGCTCAAGTCAAGTGTCGAACCGTCCGCCGCGATTATCGCCGTGAAGTCTGAACCAAGATAATATTTCTCCGTCACGTCAGAGGCAAGCTTATTGTTCGTCGTGTCAAGCAAGCCGACGCCCGTCATCTTATATCCCGTCTCGTCGACCGTGAACGTCTCGTCCGCGTCCAAGCCGCCAACATAAACGCCGCTATTGTCTATCCCGACCGTCATTGTGTTCGAAGTCGTTATGACATTCCCGTTCGCCGTTATCGGGATTCCGCTCATCGTTTGCAATTCGCCGTCTTCAAGTTCAATTTCTTCAACGCCGCCGCTTAACGTCAAAACATCAGCCGAGGCGTCAACCGTGAAGTCGCCGTTTGACTTAACAGAAAATTTCACGCCCTTTGCCGTCAACGTCGAATTTTCACATGCTTCAGGCAAAGTCGCCTTAACACCGTCCGATATCGTCACACTCGTCGGCGTCGTATCGTCGGAGGTAAGTGTCAAGCGATTGTTCGTCAATGTACCGTAACGAACCGCATCCGTCACGTCGCTCACGTCAGCAACCAACACTCCCGAACCCGTCGAACTGTCTATCGTCAACGCGCCGCCCGTCGCCGTCAAGATTTTCTGCCAATTGTTATCGTTATTCAAATTCGCGACCGTAACATTATCTTCGACGCCCGTGTTTACTATCGTTGACTCGTCGTCATCCGTCGTAAGCAAGCCGATTGTGCTCTGCGTGTAGGTTTTTTCATTGAAAGTAAATGTGTCGCCCGCCGCAAGTTCTTCCAGCTTAGTGAACTTCCCGGCGGAAGCCGTCGCACTTATCGAACCGTTCGTCACTGCCAAATCCGTGTCGTCGTTCGTCGCCCGTGCCGAATTGCCGCTGTCAAGTGTTATCGTGCCCTTGCGCAGTGTCGAACTGCTCGCCGTAGCGTCGATAACCAAGTCGCTTGTCCCGACGTATTTTTTCTTGTTGACTGTCGTTGTGCCGCTCGCATTGACCGTCGCCGCGAAATCAACTGTCAAGGTTTTGCTCGTGCCCAGTTCGATTGTATCTATCGCGCCGGTTTCCTTTTCATTCAGCGTGAACTTTCCGCTTCTTACTCTCAACGTCGCCAAATTATTCTCGGGGCTGTCCAAGTCGTCATAGACCTCGTAATCGCCTGTATTACTTAAATTGGCTTCAACAAGATTGAGCGTCGAACCGTCCGCCGCGATTATCTGTGTGAAAGAGGTATTCGTCAGTGAATAAGTACCTGTACTTGCCACTTGGGTTGCAAGCTCGTTATTTTCATCGTCTTTGCCAATTTTAAGCAGACCGACTGCCGTCATCTTATACTCGGTCTCGGTGTCGCCCGTGACAACCGTAAATTTATCATCTTCGCTGTTCAGACCGTCAATATAAACATCAGTGCCGTCTATTCCGACCGTCATTGTGCCGGAGGTCGCCGTTATAAGATTTCCTTCGGCTCTTATCGGAATATCCTTTGCAGCTTGCAATTCGCCGGATTTGAGATTAACTTCTTCGACGCTGCCGCTTATCTTCAAAAATTCATCCGTAGCGTCAAGTGTAAAGCTGTCACCGGCCGTGACGGAGAATTTTACACCCTCTCTCATAAGCATCGTCGTCGATTCGGTAGCGCATTCTTTCGGCAACGTTACCTTAAAGCCTTCTTCGATCGTCACGCTCGTGGGAACCGAGTCTTCCGAACTCAACGTCAAACGATTATTTGTCAATGTTCCGTAGCGAACTGCGTCCTCAACGTTGCTGATATCCGCAACCAAAACGGACGATTCGAAGTCGTTATCTATTGTCAAGGCTCCGCCCGGTGCCGACAATATCGTCTGCCAACTGTTATCATTGTTCAGGCTTGTAATTGTGATTTTGTTATCGGTGATACTGCTCGTGTTTATTATTGTCTCTTCGTCGTCGTTCTTCGACAACAAGCCGATTGTGCTTTGAGTATAGGTTTTGCCGTTAAACGTGAACTCGTCGCCCGCGTTCAGTTCCGATATTTCCGTGAACTTTCCGTCCGCGGCTGTCGCATTTATTGAGCCGCTTGTCACTGCAAGTTCTTTGCCGTCTGTGGTTGTACACGTCGAATTGCCGCTCGAAAGTGCCACTGTGCCCTTGCGCAATGTCGAACTGCCGGTCGCAGCGTCTACTACCAAGTCACCGTTGTTTGCCTCGACGTATCTTTTTCCGTTGATTGTTGTCGTGCCGGTCGCCTTGACCGTTAGTGTGGTGTCGAAATCCTCAAGAGTCAACGTCTTGTTGTCAGAGCCAAGTTCGATTGTATTTATCCCTTCGGATTTTTTAGTGAGTGTCCAAACGCCGCCTTTAACCACCAAGCTCGCCATATGAATTGCCGGATTTTCAAGATGGTCATAAACTTCCGCGCTTGTATTTTGCCCGCTCAAGTCAAGTGTCGATTCGACGACAGCGATTATCGCCGTGAAAGACGTATTCGTCAGATAATAAAGATTCGTTTCCGCTACGTCGGTTGCAAGCTCGTTGCTGTTCTCGCCGAATTTAAGCAAGCCCGACTCTGTCATTTTATATCCCGTCTCGCCGACCGTGAACGTATCGTCCGCGTCCAAGTCTCCGACATAAACTCCCCTGCCGTCTATCCCGACCGTCATTGTGCCGGAGGTTGTCGTTATGACGTTGCCTCTCGCCGTTATCGGAACGTCATTAGCCACTTGCAATTCGCCCGACTCCAAGCTAATCGCCGTGACGTTACTTATTGCCAAAGTATCTCCCGTATCGTCGACTGTAAACGGAGCGTCCGCCGAAACTTTAAATTCCGCCTTGTCGGTTACAATGCTCTTGTCCGTGCAACGTAGCGGCAGCACAGCCTTGACGCCGGAAATATTTATGCTGCTAAGGTCGCTGTCGTTGTCATCGTTTTGCGTCAAAGTGTAAGTGCCGCCCGCTTGAGTCATCGTGCCGTATTTGACAGCAGTACCGGGATTGGTCGTATCAACGTAAGCAACGTAGCCATCGCTTGCTGAAACCGATTCATTTATCGTCAATACACCGTCAGGAGCATACAGAATATCTTTCCAAGCACTGCCGCTCAAAGAAGCAGTGGTGATACTTCCGTTTGACAGCATTGCATAGTTGAGCTTGTTGTTGCTGTCTGCCAAGCCGATATTGGTCATGGTGTAAGTTATTTTGCCTACAGTGAAAGTATCGCTAGTATCGATAGCGCTCAACCTTACTGCAGAATAGGAGACGTTGAGGGTTAACACGCCGTTCGTTTCGGTAATCGTTTCGTCAAAGCCGTTATAGCGCGTGTTGACCGTTGCGTCTTTGCTTAGAGTAATTGAGCCGTTTGTCAAGGTCGCTTTGCTGTCTTTGGTTGCGATTGTCAAAGCGTTTTGCGCCACGAAAGCGTTATTGTTTACGTTGAAAGTAGTCGAGCCCGAAGTAATGACGGTGGTCACTTGGTCGGTGGTGAAATTTTTAACCGCAGTGCCGAGCAAAACGGCATTCATGTTGGAAACAACGCCGCCGGGAGTCGTGCTCAAGGAATAAGTTCCGTCGCTGTATTCGAGCGCGGCAATTCGATTGGTCGGGTCAAAATCGCCGCTGCTTTGCCCGACGACAATCGCCGATGTGATTGAAGGATTTGACCTAAGGTTGAGTTGGTTGCTGCTGTTGAGTTTGACAATCGAGCTGTAGTCGTCGCCAAGGAGACTGTCATAACTAATCGCGCCGCCCGTTATCGAAGGATTGTAAATTTCTGTCGGGTCGTTGCTTGAATTGAGTTTAGTAAGAGTGTTGGAGCCGTAGACTTTGTAAGTCGTGCCTTTGATTGCGAAAGTGTCGCCGTCATTGAGAGCACCAAGAGAAGTCCATTTGCCTTCCGCAGCCGTGGCAGTGATACTGTCGCCGCCCGTCACGCTGACAGCCGCTGTAGTGTCGTTGGTGGGTGTGACGGCTTGCGCGCCGCTTGCAATGGTAACCGTGCCTTTCGTCAACGTGGAGGTTCCGGTTGTCGCGTCTATTTCAAGATTGTTGCCCGTGTAAGCTTTGCCGTTGATTGATTGAGTTCCGTTGCCCGTGATAAATTTCGTTGCAAAGTTCGTGGTGAAAGAGGCATTGCCGTCGTCCGTTTGAATTGAGGAAATCGAATCGCCCGAAGAGGTCAATGCATAATTTGAAGTCGCGGAATCGTAAGTGAGCGTTCCTTGCCGTGTTGACAAGTCGCTGCTTACAATGACGTTGAAGCCGTCTGTGGCGTCTTCTGTTTTGAAGTCGAGGACACCGGCGGAAGTCAAGCTTATCATGTTCGACCAAGCATTGTCGCTCGGCAAGCTGTAATTTGAAACTTCCTCCGTCCAAATTAAATCGTCTTTGGGTTTGGTTAAGCCCGCGCCCTTCATTTCATAATTTTCGCCGTCGACCGTGAACACGTCGCCCGATACGGAATCATTGGGAGCTTGCGGCGTGAAAATCATCGTCGAAGGCAGGAACCTGTTAATCGTGCCGCTTATCGTATGGTTGCCGCTTGCCGAATCGGTAACGAAAATATTTGTCGCGTTCGAGCCCGTGACGGAAATATTTGAGAAATCGGAGCTAATCGAGGCAGTCACGCTGTCGCCGACGGCAATTAAAGTAGGATTGGCATTTGCGTTTGTGTCTTTGGCAAGAGTGTGAGTGCTGTTTTCGTAATCAATCCTGCCGTAATTCTTCGTGGGGTTGTCCACGTTGTCGACCAAAATGACGGAGCCCATATCCGAAGTTATCGATATTAAATCGTTTGCAACGGGATAAGTGCCCAGCCAAGCCGCTGTTCCGAGTAATGAATCAAGCGCGAGTTGATTATCGGTCGGGAAGGTTGACTTCAACAAATAAGAGCCGAGCGAATTGTTTTTGGTTAAGCCTGCCGCAGTGTATTCAAAAGTTGCGTCGTCGATTTGGAATTTGTCACCCGAAGTAATTTTTCCGACAGTGGCATTGCCGCCGATTATGCTTACGTCGAAATCGCCGCCGCCGAGTGAGTAAGTGTGAGTTCCGATTTTAAGACTTTCACCCGCCGAAGCAATGTCATCAACAACAACTGCCGAGCCGTTGTAATTGACGTTGACCGATTCCGAAGCACCCATGACGGATTGACCGCCAGCCGTTATCGTTTGATTTTGTTTGTCAAGTAAAAGCGTGCCGTTTGACAAATCGACAACAGAGGCATCGTCGACACTCAATGCCGAGCTTGTATAATTGACTTTGAAACCGTTCGCCGCAGTCTTTGCCGTAAAGGAATTGTCGCCCGCCTTGAGTGAAACGTTTGTAAAATTACTTGTCAAGCTGACGTGAGGAACAGCCGTCGTGAATTCGATTGAGTTAATCGGCGCGGTGCTGTCGTTTGCATTCAAGGCATAGAGAGTATCGTTTAAACCGTGAGTCATTGTGCCGTAAATTATCGTGTGTAAAGTATCATTTACGACAAAGGCAGAGGTCACGCTGTCGGCTGTAAAGACATTTGAAACTACAGAGTCGATAATCAAGTTGCCTGCAGAATCCGTCTTTACCGCGCCGTACCAATTACTCGGCACGCTAAGGTCTGAAGCATTAACGGAACCGCTATTGTTTGTTGCGATTGAGTTGCCGCTCCAAATGTCGTCGTTATCTTTTCTTTGCAACCTGCCGTTCGAAAGCAACCTGTAAGTTATGCCGTCAACCGTAAATTCTTCGGAGGAAGCCAAGCCGCCGACAGCAGCATTGCCGTTTGAAACGACAACCATAACATCAGAGCCTGCGCCGGAAATGCTGTGTCCGCCCGCAATAATCGATTGCTCCGAACTGTTGATTGCAATGGTGCCCGCCAACTGATTAATCGTCTTCGCGCCGCCGCCGATACTTGCAGCATTGGCACTGACCGAATCGGTAACGGTGTATGCGCTGTTTTCCCTGACGGTAAAGAGTGCTCCGCCCGATTCGACGCTGATTGTTTCATTTGCGAAAGCATTTGACAGGCTTAGAGTTTTGCCGTCGCCGATTTTAATGGTAGCGTCGCCCCAAGCATTGTTGAGCGAATCCATTGAATAATTGTTGTCGTCGATTTTCTTTACTGTGGCATAAGGAGTTGTCTTTGTCGAATCAAGAACAATCCATTCATTATCGCCCGTTGTCGGAGGAACAGAAAAGAGCGTGTCATTTTCTATTGTTGCAATGCAAACCCACGAGCCGGAGTCGGTGGCAAGGTTACTTAAATCGGCACTTTCGGGTTGCAATGAATTGTCTTTAAAGAACAAGCTGTCATTGGCGATTATGGCAAGTGCGGTTACCGAATAAGCATCATTGCCGATAGAGAAAGCTTCGCCATTCGCCAAGCCGCTTAGTGTGGCATTGCCGCCGCTGACGCTGACATTTAGAGGCAAGCCGCTGCTGTTGTGGATGGTCTTGTCTCCGACGGTTATCGAATTAATTCCCTCGCCCGTGATAAGTCCCGCTGTTTGAGTCAATTTCGAAACGCCGCTTAAACTTGCGCCGCCCGAAGATGTTGCTCTGTCTGCAACGACAAAAGAATCGCCCGATAAGCTGTCGACTGTGAAGGCGGCATTTGAACTTGTCCCCGTGAATTTTCCGTCTTTGAAGTTGCTTGAAACAGAGAGGGTTACGCTGTTGAGGTTGATTGTGTAATTCGGATTCCAAGCGTCGACGATACCTTCCGCCGTCAAAGAATAATTGCCGGCACTTTCCCTTGAGACTTCGCCGAAGAGACTCACGGGGGAAGATGTATTGTCGACGACGTAAAGAGAATTTTGAATGGCATTGCCTATCGTCAAAACGGAATCGCTGCCGCTCGGCGCAGTCATACCTAACCAGCCGTCGGTGACCAGAATATCGGAAATTTTTCGCGTGTTGATGTCGTCGTCGTAGACAACGTTCTCTGTTCTGCGGAAGAGTTTGGCGTCGTCTCTGACCAAGCCCGCGCCCGTCAAAGTGTAGTTTCTGTTGTTGAGATTAAATGCCTCGTTTTTGGCGATACCTGCAATGGTAGCCGCGCCGCCGCTGTTGTCGGTTATCAAAGTCACTTCTTGATTCGAAGCCGCGATAACCGTACTTCCGTCAACGACAACTCCGCCCGTGATTAAACTGCTTGCCGTCAATGAGCCTCTAAGCAATTCGGCGGCAGTTGCTCCGCTTAGGTGTGTGTTGTCGGTTGAGAGCGTAACCTCGTAAGTGTTATTGGTTGCCTCCGTGACTTTAAGTGAGGTATTCGCTCCGAAAATCGACACGTTGAGGAAATTATGCGAACTGTCTGCGCCGTGCAAAGAAATATTGTTGATGTTGCTGTTGCTTTCCAAAGAAATGAGTGAAAGAGTTCCCGAATCGTCGGAGGTTCTGTCAAGCTGATATACGCCGCCTGCTGCTCTTTGAACGTTGCCGTAAGTCGTGGTGTATTCGGTATCTATAATCGTTCGGGCTGTGGTGATAGAATCAGGGATTGTTAAACTGTTCGCGCTGTCGACTGTGATAATTGGTTTCCAATCGGCGGAGTCAAGACTTGAAGCGGGAACTAAACTGCTTTTGTTTGACCAAAGACTTACATTTGGCGAAGTGCCTCTGATAAAGCCCGCGCCCTTGACGGAATAAATATCTTTGTTTGTGGAGCTGTCGCCGTAATAGAAAACGTCGCCGCTGTTTAAGCTGTCGATAGTGACGGCATTCGAAAGAACAAACGACATGCCGTCGCCGCCGTTGACTTCATAATATTTGTCGCCGTAAGTGAAACCGCCCGTTGCTCCGCTTGAAAAAGTTATCGTCGAACCGCTTGAGCCGTAAGTAACCGTTGCAGTGCCCGTGAGGTCGTTGGAAAGTACAAGATTGTTTCCGTCGACGCCCAAGGTAATTGTCTGACCGCTCTGCGCGGTTATGGAGCCGCTGATAAGAGTGATATTCGTTGCATTCTCGATTGTCGGGGTAGTTGAAATGTTGCTGACTTTGAAATAATCGCCCGTTGCCCCCGTGACGAGGAAAGTCGCTTTATTGGTCGGCGTATCGTTCGTGTTATCATAGGCGTTAATTGTTACATTGCCCGAAGAGACGAGGCTTGTAAGTATGCTTGTCGATTTGTTGTTGCTGCCGCCCATGAGAGAGATATTGTTTACGCCGTTAGAGAAGGTGCCGTCAAGAGCACTCAAAGTGTAGTTGCCGAGACTGTCCGAATCAAGTGCGGCATAACCGTCTGTAGGATTTTCCTTGTTGTTGAAAACCACAGCGGTTTGTTTATTTCTTCCTCCGATGTCAAGCCCTTTGTTATCGGGCATAATTACCAGAGCACCGCCGCCGACCGAATTCAAATCAACGTCAATGCCGGGATTATTTGTCGGCGTACCGAGTCCTCTGTGGAGATAATAGTCATTGGAGTTGCCGCTGGTTCTGTATTCCAACAAACCTATTTTGCCGCTCAACAGAGTATAATTGCTTGTCTTGGCTGATGTTTCGACGCTGAAAGATTCGCCGTAGTCAACGTCGCCGATTATACTGCTTTTGGAAACGGTTATGCCGTCCTCGCTGCCGCCTGTGGAATGATTGTAGCCCGAAACGGTAAAACCATCTGTTGAAAGAGTTTGTTCGTCAGAGGCAACGTTAAGTGTACCGCTGATTAAGCTTACGGACTTCGAGCCGCCGACCGAGGCAATGCCGTTGCTGTCAGGCGAGACCGTGAAATTATTGTCAGCGTCCGTAGATTTAAATTCTGTGTTGGTGTTGAACTTTATTGGAGCGAGGTATCCGTCTGTGGCAAAATGTTTGTCAATCTCTACCGTCAAGCCGGGGTCTATACTAATTTCGGCAAGGGTAGGATAGTACTCATCATTCCACGTGATTTTAAAAGAATTTGCGCCTGTTCTTGTTATTGAGCCGTAGCCCATGTCTTTTCCGGTAGTGGGATCCAAGTAAAAAGCATTGTCTGTTTTATCGGCAGAATTGACTATAACCTTACTTTGAGTCGGATTGTATGTCATCTCACTTAATCTTGTATCCGTCAAAGCGATAGTGAACTTGCCGTTTGTTATTTCTATGAAATCGCCCAGTAATGAGCTACTTTCATCAAAATTTAATTTACTCCAAGGAACTTCGGTATCAGACGTAATCGGTGCATCTGTCCATCTTTTGCCTTCGTTGTCACGTTGTGCGGTTAATTTACCGTTGGCACTCATTGTATAAGTGGTTTTTGTTGTCGTTGATGTGCTGCTGGCTGTGTAGGTTATGGTCTTGCTGACGTCAAAGCTGTCGGCAGCGTCCAACTGCGAAATATACAGCTCGTGAAGACCGTTATCGTCTGCGGTATTATCGCTGGCTAAAGTGACTGTTGTATTATCTGCTAATGTAAATGTTTCAGTGGTTTCAGTTCCCGAATAATTATTTGTGTATTTGTATTTGATGGTATCACTTTTGTCGACATTTTCGATATAAGTTTTTCCGTCTTTTATCGTCAACTTCGCATAACTAGTATAGGTAACACCATCAAGCGCAGTTCCCCCCTTCCCCGGAGTATATATAAGGTTTCCTATACTAAGTTCATTAATTTTGACGTTGGTATTGGTAGTAGGTGATTTTATTTCTACAACGGTGGTATCGTCGACTTTTGTTAATGTAGTGGTTAAGTGATGCAGAGATGTACCTGAAGGCTGAATTGTAGGACCTGAATCACCTAAAGTAATATGATTGCCAGCGGAACTGCTTTCCAAAGAACCTCCAAGCAAAGTAACATAAACCTCGCCTGGCAGGTAAGTCCCATCGTCTTTTCTAACACCCAAAGATGTGACCGTAGCTGTTGTGCCTGTGACTGTAAGTCTCAAGTGACCGTCTGAGTCTGCGGAAATTACTGCTGTGCTGTTTGCGGCAACCGATATGTTATACTTGGTTGTAGTAAGACCTGTACCTGAAACCCAAAATTCATCTGATGAACCTGATGAGACAGTGATAGATGAGTTTGAAGCACCGGCAGTTATCGTG
This sequence comes from Selenomonadaceae bacterium, assembly GCA_017535925.1. Classification (GTDB taxonomy): domain Bacteria; phylum Bacillota; class Negativicutes; order Selenomonadales; family Selenomonadaceae; genus Quinella. The sequence goes on along the minus strand of JAFXTD010000027.1, from coordinate 19,374 downwards.
CCGTAGCTGGTGAAACGTTGCAAGTCAAAGCGGTCAAGAGTTACGGAATAATTAATTTTGGAAACCGAAAATGTATGTGTGCCTTCTTTTGAGATGGTAACAGATGAACTTGAATCGCCGGCGGTTATCGTGCCGTAGTCTGCGAAGCGTTGCAAGTCAAAGAGGAAGTCGTTCATAATGGTTCTGTCTCCTTTCCGGGATTAGGGATTGCAATGTCGGGAATGGAAAAAATTTCTTGCAAGTTCGTTCATAATTCCCACCTCCCAAAAAATTAATCGGACAAATACAATCGAGGCTTAAGATTTATCGTTATTGCAATTGCAATTATATTAATCGTGTCGAAAAAAAATATTAGAGCTTTATAAAAAAAACCGAACACCGTTTTAAAATGTTCGGTTATTTTTTGCGGGTCAAGTGTTCATTTCAGCATGGCAAGCATGGTACCTGCCGCGACCGCCGTGCCGATAACGCCCGCGACGTTCGGACCCATGGCGTGCATTAAAAGATAATTGCCGGGTTTTGATTTCATGCCCACGAGCTGACTGACGCGAGCCGCCATAGGCACTGCAGAGACGCCTGCCGAACCGATTAAAGGATTAATTTCGCCGCCCGTCATCTTGCACATAATCTTTCCGAAAATCAAGCCGCCCGCCGTGCCGCCCATAAATGCGACCAAGCCGAGCCCGATAATCAGCAAGGTATCTGTGCGCAAGAAACTTTCCGCGTTCATTGTCATGCCTGTGCCCGTGCCGAGAAAAATCGTGACGATATTAATCAAAGCGTTTTGTGCGGTGTCACTCAAACGATCCGTTACGCCCGATTCTCTGAACAAATTACCGAGCATGAGGCACCCCAAAAGTGCGGCAATCGGCGGCAGAAGCAAGCTGATAAAAATCGTTGAGACGATAGGGAAAACGACGCGCTCAAATTTTGTGACTTGGCGCAATTCCTTCATGACGATTTCGCGCTCCGCTTGAGTTGTCATGAGTTTCATAATCGGCGGTTGAATCATGGGAACGAGCGACATATAAGAATAAGCCGCCACTGCGATTGCGCCGAGCAAATGGGGTGCGAGTTTCGTTGAAAGATAAATTGACGTGGGACCGTCCGCGCCGCCGATAATTCCGATAGCTGCCGCCTCGTGAACATTGAAGCCGACGAGCATTGCTCCGCCGAGCGCAACGAACACACCGATTTGAGCTGCGGCACCCAAAAGCAAAGTTGAGGGTCTTGCAAGCAGAGGGCTGAAGTCAGTCATTGCTCCGATACCCAAAAAGATTAGCGGCGGGAAAATTTCATAGGTTATGCCGTAGTTAATTGCCTTCATGACGTTCATTTCTTCGCCGAAAAAGCCGGTGTTCGGAAAATTGGCGAGGATACAACCGAAAGCAATGGGACCGAGAAGAAGCGGCTCAAATTCTTTGACAAACGCCATATACAAAAGAACCAAGCCGACGAGAATCATAATCCCGTTGCCGACCGTGAATGCCGAAAAACCGCTGTCATTCCACACAGCCTGGAGCGACACTGAAAACGCATTTAAAGCTTCCAAAACAAATCACTCCTTTCTATTTTCGCTGCAGGTTGTTGAATTTGGCAGAGGCTCTCCAAGGTGTGCCTTCATGATTGACGATATGGACGGCGCGAACTTGTCCCGTGAAACCGTAAGCTGTGATTGCCGCCGTGATTGCCGCAATGATTTCGGGATTTATTCCTTCTTCGATAACCGGTGCGGGCGGCGGTGAAGAATCCGATTTAACTGCGACAAGAGGCTCCTCTTCATCAAAAGAGTGCGCGGGATGTTCGGGCTCTTTTGTGGGGTCGACGAAGTGAATCAGCTTAATCAGAAACATCAACGCGACGAGCACGATAAAGACGACCGTCATGTTTATCATCATGATAATCAGCGGGTTCGTCGTTACGGGGGAATGATCCATGAAAAAAATCACCTCGATAGTTATTTGCAAAGCTTATTGCATTATAAACGCCTTCGCTAAAAAAATAAAGAATTATTCTGCTCAAAGTTAATTCAACTTGTCTTTGAAAAATCCTTTATGAAACGAAACTTTTCTTTCCCCCCGTCTTTGCCAAAGAGTGGAAGTCTCTTCTACTTTTCTTTTGCAGTGCCCGGTTAAAGGTGTCAGGTGTCAGGGGTCAGCTAACAGCTAACCACTAAATTTTTCACGGCGGCAGGAAAATTTTTTTCGGCATTGAACAAAAACCTAATGATTCGGCACGACCGAAAATTTTTTAGTGTAAATTTCAGCTCGAAGAGGAGGCTGCTGTTTTGGAAAAATCTACAGTAATAGGTTTGATTGGCGGAATAATTTCCGTCTTCGTAGGTATGATTCTTAAGGGTGCGCCGCTCACTGCATTGAATAACCCCGCCGCATTCCTTATCATCATCGGCGGAACGGTCGCCTGCATATTCAACGCTTTCACAATGGAACAAATTTCTAAGGTGCCGACACTCTTCAAACTTCTGATTAAAGGCAACGAGGAACAAAGCAAAGGCGATTTGGTAAAAACTTTCGTCGAGCTGTCTCAACTTGCCCGCCGCGAAGGTATTCTTGCTTTGGAAAGTCGAGTTGAAGACATTCAAGATCCTTTCTTCCGCAACGGCTTGAGCATGGTTATCGACGGCATGGATCCGGAATTTGTCGGCGACGTTTTGGACGCGGAACTCACAATCATGGAACAACGTCATGCCGAAATGCGTTCGATTTTTTCTCAAGCGGGAACTTATGCTCCTACGCTGGGCGTTTTGGGCGCGGTCGTCGGTCTTATCGCGGCACTTGGCAACTTGAACGATATTGACAAGCTCGGTCACTCAATCGCGGCGGCGTTCGTTGCGACGATTCTCGGTATCTTCACCGGCTACGTTCTTTGGCTCCCCTTTGCCAACAAACTCAAAATCAAATCCGAAAACGAAGTCAGCCACAAGCGCATGATTATGGAAGGTATCCTCTCGTTGCAGGCGGGCGATTCCCCTACGCAGATTGAATCCAAGCTTATGATTTACATTCCGCAGGGCGAACGCGAAGGCATTGGCAGGGAATAGCGGTTAGCGGTTAGCTGTTAGCGGTTAGAAAAATTCTAATCGCTAATCACTAACAGCTAACAGCTAAAATCGACCGAAGGGAGATTTTTTATGGCGAGAAAAAAACACGCAAAGAAACATGAAGAAGAAGCCAGCGAGGCTTGGCTCCTTCCCTATTCCGACTTGATGACTTTGCTTTTGGCGTTGTTTATCTGTTTGTTCGCGATTTCGCAGACAGACCAGACAAAGCTCGTGCAAATGGCGCAGGCATTCACGGCGGCTTTCAACATGGGCGGTCCTTCCTTCTTCGATAAAGCCGGTCCAAGCAATTCAATGCAACGCGAAATCATAACGTCGGAGGATCAAGGTAACGCCGCCTATCTTCAAGAAAATCAGCAGCTTCAAGACTTGCAACAGCAATTGGAAGAATACATTCGCGAAAATAATTTGCAGGACGAGCTGTCGACGGAATTGCAGGAGGAAGGTTTGATGATTCGTATTAAGGAGCGGGCATTGTTCCCGTCGGGTTCAGCTGACCTCGTTCCCGAATCTCAACGCATCGGACCTTTGGTTGCCGGGCTTTTGGCGCAAGTGCCCGAACGTGTTTTAATCAGCGGACACACCGACACCGACCCGATTAACACGGCGCAATTTCCCTCGAACTGGGAACTCAGCTCCGTGCGCGCAATGACTTTCATGAAATATTTGCTGTCGATTAATCAAAGCCTCAATCCCGCAAGATTTTCCGCTATCGGCTACGGTGAATATCGACCCATTGCCATGAACGACACGCCGGAAAACAAACAGAGGAATCGTCGCGTAGAAATTCTTATCGCAAGAAGTTTGACCTTCAATCCGAACGAAGGCTTCCGCGCACAAACAGATGCCGATTTGGTAGCAAAATGATTATCGGACTCGGCACTGACATTATTGAAATTGCTCGCATAAAAAAAGCCGTCGCAAGAAAACATTTCCGAGACAACGTCTTCACGGAAACCGAACAAGTTTATTGCGAAAGTCGCGGGAAAAATTCCGCCGCTTCTTACGCCGCAAGATTCGCCGCCAAGGAAGCTTTTTTTAAGGCTTTGGGCACGGGGATCGTCACTCAACTTACCAATGTCGAAATTTTTAACGACGGACAAGGCGCGCCGCATATCTTCCTGCGCGGCAAAGCAAAAATTCTGGTTGAATCTATGAATGTCCATAAAATTTCCGTCAGCTTGAGTCATTCAAGAGACTTCGCAACGGCTGTTTGCATTATCGAATAAAAAAAACCTCAAGCACGAAACTTGAGGAATTTTTTTATTTGGGAGGTGTGTTCTTTAGTTATTAGTGGTCAGAAAAAATCTTTTCACTAATCACTAATCATTAATCACTAAAATCGCCTTTGAGCATGGCAACGGACGCCCAAACGTCGGTCGATTCATAAATCGCCGTGCCCGATACCAAAATGTTTGCGCCCGCCTCGCGCAGAATTTGAGCATTTTCAATCGTGACACCGCCGTCGACTTCCAACAGGCAAGCGTAATCGTTTTCGCGAATCATATTGTGCAGGCGTTTGATTTTATCGATTGAATGTTTGAGCAGAGGCTGACCCGCCGCGCCCGGTATCGCCGTCATGAGCAGGACAACATCGACATCATACAAAAGCTCTTCAATCATGCAGAGTGGCGTCGCAGGATTGAGCGCAACACCCGCCTTTGAGCCCGCGCCTTTGATTTTGTGAATGACGCTTTGAGCTTGGTCGGTCGCCTCGATATGGAACGTGATTAAGTCCGCGCCGGCTTGAGCAAATTCGATGATTTTATCTTCGGGCTTAACGGTCATCAAGTGCGCTTCCAAAATTGCATCGGTGACTTTGCGCAAACTTTTGAGAACATGTGAGCCGACGGTAATATCGGGCGAAAAAACTCCGTCGCCGACCTCGATATGAATTTGTTCAATGCCCGCGTCCGTCACGTGCTTCACTTCGTCAGCCAAGTGAGCGAAGTCCGCCGACAAAATCGACGCCGCGATTCTCATTTCGGATTGATTGCCTTTCCAAAACATAATTTTGCTCCTTTCGTCTTAAAAAGAAACCCTCAAGCGTGGCTTTCCTGAGGGTTTTATTTTTTGGGGGGAGTGGTAAGGAAAATTAGGAATGTGGAATTGGGAATGAGCAATGAAAATCAGAAACTTAGGGTGTGTTGGTAAATTCAAAAGCAACGGTTGGTGAGTGCCCGGCCGTCATGGATGACGGTCGCACAAAAGAAAAGTAGATTTAAAAATAAAAATCATTGAAACGCTTAATCGGAACCGACGATTTAATTTATCAACAACCCCTAATTCCTAATTCCTAATTGAAATTATCCGCGAGTTTTGCCGCCCGCGACGTTCACGGTGACGCCGTCGACGTAAGAAGCTCTGTCACTTGCGAGGAAAACGACAGCATCCGCGACTTCAGAGAGCTTGCCGCTGCGTCCGAGAGGTGTCGTCTTGGTTGAGCTGTAACCTTTGCGCAAATCGTCAACGGTGATTCCGCGAGTGTAAGCCAAAGCCTCTTCATAAGCGAGAGTCCTCAAGCCGGTAGCCTCCATGATGCCGGGAGCCATGCCGACGACGCGAACTTTGTATCTGCCGAGCTCCTTCGCCCAGCTGCGAGTGAAGCTATTGACTGCATTTTTGGTTGCGGCGTAGATGCTTTGACCTTCCGAGCCTTCGAGACCCGATTCGGAACTCATGTTGATGATAACGCCGCCGCCCGCTTTAACCATTTCATGACCGACGGCCTGCGCGACGAGGTAAACGCCCTTGATGTTGACGCCCGTAACTTTATCGTAAATTTTTTCGTTGAGTTCGTATTTGCCGTGAGGATCTTTCGGGTCGACGAGCAAGCAGGGAATGTTAATGCCCGCGTTGTTTACGAGGATATCAATCTGTCCGAAGGTATCGAGCGCGGTCTTAACCATAGCTTGAACGCTTTGAGCATCCGCAACGTTTGTGACGACGTATTTAATCTTGCCGCTGTTTTCGGTGAGGTTGAATTCGGGTTCGTTCGGGTTGAGGTCACAAACCACAACATTTGCTCCGTTGTCGAGGAACGCTTGAGCGACAGCCTTGCCGATACCTGAAGCCGCGCCGGTTACGATAGCCGTTTTGCCTTTCAAGCCGAGCCACGAGCCGTCAGCAACTTTTTTATCTTCGGGCTTGAAAATTTCAATCATATCGCCAGGCTTGATAGCGGGAACAGGTTTGCTTTCGACGTGAATGGAGCCTTCGAGGAGTTCGCCCTCGCCGCCGTCGAATTTAATTGTAATGTGTCCGAGGTTCATCAAATTTTTCTGGACTTCGCTGCCGACCTTGACGATTTTAAATTCGGTGCCCGCGATTTTGTAAACGTCGCCGGGTTTAATCATGCCCGTGAGGGAGTTGCCGGTGTGCATGACGCAAGCGTCGCGCAATTCGGGAAGAGCCATCGCCTCATCGAACATGATAATCATATTGGCGGCTGCGATAAAATCTCCGACTTGCCCGCCGAGTTCGACGACCTTACTTGAATAAATCTTTTCTGCCATTGTATAATTACCTGCCTTTATTTTTAATTAGGAATGAGGAATTAGGAATTAGGAATGATTGCGACACTCTTAACGACTGATTCCCATTCCGCTATTTTTTTGTCTGTAATTATGATTCGTAAAGACCGAAACTTGCAAGCCAAGCGAGGATAACGGAAACAGGTCCTGTGATAAATCTTGAATACAACACGGAAGGCACACCGACTTCGACGGTTTCTGCATCAGCCTCTGCCAAACCGAGACCGACCGGCACGAAGTCGCAAGCGCATTGAGCATTGATGGCGAACAGCGCAGGCAGAGCCAAATGCGGCGGAATGTTTCCTTCACCGATTTGAACGCCGATTAAAACACCGATAACTTGAGCGATAACCGCGCCCGGTCCCAAGAAGGGCGATAAGAGCGGGAACGAACAGATACAAGCCAGAATTACTAGACCGACAATGTTGCCTGCCAGAGGCGAAAGCAAGTTCGCAATGACATCGCCAATGCCCGTGCCGAGAATAACGCCGATTAACATTGAGACGAACGCCATGAACGGGAGAATCGTTCTGATAATCGTGTTAATCGAATCACGACCTGCTTGATAGAAGACCGAGACGATACCACCCATGAATTGACCGATTTTCGCCATCAAGCTGCCCGAAGATTGTTCGGTAATTTTTTTGGAAGTGTCGTAGCCGCCTTTTTTAATCGCGCTGCCCGAATCGCCCGAAGTGTCTTTCGCGGGAGCTGTTGCAGGTGCGGGAGCGGGAGCCGCTGCGCCGTCAGCGTATGAAATATTTTCGGGCTTGACTGCCGAAACGTAAATGTCAGCTTTGATATGGTCTGCGAGAGGGCCGCTGGGTCCCGTTGCGTTCAAATTGATTGTATAAATTCTTTTCTGGGGATAAATGCCGCAACGCAATGTTCCGCCGCAATCGATAACCACAACCAAGATTTCATCATCGGGCACGCGGGTTTTGAATCCGTCGACGAGTTCGCAACCCGTCATTTCCGATAAAGTTTTGGCGACTTGAGACATGACGCCGCCCGTGATGTTGACGACTTTATTTTTCTTGCCGTCGGGAACGAGTGTCAAAGGTCCGCCGAATCCGCCGCTGCCCGCTTTGACGACGACTGATCTGAATCCGCCGCCGGCTTCGGGAGCCGCACTTGCCGAAGGAACCGAAACGCCTTCCGCATAAGAAATATTTTCGGGCTTGACTGCGGAAACGTAAATGTCAGCTTTGATATGGTCTGCAAGAGGACCGCTGGGTCCCGTTGCGTTCAAGTTGATTGTGAAAATTCTTTTCTGGGGATAAATGCCGCAACGAAGAGTACCGCCGCAATCGATAACAACGACCAAAATTTCATCGTCGGGTACGCGAGTTTTGAAACCGTCGACGAGTTCGCAACCGGTCATTTCTGCGAGCGTTTGAGCGACTTTCGACATGACGCCGCCGGTAATGTTGACGATTTTATTTTTCTTGCCGTCGGGGATAAGTGTCAAAGGTCCGCCGAAGCCGCCGCTGCCCGCCTTAACGACAACTGCTTTATAATCAGCCATTTTAAATCCTCCTTAAGCAGTCTTGAGCGTCTTGCTCAACGAAATGCCCTGCTGTTTTTGAACGTAAGCCGTGCAAAAGTCCGTGACCCAGCCGCGCAGGAAGTTAATCACGATACCGATAAGCAAGTAGCGAAGTGCGAGGTCGATGTGATTTAATCCGAGCGTCGTGATTCCGTTTGCAACACCGAGATACACGAACAATTCGCCGGGGTTGATGTGCGGGAACATGCCGTTGAGCGTGTGGCACGAACCTGAAGCACTTGCATAATAGCTGGGCTTGTAAAATTCGGGCAAGAACTTTCCGAGCGAGAGTGTCATCGGGTTGCAGAAAAAGAATGTTCCGATAACGGGCAGGACGATGTAGCGTGAAAGAGGATTGCCCGCGCAGACCGCCGCGAATTTTTCGATGCGTTCGTTACCGATCATTTTAACGATTGCGTTCATTGCGACGAGCAGGACAATCAGCGTCGGAATAATTCCGCTGACCCAGCCCGCCAAAGTTTCGCCGCCGCGATTGAAAAGCCCGATAAAGGCTTGGGCGAAAGATACCATTGTGTCCATAAAATTACCTCCCATAAAACCTTTTTAATCTATAGATTAAGGTTGAAGACTGCGCGCTTTAATCCTCAACCGTTAATCTCCCTTCGGTCGATTTTTAGGTTAGTAGGTTAGTAGAATTAATTCTAATCACTAACCACTAACCACTAACAGCTAACCGCTAACAGCTAAATTTTCTTCGGTCTTCATGAGTTTGTAGGATTCGTATTCCTTTTGAGCGGAAATGACGGCTGAAGTTTGTTGCTTGGAAAGTTTCATCGACTTGCAGAGATTTTCGCTAAGTTCAAAAAGAGTTAAGCCGTTGAAATGATTAAAAGGCTTGAAGCCGGCAAAGACCGTGCGCCCTTCCATGATTTCGCCGCGAATAATTCTGCAATCGTCGTCAATGATAAACAGGACTAAGACTCCGGAGGCAAAATATCCGCGAGCACGACCGATTGAGACTCTTCCGAGCTTGCGCAAGTCTTTCAAGTGTCGATTGAACTTTTTAAATTGCCAAAAGCCCAAAGCCGTCTGCGCTATCCAAACGACGACTGCCAGCGCAATAAAATATCCCATGTCAAAACCTCCTATTCGTTCAGCATGATTTTTGCGGTTTGTTCGTCGGTGATAAGGACGTTGATCGCTTGACCTTTGCACGCGCCCATAATCGCCGGAACTTTTTCACGCGAGGCCGCCATACCGATTGAGTAATTCAAATTTCTAAGCGTGTCGAGATCGACGCCGATAATCCTGTCCGAAAAATCTGTTTTGACTTCGCGACCGTTTTTGTCGTAGAAGACCGAGCAAATTTCTCCGACGGTGCCCGTGCGCGAGAGTGATTCAATCGCTTGCCGCCCGAATTCGCCCATCCAAACCAAGTTGGAAGATTTGACGGGTGCGCCGATACCGACGAGCCCTATGTCGAGTTTTTTCCAGAAGTTGGAAATTTTTTCGTAGTTGGCGTCTTGAACGATAGCGTTTCGAATTTCAGCCGTGCGAGTGATAACGGGCGCATAAATGTAGTGGCAACGACCGCCGAACGCGCGAGCCAATTCGTAGCAGAGGGTGTTGACGTGGAGTTCGCTGTCGATATTTTCGGGACCGCCGTCGAGCGGAACGAAATCCGAATCAATCTTCGGGACTTTTGAGTTTTGAGCGTGGTGAGTGAGTTCGCGAATCGAAGTGCCCCAAGCCAGCCCGATAACTTGTTTGTCGGCAACAACGCGGCGCAGAAGTTGAAGCCCTGCTCTTCCCATTGCCTGCTTGACGGCGAGGAGGTCATAGCTGCGCGGAACGATAAAGCATTCCTTCAAGCCGAAACGTTTTTCCATAGCCGCCTCAATGTCTTCAAAATTTTCGTTGGCAACGGTTATGGTGACGATACCTTGGTCGAGAGCCCGCTTGAGATGTTTGCTTATGGTCGTGCGTTCAACGCCGAGGCGTTTTGCAATTTCTGTTTGCTTCATGTGTTCGAGGTAGTACATCGTCGAGACTTTGATTAAAATTCTGCGCTCAACCGGTGTCATGTGATTTCCTCCTCCCGAAAAATTTTTTCTATGTTCTATGTTGGCGATTGTAAAAGAAATTTTGTGGCGCGGCAAGGAAAATGAGCAGTTCAAGCCCGATTTCGGCGCAAAAAAATAAAAATCGCCGCCTGATTGTCACATTTGAGCGATTGACGGCGATTTTGCATTTTTGTGGAATTGCTTGTCACATTCAATTTGAATACGACTTGCCGAAAAAAAATTTTCTCTCAAGCCTCAAGCCGGAGAGAAATTTTTTTGAGCGGTTGATAAAAATTTTATGCTGTCTGACGTTTAACCAAGTTGAAAAAAATTCCGCCCTTGGCGACGAGCTCCTCGAAGCCGCCCGTCTCAACGATTCTGCCCGCGTCCATGACGATAATCCTGTCACAATTTCTTATCGTCGAAAGTCTGTGCGCCACGATGATTCGCGTTGCTTTTAAGTTATCCAAACTCTTCGTGACGATTGCTTGAGTGCGATTGTCGAGGGCGGAAGTAGCCTCGTCGAAAATCAAAATGGAAGGCTTGGTGACAAGAGCGCGGGCGATTAAAATTCTCTGACGTTGCCCGCCCGAAATATTTTTGCTGCCTTCGCTGATAACAGTCTGCATTCCCATAGGCATGAGCGCAATATCCGTGGCAATGCCCGCCGCTTGAGCCGCCTCCCATGCATCCTCTTGCGTGAGCGCATTCGTGCCGATTATGTTCGTGAAAATATCGCCTTGCATGAGCTGACCGTTTTGCAAAACGACGCCGAGTTGAGTTCTTACGCTTGGCATATTTAATTCCGATAAATCTTGACCGTCGTAATAAATTGCTCCGCGTTTGGGAGTTTCGAAGCCGAGAAGGAGTCTGACAAGAGTAGACTTGCCGCAACCCGAACGCCCGACAATCGCGACGTTTTCGCCGGCAGAAATTTTAAAATTCACGTCGTGCAAAACGTCTCGTCCTTCGACGTAACCGAAAGTCAAATGGCTGACTTCAATCGCGCCCGATAAAACTCCGGCGTCGACTTTATCGCCGACACTTTCGGGGACTTCTTTCAATATCGGGCGGAAATTTTCTATCTGCGGTTGAATCGCGAAGTATTGACCGACCAGAGGAATTATTCCGTTCAAGGTGCCGTTAAAACTTGTGAACGCCGCTTGGAAGGCAATGAATTGCGCGTAGCCGATGCCTTGAACAGTCTGACCGTTGGAACCGACCTCGTTCATGCCGTAAACCGCAATGTAATAAAGTGCCATTGTCAAAATAAACGGCTGAACGCTTCCGATAATCATGTTGTAATTTCCTTGCCAACGCAATTTCAAATTCCATTTCCAAGTTTCGCCGAAGACTTTGCTCCAAAGATAGTAAGCTTGCTTTTCCGCGCCATGTTCTTTGAATTTGGAAAGTCCCGCAAAAATTTGTTGAATGATTCCCGATTCCTTGTTGTTCGCCTCAATCAATTTGCGATTGAAGCCGATAACGCGCCGATAGATAAACGCGGTGATTATCGCGTAGACAAACCAAACCGCAATCGCGACCGCCGTCAATTTCAAACTGTAGTAGCACATCAAAAAAATACTCCAGAAAGAAAAGACGAAGCCGAAAAGTCCGCCGATAAATTCGGGGCTGACCAAACCTTTGATAACGCTCATGCCGCCCATTCGACTTGCCAATTCGCCCGACGTGTATTCTCTGAAAAATTTTGTCGGCAAAGTCAAAAGCCTGTTCCAAAGTGCCGCCTCTGTCGACATTTCAATTCGCGTCGTGATTCTCAAGACGGCAATCGTCCGAACAATTCCCAGCGAAGCCATTGTAAAACTCGTGACCATTGTGACTTGCGTGACCGTCGCCAGACCTTCCCTGTCCAAAATCGGAATTATGTCTTGGAAAATCGTTTCCGTCACTATCGGCATGACGAGCGGTATCAAGCCCGAAAACAATCCGACTGCGATAACCGTTTTGTAATCGGCAATCCAACATTGCTTGAAGATAAATTTCAGCAAGTCAAAAATTTTCAGCTCCCGCGCAGGAAATCCTCCGTAACATTCAAACGCGCTTGCGTCGATTTTTTTTGCGACCTCATCTGTAATTTTTATGCCGTCAAGAAATTTCCTCGTGACAAGTTTGTAATTTCCGGGCGAAGTCGGAACGAACGCTGCCAAATTTTTTTCCTCGCCGTAATAGCCGATAAAAATTCCGCTGTCTTTCTTGTACCAATCCTCGACGAGCGTAACCAATCGCATTTGCATGTTGCCCTTCTGCATGAGCCGCCGCAGAATTCGAATTTGATCATACTTGCGTGTGAGTTCGGGTGAAATTTTTATATTGTCGGTCGGCATTTCAAAATAATTTGCCACGCGCCGAACCAAGAAGGTCGCCTCTTCAATTTTTTCGTTTCGTGAAATTGTTTCGCTGTAATTTAAAGCCTCTTCGCCGAACAAATTTGAAATGGCGTCGTCGACCATGCGCATTTGATTTCTTGAGCGAACTTGAACGCGGCGGGAAAATTTTTTATCTTCGGCTTGGAAGCGCACGCCCAACAACATTGAAAAAATTCTCTCGTTCTCGCCGAAAGCCTCCGTCAAGTCTTGCGCGTCGTCAAGAAAATTTTTTTCGCGCCACTTTATTAAAGTGTCGTCGCCTTTATCCGCCAAAAGAGCCAGCCACGACAATTTTATCAGCTCGCCGAACCAGCCTCGCATAAAAATTTTTAATTCGTCAGACGAAACCTCATTGAAGTCGAAAATTTTTATCTGTGAATCTTCGACAGCGTAAATTTGCATAAAGGTTTGCTCGAATTCATCAAAGGTCGGAAATGCCGCGCCGCCTTCGGTCAATGCCGCCAAAAATTCTTGACGGAAGGAACCCTCTGCGCGGGTGACGGCGTAAACTTCGATTGAACCCGAAACAACCAACGCAAAAATTTTGTCGTCTTCCAATTTGAAACGCTCGCCCGCCGATAATTTATAACTCTTCATTGTTTTGCTTGCTTCTCTCCTCAATCAGTCGACGATAAGCTCCGTCATGTTGAATCATTTCGCGGTGAGTGCCGCGCTCGACAACATTGCCGCCTTCCAAAACGATAATCTCATCTGCGTCGCGAATCGTCGAAAGTCGGTGGGCAACGATTAAACACGAACAGCCTCTTCGACGAATATTTTCCAAAACTTTTTGCTCTGTCATGGGGTCAAGCGCACTGGTTGCCTCGTCCAAAATCAAAAGTGACGGATTAACTGCCAAAGCTCTTGCAATCTCCAAACGTTGACGCTGACCGCCGGAAAAATTCAAGCCGCCTTCCGAAACTTTAGCATCATAGTCGCCCTCAAGTTGAAAAATGTCTTCGTGAATGCAAGCGTCCTTCGCGGCACGAATCACTTCGCTCTTTTCAACCGAAGAATCAAACAGCGTCAAGTTTTCGGTTATCGTTCCCGTTATTTGAAAAATATCTTGGTCAACTGCCGCAACCGAATTCACAATGGCGGCTCGCGGAATTTCTCGACGAATTTTTCCATCGAAGAGAACTTCTCCGCTCCATTCCTCGTAAATGCCCGTGACAATTTTGGCAACAGTCGATTTGCCGGAACCGCTCGCGCCGACGACTGCCACCCAATGACCCGGCTTTATATGCAAGGAAAAATTTTTCAGCAAAGGCTTTTCCAAAGGCGAATATCCGAAACTTATGTCACGAAGCTCAAGTTCACCGCTCAAGCGTTCAACCGATTCCGAAATTTCTTCCTCGCGGCAATTTAAATCGTCAATTTCATATCGGCGCACGTCGTCTAGCCTCTGCATTTGCATTTCCGTCGATTGCAAGGTTGAGCCCAAACCCAACAGCGCGTTCACGGGTGCTTGAAAACTTCCCATTAAATTTTGAAAAGCCATGAACATGCCCGCCGTCATTGCTCCGTCCATAATCGAGAAACCGCCGAGCGTCATTATCAACGCGCCGTTTATGCCGCCCAAAAGTGTCGGGATAATCGTTGCGGTCATTTGCCAAAGGGAAGCGTCTTGACTTGCCGATAAAACTTTTGCACGATAGCCCGCCCACTTCGAGAAAAAATCGCTTTCGTTGCCGTTCGCCTTGATTGTCTCAATCATCAACAAGCCGTTCATTGTCACGCCGTAACCTTTGCCCGCGTCTTGCTGAATTTTCATGTTTAAATCCGTCAAGTGTCGTCTCAAGGCGAAGAAAATTATTATGTCAATACTTGAAAAGAAAACGCCGATTATTGTAAGCGTCACGGAGTATTGGAGGAGCAAGAGTAAATAGAAAATCGCGACGAGCAAATTTAAAACTGCCGTTGCCGCAGGCCCCGACAATACGCCCGCGATTGATTCGTTGAAGGAAACGCGGCTTGCAACTTCCGCGGCATATCTTTGATTGAAAAATTGCATCGGCAGGCGCAACAAATGCCAAAAGAAACTTGAAGAATCGGCAAGAGTCAATTTCTGTTGCCAGCGCGTCAAAATTACCGCCTGCAACCAACTCATCGCGCCGCAAACAACCCAAGACACCGTCATTGCCAAACAGAAATTGAACATCCAATCGGGGTGCTTGCGCGTTAGGATATCGTCGAGGAAAATTTGACTGAACACGGGAGAGGCAAGTCCCGGAATTATCATGCCGAGATTTAAAAGCAAAATAAAAAGCACTGCCCATTTGTCTTGAGCAAGCTTTTCCGCAACCGCCTTGAAAATATTGTAGCGGCGACCTTCGGGTTTGAAATTTTCGTTCGGGACGATATTCAAGGCAACGCCCGTGTAAGAGGTTCGGAACTCATCCCATTTGACGGTTCGTCTGCCCATTGCGGGGTCGTTCAAATAAACCGTTTCGCCTTTGATACCTTCAAGCACGACGAAATGATTAAACTCCCAATGAATTACCAAAGGAAATTGACCGACTTCTTTTAATCTGTCGGCATTCCAACGATAACCGTTCGCCGTGCACCCGCGATTTCTTGCCGCTCGAATCACGCAACTTGCTTTTGAGCCGTCGCGATTGACGCCGCACTCTTGACGAAGTTTTTCAAGAGGCAACCACAAATTATAATGCGCCAAAATCATTGACAGAGACGCTGCGCCGCATTCGGTTGCTTCCATTTGCAAAATCGTAGGCACTTTCACTCGTGAGGCATCAAGCCCGAAGAATTTTTTTATCTTATCAAACATGCCGTCACCTGCTGCGTAACCATTGGCTTAACTTGTAGAAAACTTTTTCAATCGGCGGCTTGCGTTCGATTATGATTGAGCCTGTGCAAAAACTGCCTGCCGTTATCGGTTTGTGCTCTCCGACTTGCGAAGTCCACAAGTAGCCCGACTCCGAATCGGGGTCTTTGACCAAATCGAATGCCACTTCCATCACCGAAGAGTTTTGCGCCTGTAAAATCCATTGTGCAAGTTGCGCGTTGCCCAAGTGTTGTTGAATGCCTTGTATCGTCATGGGATATTGCGATACCGAACGCACGACGCCCAGCAGGCTGCCCGATTGCGAAACGTCAACACCGTTCGGCGCAAGCTGAATCGACATGCCCGGCTGAACGCGCTTGCCCTTTTCGACAGGAATATATAAAAGACCGGTCAACTCGTCTCGGTTTTGCGTAATTCGCACGGAACAAATCGGCGTGCCCGCAGAAATCATTGAGCCTTCGTCTACCATGACTTCATCAACAATTCCGTCGTAATCGCTGTAAATATTTTCGACAACCGTCTGCTGATATTCTTTTGCGTTGAATTGATAGGCGCGCCCCATTGCGTCGCGGTCGCTGGAAGCCAAGCCCATGCCGTATTGAGCCATGAGAGTATCGGCAGATTGTTCGGCTTGTTCCATGTGAGCAATCAAATCGCCTTTTTTTATCGGAGCACCGGCTTTTATGTACAAACGTTCGATTTTTCCGTTCGCAACGTGTGAAATGTTCAAGATGCCCGCCGAATCCATTATCAAGCCCATGCCGTCGGCTTTGACGGTGAACGCGCCGTATATCGACCACAACACGACCGAAAACAACAAGACAAGAATTGCGATTAATGCCATCCAGCTTATCGGCGTCGTTATCGGCAACATGGTATCCAATTTTTCGGGCGAACGCAGTTTATCCAAAGCCTCTTGGCTGAAAATTTGATTTTTGTCTGCCGGCATTTTAATTTCCAACCTCCGTCAATGTCACCGTGACTTTCATACCATCTTCCAAACCTTTTGTCGCTGAAGTGATAACAATTTCGCCTTCACGAAGCCCCGATAAAACTTCTATGTACTTGCCGTCGTCCGCGCCGACCGAAATTTTTCGCCGCTCAATTTTATTATCAGCCGTTTCGACGAAAACATATTGGCGATTGTCACTCATTGCCGAAAGAGGAACTGTCAAGGCGTTGTGAGCCGTCATTCTTGTCAATTCAACGGAGCTGTAAGCTTGTTGCTCCAAAATTCCGACGCGGTTATCGATTTCAAAGACAACTTTTCGCATTGCCGCCGGCTGATTTAAATCCGGCATAATTTCTTTGACATAGACGGGAAAAATTTGTTCGTTGCCCAAATTTCCCGCGCCGTATTCCGTATCATAAGCTTTCTTGAAGGAATGAGAGTTTCTGAAGTTCAATTCGAAGTTTTCGCCGATTGAAAGTCGTCTTGCTTCGGCGTCCTCGACGGGCAATGAAAAATTCAGTCGTTCAAAATTTCCGACCAATGCTATCGGCGTGCCTGCCGTCACATACGCTCCGATCTGCTTATACAAAATTAAAATTTCGCCGTCGATTGGTGAGATTACTTCTTGCCGCGAATCTTGTACAAGCAACTGCTCTTTGACTGCTTGCGCCTCAATCAAATTCGCCTCTGCCGCCTCGAAATTTAACTTTGCCTCGTCGTATTTTTCAAGAGACGTTGCGTTTTTGTCTTTCAAGCGCGAATATCGCTCGAAAGAATTTTTCGCCTGCAATAATTGAGCCTGTGCTTTTGCGATTGAACTTTCTGCTTGCTTTATCTTTATCGGGATGTCTTCGTTTATCAACTCGAAAAGAATTTGCCCGCGCTTCACATTGGAATTTTTTTTGATAAAGGCGTTTTCAATTCGACCGTCAATCAGCGCGATCGCGTCCGCCATTTCATCCGAAGATAAATTTATCGTGTCCAAGACAAAGACAGGGCGCAGGTTGCGAAATTTTGCCCGTTCGCCCTGCAGAGGGATTGAGCGACTTTCCATTCGCTTGGCAATTTGTCTTTCGCCGCTTTCGTTCAAGTAAGCTCCGTAAGAAATAATTGCGATTGCCGCTGACAAGATAAATGCGAGCCCGATGAAATAAAATTTTTTCATTCTTCGCCCTCCGTGAACGGTTCAACCGCTTCTTCCGAAGAATTTGCTATCGGTCTTATATCCTCTTGCGAGCGTTTACGAATTTTTCCGTCCGCGTCAAATATTTTTAACGGAACTTGAGCTGAATCTTTCAACGCCTTTTCTGCAACGTTGCCTTCTTCAACTGACTTTGCATAAATCGCCGCGTCAATGTCTATCGGGATGCCCATAGCCTTTTCGAGTTGCGCTTTGCTTGTGTTGTAATTGTAGACTGCCGCCGAATAATTTGTTCGAGCCAATGTCAATTTCTCTTGCGCGTCCATTACTGCCAAGTTTGTGTCCACGCCTTCCTCGTAACGAGCTTTTGCGATTAAAAATTCTTCTTCCGCCTGCTTTATCGCTTTTTTTGTCACCGAAATATTTTTCTCCGCGATTTTTAAGTTTGCATATGCCTTGCGAATTTCCATTTGTATTTGTTCTATTTGTTGACGCGCTGCGGATTCGGCTTTTCGTTGGTCTGCTTTTGCCTGTTGAACTTGCGCGCTTGTTACATTGTTGTCGAAAATATTCCAAGATAATTGAATGCCCGCCGACCACATTTCTTTTGTCTGGTTTGCTTTAAAAGCACCTTCGCCGACCATTGAGCCTTGAATTACCGCCGAGACACTTGGTCTGAAACCTGCTTTCGTCGAAGAGACTGCCGCTTGAGCTTGTTTGACTGCATATGCCGCCGCAATTCCGTCGGGGCGATGCTCCAGTGCATACTTCAAACAATCCGCCTCGCTTGTGGTTAGTGTCGAATATTTTTCTTCTCTGTTCAAAATCAAATTTGTATCGACGGGCAAGCCCATAATGTTATTCAACGTCGCCAAAGCATTTTCGTAATTGGCTTGAGCGTTGTTGAAAGCCTGTTGACTGTTTGCCAACTGCACACTCGTTGCCAAGACATCCGACATTGCCACAGTTCCGACTTCAAATTGTATCTGAACCGTTCGCAAATGTTCATTCAAAAGATTTATCGCCTCTTGTTGAGCGTCAATCGAATCTCTGTATTGCATTGCTTGATAATATGCCTGCTCCGTTTGCCATTTTATCTGCTGCTTTGCGTCTTCCAAATTTAAATCCGCCGAATTCAAACCGTATCGCGCAGATTTCCTCTGATTCTCAAGTTGTCCGCCGGTATAGAGCGGTAACGACAAACGGAAGCTGTTTGAATTTGAACTTTGATATTGCGGGTAATAAGAAATGTCGCTTATGTTGTAAGTCGCTCGTTCTTGAGGAGACATCCCGTAAATTTGATAACGCGGGCTTCGCAAAGTGTGATAATATCTGCCGCCGATTCGCGTGGACGACGAATCCCAAGTGAATCTCAAACCCGAATTTCGTCGAACCTCGGATAACCTCCATTTTGCCTTTTCTCTGTCTTCGGCACGCTGTTCTATTATCCGATTGTTTTCCAGCGCGAGCTCCACTGCCTCTTCCACATTCAAAGACAACGTTTCGGCTGAAGTCGACGCAGGCATTATAAAAAATGTTGACAACATGACGCCCGATAATAAAAAATTTTTCGCCACGTACCGTCTCATTCAAATTTCTCCGTTCAATCTTTTTTTCTGCAAGAATTCTATTACACCTCTGAAAAATTTTCAAGCATGCGAAAAAAATCCTCAATCGACATTTAAAATTCCCTGTGCTATTATAGCTTTTAGGAACTGGGAACTAGGAACTGGGAACTAGTTTACTAATCCCTACCAGTTCCTAGGGTGTGTTGGTAAATTAAATTGGCGGTTTCGATTAAGCGTTTCAATGATTTTTATTTTTTCTTCTACTTTTCTTTTGTTGCGCCCAAAAGAAAAGTAGCAAAAGAAAAGGGCGTTAGTCCGGCGGATGAACATCCTGT
>JAFXTD010000062.1 GCA_017535925.1 Selenomonadaceae bacterium | reverse complement strand
TCTAACCGCTTCCATGAGTTTGAGAAAACCAGTGTGAGAGTTGGCAAAGCGAATTCGCTTGATGATAACTTTGCCGCTAGAATCGATGATAGCGGCTTCGTGAAAACGTTTGGCAATATCAATACCGACTATGTACATTAAAACCACCTTTTCGGACGCTCTGACTAGTGCGGCTCAAAACCTGTTCAGCGATGAGAAGACATAACTTCAGCCGGCTCATTATTGAGAATCCGCAGGTCAGAATCTTCACTCTAAATGAAGTGGACAGTGCCACAAGGAGGAAAAGAAGAAACCTGTCCTCTTGGATTTTTTCAAAACCCTTTCGAATTTCAATACACTTTTATATAACAGGAGGAAAATCATGCGGGAGAAAATTATTTTGGTGATTGACGATGACGAAATGAATTTGCAAATCGCAAAAATGATTCTTGAAAAAAAATTGCCGTGCAAAGTACTCGTTGCAGATAACGGCGTCGAAGGTCTGGAAATTTTAAAAAATCATCATGTGAATTTGGTTCTGTTGGATATAATGATGCCGGACTTCGACGGAATAGAAATGTTGCAAGAAATTCGCGGCGACGCGCAGATAAAAGAGGTTCCCGTAATGATGTTGACGGCTTCGGGCGACATAGACGACATACAAAAAGTCGGAACACTCGGTGTGAAAGACTGCATTAAAAAGCCTTTCATGCCCGCCGATTTGGTCTTACGTGTCGAAAAAAAATTAGCCGAAACGCATTTGGAAAAAGAATTGAATTTAAAAGTTTAACCAAACAAAAGAGACGAGCTCGAATTTTGAGCCCGTCTTTTTTTATGTCCATTTGCAAGACGATGTGAGCATTACGAAACTGATGTTCCTTGACACCCGCCTCAATATTAATATTAGTCGGAATGAATTTCATAGGTTTTAGGTGGTTTTTCATTAATAAATACATCCATGCAGAAATTCAAGAAATCCACATAGGTCATTTTAAAATTCTTATAGAGCATTCTCAATATCGTTCCTTCGTAGGGATCTCCGTTGCCGAAATTATCGCCGGTTTTTATTGAATGGATAATAGCGGCGGCTGATCTGTAAGTTACGTTTTCCGCCATCGGGTCATCGGGGTCACAAGACGATTTTAAAATACCAATCTGTTTCATATTTGTGACATATCCATTGTCGTCAAAATGCGGCGCATGAATTTCGCAACTATGCATTATAAGGTCTTCGTTTACTTCAAAGATTTTGAGAAGAGCATTTATTCTTCGCGCCAATGACTCCACATCCTGAATTGTGAGATCGTATTTTGGGAATTTTTTGAAATGAATAATCGCCAGCATGATGCCGGTATCTCCTAAATCTAATTGCATATTATGTATCGGATTGGTTTCCGTCGAGACAGAGTCACTTCCACCTTCAGTTCCCGACAAAACAGATTTTTTTATTTCCATCAAGACGGTGCCGAGTCCGGTGATTTCGCTCTTCGACGAATCCGATTCTTCCGGCGGTTTTATTTCGGCGGCGGGCTGTTGAATTTCCGAGAACGATTGATCTGATTCATTATCAACCGTTGAAATCGGCGAAGAAATAACCGGCGTTTCTGCCCGGTTATTATCGTATGCGGATGATGATTCAGTTGTTTTTTCAAGCGATTCTTCGTATGGTTCTTCGTGCGGTTCTTCCAATATGGTGTAGTCTGATTCACTTAATGTCAGCAACTGTTCATCATTGTCAACGTAAAAAGATTCTTCCAGCTGTTTCATAATGTTGTCAAGGTTTTTAGTTGTTGCTATTGCCGAATCGGTGTCAAGTTTTTCTTCAAATTCCAGTGCTTTTTTATGGCAGTATACCAGTGTTTTGAGATTTTTAACAATTGCCCTTCTTTCGGTCTCCAGCTCCGATTTAAATTTGCTGTTATTGGCAAAAAAGGCAGTCGTTGTCGACGTCAGCTTTTCTGTCAATTCGATAATCTTGTCGAGTGTTTGTTCCTCTTCATTAGTTAATGGCGGTGGTAGTTCATCTGCTTCCTCTGCATCCAAACGTTTATCCGACAGTTCAATAATTACTGTGAGCGTTACGTATGCTATACGAGACAATTCTTCTTTTAAAGTTTTATGACTGGACAATGCTTTCTCGTAGTCGATTCTATTTTGCTCATCTTCTTCCGCAGCTGTTGAATCTGTTTCCGAATCGCTCTCGAAAACGGGGGGTTCCTCTTCGGAAGAGTTTTCTGTTGCCGCCACGTCTGTCGATTGTTTCAGCGTGTCGGTATTTTTTTCTTCCTCTATCGACACTACTTTTACTTCCGCCCTCGATATCAGTTCGTCTTTAAGTGTACCGAATGTTTCAAACGCCGACTCTTCTTTTTCAATCGTCTCTTCGCGCGACTCAATCTCTTCTTCTGAATCAACTTCTTTTCTTTCTTCCGACGCTACTTTTACTTTCGTCCTCGATATCAGCTCGTCTTTAAGTGTACCGAATGTTTCGAACGTTGTAGATTTTATCATAGATTGTTCGCGTCTTCTCTTCTCCACTGCTTCGGGATTTTCTATACCTTTTTCTTCTAATATCATCTTCGCAAGTACCGCACAATTTGTGGACTCTACGATTTTAACGTCAGGCATCTTCGGTTTGATTGAAAAAACTCTCTCTACTTCAAGTTCTACCATATCATCCGACATAAACCTGCTGCCTCTTCTTATATAACCTCTTGCCAACATTTTTGCTACTTTTATCGCGAGATCCCACGTTTCTTCAGGCGTATAGACCTTTTTTTCCTCACGTGATTGATTTTCTTCAGTTACATCACGCGAAGCAGTTTCTAATGAAATGGTTGTCGGAATTTGAGCCTCTTCAGAATCTTCTCCAAGTTTGGGAACCGAGACCGGTGTGTACGCGCTGTTTCCGAATCTTGTATCCGGGAGTTGCCAATTTTGTTCAATCGCTTTGCGCAAGAATCCCAATTTGTTTAATACGGGCTTTTTTTGATAACCCAAAACGGCTTGAGCGGTAGCAATTCTGGTAAAGCAATCTTTAACATTATTGCACTTTAAATAGATTTCCTGCGCAGCTTTTTCAGAAAAACCCATTCTGCAAAGTGTCGTGATTGCGTCGTTACCAAAATATGTTCGATGAGAGTTTAAAACTTCGACCGGAGCATCAAAAGTATCAAGTATGAATTCAAAAGCATAAAGTCTGCGACCGGTCTTAATTACTTTATAGTGCACTTTATACGGTGTCCGCTCGGTTATTTCTCTTATAGGAACGTCGAGAACACATTTTTTAAAATTATCGGTTCGATTCTTATAAGCATTTTCGGGGACATTCAACAAATATCTCAGTTCGTCAAAGGTAAATTTACGTTTTACTTCTTTCGACTCGCGGAATTGTTGGAAGTTTTGATATTGCAAAAGCAATTCGAGTAATCGCACGGCGTAAGGCGACGAAAGTTTGAAAAGATACTCTGCACTTATTCTCGTGTAACCGTTTGACTCAACAAGATTAAGTAAATACGGTCGCATTTCGTCAGCAAATTTCAGATGGAGCCCTTTACTTGAGTCATACTCCAATTTTTTAAAAACATGAGTCAGCGTTACTTCGCCGTCGGAATTTTTTATTTCAATAGTTGTATTGAAAAGTTTGCGGCAAGCATTTTTCATGTCGCTCAAATATTTTGTGTTATTAAAAAGTCGAGTGAGTTCGCTTGAGGGAATAAACGTCTCTTTGAAGTCCTCGTCGAAGTACCTGTCCTTCTTCGAAAAGTGAGGATTGAGCCCTCTCAACCCCAAGACAAAAATCCGCATCCCCATAAGATCGAAAGCCTTCCGAGCATTGATCAGAAGATTACTCTGATAGACTTCATTCCTCAAAGGAAAGCTATGAGCTCCTTCTTCGATTCGATACGCCATTAGAATCGTCCCCTTAACTTGAAACCCCTACCAAAAATAATTCCTACCAAAAATAATTATAAGGTATTTCCTAGCAGCAATCAAGAGATTAGTAAAATTTTAAAGGTCAGATAAATTAACAAGGATTATTAAAGAAAAATCGGCTACATCTGCTAGTAAAATTGGCAAAAATTCAAGATACCAATTGATTGAACAAAAATAATTTTTACAGTAAACTACCAGATAATACCTAAGGGATTAACGAAAAAAAGAGCGCGATTTAACGCCAAAAAATGCAAAAAAATTCAACGCCGCCCTGTTGAGTAAAACACTTAAGGAATTGTAAAATGATAAACAACAGTTAATAAAACAGAACATAGTAAATAGTCAAAAAAAAAGAAAAATTCTTCCTTAATGTTCCCGCGCAGATTCAAAAAATTTTCGAAAAACGAGTTCACAAATAAAATTTCTCAATCAAGAAATCACAAACGGCATCCATCAATTTTTCTTCCCAAATATAATTTTTACTAAAAATCCCAAAACTGCGAAAGTCAAAATCTTCTTGAATAGCTTCGCCATTCATCATGTAGATAAAACCACTACCAGTGCTCGGAATGAAAAATAATCCCGACAACAAACCAAAAGCTTGACCGACATGCCCAACAAAATTTATCTCATGATTTTTGAAAACGCGACTTGAACTTTTGCCATCGATTGAATAAATTCCCATTCCATAATTGAGAACAGTACCACCACAAGTGTCACCATTCCCATTGTCGTAAATCCACCGAGATTTAAACATTTTTGAAAGCGAAGAAAAAGTTAAAATCTCTTCACCATGAAAACTACCATCACTCATGAGCATCTCCAAAGTGTGAGCCAACTCCTCAAAAGAGATTCTCAACCCACCCTGCGGCGAAAAAAAAGTCGCATTGGTTCCGATACAATAATTTCTTAAATCACAAACTTTACTGAAACTTTCATCGTAAGGATTTTGAAGCGAAAGCGTATCACGCTCAGGTTGAATTTCACCAAAGTCATCAACTTGCGCGAACCAGTCACCGAATTCGTCCCAGACCCCATCCGAATTTTTTTTTCGATAAATCGCTCCGAGCAACTCAAAATCTTCACGTTCGAGATTAGCAGGCACATAATCTGCACGAATATCGAGTTGACGCAAAATACCCTCACGCTGATGTAAATCGAAACGCTCACCAGTTACGACTTCAATAATTGTTCCTAAAATTCCATAATTCAGATTGCAGTAAGTAAAAAATTTTCCAGGCGACTCACAGGCAGGCGCGAAGTGTACTCCGTTTTCCCAAAATTTTCCGCCAGAGTGAAAAAATTCACGAATGCTCACATCAGGCGGCGCACTGTAAATTTTTCCGTCGCGAAGAGAGGAGAGGTGACTCGCCAACATCTCAATCGTTATCGGCACGTCGGGAAAATTCGGGTTGCGAAGACTGAAGCCGAGATAATCGCCGGCATCGTCGTTCAAATGAATCTTACCCTGTTCGACAAGTTGCATAATTGTAAAAACGGTGAACATTTTCGAAACGGAGGCGGCTCGAAATCTGGTATCGCGCGTGACCGGCTTTGGCTTATCGCCGACGATTCGACTGCCCGCGAACTTTGAAAAAACTTCCTTACCGTCGAAGTAAACGATGACCCCGAGCCCTGGCACTTTAATTCCGCTGTCGCCAATCATATTTTCCAACTCGTAATTTAATTTTTCAATTGACATTTTCGTCGCGCCCCTTATTCTTGACATTCTTTTAACTGCTTTGTTATTATATCAGAAAATTTTCAGGGAGGTATCGATTTTTTGGACAAGTCGTTTTATATTTCGGAGATTGACGAAAAAATTTTTGCGAGGATTGACGGCAAGTCTTACAAAAAAAATTGTCCGTTGCCTTTGGAAGATTTGAGGTATTTGCACGTTTTGCACAAAAATTTGAACGGCAAGACAAAGAGCGGCGAATTAATTTGCAACGAGCGAATTTCTGCGCCATTGATTGAAATTTTCGAAAAACTTTACGCGGCGAGCTATCCGATTGAAAAGATTCGCTTGATTGACGAATACAACTCCGACGATGAACTTTCCATGCGCGACAATAATTCTTCGTGTTTTAATTTTCGTTACGTTTCTTTCACGAACAGAATTTCTCTGCACGGCTACGGCTTGGCGGTCGACATCAATCCGCTTTACAACCCCTACATAAAGACCGTTGATGGAAAAAAATTTATCGCGCCCGACAACTCCGCCGACTTCGAAGACCGAACGAAAAATTTTCCGTACAAGATTGAGGAGGGCGATTTGTGTTGCAAGCTCTTCGCCGAGCACGGTTTTCTGTGGGGCGGCAACTGTTGGGATGACGAGAAAGATTATCAACATTTTTTTATTGAGAAAGGAATTGAAAGATGAAAAAAATTTTTATGACGATGCTACTGCTCGTGGCGATGATCCTCACGGGTTGCGGCAGCGGTTCCGATTCTGCAGGCGACGACGGAAAATTGAGCGTCATGCTCGGCTCAAATGTCGTTTCACTCGACAGCGCGAACGCCACCGACATTGCGTCTTTTGAAGTGATTGCCGATTGCATTGACGGCTTGATGCAACTCGACGCCGAAGGCAAAGCGATTCCCGCGCTTGCCGAAAGCTACGACGTTTCCGAAGACGGCAAGACTTACACTTTTCATTTGCGCGAGGCGAAATGGGCGAACGGCGACCCCGTGACAGCTGACGATTTTGTTTTCGCGTGGCGTCGTCATTGTCAAAAGGCGGAGGAATATTCTTACGTCATGGGTGACACGGTTGCTTGCGTGAAAAATGCCGACGCCGTCATAAAAGGTGCCGACCCGACGACTTTGGGAGTGAGTGCACCCGATCCGAAAACTTTTGTCGTCGAATTGGATGCGCCCGTTCCATTCTTCCCGTCGCTTATGACTTTCGCAACTTTCTATCCGATTAACGAAAAATTTTATAAAACGTTAGCGGAAGGCAGCTACGGCACGAGCCCCGAAACTTTTTTGTCTAACGGTGCGTTTGTGCTTGAAAGCTACATTCCCGGCACCGCCAACATCAAACTCAAGAAAAATGATTCTTACTGGAACGCCGCGCAAATTTCTCTCGACAAGTGGGAATATCAAGTTGTTTCCTCGTCCGACAACGCGTTGACTTCCTTCAAAAACGGCACACTTTCGGTCGTGGGAATCGGCGGCAACCAAGTCGAACACGTCAAGAAGGACGCCGAACTTTCCAAGAATTTGCAAACTTTCCCGTCGGGCATCCTTCAATATCTTTCCTTCAACCAAGACCCGAAAAATCATCACGCGGGCGCACTCTCAAACGTCAATTTGAGGCTCGCGATTTCAAATGCGATTGACCGCGAATCTCTCGTAGAAAATTACGTCATGAGCGGCGCGAAAGCAACTTACACCGCAGTGCCCGTCGACTTCGCGCCCAATGTCGAGACCGGAAAAT
Source organism: Selenomonadaceae bacterium (assembly GCA_017535925.1). GTDB lineage: Bacteria > Bacillota > Negativicutes > Selenomonadales > Selenomonadaceae > Quinella. Next base: position 90,723 of record JAFXTD010000062.1, on the reverse strand, counting down.
TTTTCTCCGAAGACCAAAAGAAATTTTCTGACGTTGTGGGTTTCAACGTCGACAAGGCGCAAAACTTTTTGAAGAAGGCTCAAAGCGAACTCGGCAAGGAAAATTTTGAACTGAATTTGATTTACTCCAACGACGGCGATTCCGCAACAAAAGTTGTGCAGGCGATTAAGTCGCAGGTCGAAGAGAATTTGCCGGGCGTGACGATCAAGCTTCAGCCCATGCCCAAAGCCGAATACTTGAGCAACATTACCTCAAACAGTTACGATTTGGCTTTGGTTGATTGGAAGCCCGACTATAACGACCCGATGACTTTCTTTACACTGTGGACGACTTCGGGCTGCGAAATTGCCGAGCACTGGAGCAACGCCGACTACGACAAAATTATTTCCGATTGCACGACGGGCGACCTTGCCGCCGATTACGACGCTCGTTGGAAGGCGATGTACGACGCCGAAAAAATTCTGTTGGATAATGCAGTTATCGCCCCGCTTTACACCGACGCAAATGTTGTTTTGATTTCGCCGAACGTCACGGGAATTGAGTATCATGTTGCCGGCGTCGACCGCGTCTTTAAGAACGTGAAACTCAAATGACCAAGTACATAGCGAAAAGAATTTTGATGTCCGCGCTGACTTTGTTGGCGATAACTTTTGTGCTGTTCGTGCTGATTCGGATAATGCCGGGCGACCCGTTCCCCGTCGAACGAATGAGCGCGGAAATGATTTTGCAGAAGCGCGAGGAGCTCGGACTCAACAAACCGATTTTGGAGCAGTTCGTCAATTACATGTCGATGTTGTTGAGCGGCAGTTTCGGCAACGGCACCTCACTTTACAACGGCGCGCCGATTAAACCGATTTTGACGGCGTGCTTGATTAATTCGTTTAAAATCGGAGTGCTGTCGATTTTGTTCGGGACGGCGGTCGGCTTGGCGATAGGAATTGTCGCCGCTCTCAATCGCGGAAAATTTTTGGACGGCTTGTGCACGCTCGTTTCAATTTTGGGCGTGTGCATTCCGTCCTATGTCTTTATGATTTTCCTGCAATATTTTTTCTCGTATAAAATTCCGTTCTTCCCGTATTTCTTCGACCCGTCAAATTTTTTTATGTCGTCAATCATGCCCGCGCTGTCTTTGAGTTTGTTCGCGATTTCGACAATCGCCCGCTTCACTCGAAATGAAATGCTCGAAGTCATCAACAGCGATTATGTCAAGCTCGCGGAGGCGAAGGGACTTTACGGCTTCGAACTGATTCGCAAACACGTCTTGAGAAATGCGCTGATTCCTATCGTGACGGTTATCGCGCCGCTGGTTGTGAGTTTGTTGACGGGCGCAATGGTCATTGAAAAAATTTACGGAATAAACGGCGTCGGCAAATTGATGGTCGACGCGATAGCCGGGCAGGGCGTCGATTACAATTACGTTTTGGCATTGAGCATCGTCTTTTCCGCATTGTATATCGCTGCAATGCTCGTGCTGGATATTCTTTACGGGATAATCGATCCGCGAGTTCGCTTGACGAAAAAGGAAGGGTGAGCATGTACAAACCGGAGCCGGACGATTTTGAATTTATTTCCGACCGCGATATAACTGTCGACACCAACTTTGCCTCGCAGGGCTATTGGAAGAGCGTGGCTGTTCATTTTCTGAAAAATCGTTTTGCCGTGACGGGTTTGGTTCTCGTCGCCGTCATAATTATTTTCGCCGTCTTTGCTCCGCTTGTGAGTTCCTACGGCTACCAAGAAATTATTTCGGTCACGGATTCAATCGGCAAAGAGATAACGGCAAAGAGTTTGTCACCGCAAATCGGCGGAGGCGATTCGCAAAATTTATTTTCCGACCGAACATTTCTCTTCGGTACGGACGACATGGGGCGCGACCTTTGGACGAGAACTTGGCAAGGGGCAAGAGTTTCGTTGATAATTGCGTTCGTGGCGATTTTTATCGACATGCTTATCGGCATGAGCTACGGATTAATTTCGGGATTTTTCGGCGGCACCGTCGATAACATTTTGCAACGGTTTATCGAAATAATTGGGAGCATCCCGACACTTGTTATCATTTCGATTTTGGCAATCTTTATGGAAAAAGGTATCGGACTTGTTATCGCCTCGCTTTTAATCACCGAATGGATAGGCATGAGCAAGATAGCCCGTGCGGAATGTTTGAAGTTGAAGGAGCGCGAATACGTTCTTGCAAGTCGAACACTCGGCGCGGGAAGTTTCCACATCATCTTCAAGCAAATTCTTCCGAACACAATGGGACCGATAATCACGCAAGTTATGTTTTCGATACCCGTAGCGATATTCACGGAGGCATTTTTGAGTTTCGTCGGCGTCGGAATTGTCTTGCCGCAATGTTCGATAGGTTCTTTGATAGAGGCAGGCTTCAACAACGTGACGATTCTGCCTTACCAGATTTTGCCGCCGATTTGCGTCTTGGCAATTTTGATGTTGGGATTTAATTTAATCGGCGACGGCATACGCGAGGCACTTTCACCAAAGCTTGAGGACATGTAATGGAAAAAAATATTCTCACGATAAAAAATTTGGATATAACATTTCGAACGAACGCGGGCAATATTCATGCAATACGCGGCATAGATTTTTCTTTGCCGATTGGAAAGACGGTTGCACTGGTCGGCGAAAGCGGTTCGGGAAAATCTGTCACCATGAAAGCCGTTGCCGGGCTTCTCGATTCAAATGCCGTCATTAACTCCGGCGAAATCATTTACGACAACCTCGACTTGCTGACCTTGTCAAAGAAAGACTTGCGGCAAAAAATCAACGGAAGGCAAATCGCAATGGTTTTCCAAGACCCGATGACGAGCCTCGACCCGACAATGCAAATCGGCGACCAGATAATGGAGGGGATGTTCCTTCACAAAAAAATTTCAAAAGCGGACGCCCGTCAAAGAGCTGTCGAACTTTTGAAATTGGTTGGGATTGTCGACGCCGAGAAGCGCATAAAAAATTATCCGCACCAACTTTCGGGCGGCATGCGTCAACGCGTCGTGATAGCGATTGCACTTTCTTGCGAGCCGAAAATTTTAATCTGCGACGAACCGACGACGGCACTTGATGTCACGATTCAAGCAAAAATTTTGGACTTGATAAAAGACTTGCAAGCGCAAATGGGTTTGTCGGTAATTTATATCACGCATGACTTGGGAGTCGTGGCGAAGGTTGCAGATTTCGTGAACGTAATGTACGCGGGAAAAATTATCGAGTTCGGCACGGTCGAAGAAATTTTTTATGACCCGCGCCACCCCTACACATGGGGCTTGCTTTCGGCAATGCCGGATTTGGAAACCGACGACGCCAGACTTTATTCGATACCGGGTTCGCCGCCGAATCTTTTACACGATCCGAAGGGTGACGCTTTCGCCGCGCGAAACAAATTCGCCATGAAGATAGACGAGCGCGAAGTTCCGCCGCTTTTCAAAATTTCGGAAACTCACTTTGCCGCGACGTGGCTTTTGCATCCCGACGCGCCGAAAGTCGAATTGCCTTCGGAATTGAAATTGAGATTGAAGCGTTCGAGAAAGGCGGCAGGTTATGAATGAGCCCTTGCTTCGAGTGAAAAATCTTTGTCAGCATTTCAAAATTTCGCGTTCGTTCACAGTCAAGGCGGTCAACGGCGTTTCGTTTGAAATTTATCCCGGTGAAACGTTCGGGCTTGTCGGGGAATCGGGTAGCGGCAAGACGACAATCGGGCGCACGATTATTCGGCTTTACGACCCGACGGACGGCGAAATTATTTTTAACCGCAGCAAAATTTCGGACAAGCTTGACAACAAAACGCGTCGAATGCTTCGAAAAAATATGCAGATGATTTTTCAAGACCCGATGTCGAGTTTGAATCCTTCAAAGAAAATCGGAGACATAATCGGCGAGGGGCTGGACATATTTAAATTGTACTCAAGCTTGAAGGAGCGCAACGAGATAATCGGCGAGATTTTGAAAAAGGTCGGATTGAGTCCCGCTCATGCCGAAAGATACCCGCAACAATTTTCGGGCGGTCAACGTCAAAGAGTCGGGATAGCGCGCGCCCTCGTCATGAATCCAAAATTGATAATCGCCGACGAATGCATTTCCGCGTTGGACGTTTCGATTCAAGCGCAGGTCGTCAATCTTATGAAAGACATCCAAGACGAAACTCAATGCGCCTATCTTTTCATTGCGCACGATTTGAGCATGGTCAAATATATTTCGGAGCGAATCGGCGTCTTGCACAAAGGCTATCTGGTTGAGACCGGCACGACGAAAGAAATTTTTTCCAATCCGTTGCACCCGTACACGAAAAATCTTTTGTCGGCTGTCCCGCAACCGAATCCCGCTTACGAAAGACGCAGACAGCTCGTGCCGTACAATTCGGAGAACGTTGATTATGAAAAGTGCATTCTGCAAAGAGTGAGCGACACGCATTTCGTTTTGAATCACGGAAATTGATTGTTCGGCATGCCCGCAAATCATCGGGTGTACTTTTTTGCAACTTAAAAATCTCGACATTGGTCGGGATTTTTTGCTTTCCGAATCATGAAAATCTTGCAAAATATACACCGTCAACGTATAATAATCGAAAGGTTTTTCTCTCCAAAGTCATTGCCAATTCATTTTTGACAAATTTTTCTGCAAAGGAGGGACGAGGTGTGCAAGCTCTGATAGAAAAAATCATCGACATAATACGGGAAAATTTTCCGAACGGAATTCGCAACGACTACATCGACACCAACAAAATTTTGCGGCTGTATTCGTCAAACCATGCAGATGAAAATATTTCGCGTGAGTTCGTTACGTCCGTGATTCACGTGAACGGCATTGAATCCAGCGGACGATTTTATTTCCTCACCGAAAACGACACAAAAAATTTAATCAAGCGTTTCGGAGAATCTTTGGAACGACATGCCATCATTTATTATTCCGTTTTCTACAAAAAGTATTCGGATATTTTTTCACGCATGAATATTTTTTCGCCCGAAGTCTTGAAAAAAATTTTGCAGACAAACGATTCGCGTCATCGCTATTTCGAGGATTTTTGTTCGGCAAATATAATGATACGGCTTGAAAATGAGGTCGCGCGATTTTTTAAAACGACGAACAAAACTTTGTCGATTGAAGATTTGCAGAAAAACTTGCCCTTCGTGCCGCCCGAAAAATTTTTGTCCATCGTCTCCGATACAAAAAAATATTTGTCGACGTCGACCGGCAAATATATTTCCGTCGCGAAAATTCAATTTGACGAGGAAGAGATATTTGCGGCGAAGAAAAAAATTTTTTTTCACATTGACAAGAAAGGTTGCGCAGAGCCCGCCGACTATAATTTAACTTCAAATTTCGCGCTCAATCCCGAAGTCGCTCCAAAAGATTTGCTCAACATGATTCACGAAAAATATTTTGCAGACTCCTTCACAAAAAGCGGCAAAAAATTTTTCGGGCGAAAGACTGTTCAACCGAACGTCAAACAGGATTTGGACGAGGATAAATTAATGAAACTTTTGACTCGGCAAGATGAAACAGATTTGGATACGTTGCTTTCGGCAGGCGATATGACTACGGTTTTATCGAACGCGTTGAAAATTACGGTTCGCGTCTCGGAAAAAATTTTCGTCAAAGCCTCGCGAATAAAATTTGACATTGATGAAATCGACGCCGCGTTGACTCCGTTCGTTCAAGAAAAAGTTATTCCGCTCAAAGCCGTCACGAGCTTCAGCGATTTTCCGCCGGTCGAAGGTTATTCGTGGAATTTATTTTTGCTCGAAAGTTTTTTGCGCAGGTACAGTCGTCAATATCGCTTCATGACTCAATGTGCAGGGAATGCGAACATCGGTGCGATTTATCCTCGTTCAATGAATTTCAAAGATTATTTTGAGGTTCAGTTGGCGGCGGTTGTCAACGCGAATGTTCCGCTTGAAAAAGTTGCCGTCAGAAATTTTTTGTCCGAGCAAGGTTACAGGGTTAAACATTTCGACGACGTTTGTGAACGAATAATTTCACGGGCATTAATTCAACGGCAGAGGCAACCGGATTCCAAATCCGATTAATTACGCGACTTCGTCATTAAAAAATTTCGCAAGGTGTTTTAAAATTATTTGACCGTTAGAGGTGACGGTTTTGACATATGAGACCAATAAGTACGCCGAGTTTTTCGTTATCGACGAGGGCTATTATCCCGAAATCAACGAGAGCTCAATCCAAGACCCGAAAAATAAATGGCAGAATACTTTTCCTCACAGTGCCATTGTTGAAATTTTGAAGTTGGCGGAAAGGACTTTGTCGCGTTCGGAAAAAAAAAGTTTGTGGATTGAAGGCTCCTACGGGACAGGCAAGTCACGAATTCTCTGGATGATGCAAAATCTTTTGGAGTGTTCCGAAGAAGAATTCGACGCTTACTTTGACGAATACGACAACTTGCGCGATGAAATTGATTTGCGTGAACGACTTCGTGCGATTCGTCGCGGCAAAGTCGTGACGGCTTATCGATATGCAACGGGTGACATAACTTCGACGCAAAAATTAATCTTCGCGGTTTTTGAGACTCTGACTGCCGCCTTGCAGAAGGGCGGTTACAAATTCGACGGAGCGAAAACTCTGCGCGGGCGAATTGCAAATTGGCTCGAAGCTGACTCGGCAAATCTGGAAATGTTTCGTGCGAAAATCCGAAAACCCGAATACCGCATGTCGGCTGCTTTCGGAAACAGGAGTGCGGAAGAAATTGTCGAACGCCTGAAAAATTCTCAAATCGGAATATCGGAGCTCGTCGAAGAAATTTTGAAACTTGGTGAGCGCGAGGGAATTCGCGCTTTCAATATCGGCATGAACGACTTGATTAACTGGATAACCGAAGTCATTGCCGAAAATAATTTGAAGGCAATGGTGCTCTTCTGGGATGAGTTCTCCAAGTTTTTCGAAAACAATCGGAATAACTTCGACGAATTTCAACATTTGGCGGAGCTGTCGAACATTGCGCCTTTCTATCTTGTGATTGCCACTTACGAATTTAAAAATCTTTACGAAAACGGCGGGCAGTCTTTCCGCGCAATCAGCGACAGATTCAATCACAAAAATATAACCATGCCCGATAACATTGCCCTCGAACTTGTCGGGCACGCCTTGAAAGTCAAAGAAGTTGCGAAGAACGATTGGTATCACATTTCCGCTGCCTTGAGAGAAAGAACCGCCGAGCCGCGCCGAATCATTATGGATTTTGCCGGCATTCGCGAAGAAAAAATTTTGACAGACATTCTGCCGATTCATCCGGTAACCGCCATCCTGCTGAAAAATCTTGCGGTTTACTTCGCGTCGAATCAGCGGAGCATTTTCAATTTCATAAAGAATAACGACCCTAAGGTCAAAGCATTCCAAGATTTTATTTCGTCGAAGAGCCCCGAAGAAGGCGACCTCTTGACTGCGGATTATCTGTGGAATTTTTTTTATGAGAGCGGCACCGATGAACACGGCTCAAGCGTCGGGCGCATGAATTTGAAACCGTCTGTCAGAACGATTCTCGATTCTTATGTGCTCAACAAGGACAAACTCAATTTCGAAGAGCAAGCTGTCTTGAAGACGGTTTTATTTTTCCAAGCCGTCGACCAAGAATCTCACGGCAATGTTGAAATTTTCAAGCCGACGAAAAAAAATCTTGAGTTGGCATTTGCCGGCGTCGAAGCAATGGAAAACGGAAGAGTCATCAACATTGCAAATGATTTGGTTCGGAAAGAAATTTTGTTTAAGCGACCCGATAAGGTTGAGACTTTCGCGGCGATGACTTTGAGCGGCGACTTGGTTGAAATCGAACGACTTCAAAAATCAATCGCCGAACGCGTGCGGACTGCCGACCTCGTCGAGAGTGCCAAGTTGCTTGACGAAATTATTTTGACGCCCGCTCAAAAATCGCGATACGTTTTGCAAGCCGTCACCGCCGACAATTTCAACTTGACAATCGGTCGACTTTCAAAAGAAAAAATTGATTATCGAATAAAAGCGGTCGTGTGCTTCGCGAGGAACGAAAATGAGCGGAACAAAATTTATGAACTTCTCTGCGCGGCTCTTTCCGATTCGCGTTACCATCGATTGGCTTTTATTGACGCTTCGTCGAATTTGATAAACAGCGCGGTCTTCGGTCGTTGGGTCGACAACACGGCGAACGAAAAATATTGGCGCGGCAAGGAAAACGACTTGTCGGACAAAATGAAGAGCAACGCCGAAGATTGTTTGAGAGAGTGGCGCGATTCATTTTCGACGGGAGCTTTCGTCTACTATCCTGCTGCGAAAAATTTTGAAGGCGAACGCAGAGGCATATCCTGTCAAAAAATTTCCCAAATCAAAGACGAAATGACCGATAATGTTCGTCTGCTTTATCCTTATTCCTTCGACGACGCCGGCATTATCGAAACGCTTTTTCAAGCCACGAATCTGAAACGCTTGTCCGAGGCAGGCATAAACCGCGAAGAATTTTCTATGATGAAAAAAGATGCCGCGAAAATTATTTTGGGCGACGTTTGGCAAATGTCCGGCAATTATTGGGAAGTCTGTCCGGACTTGAGTATATCGCGGTTGAAGGTTGAACTTGACGCGCTGATTAAATCCGAAATTGAAAAGACGACGCGCATTGCCTTCGATGAAATAATTAATTTTTTACTTGAACGAGGTTTCATGCCGCTGAACGTCTACGCATTTTTGACCGGATTTCTTTTGAAGGAATATGCGAACGACTCTTACAGATTCGGCAGCGGAGTTGACGGCAACCTCGGTGATGTCTTGTCGCCTCAAAAATTGGCGGAGTGCATTGGCGAAAGTCTCAAGCAATCGTTCAATCCCTCGCGGAATTATCGCCCGAAGTATCTTGAAATCATTTCGCCGAATCAGCGGCAATTTATGGAGTTCGTGTCGGAAGTCTTCGACGCGCCGGAAAATTTTTCGGTCGAACAAAGTGCACAAACACTTCGACTAAAATTCAAGAATTTGGATTGTCCGCTCTGGTGCTACATAGACGCGGCGGAGGAGAAGTACAAAGATTTTTTGTATTTGCTTGCAGAGACAGCCAATTCGAAACAGGCAGTCAGCGTGTCGACTTTGGCAGAGCGCGCCGGGCAATTCTTGATAAAAAATTCCGAGACCGCTCATGACTTAAAAATATTCTTCACACCCGACAACGGTCGACAAATTTTTTCCGACTTCATGAAAAATTTCGAAGGCGGCATAATTTTTAAATTGGCAGAGACAATCGGGATTCGTGATGTCGTCAAAGAATGCTTGACGCGCCTCAAGAACCAGAAAAAAATTTTGTTGCAAGATAAAGAGGCGGCTCAAGACGAATTGCGAAATTTAATCGTCGAATACAAAATTGTCAACGCAAGCCGCACGTTCGGAATAAAAGGAAATTCGCTGAATGCCTGCTTGGTCGACTGGAAAGATTTTTGCCGCTACAATCTTAAAATCCCGTGTGAAATGTTCTGCGAGTATCATACGCCGATAAAAGATTTTTTTACCATGTTGAAAGAAATTGTTTCGCGCGGCGACCTTCCTCAAAGCAAGTACGAAAATTTTTTGCGACACCTCACCGAAAATGCCGAGCAAATCGGCAAAGCTTTGAACAGCACACAAGAAATTCTTTTGGCGAGATATTCTTCGCCGCTCAAAGGCTTGAATGAAAAGGAGCTCAACGAAATTTATGCTTCGTTGCCTTACAGCTCGTTCACCGATGCGCGCGGGCACTACTTCAAAAATTTAAGTGACAAGGCAAAAGAAATTCGCAATGGGCAGTTGAAACATAAGCTGTTGAAATTGTGGCGTGAAGTTGCGGGAAATAAATTGCCTCGCGAATGGTCGAAGGTCAATCGAACGCCGATAATGGCTATGGTGCCGAAGTCGGAAGAAGAAAATGCGGAAAAGGTTTTCGTGACGATTATGGCAACTTCGCCGGATGAAAAAGACGTAAAATTTGCGATAGACTATCTCAAAAAGAAACCGACCTATTTCGCGGCAATCAAAGCGGAAAGTCAAACAGAGTCAAGTTTTCGCGAGGCGATAATCGGCAATCGACAAGTTTTGCTTGACGACAATGAGGAAGTGCGCAACGAAATTGAAACAAATTTTTCGGGCGATTTTTATCAGTGGTATCCGAATGTTCGCGTTGAAGAAATCGTCGAAGAATTCACCAAGAACAAATATTACAGCGGCGGTGCTTACGACAAACTCACAGAGCGCGTTATGCGAATGTCGAACGAAGATGCGAAAAAATTGTTGATTAAATTGCTCGATAAAAATTATGAAGTGGGAATGGCACTTTTGCGGGAAGATTGGCATGAAAATTTTTAACATCTCACAAGCACAAGAAAAAATACGGGCGTACTTGCTGCAAAGTAATTTCCGCCCGTATTTTGTTGCCGTCGAATGCGCGTCCGACGTTGAAAAAATCAAGAAGGCTTTCAAGGATGTAAATCAGATTAACATTGCAGACCTTTGCCCGGAAGATTTTCCTTTCGGCGGCGATTCGCTGATTGACACGTTGAATGCGTCGGAAAGGGATACGATTTTTTTCGGCTTGGGCGAAAATATTTTTTTCACGGCGCAAGAAAATGTTTTGCTGATGATTTACGAAAGAACTTTCAATCGCAGAGCCGTCTTCGTCTGTCGCGGCATCACTCATGCTCTAATGAATCTCACTTATAACGATTTCAGATTTGGCACAAATTATTTTTGTCGCGTTGCCGGCAGCGAAGATTTTTCCGCCGTGAAATATAATCCGAATCTCGACCTCGAAACAGACGCGAATAACTTCAAGGAATTTTTGCGAATCGTTCAGAGCGGAAAAACTTTGGTGACAGTGAAAACGCATTGGCCGCTCGTGAATGTGAAAGAAATTAATTCTTACTTCGAGGCGTTAAAATTTCGCAAGGGTTATGTTCCGATTCCATCGACTGCTTTGGCTCAATGGCAATGGCGGGAATTTTTTTTCGACGACAAATGCGCGGGGTATCCTCCCGAACATTGGCGGACTTTTGCACGGAGCTTTTGGGTAAGCCCGACGATTCCCTACTTGAATTATGTTTTCGAACGTTCCGCAAATTACGAAGGCTATCGGAAAAATTTATTCTTCGCCCTGCTCGACGTTACGGATGAAAAAATTTTTGAGGACTTCTATCAACAACGAAAAGAGGTCGTCAAAAATATTTCGTCGGAGTTTTTATCGGAATACCTCGCGCGCCTCGAAAAATTATTTGACGGCTCGGAGGCGATAAAATATTTGACTGACAATACCGCTGAAGAATGCAAAGCCGTGATTCGTGCCGTGCAGAGCTTGAAAGAAATTCCGTCCGCCCTCGAAAAAAATTTTCCCGCGCTGAAAGATTACTTGGCGGATTTTGATTTCGGCGAGGAAAAAATTACGGCGTACTTCAGAAATTACAAAAGGAAAAAATTTTTCAACGTCGCTGACGAAGATTTTAAAAATCACGTGCAGGCACTTGCGCTTGAAAGACCCTTCAACAAATTTCCGAATCGGCAAGAGGTTTTGGAGCAGGTCGACGGGCGTGCGAATTTGTATTGGCTCGACGCTCTCGGTGCAGAATTTTTGAGTTACATCAAAGCCCGCGCTCAACGAATCGGAATTGCCTCGCGGATTAAAATTGCTCGTGCCGAATTGCCGACGCTGACCTCGATGAATAAAAATTTCTACGACGATTGGACGGGTGACAAATTCGATAAAAATTCCAAGCTCGACGACTTGAAACATTCGCCCGAAAAATTTCAAGGCGGCAAATGTTCCGCGCCGACTTACCTCGTTGACGAACTGAAAATAATCGACGAGGCTCTTGACGAGATAAAAAATTTTTTGACGCAACACCCGAACGAAAAAGTTATCTTGACTTCCGATCACGGGGCGAGCCGGCTTGCCATGTTGTTCAGAAACGGGAAGACTTACAAAATGAAATCCGTCGGCGAACACGGCGGGCGTTGCTGTCAAACAGGTGAAGAAAATATAAAACCGCCGCTTTGTGCGACGGAGGAAAACGGTTATTGGGTTTTGAGCAATTACGACCGATTCGCGGGCGGCCGCATGAATTCTGTTGAAGTTCACGGCGGCGCGACCCTCGAAGAAGTCTTGGTTCCGGTGATTGAATTTGAAAGTTGATTTATATTGTCGTCGGGAAGAGCTGCCCCCGAAGGCGGCACCCTGTTAAATCCGACTGCCTGATTTCTTTTCAAGACAGCCGAATTTTAACACGCCTTCATTTCGGATTATGATTCACTTTTCCGAGAAAGGCTTGCCGTCAAATTTTCCAACTCTTTTATCGTCGGATGAAAATCGGGCAACTCCTCTTTCCAATCCGCCAAAAGTTCTTCGAAAACCGCACGCGCTTCTTCCGTTCGATTTAAATCGCGCAAGGTTATGCCGACGGATTTTTTGACGATCTTCACGAAATCAAAATTGGGATACGGCGACTGCAACTGAATCTGTATCGACTTTTTGTAACAGGTCAATGCCTCTTCCAATTTTTGCGCCTTGAAAAAAAGGTCGGCAAGTGTCATAAATTTTGAGCTCAACTTTTCGAAATTGTCGGGCTCATTTTTTTGTACGATTGACAATGCCTTTTGGAAATATGAAATTGCTCCTTCGAAATTTTTTTGAGCCTCACAAAAATTTGACGCCTCAAAGAATGCGTCTGAAATTACTTGCGGCGAATTTGTTTCGGGAATTTTTTCCAGTGCCGCCGATAAAAATTTTTTCGACAAATCGAGGTTACCGAGTTGACGATAACAACTTGCTGCCGTCTTGTGATACGCAATGAATTCGACGGGCAACATTTTTTCTCCGCGCAATTCTATCGTGTCCAAGCACAAAGACAACGTGTCTTTCAATTCCGCGTCCAAATTTTCTTGCAAAGCTTTTCGCGCCTCTTCGGAATATTTTTCGCCAGCCTCGACGTTTCCGATTTTGAAATAAATTCCGCTCAAGACTTGGAAGGACATTATTTTATCGGGATGATTTTTCGACAACAACTTTTCTTGAATGGCGAGGGCTTTCAACAAATATTTTTCGCCGGAAATTTCCTCGCCCGCCAAAGCCGCAAGCTGTCCGATATCCAGATAAGCCCTTGCAAGTTCGGCAGAACCTTCGGGAGCAATCTTTTCCAAAATCGCGGCGGCAGTCATGAAGTTCGGTTTTGCCTCGTCAAATTTTTTGAGCCACATGAAAATATTTCCGAGCACGCTGTAGGCATTTGCCAATTCGTGTTTATTTTTCGGCGGCGTCTTTTCAAAAATTTTTACGGCGCGTTCGGCGAGCGGCAGAGCTTTTTTGTAATCGCCCAGAAATAAATAAGCGTTGGCAATGTTCGTCAAGATGTTGGCGGCGTTCGGGTCGTCGGGCGAACAGGACTCCAAAACTTTTACGGCTTTTTCAAAATAGCTCATGCCCTTCGAGTAGTCTTTCATATAGCAGGCGGCGACACCCGCGTCGTTGCAATTTCGGGCGAAGTCGAGATTATTTTTTTTCGGATTCGCCTCTTGAAGTCGAACCGCCTTTTCCTCCAACGTCAAAGCTTTAACAAAATTATCGCTGACGATGTGGCAGAAGCCGGCGTGAAAATGATGTTCGCCCGATTGGTCGCCCAAATTTTTTGACGCGCCTTCAAAAAGTTCGGCGGCTTGATGAAATAATTTTTTCTCTTGCGGATAGCGGTCGTCAAGTCTTTTCCACAAGGTCGAAAGAAAATTCGAGCAATCGTCATTTGTCGGCTTGAGTTCATTTAAGAAAATACTTTTCACCAGAGGATGAATCCAGAGCGAATTATTTTCCGCCCGCCGCCTCAACCAGCCGCGCCCTTCCAACTGCTTGAGTTGTTTTTTTTTGTCGTCGGTCTCACTCAAAATAAATTCCGAAGCCTCGAAACCGTCAATCGGAAGGAGCGTCGTGTGGCACAAAATTTCCCGATAAGAATCCTCGATATTGAAAAGATTAAACAGCGTGCGCAGGTGCGTATAAATTTTTGCCTCGCGAACGGAGCCGCCTTTCTCATGCAAAACTTCGGGGTCGGTCGAAGAATTCAAAGCCGCGTCTTTAAGTCTGGCAAGCAATTCTTTCGGCGAAAGAGTGCCCCAACTTTCGTTCAAGGTGTGCGCCAAAATTTCGACGGTCATGGGGTGGCAGTCGACTTCGCGAATCAACTTCCGAATAATATTTTCCTCGTCGGGAGAAATTTTCATGACGGACTTAAAAAGCGTGAAGGCATTTTCCTCGTCAAGCGGCTGCAATTCGGGAACGAAATTATTCGGGCGCGAACGAGTCGTAAAAAGAATTTTCATATTCAAAGCAAGCAGGTCTTTGTAAGCCGGTTCGCGTTGCAGTTCGGCGAGGGATTTTTTTTCGTCGTCGAAGTTGTCGATTATCAAGAGAGCGTCATTGCAATTTTCCTTGAGCAAATCAATTCGCGCCCGATATTCCAAGTCGGAGGCATTGCCTTGACCGTCGAATTCGAAATGCCAACCCGAAAAATTCAAATTGAGCACGGTCTCCTTGAGGCTTGAACGAAACGTGGCGAGGTAAGCGGCGCGCCCGTTTTCAATCTGCTTGCGAGCGAATTCCATTGCCAATTCGGTTTTGCCGATGCCGCCGATTCCCCAAATCCAGAGCAAAGATTTTCTGGCGTCAATTCCAGATTGAAGGAGGGCAAGTTCTTTATCGCGACTGCCGCTGACGAAATAGGGACTGCGCGAAAGATTCGGCGACAAATTAAATTTCGGCGGGTCGAGGATTTTTTTCAAGAAGATTATGTCCTTGAGCATTTCGCCGGCATTTTGGTAGCGGTCGTCGGGATTGTACGCAAGAGCCTTCGACAAAATTTTCGAGAAAAGATTTGCGGATTCGCGATTGTAGCCGCGTTGCATAATTTTTTTGACGGGAAGAAAAGTTGCGGCGGAAATATTTTTCGCGAGGTTCCTGCCGTAAACTTTTTTGTAGCGCATGCCTTTGAAAAGGTAAAGCATGAGGCAACCGGCGGAATAAATATCGGCGGCGGCAGTGAGTTGCAAGGTGCCTTTGTGCTCAAGAATTTCCGGTGCCCAATAGCCCGACGTGCTGAAAATATTTTCCATCGGCAAAGTTTTTCCGTCAGCCTCAAGCGGGAGAGCATTGCCGAAATCCAAAAGTTGACCGACGCCGATATCGGAATTTTGCGGGTCGCAGCCCATAAAAAAAATATTCGAGTCGTTAATGTCTCCGTGAACGTACCCTGCCAGATGAACATCGCGCAAAGCTTTCAAAAGTTCTTCCATGACGGCGGCGGCAGTCGACGGCGAGGGAAGGTTGCCCGTCCTCAACGGCGCGTCGTTTTCAATCGGGCGAGCACATTCCTCAAGCAAATCTTTCAGAAACCAACCGCGCTTGAAAGTTATGTCTTCGAACAAAATAAAATAACAACCGGTTGCGTCCAATTCACGACCTTCGACAATTATTTTTGCTGCTTCCAAATTTTCTCTTGGAGCAATCGTCCGCCCTGTTTGATTCGCAATCAATTCGCCGATTTCATTTTCGCGCCGCATGTTTTCTTTCACCAAGTCGAAAAGATCTTCGGCTTCGGTGTTTTCGGCGACGGGAAGAGCCGAGCCGCTTTCAAAGTCACGTTTGAAAGAAGAATTTTTTGTGTAAGGATAGCACTCCTTAAGGATGTATTTTCGATAACTTCCTGCGCGACTGACTCTGTAAATGAGAGCCGAGCCTCCGCGAGCAACCGAATCATTTTTTATTTTGTATCGGTCACCGCGAACGGAAATTATTTCGCTGCCGGCGGGCAAAGGTGTGCGGTCGTCGAGTTCACCATTCGGGCGCGGGACTTCGTAGGTTTTCATTCAGCCACCTTCTCTCTGTTCAATCAAATTTTTACTCAATCGATAACTTTCATAGATTATCGAGCTCATGATATTTTCTTCTTCCGACAAAAGACATATCAGAATAAAACGATCCAAGACGAACGGCGCATAAAATTCGTTGAATTCAAATGGCTCAAGCATTCTGTTCAACGCGGCGACGTAATTTTTCAAAGGCTCTTCTTTGCCGTCTTCTATCGAATCGATTGCATAGGCGGTGTCTTCCAGCGCGTACAACAAACTTTCCTCCGCGCTGTCTTCGATTGCCGCCGCCATATCTTTTTCCAACAGGTTTTGAAAAATTTCGCGAGTTTCCTTCGAGGAAGTGCGCCAACCGGTAATGAAAAAATATGTGAGGAGGAGCACGGTATCGCGATTGACGGCGCGGGCATTTTCGGGACATTTGACCGCACGCATAATCGAACGCAAAGTTTGTGACAAACTTCTAAGCGGAATCAAAACATTTTTGTTGAAAGGAATATTGTCGTAAAAACGTTTCAAGGCTCCGCGTTGAGGCAAGTTCAATCCGCCGTAAGAGGACAGCTCGGTGTATATCGGCAAGTCTATTTCTTGGGCGTCAATCATCGCGGTTGTCAAGTGGCTCAAAATTTTCGGAATGCCGTCGGAATTTTTTTCTATCTCCTCGTTGTTCAAGAGGTCTTTGCCGATAAAGCGGTCGACCGTCGGATACAAGAGCATTAAATATTTCAGAAAAACTTTCAGACGATTAATATTCTGTTGGGAATAGCCGGCTTCGGAAAAATCGTCTTTGTACTTGAGCATCATCTCGCTCAAAAAATTTTTTGTGTCTTCTACAGAAATTATATCCTGTTCGCGAAAAGCCGTTGTTTCACTTTTTACCAATCTTGTGAAATCATTCGTCAAAGATTTTTCGCGGTTGTCGTCGAGATTTTTGCAGGCAGTCGAAAAATTTTTGAAAAGCTCTTCCGCCGCGTCGTAAGTGAGGTCGCAATTCAAACAACTCTTGCAGGCGTAATCGAAGGGGTTGCGCAAACTCAACAGGTCGTCGTCGTTCGAAAGAAGAAATTTTGCGGCGGTCGCGTCGTCCATTTCCAGCGCGAAGATTAATTTAATCGCGGTCTTTCGTTGGCAGTGAGACTTGTCCAAAAGATAACTTTCCCACTGCTTTTTTTCGATGTCGAGAAAATCTTCGCCGAACTTTGCGAACTTTGTCGTCGTCAAAATTTTTGCCAAGCTCTTGATTAATTTGGGAGACCACTTGACATTTCCGGCTTTGGTCAAGTCGGCGTAACTTTCACCTGATTTTTTTGCCGCCGCCTCGAGGAGTTCCGGAAATTTCATTTGCAGTTGACGACGCAAAATAAATCCCGGCGTGCAAAGATTTTCGCGTTCGTTGAGGAAGTCGAAAATTTTTTCTTGTCGTGAGGTTGCGAGGAACTTGTTTGATTCGTTCAGTTCCGCCGCCCACAATTTCATTTCTCGTTCCATTTTTTCCGTTATGCTCATTTCAGATTAATCCTTTCATAAAATTTTACGCGGCAAATTCTTTGCAGGCAAAAAGAAATCCTTTTGTTGCAGAAAAAAATTCGGGCATGTATAATTTTTTCGCTTGAAAAATTTACAAATATTTCAACGAGGAGCGGTGAAGGGCATGATACAAAATGATTTTCCGCAGGCTGTCGAAATGGAAAAAAAAATTTTGTCCGCTCTGTTCATGAAGAACGGATTGATCGTTCCGAAAGTTGTTGCAATCTTGAAATCCGATGACTTCTATCGACCCGAACATCAAATGATTTTCCGAGCCGTAAAGCGTCTTCACGATAAAGGCAGCCCAATTGATTTTCTCACAGTCGAAGAAGAATTGCGCAAGGTCAACGACCTCCAAAAAATCGACAGACGCTATTGGCTTGCCCTCCTCGATGCCGCTCACTCCACTGCCTACGCCGAATCTTATGCAAAAACAATCAAAGAAAAATCCGACTTGCGCAAGATAATTTGTGCCGCTCAAATTATTATCGAAGACGCACGGAAAGAAACGCTTCCGCCGCGTGAAATCCTCACAAAAGCTCAATCGGCTCTCGATAAAATTCGCCGCGACCGTCAACCGTCGACAAAAATTTCTTTCGCAGATTTTTTCGCCAATCATTTCAAAAATAAAGTCGACGAAATGAAAAGTTATGCCAATCGCAAAACCGGCTTTTCCAATCTCGACGCAAAGCAAATTTTCAATCCGGGTCTCTACATAATCTGCGCAACGCCCGAAGTTGGGAAAAGCTCGTTCTGCGGACAAATTCTCGAACAATTCGCTCGGCAAGGTGATTCGTGTATCTTTTGTTCCTATGAAATGAGTTGCTTTGAATTCTGCGCCAAATCCGTTGCTCGCGAAATTTTCCGAAAGGTTCCGAATACCGATTTAACCGTCGCCGATATTCAACATGGAGTTTGGTTGCCCGAAATTAATCAAATCGTCGCAGATTTTGCCGCTGCCGAATTCGACCTCCAAATTTTGGAACTTCAAGATGAAACGGTTGACGACTTGCTTGACTTGCTTAAACCGCTCTGCACCGATAAATCCGAAGCTCCCGTTATCTGCCTCGATTATCTTCAAATTATTCCCGCCAAATTCGGCATTGAGAATTCCGGTCGCAAGATAAAAAAATTTCAGCGCGATACCAACACAACTTTTATCGTCGTAAGCAATTCAAAGGAGCCGAGCGAAACAGAATTTATTGCCGATGTCGTTTGGACTCTTCAACTTTCCGAAGAACTTCAACCGCAAAAAATTTTACTCAAGTGTCTCAAAAATCGACAGGGCACCAAGTATGAATGCTCGTTCCTGTATCATTCGGCTCACGATTATCTTGAACCTTTGATTTTATCGACAGACTCCGATTTGGAACGTAAAGAGGAATTGTAATGCAGAATAAAGAAAATTTTTACAGCGAAATACTCCGAGAAATTTCCGGCGGCGTGATTTATATTCAGAAGGGAAAAATTTTGTACGTCAATCCGGCGGCAATGGAAATTCTCGGCAAAAAAGAATCCGAACTGGTCGATAAAACTTTCGCGGAATCTTTCTTCGAATACAGTGAAAATGATGACTTCAATCAAATGCTTTTGGAGGTTGTTTACGATTCGGTGAACAAGCACGAAAAAATTGTCCCCTACTTTAACGGCGAAGCAATAAAACATTTGCATATGCGCACTTCATTTTTGAAAGTAAAATCCAAGCCGCTCGGAATAATAATTTTGCTTGACGACGTAACGGAGCTGATGAAACTGCGCGGCGTGGCAATTGATTTGGAAAAAATAAAAATGATAAACCGCCAACTTAGCGAATCAAGAGATTTTTACAAGCACGACGCTGAAACCGACAAGCTGACCGGGCTTTTAAATAAAATGACATTCGAGAAAGCGGTTTGCAAATATCTTGAAAATCTTTCGGCGGAAAAAATGTCGGCAATGTTCGTGATTGACATGGATAATTTCAAAAAAGCGAATGACACGCACGGACATCAATTCGGTGATTTGATTTTGAAGCGATTTGCTGACGGATTGAGTGAGCTTTTCAAAACAGCCGGTATCGTCGGGCGATTCGGCGGAGATGAATTCGTTGTTTTCTTGAAAAATATCCTTGACGCAAATTTTGTAATTGAAAAAGCACGAGCGGTAATAAAAATGGCGCGCGAATTAAAATTTGGAGAAAAAGAAATGAATTTATCGGCAAGCGTCGGCATTTCAATTTTCCGCGGCAGGAAAAATTATTCGGAAATTTTTACGGCGGCAGATAAATCTGTTTACCTCGTTAAAAGTCAAGGTCGGAACGGATTCAGTGTTGATGAAACAGCAAAACAATCCGATTGAGTTGACAAAAAACGGGAGCGTTGCTTGAACTTGTCACTTATCGGCACAAAGGGTATAATTTAACAATCAGCTTGCAATTGAATAATTTATCGTTACAAAGAGGTCGAGTCGTATGCGAAAAAATTTTTTTCTGTTGTTAATTTTGTTGCCGATTCTTCTTTACACGCAAAGCAAATGCACATTTGTTGAACGGCACGAAGAACTTTCGGAGAACTTCAAAACGGCTCAAGCCGCGCCTTTAAAAAAAATAATCGACGTAAACTGGTGGTCAAGTGAAAATTTAACGGCAGAAGGTCACGGCTTGGCTCGTGCAGGCGAGACGGATATCGGCATTGCCAGAATTCGTGCAAAGAGAGCGGCAATGATGGACGGCTATCGTAATTTGGCGAAGGCGGCAGGTAAAATCCAAATTACGGCAAAGGATACCTTAACGGAAGAGAAAATTGAAGTATTGATTAAAGGGGCAAGTGTCCTTTCCGAAACTTACGACGAGCACGGGAATTGCACGGTCGTCTTGAGTGTTCCGATTTACGGTGTGACGAATTCGATTGCCAAGCTTGCCTTTAATCCGGTCGCGAAGGAAGATTTTCCTGCGCCGAGCCGCAATGTGGCAGTTAAAGGAAATTACACGGGGCTGATAATCGACTGCGGCGATTCGGAATTGAATCCTGTCTTATCGCCTGTTGTTCGCGATACTCAAAATCAATCCGTTTACGGGTATGAAAAGCTCGATTATGACAAAGTCATTGCGCGTGGCATGATTGGCTACGTCGAAAAAAATTCCGTTGTTCGCAATGAAGATGCGGTGATGCTTTTGTCGTATGGTAACAATAAAATTGAAAAAAATTGGCTTGCGAACAGCGGCGGAAATTTATCTCGTGCGGGTGACAATCCTCTTGTGATAAAAGCCGAAAGAATCAGCGACGATAATACTTGCCCCGTGATTTCTGAAGAAGACAAGGACAAAATTCTTTCGGAAAATTTGGCGACGCATTTCTTGGACGAAGGAGCCGTGGTATTTGTCAGTAACAGAATCAGAGGAATGAGAATGTGACTGAACGAAAATTTTTTCTGCGTTTTGTCGACGCGTTTTTGGTCGGCTTACTTATCACTTTGACAGCTTGGGCGGGTTGGCTCAACGAAATGGATTTGAGAATCAGCGACAAATTTTTTCAGAAAGAAAGTGAAAGAAATCCCGATATCATTGTCATAGGCATAGACAAGGTCACGTTAAACAAATTGGGGCCGAACTCTTCAATTCGGCGCAGGGACATGGCAAAAGCAATTACGTATCTTAACAATCACGAGCCGAACGTTCGACCTGCGGTTATCGGCATAGACGGACTTTTTACGGGAGAAAATTCTGCCGACCCCGAAGGAGACAAATTGCTTGTCGAAGCCGCCGCTCAATATGGAAATGTTGTCGTCGGTTCCGAAGCCGATTTGGACGAGGAAGATGATTCTTCGGAAGAAAGCGAAAATCTTTATGCGACGTGGGATAAAATTTGGCCGTGGATTGGAGCCTTTCCCGAATTGGATGCGGTAACGGACACGGGGCACATCAATGCACCAAACGAACCGGACGGCATTGCGCGTCATGAACTTCTTTTTGTGAAGGTTGAGGAACGCGGGCGACTTTATTCCTTTGCGCGAGTGATTTACGAAAAATGGTGTCGTTACAAAGGTATCGAACCGCTGCCTCCGCCCGAAACCGAAAGCAACGGAATTTTCTATCTGCCTTTCACGGCAAAGAGTTATTCCGGCGGCAACAACTTTTTGGATTTGTTGGAAGGGAAAGTCAGCGCGGAGGTTTATCGCGACAAAATTGTATTAATCGGATCTTATGCCCCCGGAATGCAAGATGCTTTTCCGACTTCGCTCGACCGTTCGGATTTAACATACGGCGTCGATATTCACGCCAACGCAATTCAAGCTTTTCAAAACGGAAAATTTTTATACGAGGCGGGTCAACGCGAGCAACTGATTATTCTTTTCCTTGTGAGCTGTGCGGCAGAATTTTATTTTCGGCGCGGCAAAATGAAATACATAACGGGCGTCTGGTTGATTCTTTCTTTGGGTTGGCTTGTGCTTTGTGAAATTTTTCGTCGACAGGGAATAATGTTGCACGTTTTATGGATTCCGCTGTCGGTGAGTGTGTTGTTTATCTTGGCAGTTTCAACAAATTACATTTTGGCGCGCGAAGAAAAAGAAAAAGTGACGAAGACTTTCGGGCGTTACGTTGACCCTGCAGTCATGAGCCAACTCCTTGACGGCAGCTCGAAGTCGATTGAATTGGGCGGCGAACTGAAAAATATAGCGGTGCTCTTCGTGGATATTCGAGGCTTCACAACCATGAGCGAGGAATTGTCGCCCGCAACGGTCGTGGAAATTCTCAATCGTTATTTGACATTAACGACGACTTGCATAAGGAGGTATCACGGCACGCTGGATAAGTTCGTCGGCGATTGCACAATGGCGTTTTGGAATGCGCCGTTGCCTCAAGAAAATTCCGTTGAGCTGGCGTGTCGTGCGGCACTGGATATGATTGCCGGCTCAAAAGAATTGGGCGCGGAACTTATGGAGCGTTACGGGCGAAAAATTTCTTTCGGAGTGGGAGTTCACTGGGGCAGTGCGGTCGTCGGCAATATCGGTACGCCGTTCAGAATGGATTACACAGCCATTGGCGACACGGTCAACACGGCGGCTCGGCTTGAGGCAAATGCCGGCGGCGGAACAATTTTAATTTCGCGAGCCGTAGCTGATGTCTTGGGTTCGCGCGCCAATGTTACCTCATTGGGAAACAGCATTAAACTCAAAGGAAAATCCGAAGACTTTGAAATTTTAAGATTAAATTCGTTAAACGAAACAGAAGGGGGAATAACTATTGAAAAATGAATTTGATAAGGGCGGAGACTTTGAACTTACCGTTTTGGGAGCTCGCGGTTCCATGCCCGTCAACGGAAAAGAGTTTGCCGTTTATGGCGGTGCGACCTCTTGCTACAGAATTTTGGCGGCGGGCGAAGAAATATATTTGGACGCGGGCAACGGAATTGTCAATGCCGAAATCGAACCGAGCACGCGAATCACAATCTTGCTCACTCACATGCATTTGGATCATATAATCGGGCTTCCCTTTTTTGTTGCGTTGAGTCAAAAGAAACGCAGCGTCGACATTTATGCAGAAAGCCGAGCAGGTTTGAGCGTGAACGAGGCACTTGACAGATTAATTTCTCCGCCTTTCTGGCCTCTCAAAGTCGGGCAATATCCGGCGAATGTTACTTTTCACGGCTTGCCTGAAAAAACTTTTTTCATAGGCGCAGTTCAAATCGAAATGATGGAAGGTACGCACCCGCTCGGTTCCACGATATATCGCCTGACGTGTTCGGGAAAATCTTTGGTTTATGCAACAGATTTTGAACACACACCCGAAGGTTGCGAGGCTTTGGCTGACTTCGCTCGCGGTTGCGACCTTTTGCTTTACGACGCACAATATACAGAGGAAGAATATGAAAGATGTCGCGGCTACGGACACTCGACGGCGCAAGTGGGTTTCGAGGTCGGAATCAAAGCTGATGCAAAGAAAATTCTTTTTGTCCACCACGCGCCTGAACGAACCGACGAGGTTCTTTCGAACATGGAACAAAAATTTAAAACGGGCACCGATAAAGTTGCATTTGCCAAAGCGGGTGAAAAAATTTTCTTGTGAAAGGAGTGTAGGGAATGAGCGAGAGCATGTCGGCACAAAAAATTTTGGATAATATATTTTCCGTTGTGCAACGTTTGTATGAAGAGATGCGGCAGAACAGAAACAGCTATAGTGAGCACTTGAGAATTTTTGAAATTTTCGCGGAGCTGGGCAGGACACTGGTCGGAGCAGACAGAGCAAGTTTTTGGCGATGGGACAAACGTAAAGGAAAATTATTCACTGCAACGGCGACGGGAACAAATCAAATCGTCATTGACGACACGACGGGACTCGTCGGTCGTGCTCTTGCCGAAAATCGCACTATAGTCACGAACGACCCTTACAATCACCCCGATTTCAATTCTGCTGTCGACAAAAAAACGGGCTATGTTACCAAATCTGTTTTGGTAATGCCCGTAGCGAATTGTCACAGCGAAGTTATCGGAGCCTTTCAAGTCATAAACAAATTGGGCGGCGGCTTCGACGAGGAGGAAGATTCCAAACGACTTTCAATCGCGGCGTTTATCTGCGGCATGGCTCTTGAATCGGATTTGTTCTTGGAGGACTCCGAACGCGACAAGCTGACGGAGCTGAAAAATCGTTTGGGGCTTGAGCGTGATTGGAGGCGATACCTTCAAAAAATTTCGCCAAAGATGCCGCTGTCAATCATCATGTGCGACATTGATTTTTTTAAAAAGGTCAACGACACTTACGGACACAACGCCGGCGACGCGATACTTGTCCACGTTTCGAAAATTTTGTCCGCGCATATTCGCAACTGTGACGGAGCGTACAGGTGGGGCGGCGAAGAATTTATCATGATTCTTGAAGGCGTTAATCTTTCCGAATCGGCGGAATTGGCTGAACGCATAAGGCTTGCAGTGGAAGGCAGCGTATGTCACTTTGAAGGTCAAGAGCTTCGTGTGACGATGAGTTTCGGCTGTGCAGAAATTTCTGCCGCGGCTGACATGGAAGACAACATTAAAATCGTTGACAATCGACTTTACTGCGCGAAGAAGACCGGCAGAAATAAAGTTGTTTATCGTGACGAATGACCGCGAAGAATTTTTTTTGGCAAAGGAGATGTTATCGTATGAAAAAAATTTTTCAAGTTGTCTTCGTGCTGTGCCTGCTCGCGATATCTTCTTTTGCCTCGGCGAACGGATATATCGAGGCAGAGGGAATTATTTATTACGAAAAAGGAATGAAACCCAACCAAATGCGTCGAATGGCTGTGCTGGAGGCGTATCGAACTTTGGCAGAGGAGGTCGACAGTATTCACGTCACGTCAAACACGACGGTTAGGAACTTGTGCGATTTGGACGACGAGATAAACAGCCATGTTGAAGCGGTACTGCGCGGCGCAAAAGTTATCTCCGTGACTCAACAAAAGGACGGTTCCTTTCGTGCCAAGGTTCGTTTGTCGATGTACGGCTCGGAAAATTCTTTGGCGAGTGTAGTCCTTGAAAAAAATGTTTTGATTGAAGATTTTCCAAAACCAAAATTCACGAGCGTTCGCACCGAAGTCAAATACACGGGCTTGGTTATTGATTGTCGAGGCTTGAATCTTTCGACCGCCATTACTCCCGCGATAAAAACCGTCGGCGGCATTGAAATTTATGCTTACAAGAACGTCGGCTATGAAAACGCCGTAATCCGCGGCATTGTCGAATATGCGGATGTTATCGATTCGCCGCGTGCCGGAACTTCGCCGCTGGTCGTGAAAGCCGTTGAAATTTCACGGTCATGCGACGTTGTCATAAGCGACGAAGATGCCGACAGAATTTTGGCAGTCAATCAGTCGACGAACATTCTCACGAATTGCGCGGTCGTTTTGGTGAGGTGACTTATCATGAAAAAATTTTTTGCGCTCCTCATTGCCTTCGCAATCGTTTTAAGCACTGCAACTTCCGAAGCCGACGAAGAATTAATCGAGGCATCGGGCGAATACGTCATGGATTCGCGCCTTGATGAAACTGCCGCCTCTGCCACGGCTCGTGCTCGCGAAGAGGCAAAGCGTGCTGCCATTGAAAAAGCCGGCGTCTATCTGCAAAGCTATTCAAAGATGATTGATTTGGTTTTGGAAGAAGACGAGGTGCAAACCGTAACCGCTCAACTGCTCAAAATTCAAGAGGAGACGAGCAGTGTGGAAGTCGTCGAAAAAAATTTGCTCAAGTTCACCGTGACAATCAAGGCTCTAATCAACAATTTGGACGAGAAAACTTTGAAAGCCATAATGAACGACAGGCAAAGCCTCGACGAACTTATTCGCAAAAACAAAGAGTTGCAGGAAAAATACGATGCGTTGAATCGGCAAATGGAAAAGTACCGCAAGGATTTTGATTCGGTCGACGACGCCAAAAAAATTGAAATAAAAAAAGACGTTGAGCACAACACCAAAAAATTTTATGCGATCAACGAATTTTCTAAGGGAAACGATTTTTCTTTTAGGAAGAACTTCCCGCGTGCTTTGGCAACTTATGATGCGGCGATTGAACTTGACCCGCAATTCGCGGAAGCTTACAACAACCGCGGCATTGTCAAATACGAGCTTGGACAAATTTCGGCGGCGGTTGAAGATTATACGGCGGCAGTCAAATTGAAATCAAATTACGCCGACGCTCTTTTAAATCGCGGAATTGCTTATGCGGCTCTTGAACAATTTCAAAATGCGGAAAAAGATTTCCGAGCGGCTCTGAAGCTCAACGATAAGTCCGCCGCCGCTCACAACAATTTGGGCAGCTTGTTCGTCTTTAAGGAAATGTTTAATGAGGCCGTTGAAGAATGCACGCGCGCCATTCGACTCAACCCGAACTTTGCCGACGCCTGGTACAATCGTGCGGTTGCCTATTACGGTCTGGGCGATTACTCCAAAGCATTGAGTGACGCGCAAAAATCTTTGCAATTAAATCCGAACGACCGCGCCGCAAGAGATCTTTACGACAGAATAAGCCGCCAATCTTCCCGTTGAAATTGTTGTCAGTTGTCAGCTGTCAGCTGTTAGATTTTTTCTATCAGCCGGCAGCTAATTTTTTTCCGCTGATTGAATAACTCGTGCCGTTGATGTTGAAAGTGTCATTTGCTTTGACTCCGCTGAAGACGACTTTGCCTCCGCCCGAAATTGCCAAGGTGAGGTTTTTGCCGTCGAAGGACGAAGATGTAAACGAGCCTCCCTCTGTGCCGTTGGACTTCAAAATTTTTAACATATCGCCCGCCGCGCAATCATAAATCGTGTCCGTTCCTTCGTTCGGTCTGTAGATAAAAATATCATTGCCCGCGCCGCCATAAAGTTTATCGTTTCCGTCGCTGCCCCAAAGAGAATCGTTACCCGCGTCTCCGTAAAGAATGTCGTTGCCTTTGTCGCCGTAAAGATAATCGTTTCCGTCGCCGCCTTTGATAACGTCTTTACCCGAGCCGCCGGTGATTGTGTTGGCTGAAGAATTGCCGGTGATTTTAATTGCCTTTGTTCGCGAGGAGGCATCGGCAAATTTTATTTCCGATTCGAGGGTTACGGAGGCTTTCGAAGAATCCGTCAAGATTAATTTCTTCGATTGAGTATTTATGACTTCGATATTTGGATTGAAAAGAAGAGCCGCGCCTTGCAGAGTTATCTTTTCCTTTCCGACCGGCACAATGACATTTAAGCCTTTCCTGACAAAATCGACTTTGGAGCCGTCATTGCAGATTTGAAGAGTGGAAGTCGCGTCGAAGCCTTTGATTAAATCATTGCCGTCGCCGACGGAATATTTGAACACGGTATTTAAGCCGATGCTTTGAATCGTGTCGTTGCCTTTGCCGCCCGAGATGGTCGCGTTGTTTCCGCTGACTGCAATTTTGTCGTTTTCATTGCCGCCGCTGTATGAAATGTTGCTGCTCAAAATTGTCGCGTTGTTTCCGTCGAAAGAAAGATTTTTGCCCGAACCGCTGAATGAAATGTTTCCGACTTTTCCGTTCCAACCTTTGCCGACCCCCGTTACCTGATTACCTGTTGTATTGAGAGTGCCGCCCGTGATTTTTATGTTGCCGATTGAGCCTTTTGCGCCGGAGCCGATACCTGCACCCATGTCCGTGACGGTTGTTATCGAGCCGTTTTTGATAGTGATGTTGGCTTTGCTTTCGATTCCCGATTTTGAACCGAGACCTGCTCCTTGAGTGCCCGCCGTCAAATTAATTGAACCTTTTCCGTCAACCGTCAAACCGCCGCCGACATCGACGACTGCCGCCCATACATCAGAGGTTTTCAAAATGTTTGTGCCTGCGAGCGTCAACTTGTTGCCTTTGCCTGCGCCAAAAGTTATCACGCCTTTTTCTTCGTTTGTTATGTTCAAATTTTTTATCGTCAGGTTAGAAGTTTCTTTGGTTGTCACGATTTGGACGTTGCTCAATTTGCCCGCGCTTGTTCCGTCGATTGTCACGGCGTCGTTTGTGTTGATTCTTATCGTGCCGGAAAATTTCTTTGCGATTTTGTAAGTGCCGCCGCGCAAAATTGCCGTGTTGCCTTCAGCGAGGTTGGTATCGACTGTCGGCTTTTCTTCTTTTGGCAACTTGCCGATTTGAACTGTCATTTTGGTTTTCAAAATTTCTTTCGTGCTCAATGTTTCGGAGGAAGTTAAATCGCTGCCGAACATTTGAACCCAATGATATTTATATTTTGAATTTGAATCGTAAGTGTAGCCGACGCCCAACTTTTTAAAATCTTTATTCAAAATATTTGCGCGGTGTCCGGCGGAATTTATCCATCCGGTCATTGTATCTTCCGGCAAGGTTATTCCGAAAGCAAGATTCTCCGCCATTTTAAAGAAAGATTTTTTTAACGCCGTGAAACAACTTGAGCCGTCGGGTCGTGTATGAGACTGTTCTTTCACAATTTCTTTTGAACGAACGGTTGCGCCGTCAGTTAAGGTCTTTGACAAAGCCACGGGATTCAAACCGGCAGCCTCGCGTTTTTCATTTGTGATTCTCAAGATGTCCCATATATATTCGTGTGCATTGCCTTCGTAGTAATCGCTTGCGTCGCTCGAACCTTTCAGCGTGAGTTTAAAATAACCTTTGTCGTCCGTCCAAACCACGTCGGAGCCTTTGACAGTGTATCGAAGTTTCGGTGCTTTGCTTCCGTCGAAATTAATTACGATTTTGTCTTTGGTCGGTTCAATATCCTCAATCACTGCAGAAATTTTTTTGCCGGCGGAATAGTTCAGCTCGAAGGTGTCCTTACCCGCGCCGCCGGAAAGCGTGCCTGAGCCGCCGGTCATTCTCAAAACGTCATTGCCGCTTCCGCCGATGAGAAGCATTTCTTTTTTGTTATCGCTTATGAGCGTGTCGTTACCCGCCAAGCCGTAAATTTGCGTCCTGCCTTCGGCGGCGACGAGTTTGTCTTTTGTCGATTTGCCGACGATCACGTCCGCCATAAGAATCACTCCTTTCATAAAGTTTTTCACATTATACATGAGCGGAATTGTTTTCGCCATATAAATTTTTTTGAAGCTGAAAATTTTCTTCATGATTTTTTTATAGAAAAAAAACTTTTACAAACCCTTGTTGCCCTTTGCAGAATTTAGTATATTACTAAAAATACATTGATGTGTTTTTTGTCATGGAGAAGGGAGTCAAATTTTATGGCAACGTTAAACAACAATCAATCCGATACGATAATCACAGGCTCTTTCAATGACGACAGCATTAACAATACCGGCAGCGGTGTCACAATCGATGCACTCGGCGGCAACGATACCATTAACAACGGCGGTTCCTTCAGTACAATCGAGGCTGGCGCAGGCAACGATTCTATTAGTAACGGCAGCACCGGAAACAACGTCAGCATAAACAGCGGCGCGGACAATGATTACGTTTGGAACGGAGCCGATAGCGTTACGATAGACAGCGGCGCAGGTGACGATATCGTCGACAATATTAATGCACAAAATTCTGTCAATATTAGTTTGGGTGCGGGTCACGATTCGATTAGAAGCGGTGCCAAAAATTCTTCCATATTCGGCGGTGCGGATAATGACACAATCGAAAATCTTGGCGGTCACGGCTCCACGATCTTTGGCGAAGACGGCGAGGATTCTATTCTCAACAATCACGGCGATTCGATAAAAATCTATGGTGCTGCAGGTAACGATTTTCTCAACAATTATGGCGGTGCAAGCGTCACGATAGACGGCGGGGACGATGACGACAAGCTCTTAAATATCGGCAATAATGTTTCAATGAACGGCGGCGCGGGCGACGATGAAATTTTAATCTTCAACGACAGCTCCGGCGTGACTGCCAACGCAGGTCTCGGCAATGACACAATCAGTCTTGAATCTGCCGTTGAAAATGTTTTGATTGAATACGCCTCCGGCGACGGCAATGATAGGGTTATAGGTTTCAATTCGACTTCGACACTGCAAATCGACGACGGCACCGGCACTTATTCCACTCAAGTGAGCGGCTCAAATATAATCGTGACGGTCGGTGAAGGCAAGATAACATTGATAGGTGCGGCGAGCTTATCGACTGTCAACATTGACGGCGAATATAATCCGTTGTTCATCACGTTGACCGAAGGCGACGATATTTACACAAACACTCTTGACGGAGCGACGATTCTGGCACTGGGCGGCAACGACATAATTTACAGTGATAATTCGGAGGTTTCGATAGACAGCGGCGCAGACAACGATTTTGTCAAAGTCGATAATTGGTCAGCCGAAAACGTCTTAATAAAAACAGGTGAAGGCGACGATACCGTTTTCAATATAAGCGCGAATTCCACAATAGATGCGGGTTCGGGCGACGATTCCATTGCCAATGCCTCGAATGCATCAATCGACTTGGGCGACGGCAATGATTATATTGAAAATAATAATGGCGAAAACGTGACAATAAGCGGTGGTAAAGGCAATGATTCCATTCGCAACAACAATGTCAATTCGAACATCCTGTTCAAATACAGTTACGGCGACGGGAACGACACAATCGAGGGTTTCAATTCGACTTCCACGCTTTCAATTTCGGGCGAAGTATATTCAACACAGACAAGCGGCTTGGATATTATCGTTACGGTCGGTGAAGGCAAGATAACATTGGTTGGTGCGGCGAGCTTATCGACTGTCAACATTGACGGCGAATATAATCCGTTGTTCATCACGTTGACCGAAGGCGACGACAACTATTCCAACATGGTCGCGGGTGTAACGATTAATGCATTGGGCGGCAACGATACGCTTTACAACAACGCCGTAAACACGACGATATATGCGGGCGACGGCGACGACAGCATAGGCAATCACGGCGGACATCAAAACGGCAATGATTTGATAGACGCGGGCGACGGGAACGACACAATCGACAATCATGTCCATGACGTGACACTTAAGGGTGGCAAAGGTAAAGATTATATTGTCAGCGGCGACAGAGCAACAATTTACGGAGACGAAGGCGACGATACAATTTTCGCCGATGTCAATAACGGTGACAGTATCACAATCATAGGCGGCTTGGGTAATGATTCAATTCGTTTAAGCAATTATGACTTTGGTCATCTGATTGAATACACTTTAGGCGACGGGAACGACACGATTTATGGATTCAATTCGACTTCAACGCTTTCAATTTCGGGCGGCGTATACTCAACACAGACAAGCGACTCGGATATTATCGTCACGGTCGGTGACGGAAAAATAACATTGGTCGGCGCGGCGAGCTTATCGACTGTCAACATTGACGGCGAATATAATCCGTTGTTCATCACGCTGACTGAAGACGACGACAGCTACTCCAACAGTCTTGAAGGCGCAACGATTTTGGCTCTCGGTGGCAACGACAACGTTACAAATAGTGCTGCAAGCGTTTCAATCGACGCGGGCGACGATAACGATTCAATTAAAAACGGTGAGTACGGTTTTTCTGAAATTGGAGCGAATTCCACATTTATAGGCGGCGCGGGAAATGATTCCATTGTCAGCTTCAGCGACAACACCAAAATTTTTGGCGGCGAAGGTAACGATACACTTGAAAACAATGGCTGCGGCGGAGACGACAGTATCAACTCCAATATTTTACTGGACGGCGGCGCAGATGATGATGTTATTTACAACAACGGCGGCGAAAATCTTACAATTCTCGGCGGCACAGGTAACGATACCATTGGTAACGGAAGCACGAATGTTACAATCGACGGAGGCGAAGGAAACGATTCAATTAGTAACTGGAGCGGAAACAACCCTTTTATTGCCGGGACTTCAATTTCCGGTGGCGCGGGTGACGATACCATAGAAAATTCCGGCAGCGAGGTCACGATAAGCGGCGGCGAAGGCAATGATTCGATTGTCAACTGGAATGCTCAATCAGACGTATCAATCAATGCGGGTGAAGGAGACGATATTATTGGCAATGCTGCTTCGAACAGCACAATCGACGGCGGCTTGGGCAACGATGACATTTTCAATCGCGGCGATAACGTAACAATAGACGGCGGAGTCGGCGACGATACTGTTTGGAACGGAGGCAACAATGTCACAATAGACAGCGGGTCGGATAACGACTCCATTGACAATTGGAATGCTCAATCAGACGTTTCAATCAATACCGGTGAAGGAGCCGATACCATTGGCAATGCTGCTTCGAACAGCACAATCAACAGCGGCGCAGATGATGATTTTATCGACAACAGAGGTTCCAACGCTTCAATCAATGCGGGAAACGGTAACGATTTCATTTTCAATCAATCACAGGGCATAAATGTCACGGTCTTGGGCGGTGCGGGTAATGATTCTGTTTACAATTACGGCACTGCCCTTGCTTATGTCTACACGTCCGGCGACGACGTAATCGAAAACTTTCAATTGACCGATACGCTTGTCATTGCCGACAGCTATTCGATTGAACAGGACAGCGAGGGCAACATTATCATTCGCGTGGAAGGCAAAGGCACCCTCACGCTCAAAAATTCCAATACAAAATATCCCGTAATTGTTCCGTCGATTGAACAGGCTCAAAGATTCAATGTCATTCGCAATGAAGAGGACAATGTGGTAATCGAAGGCACCGTCGATAAAGATTATATTGAGAACAGCGGCAAGAATGTTTCAATCCATGCGAGCGACGACAACGACCTTATCCGAAATTCGAACTTCAACACCACAATCGAGGGCGGCAAGGGAGATGATACCGTCTCTAACAGCGAGGCGGGTATGGTCTATGTCTATCGAGCGGGCGACGGCGACGAGTTAATTTCGGGCTTCGGGATTTTGGAGACGCTGGTCGTTTTGGATTCGGAATACTCGACGGTTAAGAGCGGCTATGATGTTCTTGTCCAAGTCGGAGAGAATACAATCACCCTCGAAGGAGCCGCCTCTCTGCCCGAAGTTAATATCGTGACTTCACTTGAAAATATTGTTCCCGTTAATGTCATAACGAACGAGGAAAGCAATATCTCCATTAAGGGTGAAGAATCTTCCAATTGGATAAGAAACTACGCCGATAATGTCACGATAGAAGGCGGCGCAAGTAACGATGACATTTTCAACAACGAAAAGAACGTTTCAATCAACGGCAGCGGCGGCAACGACCAAATCAGAAGCTACGCCGAATCCGTGACAATCGACGGAGGAGCCGGCAAAGATATTATCGAAAACGGCGGCTCGAATTCCACAATCAACGGCGGCGAAGGCGACGATTTAATTAAAAACTCCGGCTCACTGGTGACAATAGACGGCGGCGAAGGTAACGACACTATTTACAACAACTGGAACATGGAAGAAAACGTTCCATTTGAAGATGATGACGGTTCAAACGTTCTGTTCACCTATACGAGCGGCGGCGGCAATGATATTATCTACGGCTTCAAAGAAAATTCAACGCTTAGCATTTCGGGCGAAGTATATTCAACACAAACGAGCGATTCGGATATTGTCGTGACGGTGGGTGAAGGCAAGATAACTCTGGTCGGCGCGGCAAGCTTATCCACTGTCAACATTGACGGCGAATATAATCCGTTATTCATAACGCTGACCGAAAACGACGACACATACAACAACACGCTCGAAGGCGCAACGATTCTTGCTCTCGGCGGCAACGATTCGATTCTCAACAGCCTCGGCGCAAATGTTTCAATCGACGGTGGCGCGGGCAATGATACGATTAGGAACAATGCAAGGATAGAGTGGAACAGTTCGACGAGTTCCTATGAAACGCTCGAATCTCCCGATAAGGCAACGCTCCTCGGCGGCGAAGGCGACGATTATATTGGCAACTACGGCGACTCGGTGACAATCGACGGCGGCGACGGCAACGATACTGTTTGGAATGACGGTTCAAACTCTACTGTCGACGCTGGCACGGGCAATGATTCAATCTCCAACAGTTACGGTCAAAACGTCACAATCAACGCGGGCGCAGGCAACGATTACATTGACGACTGGTTCGGTTTGAACGCTTCAATTAACGGAGGCGAAGACGACGATACTATTAACAGTGCCGGCAACTTTGCAACAGTTTTAGGCGGCGCAGGTGACGACAGTATTTATTTGCGCGCCACAAGCGGTTTAGTTCAATATGCCTCCGGGGACGGCAACGACACTATTATTGGATTCAATGAGTCCGATACGCTGACTATCACGGGTGATTCTTACTCCACAGAGCTTGACGGCGACGATGTAATTGTCCGCGTCGGCGAAGGCTCTGTTCGTCTGGTCGGTGCAAAAGGTAAAGAACTTAACATTAACAAGACCAGCTCCACGGAAATTATTTCGCTCACCGAAGAGGATGACGAACTTTATAATTATTTGGAAAACGTCACAATTTACGGCTTGGTGGGCGATGATTACATTTACAACTTGGAAGGCACGGAATCGGTGACAATCGACGCGGGCGCGGGCGACGATCACATTCGCAACGAAAGCTCGAACGTTTCACTAAACGGCGGAGCCGGCAACGATAATATTGACAGCTATAACAACAGCGACTCGGTTACAATCGACGTCGGCGCGGGAAATGATTCGATTCAAAGCCACGGAGATAACGTTTCAATCGATGCGGGCGAAGGTAACGATTACATTGGCAACTATGGCTCGAACGTGACAATCAACGCGGGCACAGGCGACGATGAAATTTTCAACAACAGTTATCGTCAAGATGACGGCACCATTTATTACAACAATACCAGCCTTGGTGCAGATGTCCTGTTCAAATACACGTGGGGTGAGGGCGACGATTCCATTTACGGTTTCAAAGAGAGTTCGACGTTGCAAATCGGCGACGGCAGCGGCACTTACTCCACGCAGACGAGTGGCTCCGATATAATTGTCAGCGT
Source organism: Selenomonadaceae bacterium (assembly GCA_017535925.1). Classification (GTDB taxonomy): domain Bacteria; phylum Bacillota; class Negativicutes; order Selenomonadales; family Selenomonadaceae; genus Quinella. The sequence continues at coordinate 56,026 of JAFXTD010000062.1, read as the reverse complement.
CGGTTCCGGCTCAATCCTTCTCAAGGACGCGGCAAGCTTGTCGAGCCTCAATATTGACGGAATTTATAATGACAATCCGCTTTTAATCACATTGACTGAAAATGACGACAGCTATTCCAACACTTTAGACAATGCGACGATTCTTGCACTCGGCGGAAATGACACAATTCGTAACAGCGGATTAAATGTTTCAATCGACGGAGGCGAAGGAAACGACTTCATTTCCAATGACCTCGCCAACAACGTAACAATTAACGCGGGCGCAGATGACGATTTCATTTACAACAACGGTTCCACAGTTTTAATCGATTCAGGCGCGGGTAACGATACTATTAACAATGGAGGCGGCTCAAACGTAACAATTAGCACGGGCGCAGGTAACGATTCCATTGGTAATGTTAATAGTTCCAATGTTTCAATCGAGAGTGGCGCAGGTAATGATACCGTTATAAACTGGAAAGCATCAAACATTTCAATCGACGCGGGCGCAGGCGACGATTACATTGATATTTGGAGCGGCTCGAATGTCACAATCAACGCAGGCGCAGATGACGACTTAATCAGCTTGAGTTCGAACGCGAGCTTGAGTGTCATTGAATACGCTTCCGGCGACGGCAACGATTCGATTTACGGTCTCAAGGCAACAGATACGCTGAACATTTCGGGCGGCGAATATTCAGTACATGCGAGCGACTCGGATTTAATCGTGACGGTCGACGAAGGAAAAATCACACTCAAGGACGCGGCGAGTTTGTCGAGTTTTAAAATTAATGATAAATCAATCACCGCAGAGGATATCTACTACGCATTAAATTTGCCCGACGGAATTACGGTTGCCGTTGCAGATGGTGATGACAAGTATGAAGTCGACGACAAAACTTACTACAAAGGCGGCGCGGAATTAACTTTTACTGCTCCCGACGGCTCCTACTTCAAAGGCGACGACAAATTATCTGCAACCGAAAATTACACCATGCCCGCCGCCGATACGACCTTGACGGCTACCGATTTAAATTTGTTCACGCCGCCGACAATTACGGGACTTAGTTTCGTTGTCGACAGCGAGCGCAACGGCTATTACGAGATAAGCAATGCCGACGAATTAGTCGCCCTTGCCACTTACGTAAACAATAAGTACACCTGCGAAGGCTTAACTTTTAAAGTAGTGGCGGATATCGACCTGAAAGATATTTCGAATTGGACACCAATCGGTTTACACGGTTACCAAAATGCCAACATATTCGGCGGCACGTTTGACGGAGGAAGTCACACCATTTCCAACTTGACTGTCAACGGCGATAGTAACGTGGGACTTTTTGGTTGCTTTGGTTTGAACGGCACGATTAAAAATGTCACGCTGGTTAATGCCAATGTCAGCGGAAATGGTAATTGTGTCGGTGGCATTGTCGGCAGAAACGGTACCGGTACAAGCGGCACAGGCGGCGGCACAATCAGTAATTGCAAAGTCACCGGCACAGTCACGGGCAACAGTAATATCGGCGGCATTATCGGCTGGAGCTATGACGGCATCACAATCAGCGATTGTACAGCCGACGTACAAGTAGTCGGACAGAACGCTAACTCCGGTTCCTCCGGTAATGTCGGTGGCATTATTGGCGAAGTCAGCGGCCCAGCCGACAAAATCAATTGCACAATCAGTAATTGCAAAGTTTCAGGCACAATTACGAGCACCAATTCTAATGTCGGCGGTTTGGTCGGCTACAACCTCGGCGGAACAATCAGCGGAACAAATATTGTTGATGCGCAAGTCATGGGTGCTTATGATGTTGGCGGTCTTGTCGGCAACAACCTTGGCGGAACAATCAGCGGAACAAATACTCTCGACGTGCAAATCACGGGTAGCGGAGAAGCTGTTGGCGGTTTGGTTGGCGTCAATCATGGCGGCAACATCAACGGCACAAATACAGTTATCGGAACAATCAACAGCACAGCAAACCGTGTTGGCGGTCTTGTCGGCACCAATACCGGCGGCGGAACAATAATCGACGGTGAAAATACTTTCATCGGCACAGTAAGCGGCAGTGACAATGTTGGAGGCTTGGTCGGCTACAACGGCTTTGACAGCAGTTACAACGGTACAGCCAAAATCAGCGGCATAAACAAAATTGATGCGCAAGTCACGGGCGACGGCGATTATGTCGGCGGGGTCATCGGAAGAAACTACACCAACGACTATTGGCCAATCGACGGCACAAACTACTATCACAGCAATTTAGATGCGGGCGACTTCGGCATTCGCGTTTATTCGGCAGACGCGAGAGGGATTAAAATTTCCTTCGACAACCCAATTCAAATCGGCGACAAAAATTTTTACGAGGCGGGCACGGAACTCCCTATAACGATTGATGACGGCGTGGCGGTTAAGGGCGCGAACAACGGCACTTACACCGTCACCGACCACGACTTGACGGACGACGTTTACTACGCAGTCACATTGCCTGCAGGCTACGAATATTTGAGCGGCGAGGAATACAACGGCTATTATCGCGGCGAAGTTGTCTTCAAACCAAAAGCGGGCTATCTCGGCGAAAATATAACCCGCACGATTAGCGAACCAAATCAAACGCTTGAGGGCGGCACGTTGACTTTAGACTCCGACAATTGTTACGTCTTCAAAAACGCTGACGAAATTTACACGCTTGCGACGGCTCAAAACGTTGTCGAAAATAATTATCCCGACCTCACGCAGGTTTACAAAGTCACAGTTCCCGAAGATATGACGGTTCAAGGCTCCGAGACTTACACTATCGACGAAACGACTTATTGCAAGAGCGGCGCGACAATTACCGTTGACGGCAACGAATACACAGTCAACAGCGATATTACTTTTGTCAAAGAGGTCGAAGCGGCAGGTTGGACTTTCAGTGACAACGTCGCAAGCTATAAAGCGGCTGCGACAACGATCTCTTATACTCTCGGCGACAATACAACTCACCATGTTTCTACCGACGGCGGGGAAACTTTAGTTTCAGTGAGCGGCGTAAAATCGGTAGCCGGCTTGACATTTGATTTGACAAATAAAAAAGTGACGGTCGGCAATGATTCACTGAATCAAGAGAAAGTAACAATCAGTGAAGGCTATACGCTTGAGTTGGGCGAAGAAGTCCCGAAGTCAACGACGACGGCGGCGGGTTGGACTATAGAAAACAACGTAGCGAATTATAAAACAGAATCAATTTCCAGTGGCTACACCCTCGAAGATAACGAAATAAATTATGTCGAATCGAGCGGCGGAGAAATTTTAGTTTCAGTGAGCGGCGTAAAATCGATTGACGCTTTGGAAGTAGACACGGAAAACAAAAAAGTTACAGTCGGCAATGATTCGCTGAATCAAGAGAAGGTAACGATAAGCGAAGGTTACACGCTTGAGTTGGGCGAAGATGTTCCGAAGACAACGACGACCCCTGCGGGTTGGACTATCGACAACAACGTAGCGAATTATAAAACAGAAACAATTTCCAGTGGCTACACCCTCGAAGAAAACGAAATAAATTATGTCGAATCGAGCGGCGGAGAAATTTTAGTTTCAGTGAGCGGAGTAAAATCGATTGACGCTTTGGAAGTAGACACGGACAACAAAAAAGTTACAGTCGGCAATGATTCGCTGAATCAAGAGAAGGTAACGATAAGCGAAGGTTACACACTTGAGCTTGGAGAGGATGTTCCGAAATCAACGACGACGTCGGCGGGTTGGACTATAGAAAATAACGTAGCAAGTTACAAAAGAGAATTAAAGACAAGCGGCTACACTCTCGAAGAAAATGAAATAAATTATGTCGAATCAAGCGGCGGGGAAACTCTGGTGACAGTGAGCGGAGTAAAAACGATTGCCGCTTTGGAAATAGACACGGACAACAAAAAAGTTACAGTCGGGAACGATTCACTCAATCAAGAAAAAGTAACGATAAGCGAAGGTTACACGCTTGAGTTGGGCGAAGATGTTCCGAAGTCAACAACGACCCAGGCGGGTTGGACTATAGAAAATGAAGTAGCGAGTTACAAAAAGGAGTCAACAACAAGCGGCTACACCCTCGAAGATAATGAAATAAAATATGTGGTATCAAGCGGCGGAGAAACTTTAGTAACAGTCAGCGGCGTAAAAACGACTGCTGCTTTGGAAATAGACACGGAAAACAAAAAAGTAACAGTCGGTAACGAATCGCTGAAAGAAGAGACGGTGACAATCAGTGAGGGTTACACGCTTGAACTGGGCGAAGAAGTCTCGAAGTCAACGACGACCTCAGCGGGTTGGACTATAGAAAACAACGTAGCAAGTTACAAAACAGAAACAAATTCAAGCGGCTATACCCTCGAAGAAAACGAAATAAATTATGTCGAATCAAGCGGCGGGGAAACTTTAGTTTCAGTCAACGGAGTAAAAACGGTTGACGGACTTGACATAGACTTGACAAATAAAAAAGTGACGGTCGGGAACGAATCACTGAACCAAGAGACGGTGACAATCAGTGAAGGTTACACGCTTGAACTGGGCGAAGATGTCCCGAAGTCAACAACGACTTCAGCGGGCTGGACTATTGATAATAACGTAGCGAGTTACAAAACAGAAACAATTTCCAGTGGCTACACCCTCGAAGATAACGAAATAAATTATGTGGTTGAAAGCGGCGGGGAAACTTTAGTTTCAGTCAACGGAGTAAAAACGGTTGACGCTTTGGAAATAGATACGGCTAATAAAAAAGTAACAGTCGGGAACGAATCGCTGAACCAAGAGACGGTGACAATCAGTGAAGGTTACACGCTTGAACTGGGCGAAGATGTTCCGAAGACAACAACGACCTCGGCGGGCTGGGCTATCGACAACAACGTAGCAAGTTACAAAACAGAATCAATATCGAACGGCTACACCCTCGAAGAAAACGAAATAAATTATGTCGAATCAAGCGGCGGGGAAATTTTAGTTTCAGTCAACGGAGTAAAAACGGTTGACGGACTTGATATAGACTTGACAAATAAAAAAGTTACGGTCGGTAACGAATCGCTGAAAGAAGAGAAGGTGACGATAAGCGAAGGTTACACGCTTGAACTGGGCGAAGAAGTCCCGAAGACAACAACGACCTCAGCGGGTTGGACTATAGAAAATGAAGTAGCGAGTTACAAAACAGAAACAAATTCAAGCGGCTATACCCTCGAAGAAAACGAAATAAATTATGTCGAATCAAGCGGCGGGGAAACACTGGTAACGGTCAACGGAGTAAAAACGGTTGACGGACTTGACATAGACTTGACAAATAAAAAAGTGACGGTCGGGAACGAATCACTGAACCAAGAGACGGTGACAATAAGTGAAGGTTACACGCTTGAACTGGGCGAAGATGTTCCAAAATCAACAACAACCCCGGCAGGTTGGACTTTCGATAATGATATTGCAACGTATCAAACAGAATCGACTTCTGCAGGTTACAATGTCGTTAATAATGAAATTGTTTACAGCGAAAAAATTACCGGCGCGCCGCAAATTATTTTGGGCGGGCTGGCTGAAAATGTTTCGCTTCCTACGCCCGTTGATAAAGTCCTCACTCTCACTTCCACAGTACTCGGTGAAAATTCTTCCCTGAAGTCTAATGACGGTGCATATATCGTTGAGCTGACGGGTGACATGAATAAGAAGACTTTCAACGGCTCTGACGAAGATGACAATTTTAACATTTCAGCTGACAACGCGGCTGTGATAGGCGGCTCCGGTGATGATTCTTTTTCTTTAAGCGGTTCCGAAGTTACCGTTACGGGTGGCAAAGACAATGATATTTTGACGAGCAGCGACGGCACATATATTTTTATTTACAATGTGGGTGACGGCGACGACACAATCGCCAATTACTCCGAGACCGATAAAATCAGCATCGAGAGTGGCACAATCAGCATCGCGGACAAAGGGAACGACGTTATCTTCACGGTCAGCTCCGGCAACAAGAAGGGCACGATTACCGTCTTGAATGCCAAAGACAAAGTTATCACTTACTTTGACGCCGACGGCAGCGAGCTTGTCTATCCTGAAGAGGTTTTAATCGTAAACGAGGAGGGCACGGGCGTAACGCTCTTGCCTAATTTTCATGAAGACTTTTTCGACGTGACAACCGACAGCAGAGTTTCCTATTGCAAAGACAAAATTGAAACTATCGACGCCTCCTCTGTTTCCAATGACCTCACAATTATCGGCAACGAGCTTGCCAACACGATAAGCGGCGGCGCGGGCAACGACACTTTAAAAGGCGGCGAAGGCAATGATTCGCTTTGGGGCGGCGCAGGCAAAGATGTTTTTATCTGCGAGGAAGGCAATGACGTTATCGGCGACTTCACTACAGACGAAGATACGATTGAAATAGCCACAGGAAAAATTTCCAATGCTTCTCTCGTCGGTTCGGATGCCGTTTTTAATATCGGCGCAGATTCTCTTACCGTCAAGGACGCCAAAGGCAAGACGATCAGTTTAATTGATTCATTCGAATTCACTTCCGATAGTCCGCTTGAACTCGGTGAAAATATTTTTAACTCCAAAGAGTCTGTATCTGTCACGGGAACGCAGGGCAATGATGTCATTTGGAACTATGGAAATTTGGTTACAATTCTTGGCGGCTTGGGCAATGATTCAATTACCAACTACGGTTCGAATGTCACAATCATCAGCGGCAAAGGTGACGATCAAATAAGTTTGTCGAGCAGCTCCAAAAATAGTTTTATCCGATATTCTTTGGGCGACGGCAACGATACCATTTGGGGTTTCGGCAAAGACGACACCTTGAATATTTTGGCTGAAAGCTATCAGACGATTAGGAGCGGCAATGATTTATTCGTATTAATTTTCGGCGACGGCGACCCCGACAACGTAAGAGGATACATATTCATTCCGAACTTCGAGGGCGGTTTCTTTATACTGGGCGAGTCGGGCACTTCGGGCGGCAATTCAAGCAACAGCGGAAATGGCGGCAACAGTTCTTCAGGCAACGGAAGCAGCAGCGGAAACGGCGGCAACAGTAACGGCGGTCTTTCAAGTCAAGGAGGCACTTCAAGCAGCGAAGGCAGAGGCTCTGATGCTTCAGGCGGGAAATCGGCAAGCGGTTCTTCAGGCAATGTGTCTTCCAACGGCAATTCAAACAACAGCGGAAATGGCGGCAATTCTTTCGGCGGCAACAGTAACGGCAACTATATCGGAGAAAAATCCGGCGTATCTTCCAAAGCAACGCAATTTTACGCTCAAAGTTTTGATTCAGAAAATCAAGCGGTCGAGGTCGTGATTGGCGAAAAAGCGGGAATAACAACGACGAGTTCACAACAATATCCCGTGCATTACATTTACAGAGGCAACGACCAAATCATTTCAGGCTATCAATCGGGCGAGAACATTCTTTTCGACGAAACGTACATAGATTCGACTTTCGACGATAGCGGCAATTTCTTGGTGCATTCCTCAACGGGCACGCTCGTAATTGAAAATGCAACGGATAAATTTATCAGCCTTCTCGACAGCAACGCTTATGCTTTTCTGAAAGTGTATGCGGCGACGACACCGGGCGTTATTGACGGCAGAGGTCTTGAGGGCTTTGAAATTATCAACGGTTCGGACGGCGAGGATGCGATTTATGCCGGCGATGGCAATTCACAACTTTGGGGCGGCAACAGTTTTGTTTCCGATACATTAATCGGCGGCGGCGGTGAAGATGTTTTTATCGGCGGCAAGAATCAAGGCTCGGATTTGTTTTTAAATGTATCTTCGTCGGACGAGGTTCAATTAAGCGACGTGACTCTCAACGACATAATGAAAATAGATAAGAGCGACGATATGATTACTCTTTCCTTCAAAACGGGCAATACTGTTACGATACAAAGTTCCGAGAGTGAAAGCGGGGCAGTCGTTTTTGCCGACTCCGTTTGGCATTTCAAACATTCCACTTGAAATTTTTCTATGAGCTTTTTCATTTGAGGCGGTGTGATTTATGAAAAAATTTTTGACAGTGTTGCTTGTGCTTTGTTTGAGTGTGTTGAGTGTCAAGGCTGAAGTTCAAACTTACGAAGGAACAGACGAATATTATGTATTGGGTGCGGTTGAAAATATAAATGTGGCTCGCGAAAGAGCACACCAAAGAGCCTTGAGAGACGCTTGCGAAAAAGCAGGTCTGTACATTCGTACATTTTCTAGAATGGTGAACACGAAACTGATTGAAGACGAAATTATCACCTTGTCCGGCGCGGTCATGCGTGTAGTCGAAAGCAATTACGACATTATTCCTCTTTCGGATAACAAGGGCTTTGTAATTCGTGCGACGGTGCATGCGGATATAAATGATGACGACGTAGAAAAATTTTTGAATAAAGACGCTGAAGAAATGGCAATGCTCTTCGCCAATGAAAAAGCAATTCGTCAACAAGAGGAGCAAGAATATAAAAAGCTGGATACGCTCAAGCAAGAATATGTTTTGGCTGCGACTGTCGAAGAAAAAGAATTGATAGCTCGGCAAATCGTCGAGGAGGATAAAGTTTTCCTTTCGAATTTGAAATTGCGCGAGGGCAATAAATGCCGTGACGAGGGCGACCATAAACGTGCGGAGAAATTTTTTTCCGAAGCGATTGAATTAAATCCCGAAAATGCTTTGGCGTGGCACAATCGAGGTTGGGCTTATATTGAGGAAAAAAAGTACACGGAGGCACTGGCTGATTTCGACAAAGCGTCGGAGTTGAATCCCGATTCGGAATTGCCTTACTTCGGGCGCGGTTGGACTTACAATCAGCAAAAAAAATACGACTCGGCAATTAAGGAATACAACAAAGTTATCGAGTTGAATCCGAAATATGCAGTCGCTTGGAACAATCGTGGGGCGGCAAAGTCTTGGCTGAACTTGATGCAAGAGGCGATTGCCGACTATGATAAAGCAATAGAACTCAAGCCGAATTACGTACAGGCTTACGAAAATCGCAGCAAGGCGTTCAATGCTTTGGGGAATTACTCAAAAGCAACGGAAGACCTCAGGCGCGCCGAGCATCTCAAGTGGTCAAACGAAAACGCCGACAAAGTTATTGATAAGGCATTGGCTCTCGATAAGCGCGGCGATTTTAAAGGTGCATTGAAACTTTTGAATGAAGCAGCCAAACTTTATCCCGATAATCAATTTGTCTTGGTCAATCGCGGGAACATTTACAATGACCGGCTCAAAGATTACGAGAAGGCGATTGCCGACTATAACAAAACGATTGAGCTCAATCCGAAATTTTCATGGCCGTATTTGAATCGAGCGATTGCTTACGGTCGACTCAAGCGTTGGGATGAGGCCGTTGTCGATTACGGACGAGCGATTGAGCTTGACGCGAATTACGCCGATGCTTACAACGGGCGAGCATGGTCTTATTGTCAAATCGGAAAATTTGAGGAGGCATTGCTTGACGCAAACAAAGCCCTCGAACTCAAACCCAATGAAGCAAATTTTTTTGACACTCGTGCAGGCGCGTATGCAGGCTTGAAACGTTATGAGGAAGCACTTGCCGATATGGACAAGGCAATTAAACTTTCGCCCGAAGGTTGGCTCTATCACAATCGCGGAAAAATTTATCTGTTAATGGGCGACGAGACCAAAGCGCAAAACGACTTCGACAAAGCGCGCAAACTTGGTTACGATGGTTGACGGAATTTTTCAACGTACAATGACGGAAACGCCGTCGGGAATAAGCGAAACCGTAGCGTCTTTTCCTTTTATTTCGAAGGCGCGCTTGAGTGCCTCGTCAAAAGTTTTTGCGTGTTCCATGTGCATTTCCGTTATCAATTTTTCGTCGCACATATCCGTTACCATGATGACTTTGCATTTACTTAAAATGCGGCAGAAGAGTTGAGCCTCCCATTGGTCGGGCTTTGTCTCGTTGCGAGGAACATGTGAAATTTCTTCCAAGAGTTTTTGAGGGCTTTGAGCTTCCGTAACCATTTTAAAGAAAGATTCGCCGCCGTGCCCGTCAATCAAGCCCGCAACCATTATGATAACGCCGCCCGTCTTGCAATTGGCTTCCGCTGCCGTCATGCCTTTTACGGCTTGATAAATATTTTGGTCTAAGGGATAGCCGCCGTTGGTCGTGATAACAATGTCGGTCGGATTTTTTTTCACTTGCGACATGTTCAAAACGAATTCGCAACCTTTAACATGAGCTTTTTCAGAGTCACCCGCAAAGGCGGCGATGACTTCTTTTTTTGAATTTATGACTACGTTGAGTATGAAAGCCAACTTTGCTTGCGCGGCGGCATAAAGCATATCTTTATGAATCGGATTATTTTCAAGAATACCCGTGCGGGCGTGAGGGCTGGCAATAAATTCACTGCAATGATTCGCCATGACGGTGGTCGCAGAGGCAATGCCGGGCAAGATTGATTTTCTGCCGCCGGAAAATCCTGCGAATAAATGCGCCTCGATAAAACCTTCCGCTATCAAAAGGTCGGTGTCGATTGCAACTTTATTCAAGAGGAGCTTGCCGCCCGAAGGCAATCTTCCCAAGTCAGCCATTTCGTCATCACGGGAGCGATGCACCACGATATTTTCTTTCGCGACAATTTCCTCACCGTAACGGTCAATGAGTTCTTGCTTTGTAGTCGGGCGATGAAATCCCGTTGCAATCAGGATAGTGATTTTAATATCGGGATTCGCTTTTCGAATGCGCCGAAGGATAATCGGCATAGTCACATGACTCGGAATGGGGCGGGTGTGGTCGCTTGAGATAATGACCATGCGCCGCTTGCCTTGCACAAGTTCCTCAAGCGATTTTGAGCCGATAGGATTATCCATTGCCCTTTCAACAATTTCCTGCTCGGTGCCGTTCACTTTAAAATTTTCCGAATGAGGTTCAAGAGTGCAGACAAAATTTTCGTCGGGTATCTCAATCGAAATGTGGGTTTTGTGATAGGGAATTTTCGTTTTCATAATCATTCCTGCTTTCCAAGTTAATGTGCACAATAAATTTTGCCGGGATTCAAAATGTTATTCGGGTCGAAAACTTTTTTCACGCCGCGCATTATATTCAAACTCGTCGCGGGCAAAGATTCTTTCAGATACGGTTGCTTGACCAAACCGATGCCGTGTTCGCCGGAAACTTGTCCTTTCAACTCGCGGGCTTTTTCGTACATGCGATTCATTGCCGCGTTCATAAGCTCGTGCCATTTATCTTCCGACAAGTCATCTCTTAAAATGTAGACGTGTAAATTTCCGTCGCCGGCGTGACCGAAAGATTTTATCCGAATGCCGATTTCCTCGCGCAAATCATGAACGAACTCCACAAAATCATTTACGCGATTGCGAGGGACAACCACATCAACTTCATCCATCATGGTCGTGCTTGCCTTGATTGCCTCCAAAAATGCGCCGCGTGTTTTCCAAACGGGATTGCTGCGTTCCTCGGTGTCGGCTATCAGCAAATCAATCGCGCCTTGCTCAAGACAAATTTTTGCAACGTCATCATAGTACTTGGCAATTTCTTCTTTGGTGTTGCCGTCGAACTTCAACAACAGATAAGCGTTCGCCTGATTGTCGGGGAACTTCTTGCCCAAATATTCTTCCGCATCCAAAATGACTTCCCGCTCCATAAATTCAATCGCAGTGGGCACGGCTTTTGATTTAATGATAAGCGGCACGGTTCGAATCGCCTGCGCCAAAGTCGGGAAGGGAATCAGCAGGCTGATATTGCACTTGGGCAGCGGAATCAGACGAAGTATCGCTTTCGTGATAAAAGCAAGTGTCCCTTCGGAACCGATAATCATATTTTTCAAGTCGTAGCCCGAACTGTTTTTGACGACCTTGCCGCCGAGTTCGAGGATGGTTCCGTCAGCCAAAACAACTTCAAGCGCGCGGACAAAATCTCGCGTGACACCATATTTTACGGCGGTCATGCCTCCCGCGTTGGTGCTTATGTTGCCGCCGATTGTCGCAGATTTTTCGCCGGGGTCGGGCGGATAAAAAAAGCCGTGCTCTTCAACGTAAGCGCGAAGTGTCATTATCAAAACGCCCGGCTCAACGGTCAACGTCAAATTTTCCTCGTCAAGTTCCAAGATATGATTCATTAAAGTTGTATCAATCATAATTCCTTTTTGGACAGCAACGGAGGCTCCGACAAGACCTGTGCCTGCACCTCGCGGCGTCACGGGAATTTTATTTTCGTTGGCGTATGACAAAATTTTTGAAACCTCTTGCGCCGAAATGACACGCGCCACCAAATCGGGATAGGAACGCTTAACGGTCAATTCGTCGTGGCTGTACTCCTCGTTAATTTCGTCTTTCCAAAGAATTCGCTCGCGGTCAAGAAACGTTGCGATAACCGCCAAATCTTTCTCGTCCACCGTTTTGTAATTGCTCATGCGATTCCCCTCCCCGACTTTATTTTTTCAATCAGCTTCGGAATAATTTCGTAAAGGTCTCCGACAACGGCATAGTTCGCAACTTTGAATATCGATGCCTTAGGGTCACTGTTTATGGCGAAAATTTTTTCGGAATGTTCCATGCCCGCCACGAATTGAACGGAGCCGGATACGCCGCAAGTTATGATAAGCTTCGGGCGAACGGTGCGCCCCGAAAGTCCGATTTGCCGCTTTGGTTCCAACCAGCCGTTTTCAGCCAAAGGTCGAGTGCAAGCAAAATCGCCGTTCAAAATTTCGGCAAGCTCGCGAATGAGTTTCAAGTCTTCCTTTTTCTTCACGCCGCGACCTGCCACAACCAACACATCAGCGTTTTCAATGCCGATTTCCTTCGGCTTTTTTGTTACGCTCAAAACTTCAACTTTGCTCGTGAATTTTGCGGCGTCCAATTCCAACGGCTCGATACTGCCGGAAATTTCGTCGTTGCGTTTTGGCGCGTCCATGATTTTGTAGCGAACGGTTGCCATTTGCGGGCGGTGATTGGGTGTGAGAATTTCCGCCATGATATTTCCGCCGAATGCCGGGCGAATTTGAACGAGGTCAGTGTTTTCGTGAATGTCGAGGATTGTGCAATCGGCGGTCAGTCCCGTATGAAAATGAGCCGCCACTCTGGGCGCAAGTTGCCTGCCGACGGGCGTTGCTCCAACCAAAATTGCAGCCGGCTTTATTTTATTTATAAAAGCCGCAAAAGCTGTGGTGTAGTTCTCAATGTTAAAGGCGCGAAGTTCCTTCTTGTCGCAAGTGTAAACTTTTTCAACGCCGTAATGAAGAATTTCCTCTGCCTTTTGATTGATACCTTCGCCAAGAAAAATTGCGTACACGGGCTGATTGATTTTGGCGGCAAGTTCGCGCGCCTTACCGATAAGTTCGTAAGTGACGGGATGAATTTTTCCGTTCACGTGGTCAACATAAACCGCAATGCCTCGCCAAGCAGATTTATCAATTTCGGCGGTTGACTCTTCGACGAACTCAAAAACGCCCTTGCCTCTTTTGATGCAGAGTTTGCAGAGGCGGCAGGCAGAATTGATTTCGATTTTGCCGGCTTTCTCTTCCATAGCTCCGAACGGACAAATTTTTATAAGCGAGGCAATGTCTTGCACCTTTTCTTGATGCACGATTAATTTTCCCATGATGTCCTCCCGTCAAGCAGTGAATTTCATTTTCTTTAACGCGTCATAAATTCGTTCGGATAAATCTTCGCCGGAACCCGTCCACGTTTCCTGAACTTTATCGGAAGTCGGCGGAAAGATTCTTTGAACGTTGGTCGGCGAGCCGTCAAGCCCGTAATGCTTTTCGTTTTTATCTTCCATGTCGTTCAGCGAATAGCGATTGATTTCTCTGTTCGCCGTTGCCTTTTGCTTTTTGTAGGAAGGCAGTCGCGGCTCGTAAATATCTTTTTGAACGGTGATAAGACACGGGAAAGGAACCTTCAACTTTTCAATGTCTTCGCTCATTTCCATATCGACAATTATATAATCGTCTTCCGCCTTGTCGATGGCATGAACATTGCACACGCAGGGTATGCCGAGCATTTCCGAAACTTCGGGACCGACTTGAGCGGTATCGCCGTCAGTGGTCTGAAGACCGCAAATTATAACGTCGAACTTGCCGAATTTGCGAATGCCTTGCGAAAGAGTGTAGCTTGTGGCAAGAACATCCGAGCCGCCAAATTTTCTGTCGGTGATAAGTCCGCCCTTATCCGCGCCCATTGCAAAAGCTTCGTAGAGAATGGCAGCAGCTTGAGGCGGTCCCATAGTCAAGACGCTGACATTTCCGCCATACTTTTCACGGAGCCGAAGTCCCGTTTCCAATGCAAAGAGGTCGTAGGGATTCATTTTTGCATCTGCGCCGGTGCGTTTCAAAACGCCGGTCACGGGATCAACTTCCACTTTGTTTGAGCCGGGAACTTGTTTAATGCACACTAAAATTTCCATCATTGCTCTCCTGTCAAAATTATTTTCCACGTAAAAGTTCATGGCATTATTTTACCCTTTAAATTTTTTTAATTCAACAGTGCCGATTCGGATTAAGGGCGGTCGGTAAATTCAAGCAAGAAAAAATTTTCGCTTCGACAACAAAAAAACTTCGACTTTTGCCGAAGGGATTTTTTGTTTGACGATTAATTATTGACCTGCAGTTATTCAATGCTGCCGCCCTGCAAGCGCGAAAAATTCATTGGTTATTTATTTGATTTACCTTTTGCACCAAAGATATGCCGAGTTGTTTGGCGGTCGCCAATTCTTTTGGAAAATTTTCCTCGCGATGATGTTTCTTCTGCTCGACGGAAAAAATACCGTGCTCAAATTTTTCGTAGTCGGGATATTGCCAAGTGTTGTAAGCACAGACAATTTCCGGTTCGACGCCAAAAAGTTCTTTCGTGACTTCGGCAAAACGATTGGCAATCGGCATTTTCTGAAGCCAATCTTGTGTGACGTTCATGGTATAAATGAAAGCGATTGGCAACTTACGTTTGAAAAAGGTTTGTTGCTCCGCGCTGTAAGTCACGTAGGGAAAATAAAATCTTTCAAGACAAGAGTGCATGACGCCGGTCAATTCCATGAAATAAATCGGTGAACCGAAAATGAGAGCGTCGGCATTGCTCAATTCTTCAAGAACGGGCGACAAGTCATCTTTGACAAAACATATTTACGTTGAGCACCGATTCTTTTGCAAGCCAAACAGCTTTTACAACCTTTGAAGTTCAAGTCGTAAAGGCGAATAAGTTTGGTTTGAGCTCCTTGCGTTGCCGAACCGCTCAAAGCCTCGGCGAGCATTTTTTCGGTATTCCGATTTTTTCGCGGACTGCCGCTGACGGCGATAACGTTCATTGTGGCACCTCAATCAAATTTTTGTAGGGGTAAAAAAAATTCTGTCACCCTGCGTTGTAAAGTCTGTACATGGAAATTTCTTTCGGGTTGTCGCTCATGTTCCAGACGCCGCAAGGACAGACGCCGGCGCAAATTCCGCAGCCGATGCATTTTGATTCGTCACTTATATATTGCCACGAGCCGTCGGAAAGTTCAATGCGCGAAATTGCCTTTTCGGGACAAGAGTTTAAACACATTTTGCAATCGCGACATGTGCCGCAGGAAACGCAACGTAAATGTTCGTGCATGGGGTCGGGCAGGTCGCAATGATGACACTTCTCGAAAAATTTTTTGGAAAGATTTTCGGCGGGAATGATTTTTTTCGCGGGCAACGGAGAAATTTTTTCGCCGCGCAAGAATTGATTCATCATCAGCGCGGTCAACCTTGCATCGCCTATTGCGTCAGTCAATCTGCCGGGCTTAATCACGTCGCCCGCCGCAAAAACTTTCGGCAAAATTTTTTTCTCAACGTCGGGCACGAGCCAATCACGGAATTTTTTTACTTCGGGCAGGAAGTCAAGCACGGGAGCTTCGCCGATTGAAACGATAACTTGGTCAGCCGCAATGAATCTGTCGTCGTCCGAAAAAATTCCGTCGGCGGTGATTTTTTTTGTCACGAACGGCCAAACGATTTTGCCGCCGAAGTCTTCAAGCCGCCGAATTTCTTTTGCAAACGCAGCGGGCTTGACGACATCGACGACAACGACACTTTCTGCGCCCTGTTCGTAAGCGGAAGTCGCAACGTCCATGCCGGAATTGCCGCCGCCGATAACGACAACTTTTTTTCCGACGTGAGGTTTTTCGCCGCGATTGATCGCCTTCAAAAATTCAATGCCGTGCGTCAAAAGCTCTGCTCCTTCCCAATTAAAATATCGAGCTTTGTGTCCGCCAACGGCAACCAAAACCGCATCATTTGTATCGCAAATTTGATTGAACTTCGCGGCATCAACTTTGCAACCCGTCACGAACTTGACGCCGATTTTTTCAATGCGATTCAATTCAGTTTGCAAAAGTTCTTGAGGCATGCGGGAATGAGGAATGACTTGGGCGAGTTTGCCGCCGATTTGATTTGCGTCGTCGTAAACCGTGACAGAGTGTCCGAGCAATCGCAACTGCCAAGCCGCCGACAAGCCCGCAACGCCTCCGCCGATTATTCCGACTTGCTTGCCGCTTGAAATTTTCGGAGGGTCGACTTCAACATAAGCCGATTGCAAACCAAGTTCGTCGATTTTAATCGCCTCGTCAATCGTGGAACGCGTGCAACCTTCCATGCAGGGATTCGGGCAAAGTGTTCCGCAGACCGAGCCCGGAAACGGCGTGTACTTCAAGACGAGCTTTAAAGCCTCTTCAATTTTGCCTTGACGCAAGAGAGCCAGCCGCTTTTGAGTCGGAATACCCGTCGGGCAAAAAAATTGACACGGCGCGGAAAATTTTGCATTGTCCCAAGTCGGCACACGCAACCGATAAAGCCCGCGATTGACTGTATTCAAAACGGTGAAATCGTCGTCGGCAACGTCAGAAAAAATTCCGCCCTTAACCCAATCATTTTTTCTGAACGCGGCAAGGTCGGGCAAAACTTGCGGCTTCTTCTCCTCGAAAGTCAGCGGACGAAGTTTTTTCCATTCGCGCCAGTCGCTAAGCTCGGCAATCAGTTCGGATTTTTCAACGGCGTTAAGAAAATGATTCATGCCGCTCTTGAGAAAAGCAACGTCATCAGAATCAAGCTCAAGACACAAAATATCATCGGGGTAATCGGAAATTTTTCCGCGCACGTAGACAACGCCGCCGACCATGCCGACACAAGCTCTTTCGCCCAGCACGGAAGAAAAATTTTCGCAATCGACGCCGCAAACGACAGCTCTTCCGCCGCCCATGAATTCAAAAGAAAAACTTCCGACGTTTTTAAGAACCCAAAGTTCCGGCTCCTCGTAAAGCGGATCATGTTTCATAAGCGAACCCGTTCGAGTGCCTGCGCGCCCGCCGATATAAATTTTTCCGCCGCTTGAGCAATGCCCTGCCGTGTCGCCCACGTCGCCTTTGACGGTGATAATGCCGCCGGAATTGAGCCAACCGACATCAGCCGAAGTCGAACCTTCAACGATAATTTCGGTGTTGGGCAAGCACATCGAGCCGACGCGTTGACCGGCGTTTGTCACGTGAAAATTCAACGTCTTGCCTTCGGGGTGCCACAAAGGACCGCCAATGTCGTGTTGACCTGAAGCCGCAATCTCAAAATCGGTTTCGCCCGCTTTGACAGCCGCTTCAATCATCAGCAAAAGGTCTTGCGTCGACATACGCTCGTTGTTTTTTATCGTGGTAATTTTTAACATTCCTAATCTCTCCCAAATCACAAGCCGTCCAAGTAGCTTTGAAGTCTGTCCGCAAATTTTCCGACGTGTAAGCCGTCAACAAATGAATGGTGCACTTGAACCGACAGCGGCATCAATAATTTTCCATTAACGGCGCGAAATTTTCCCCAGTCGAACAGCGGCGTTGCATTGTCTTTTTTGCCGGAATTGGTGTGCGAAATATGCAGGTACGTCACCCAAGGCATTGGCGAACATTGAAAAACATCATTGCCGAGCGGCGCGATGAAATATTCGGCTTGACTTTCAGCCGTTTTCTTGGCGAGTTCGACGTAACTTTGAAGATTATCCGACAGCGGCACATTAACGACTTTGAACAGTTCAGTTTCCAAATTCAGCCACGTGAACGCCGTATCAATTTTGTCAAACAAAACAATCGCATCGTCAACAAATCTGTAGCGAAAATTTTCAATTTCGTTGCCGCATTTGCAAACCGCATAAACCATCGACAGCGTGAACGATAAATTTTGCTCTTTAACTTTCCTGTAAAAATTTGTCACGTCAACTTCAAACGTCACGCAAAAATTCGGCTCGATACAATTTCTGAAAATCGCGCAGTGAGCAGCACGTTGCCAATTTTTTTCGTCTATGATTTTGTATTCGTTCATTTGTCGACCTCTTCAGCAAACGTATTGAATGCCGAGCTTATCGGCAATGGCTTTATCGGTCGAAACGAGCGCATCACTTCTGCCGACGGGCAGTGAGCTGTTGCCGATTGGAGCCATTAACTTTCTTAATTCGGCGTCGAAAGCAAGCACGTAGTCGACGATTTTTTGAGCACCTTTATCAACGTCAAGCCGCTTAACCAATCGAGGATTCTGCGTACAAATTCCCGTCGGACATTTGCCGGTGTTGCAAGCGTTGCAGCGACCTTGTTCGTTGCCGACACAGCCGAGCAGTTGAATCAGAATTTTTCCGCAGAAAACTCCGTTCGCACCGAGGCAAATCATTTTGAAAGCGTCAGCCGCCGCGTTGCCGGTCATACCGATACCGCCGCCGCCGTAAAGAGGAATTTGTCCTTGAGCACCTTGCTCAATCGCCGCGAGGTAGCAATCGCGAATTTTCGACACGACGGGATGACCTGTGTGGTCGAGAGAAATTTCATTGGCAGCACCCGTACCGCCTTGTATGCCGTCGATAAAAAAGCCGCCGCAAATTTTGTACGGATCGCGCAAAAGATTGTTGTAGACCGAGACCGAAGTTGAAGACGCCGCGCATTTTATGGCAACGGGAACACGGAAGCCGAACGCTGCGTTCAAAGACAAATGCATTTTCTGAACGGATTCTTCGATTGAGTAAAGTCCTTGATGATTGGGCGGCGAGGATAAAGTTGCTTTGGGCACGCCGCGAATTGCTTGGACATGAGGCGCGACTTTTTCCGCTTGAAGTAACCCGCCGTCACCGGGCTTGGCTCCTTGACCGATTTTTATCAGCACGCCTGCCGGGTCGACTTTCATTCGCGGCATCGCTTTTATGATTCTGTTCCAGCCGAAATGCCCCGACGCAATTTGTATGATGAAATATTTCAGATACTCCGACTCCAAAAGTTTGACGGGCATGCCGCCTTCGCCGGAACTCATTCGCACGGGCAAACCGCATTTTTCATTGAGATAAGCCGCCGCCATTGCAACCGCCTCCCAAGCTCTGGTCGACAGCGCACCGATTGACATATCCGAAAAAATCAGAGGATAAATCCAGCGCACCGGCGGTGTTGTCTTCGTCATGACGAGTTTGCCGCCTTCCATAATCATGGGCAATTCTTTCGGCGAGAGGACTCTTCCGAGCGGCGAGCGTATATCAAAAGTGTGGCGAATCGAATCAAGCGACGGGTCTGTCATTTGCGAAATTCTGCCGACGATAATTTTATCCAGCGTCCGTTGCGCGTTTAAGTTCGTTCTGCCGCCGCGCTTAATCGGTCGATTGAAAAGCAAATTCCTGCGGTTATCGGGATTCCTCACGGCGCGAATTGCATTGTTCGGACAAACTCTTTCGCACATGCCGCAACCTCGACACGCGCAATTAATATCGGCAACCTGTTTGATAACGGGCAAAGCAAGTTGACGGTGAATCGGTTCGGGTTGATTTGCTTCGGAGAGCGTGATTGACTTGCGCTGAACTTCAACCTTAATCGCCTTGAAGGTGCAAGACGCAACGCAACTGCCGCACATTGTGCAACGCTCGGCATTGTATTCAATCTTCCACGGCAAATCATTAATCGCCAAGTCTTGAACTTTCATTGCTTCCATCTCGTCACCCCCAAATCATTATCAATCACGACGACCTCGCGTTCGTTCGGGTAAATGTCGCGCTCCATGTTTCTTTCGGGCAAAATTTCATTTATGCCGCAGACTTCGGAAGAAATTGCAATGGTGGTATCGTCGCCGCCGACGACAACGGGGCGCAATTTTTTTGAATCGCAACAAGTCATCATTCTTCCGTCGGGCAAGCCGGCTATTATCGTGTTCGGTCCGTTAATTTCCAAATGCGCCAGCGATTGACGAATCGACAGCAAAATTTCTCGGTCGGGACGCCGGGCAATTTCGGCAAAAGGCAACGGGGTTATCACGTGCTTGTAGTAGGGTATCGACCACTTCAGCTCGTGCAGGACGTAATGCAACGTGTACAAAAAATTTTGCGAATCCGATTCAAAGCCGATGTAGCCGCGATGAAGATTTTTCTGGAACTCTTTGTTCTTCGTGTAGAAAGTGTTTTCGCCGTTCGCGCAGAGGGTGTAGCCTTGCAGGAAGAAAGGATGCGCGGCATAGCGAACGATTTTATAATTTGTATTCTGCCGACACTGGACGATTATATTTTTTGCAAGCAAAGTTTCGTTGTCGTCCCACAACCGGAAGTAAGTCGCAATGTCGCGCGGGTCGCCGATTTCTTTCAAAGTCAGCACGTCAGGCCAGAAAGAGTAAACGTAACCTTGATCCGATTCGGTCAAAATTTTTCTCAACTCAAGCCGCGTATCAAGCAAAAGAGCTTCGCGCTCCTCGGCGTCGGTAATATGTTCGGGATAATCGTAGTTCCGAAAAATGTAGTAAGGCATGGTTTGAATGTCCAAGCCTTTTTGTTTGTTGGGGACGGGCAACCACTCCGCCATTTTGACAAAATTTTGAGCCGCAAGATAATCTTCGACGAGCCGCGCTCCTTTTTTCGTGCATGCCATTGACAACAGCGGCTTATCCTTGTAAAGCGAGAAAACTCCCGCCAAATCTTGCATGACCATTGCAAAGCCAGAATTGTCGTGCCCTTCCTGCTGCGGCAACATCAAACGCAGTGCCGTCGACGGGTAGACGGGCTTTTTGCTTTTAACGGCTCCTATTCTGCACATTTCAAATCCTCCAAACAAAAAGGGCAGAAGGTTTCCGACCGACTGCCCCCGAAAAAATTTCAAATGTTGTTCTTGACATATGCATCGTAGAGTTGTTTGAGCTCCTCGATCTTGTCGTACATTTCAACCTGCAATTTGGATGCAGTCGCGTAGTCGCCCTCGGTAAGCGCGTTGGTCAAACGGGTGAAGAGAGATTTTTTGTCGATTGAGTCTTTGGCAAGCAGAGCTCGAACATCTTTGATTTTGTTCCAGTTGTAAGAGTCTTGGTCGGTGCGTGAATCGCTTTCGATAAGTTTCGCTTTGCGGACAATGTTGCGCATTTCGGGCAAGATACGGGCGATGATTTCCGTTTTCCAGCGAAGCAATGCGCCTTCTCTGAACGACTTGATAATTTGCGGGCGAAGTGCGCCGCCTGCCGTGATGACACGAACTTTAGCGGGATATTTCTCGAAAGCGGACATGTTCTCCCAAACGGTGGCGGGCGGTGCGCCGAAAAGATTATCGCGTTCTTCGGCGGTGTAGTCCTCGAAAACATCTTGCTCGCTGCGATAGGCGCGGCTCTTTTCCAAATAGAAACCGTCTTGCCCCGCCTTCTTGCTAAGTTCAGTCAGCAAATCGACTGCCGAGCGGTCAAGCGTTGCACGAATTCCGTCAAGTATCGCCGAATACGCCGCCGCCAAAACCAGATAAGTATTCGTGTAAGGATTGCAGGCGCGAAGTTCAAAACGGGTCGCCATCGGATTTTTCAAGTCGCGAATCAGTCCCGCCAAAATCGTGCGGTTGCGGCTTGGAATTTTGGGCGTATGTCCGAGCGAAGTCACGATACAAACAGGAGCCTCGAAACCGGGCTTGAGGCGGTTGAGTGAATCATTGGTCGCGCTGACGAAAGGATTAATGACCTCGTAATTTTTCAGCAAGCCCATAATCGCGCCGTAACCGACTGCGCTCATGAAGTCTTCGTAGGGATTTTTTGCGGCGAAGAGGTTATGAACTTTCCCGTCGCTCGTGACTGCCGCAAGCCCGATATGCGTATGTTCGCCGTTGCCGGCAAGACCGATCATCGGCTTTGCTTTGAAGCTGACTTCCAAACCGTTTGCGCGGAAAATTTCTTTGACGATTGTCCGAACGAACATTTCATTATCGGCGGCTTGAACGGCGTCCGCGAATCGCCAATCAATTTCCAACTGTTCGCAGACGTGAGTTAAGTGACCCGACTCGTCAATTTGAGCTTTGAGTCCGCCAACTTCCTTGTGCCCCATTTCGACTTGCAAATCGTATTTATCCAACTCGACTACGCATTTTTCCAGCGCGCAACGAACTGCACCGTGCGTCCGTTCCCAATATTGCTCCTGCATGACCTGCGATGCGCTCATTTCTTCGATTGCTGCTTCTTCCAACGGCGTCTTAACCCAGAATTCAAGTTCCGTCGCCGAAGTAAAGCTGATGTCCGAAATATCCGCGCCGCTGACTTCCAAGCCGTCAATATTCGGGCGGGCATGGAACATATCGAGCAATTCGCGCTTGACGAAAGAGAGAGTATCAGTCAAAACAGCGCGGGAGTCGACACGCTTGCCCTCGTGAATCAAAAAGCTCGGAATCCTCAAGGTGCCTACAGGTTTATTTGTTTCGTCGTCGAAGTATTCGAAATTGTAATCGACGAACCAATTAACCGTCGGGTCAACGGGCATATCGACTTTGGCATTGTTGAGTGTGGCGATACCGGGCAACACGACGCTGGAACCATCCGTCTGAACTGCCGTGCCCGCGTAGAATTCGTCGATATCCTTAATAAAAAGTCTTACGGGAATTTTTTCATCGGTGTCGTTGCCGGCAAGGTCAATGCCGACCAGCGACACAAATTTTATTTCGGGGTGCTCGCGCAACTTGCGGATAATTTCTTCCTTAGGAGTGTTCGCTTTAATGGTGTACAGTAAATTTTTCATCTCGGTTACCTCCCAATTTCGCCGGGAATATCCATAATCGCTTCAACGCCGCGATGTCCCGTGCGAATTCTCACCGCGTCTTCCAGTTCATACACAAAAATTTTTCCGTCGCCGAATTCGCCCGTGCGCAAAATTTTCTGTGCCACTTCCAAAACTTTTTCAACGGGAATTTCGCAAACGACCGTTTCAAGTTTAATTTTCGGAACAAGATTAACTTCATACTCGCGCCCGCGATAAACTTCCTTGTGTCCGCGCTGGGTGCCGCAACCGTAAACTTGGCTGACTGTCATGCCGTGCACGCCGATTTTGTTCAGAGCGTCTTTTAAGTCTTCAAGCTTGGAAGGGCGGGTGATTATATCTATCTTCGTAATTTTTCTGCTCATGTGTTCACCGCCTCAACTTTGCGAACCCGATATGCTCGGAAAAAGTTTCACCGTATTCAATTCGGAGCCGCCGATAAAACTCGGTGCGCCCGCAAACAATCCGGCATTGTAACCGCGCTCGCCGTGTTCGGTGAGGTCAAGGCCGCTGATTTCTTCTTCGTCGTTGGCACGTAACGCAACAATCGCATTGACGACTTTGTAAAGAATTGTTGAGCCTGCAACCGCAAAAATTACCGCCACGCCGATTGAAATTACCTGCGCGATAAATAAATTTGTTTCGCCGTAGAAAAGACCGTTCGCGCCGTCGGGATTGACTGCCGTCGTCGCCCAAAGTCCGGTAGCAATCGCGCCCCACATGCCGCCGATACCGTGCACGCCGAATGCGTCAAGCGAATCATCGTAGCCGAATTTTTCTTTGACGATTGCAACCGCCGTGTAGCAGACACCGCCGCCGATTAAACCTATTGCAACGCTCGGAAGGACAGTTACATAGCCCGCAGCAGGAGTTATCGCCACAAGTCCCGCAATCGCTCCGGACACTGCGCCCAAAATCGTCGGCTTGCCGGAACGAATCCATTCAACGAGCACCCAGCCGAGTAAACCTGCCGCCGCCGCCGCGTGTGTCACGAGGAAAGCATTTGCCGCCAATTCATTTGCACCGAGAGCAGAACCGGCATTGAAACCGAACCACCCGACATAAAGTCCTGCCGCGCCGAGCACCGTCATCGGGATATTATGCGGAACGATAGCCGACTTTCCGTAGCCGTGACGCTTGCCCAACAAGATACAAATCGTCAAGCCGCTCACGCCGCTCAAGATATGAATTACCAGTCCGCCCGCGAAGTCCAACGCGCCGAGTTGTGCCAAGAATCCGCCGCCCCAGACCCAATGTGCCATCGGGTTGTAGATGAAAACCGCCCAAAGCAACATCAACAATGCAAAGCCTTTGAACTTCATGCGCTCGGCAAAAGCTCCCGTTATCAGTGCGGGCGTCAAAGCCGCAAACATACACTGGAATGCTACGAACGCAAGTTCGGGAATTGTGCCGCCTTCAAGTAAGTTATAGCCCACGCCCGATAAGCCGACTTTGGACAGGTCGCCGATTAAGCCGTTCACGTCCGAGCCGAAAGCCAGCGTGTAGCCGACCAATATGAATTCGACCGACACCATGCCGAGAATGAACATCGACTGCATTATTGTTGTCAAAACGTTTTTGCTCCGAACCATTCCTCCGTAGAAAAGAGCGACTGCCGGCGTCATTATGAAAACCAATGCCGCGCTTATCAGTACCCATGCCGTGTCTCCGCTGTTCATAACAATCACTGCCTAACTAAAAATCTTTATCAGCTGATGTCGAAATTATACCATAACGAAAAAGTATGTAAATCCCTAAAACAATTGTATGCTTGTATACATTTATTGGCAGAGCTGTAATAACAAAAAATTATTTCCAACGTTCAGGCTAAGTTGCGGGCGTCATTCGCGAGGCACTTTCATCAAAGCTTGAGGACATGTAAAAGAAAAATCCCTCCGACTTTTGCCGAAGGGATTTTGTTCGATTGAGAATCGGAGCCGCCGCTTTAATTTACCGACTGCCCCAAAAAAATTATCTTATCGATGAGACCGAGTCATTCAGCCGAAACGATTTTCACGCCCAATTTTTCTGCCATTGCCGAAAGATTTTCGGAGAGCTTGGTTTCGGTGATGATTCCCGTGACTTTATCGAGAGTGGCAAAACGGTAAGTGCCTTCGACGCCGATTTTCCGCGACTCGGCGATTACATAAGCTGTTTTGCTGAACTCAATCATTCGCGCCTTTTGAATTCCGTCAGCGGCATTACGAGTGGTCAGCGAATTTTTTTTGATATCGACGCCGCTTGAGCCGATAAACGAAATGTCCGGGCGAAAGTTTGAAATAAATTCCAAATTCAAAACGTCCGAGAAGCCGTCACGACTTTGATTAATCTGTCCGCCGGCGAAGAAAAGATTTATCTTCGGATTGCGGGCGAGCATAACCAAAACGTCAATCATGTTCGTGAGGATTTTGTAATTGGCATCGGTCTTTTCCAAAATTTGCGCGACGGCAATGCTTATCGTCGAGATGTCCAAGTAAATTAAATCTTGCGGAGTTATTAATTTGACAACGGCGGTTGCAATTTTTCTTTTTGCCTCCACGTCTGAAATTCTGCGTCGTTGAGCTTCGGTCATTTGAAGTTTTTCTTCTATTGACACTGCCCCGCCGTAAGTCCGTTTCAATTTCCCGTCGAGTTCCAGCGAGCTCAAATCTTTACGTATCGAATCCTCTGTCACGCTGAAAATTTCTGCCAGTTCTTTCACCAAAACTTTTCCGTCGCGTTCCAGCATTTCCAAAATTTTTGCTTGTCGTTCTTCCAAAAACATTTTATTACTCCTCTGATTATATTTGATAATTTCATTTTTAAAGGCGCGCAAAAAATTTTTTCAACGGCAATTCATGACAGCTTCAATTATAACATTTCCGTTTCGAAAATAAAGTATCGATGTCGGGAGTTGTCGGTAAATTGATTTGCAAAAAAAAATTCCCGTCAAAGCGGCGGGAAAATTTTTTTTGAGAGTGTACAACTTTGCGGGTGGATAAATATGGCTGAAAAAGTTTTTTACTTGTTGAGGAGTTCGCGTTTAATGCGTTCGAGAGCTTCGGGAGCTTGCTTGTCCATTTTTTCGGGGAAGCCGAAGTAGCTGACACAAATTATATTGTCGCCGCCGACTTTGGGAGCATCGGGCTTGAGTTGCTTGTTGGCAAAATCCATTTCGCGCAGAGTTTCAAAAATTCCGTCGAAGTCAACTTCGCCCTCGCCCATTGCCGTATGCTGGTGAATCGTGTAATCAGCTTTGCCGCGTCCGTTGAGCCAAGGCGGATTGACAATGTAGCGGCAGTCGATTGTTTGGTTCCAAGTGTCGGCAAGCAAAACGTGAGTCAACTCGTCACCGGCATAGCGGAGCATGTGGCGGACGTCGCCTTTGCCTTGATCGTAGAAAAAGCCGTGACTTGCCGAATAGACGTAGCCCAGATTTTTTGAACGGAAAGATTTTACAATGTCGCAAGTCTCGTCATTGAGTTCGCAGAAGTCGTAGGGGTGCGATTGAATTTCGACGCGCAGACCTTCACGCTCGATAATCGGCAGAAGTTCTTCCATTGAGCGGAAAAACATTCCGTTGCAAATTTCCTGTTGATTGGGGTCGCCGCTGAATTCGGTATTGATGACGGGAACGCCCATGTTGACGGCGATTTGAATAATGCGTTTCCAGTTGGCGACGGCGTGTTGACGCTGCTCCTCGGTGGGACCAGACCAACGATAGACCACTATGAACGATGAAATTTCAACGCCGGTTTCTTTGAGTGCTTGACGATATTCCGCCTCGCATTCTTTGGAGAAAAGCGGGTGCTTGTAAAAGGGATTGATGCGCGGGTGCGGCGATTGTTCAATGTACTTGTAGCCCCAATCGGCAACCTTGTGAACGTAGTCTTTGATGCTCATTTGCTTGGCGAGAACGTCAACGTCGAAAGCAATTTTCATCTTAAGCCCTCCTTTGATTATCTTGTGGTAACGTAAAATTATCACAGCGCAAAAATATTGTCAATAGTACACAAAAAGTTTTGCGGATTTGGAGTGACGTTAAGCAGGATTTTACAATCTGTCGTAAAAATATTGCCGCATTATCATAAAAAAGCGGGGTATCAGATATGGCGGTTGTTTATTACAACAGCGAAGTTTTAAACGATTCGTCCGTCCTCTGTCAGGAAATTCAATTGCTTTACGTCTGCCGTGCTTCTTCCGAAGAGACAATTATTCCGACCGCCATGCACGCGCACACCAATCACCTCGAACTTCAATACATAAGCGGAGGAAAGGCTCATATTCGAATCGGCGGACATGCTTACGACGTTCAAAAAGGCGACGTGATTGTTTACAACGCGGGAGTTCTTCACGAAGAATGCGCCGACCCTGTTTGCGGCATGTCCTTTTACAACTGCGGGATAAAAAATTTTCGGTTGCCGTATTTGCCGACGAATCATTTGTTGCCGCATGACGTTAAGCCGGTTTTGCGAACGGGCAATGCTGCCGATAACATCCGAGCGATTTTCCACACGCTGTTTGAACAAATTTCACAACGCAAGCCTTGCGCGGCATCGGTTTGTCATTGTCTGCTGAATGCCCTGCTGATTCTGTTGGCAAATCAGTTGCCGCAAGAAAAGCTGATTCCTCGCAATAAGTTCGACGCCTCTTTCAGTCAATGCAAGAATTTTATTGACGAAAATTTCACCGCAAACATTACGGTCGAAGAGTTGAGTAAAATTGCAAACATGAGCGTTTCGGGCTTTTCGCATCACTTCAAAAAAGTTTTCGGACTTGCACCGGGTCAATACTTGATTCGTCTGCGAATCGGCGCGGGACAAAAACTTTTAATTTCGACGAACAAATCCGTAACCGAAATAAGCATGGAACTCGGTTATGACAACGTCAGCCACTTCAACAATCAGTTTAAAAAATTTGTAGGAACCTCGCCGCAGAATTATCGCAGGCTTTGGGTAGGTAATGAGCAGTTTAAAAATTTACATCACTTGACTTAGCATGAAATTGCAAGAATCGACAAATTCGCCTTGTCACGTTAAAAATTTCGGGCAGAATCATTAAAGCGTTATTTCTTGCGACAAATTATAATTTTACAAAACTGAAAAAGACGAAGGGGGATTCGGAAATGAAGCTCAGCATGAACGAGGCGACCGCGCTTAATTGCCAAGCAATGTCACTCGAACAGGATATCTTGCTTTGTGAAAAGTACGGATACGATATGATTGAGCCGCGCACAATGGACAGAATGCGCGACTACCTCGCGGAACATTCGATTGAAGAATTGGCGGATTTTCTCAACGCGCACAACGTCAAGCCGCTTGCATTCAACACGCTTTGTTTCTTCAACAATCGTTCGGCGGAAGGTTATCAAGGGATTTTGGACGAGCTCAAGCAAATGTGTGAATGGGGACAGAAAATCGGTTGCAAGACCGTTATCACCGTGCCGACCGTCAGCTTGAACAAAGTCACGCGCTCCGAAATTCACAAATCGGCTATCGCCTGCTTGAAAGAAATGGGCAAGCTTGCCGCCGATTACGATATGCGCGTTTCGGTTGAATTTATCGGACATCCCGCCGCCTCGATCAACACTTTCGGCGAGGCTTACGAAATTATTCAGGCTGTCGACTTGGACAACGTCGGCATAACGCTGGACTGCTTCCACTTCCACGGCATGGATTCAAAGATTGACGACCTCGCAAAAGCCGACGGCAAGAAAATTTTCATTGTGCACCTCAACGACACGGAAGATTTCCCGATTGGTTCGCTCCTCGACGAAGACAGACTTTGGCCGGGCACCGGTTGCATTAACCTCGATGAAATTTTCCAAACGCTCAAGAAAATCGGTTGGGCGCAAGACGTTGTGTCGCTTGAACTTTTCCGCCCCGAATATTATCGCATGAATCCCAATGACGTTTACAGAATCGGCAAGGAACATGCCGAAGCCGTTATTAAAAAGAATTTCGCTTGATTGAATCGGGAGGCAAGAATTATGCTTAAAATAGGTGTTATCGGTTGCGGCGGCATGGGTCGCGATCACATTAAAAGAATCACCGAACGCACTCAAGGCGCGCAGGTTGTAGCGGTTGCCGATATGGTCGAGGCTCTTGCTCAAAAAGGTCAGGCTATCGCCGGCGAAGGTTGCAAAATTTACAAAGACGGCAAAGACCTCATCAACGACCCCAACGTCGAGGCAGTTTTCATTGTCAGCCCCGGCTTTGCTCATAAAGAAAGCTTGCTCGAAGCCATAAAGGTCGGCAAGCGTATATTCTGTGAAAAGCCTCTGTGCACCACGGCGGAGGATTGTTTGGAAGTTATCGACGCCGAAATTAAATCCGGCAAACATCTGATTCAACTCGGTTTCATGCGCCGCTACGACAAAGGTTATCGTCAAGTCAAAGCCGCGATTCAATCGGGCGAATACGGCGAACCGCTTATCGTTCACTGCACGCACAGAAATCCCGTTGTCCCCGACAGCTATACCACTCGCATGGCAGTTGACGATACCGCCATTCACGAGATTGACGTTATCCATTGGCTCGTTAATGACGATTTTGTTTCGGCGCAAGTTCTCTTCCCGCGCAAAACCAAATACGCAGCCGAACACCTCGCCGACCCGCAGATTATGTTGCTCCGCACCAAGAACGGCATTTGCGTTGACGACGAAGTTTTTGTCAATTGCAAATTCGGTTATGATATCAACTGCGAAGTTGTCTGCGAAGACGGCGCGATTAAAATGCCTCAACCGCTTTATCCGAGCTATCGCAAAGGCGCGCAAGTTTCCACGACGATTGATACCGATTGCTTTGTTCGTTTCCATGACGCTTATGATGAAGAAGTTCAAGATTGGGTAAACGAGGCAGCTCGCGGCGTCGTCAGCGGACCGAACGCTTGGGACGGCTACCTTGCAACCTGCACTGCCGACGCGCTTGTTAAATCTCAACAGTCCGACGGAGCTATCGTTCCCATAGTCTTCAAGGAGCGTCCCGACTTCTACAAATGATTTTCTTTTATCAAGACCCTAATCCAACAAATGATATACGGCGGCTCATTTCATTTCGAGACCGCTCTTTTTTTTGAAAAGTTTAATCGTCCGCAACGATAAGTTTGACATTGTTTTCTTTGAAGTAGTCGAGATATTTTTTTTCGGGTTGAGCGTCGGTGATAACGCAATCAATGCTTTTCAAGTCGCTGTAAGTCATCAAAGAAGCTGCGCCGAATTTCGAATGGTCGACGAGCAAAAATTTCGGACAAGATTTTTTCATAAGTTCGCGCTTGACTTCGCACTCAAGAGGAGAAGCATTGGTCGCGCCGTGTTCAATGGAAATGCCGGTCGACGCGAGGAAGATTTTCGAGAAATTGTAATTACGAATGCAATCCAAAACACCGGTTCCGACAAAAGCTTTCACGGGAGCCAAGAGACTTCCGCCCGTCGCAATGACGTTCAAATTATTGTGCCCCGTCGCCAAATCGAGAACATAAATGCTTGCCGTGACGACAGTCAAAAATTGATTCTCGGAAAAGTTCGGGAGCAAGTGCATGGTCGTCGTGCCGGAGTCAATGTAGATAACTTCTCCGTCATTGACCAGCGCGGCGGCAGCGGCGGCAATTTTCTTTTTATCGTCAATGTTGCGGAATTCGCGAGCCGAAAAAGGTTCCAGCGATGTAATATTCGCTTCTTTCAAGACAATGCCGCCGTAAACTTTTTTGATAATACCCGCGCCTTCAAGTTCGATAACATCACGCCTTATCGTATTTTTCGACACGGAAAAAATTTCGCAAAGCTCGTCCAAGGATATTCGTTTCCGCTCTCGGAGCAGTTCGTGAATTTGGTGGATGCGTTCAACTTT
This sequence comes from Selenomonadaceae bacterium, assembly GCA_017535925.1. Taxonomy (GTDB): domain Bacteria; phylum Bacillota; class Negativicutes; order Selenomonadales; family Selenomonadaceae; genus Quinella. The sequence continues at coordinate 25,257 of JAFXTD010000062.1, read as the reverse complement.
CAAAGAAATACTTCCTTTCATTTGTACTTGGAGTATTCTAAAACAAAATTCACACTCTGACAAGTTTCTTGGGCAATTCAAATGACGTTTGCCAAAAATTTTGCACGAAACGATATTGACATTGCAAGTTGCAGGTTTTAGAATGTTATCAACAATTAATCAATAAATTATCAAGGAGAGTGTAAGTTATGGGTTATACTTTCATGGTGCCGGCGAAGATAATTTCCGGCGTCAATGTTATTTCGGAATTGGGCGACCACATCGCCGGCAAGGGAACAAAAGCTCTTATCGTGACCGACCAATTCATGGTTAAATTCGGCAACGCGGCAAAAGTCGAAGACGCGCTCAAAAAAGTCAACATTCCCTACGTCATCTATGACGGCGCGAACACCGAGCCGACCGACAAAATCGTTGAGGCAGGCTTGAAGGTCTACAAGGAAAACGGTTGCGATTTTATCATTGCATTGGGCGGCGGCAGTCCCATGGATACCGCGAAGGCTATCGGTTTCATGACGACGGCGGGCGACAGAAAAATTAACAGCTACATGCATGAAGTTATCGATATGCCCGTTCCTTATCTCGTGGCAATTCCTACGACGGCGGGCACCGGCTCCGAAGTTACCAAAAACACAATCATTTCCGATACCGAAAACAACGTTAAAATGTTGCTCGGCGGTCCGTCGATTATTCCCGCGCTGGCAGTCGTCGACCCGACCTTCACAATGACTGCGCCTCCCGGCGTCACTGCGGCAACCGGTATTGATGCCCTCTGCCATGCCATTGAGGCTTACACGTCAAGAAAAGCTCAACCGCTCACAGATACCTTTGCAATTTCCGCTATCACAAAAATTCACAAGAACTTGCCTGTTTGCTACCGTGACGGCAAAAACGAAAAAGCTCGTTTGGCAATGTCAATCGCTGCGCTCGAAGCAGGTATCGCTTTCAACAATGCATCGGTGACAATCGTTCACGGCATGAGCCGCCCGATTGGTGCGCTCTTCCACATTGCTCACGGCGTCTCCAATGCTGTCTTACTTCCCGCGTGTTTGGAATTCGCTATCGAAGAGAACACTGCCCGTTTCGCAACAATCGGTCGCATAATGGGTGTTGCCGATGAAAATACTGCCGACATTGACGCGGCAAAAGCTATGGTTAAAGAAGTCGCTCGTTTTTGCAAGGAAGTCGGCATTCCGTCGCTTGAAGAACTCCTCGCCAAAGGTAACCACACCAAAGAAGAATTCCTCTCTCAACTCGACAAAATGGCGTCCGACGCTCTCGAAAGCGGCAGCCCGCAAAATACAATGCGCATTCCCACCAAAGAGCAAATCATTGAGATTTATAAGAAGCTCTTTTGATGGACTGCGCTTTTTGTTTGGGGTGATTAGATGTCCCTCGTAAAAATGACCAACCTTTTCGCGAAGCATGACGACACGTCGTTTGCAGTCGGTGCCTTCAACGTCTCGAATATGGAAATGGCTTGGGGCGCAATTCAAGCAGCCGAAGAACTCAACACGCCGCTGATTTTGCAAATCGCCGAAGGTCGTTTGAAATATTCGCCTCTCGACTTGCTCGGAGAAGTCATGCTCGCCGCCGCAAGGAAATGCAAAATGCCGACTGCCGTCCATTTGGATCACGGCTCGACACTCGAAACAATCAAGCTTGCACTGAAACTCGGATTTACTTCCGTGATGTTTGACGGCTCGAAATATCCTCTCGAAGAAAATATCAAACGCACTCGCGAAGTCGTCAAGCTGGCTCATGCACAAGGCGCGGCAGTCGAAGCGGAAATCGGTCGCGTCGGCGGAGCGGAAGGCGATTACAAAAGCGTTGATGTTTTGGTTACAAGCGTCGACGAGGCAAAACGTTTCGCCGAAGAAACAGAAGTTGACGCGTTGGCAGTCGCTATCGGAACCGCTCACGGCAATTACACCGTTCAACCGCAGTTGCGAATCGACCGCTTGAAAGAAATTTTCGACGCCGTTCAAACGCCGCTTGTCCTTCACGGAGGCACCGGCTTGACCGAAGACGACTTCAGAAATTGTATCGCCGGCGGCATTAAGAAAATCAATATCGCAACCGCAAGCTACGACAACTCGGCGAAAAAAATTCGTGAAGTCTGCGATAAAAATCCGTCAGCAAAATTTTTCGACTTCAGCAACGCCATTGTTCAAGGCACTCGCGAAAATGTTAAACGCCACATGAAAATTTTTAATCCCGAAAGGAGATAAATATAATGACAACGTTACAAGAGGCAATCAAGGCTTATCCGCAAATGGAAGTTTGGAACGACTCGTGCTCGTGCAAAGAGTTGACCTACGCTCTGGAAAATTGCTCGGCAAGCGGCGCGACCACAAACCCCGCAATCGTCTTCAACGTCCTCAAAAAGGAACTGCCCGATTGGGAACCGACGATTAAACAAATTATCGCTGACAACCCGACCTACACCGAAGACGACGTTGCATGGAAAGTTATTGAGGCTCTCGGCTTGAAGGCGGCGAAATTGCTTGAGCCCATGCACGAAAAAGCTCACGGTCAACGCGGAAAAATTTCTTTCCAAGCGAACGCAAAATTTTATCAGAATCCCGAAAAGCTCGTCGAACACGCTTGCCAACTCGCCTCACTCGCGCCCAACATTCAAATTAAAGCTCCCGCAAGCAAAGCCGGCATTGAGGCGTTCGAAGAAATGACTTATCAAGGCGTCTCCATTAACGCAACTGTTTCTTTCACCGTTCCGCAAGCTCTTGCCGTTGCCGAGGCTGTCGAACGCGGCTTGAAACGTCGCGAAGCTGAAGGCAAAGATATTTCTTGGATGCACCCCGTTTGCACGATTATGGGCGGGCGCACCGACGATTATCTCAAAGCTTATCTCAAGGGCAAAGATGTTATCGTTCACCCCGAAGCTTTGGAATGGGCGGGCGTTGCCGTCTTCAAGAACGCTTACAAGATTTATAAAGAACGCGGCTATCGCACGAAACTTTTGTTCGCTGCCTATCGCAACCTGCATCACTTTGAACAATTTATCGGCGGCGATGTTGTCCTCACGATTACTTCCGACTTCCAGAAAAAATACAACGGCACAAAAATCGAAATCAAAGAACACATGAGCGAACCCGTTCCGCAACAGTGGCTTGACGAACTTTTGACAATTGACGAATTCCGCCGCGCCTATGAACCCGACGGCATGAAGCCCGAAGAGTTCCAACATTACGGAGCATTCCTGCGCACGATTAATCAGTTCCTCGGAAGCTATGCCGGTCTCGTCGAACTCGTTCGCAAATACATGATTGTTTGATAAGTGGTCAGTGATTAGTGATTAGCTGTTAGTTGTTAGCTGTTAGCTGTTAGAAAATTCTATTCAGCTAATCACTAACCACTAACAGCTAAAAATCGACCGAAGGGAGATTTTTCAATGGCTCTCATCGAATTCGACCAGAAAAGAGAACGCGACGTTGTGATTATCGGGCGCGCAACTCTCGACTTCAACCCAAATGAAATTCATCGCACACTCGACCAAGTCAAAACTTTTTCAATGTACTTGGGCGGCTCACCGGGAAATATCGCCGTCGGCTTGAATCAACTCGGAAAAAAAGTCGGCTTTATCGGTTGCGTATCCAATGACCAATTCGGCGATTTCATTATCAACTTTTTCAAGACTCGCGGCATTGATACGACGCAAATGACTCGCGCTCAACACGGCGAACGCATGGGCTTGACTTTCACCGAAATTAAAAGCCCGACCGAAAGCTCAATCCTCATGTATCGCGATAAAGTTGCCGATTTGCAAATCGCGCCCGAAGACGTCAGCGAAAATTATATCGCCGGCTCCAAAGCGTTAATCGTTTCGGGACTTGCATTGGCGGCGGCTCCCAGTCGCGAAGCTTGCTTGACGGCGGCTCAACATGCTCGCATGCACGGCACCAAAATTATTTTCGACATTGACTATCGTCCTTACACTTGGCGTTCAAAAGAAGAAATTGCAATTTACTACTCCTTAATGGCTCGTTTGAGTGATGTTGTTATCGGTTCACGTGACGAAGTTAATTTCGCCGAACTCTTGCCCGAAGACGCCGAGACGCCTCCCGACCATGAAATTGCCGAAAAATATTTGTCGTGGGGAAATAAAATCGTCGTCATCAAACACGGCAAGCGCGGTTCCGTTGCCTACACCGCAGACCGCCACGCTTACAAAGTCGATTCTTATCACGTCAAACTTTTGAAATCATTCGGCGGCGGCGACGCTTACGCAAGCGCATTTGTTCACGGTTTGCTTGAAGGTTGGGAAGTCCCCGAAGCTCTCAAGCACGCGACGGCTCACGCGGCAATGGTCGTGGCAAGTCACAGCTGCTCGGAGGCAATGCAGACCATTGACCAAATCGAAGCTTTTATCAAAGAACACGCTGCTGAAGAAGTCATTACCGAAATCGATTGGAAGACAAAAATTTAGGAGGGCTTTCAATGAAATTTGGAAGACTCGGAACAGAGTTAAAACACGGCTACAACGCAATGACCACTCGCGAAAGTGATATGCTCATGGATATCGGCTATCAAGTCATGGACGCGAATGAAATTATCGAACTCGAAGACCCGTTCCAAGAAAGTGCCTTCGTGATTTTGACGGGCGAAGTTGAAATCCGTTGGGACGACAAAAAAGAAATCATGCGCCGCGAATCGCTTATCGACGAAAATCCTTTCTGCCTGCAAGTGCCTCGCGCAAAAAAAGTTTGGATTAAAGCAAAGGTTGCAAGCGAAGTGCTGATTCAAAAGACAATGAACGACCGCGACTTTGCGCCCGTGTTCTATCGCCCCGAAGATGTTCAATGCGATATTTTCGGGCAAGGCATGTGGAATGCGACCGCCGAACGCACCGTCCGCACGATTTTTGATTACGGCAACGCGCCTTTTTCCAATCAAGTCAACGGCGAAGTTATCAACAGCCCCGGGCGTTGGTCGGGATACATTCCGCACAATCATCCTCAGCCCGAAGTTTACACTTACAAATTTGACAAGCCGCAAGGATTCGGCGCGGCGTTTATCGGTGACAACGCATTCAAAATCACTCACAACAGTTGGTCTGAAATTTCCGGCGGACTCATGCACCCGCAAGTTACGGCTCCCGGCTACGCAATGTGGTATTCGTGGATGATTCGCCATCTGCCCGACGAACAGGGCGGACCTTGGAAGAAGACGCGCACCGATTTGCCCGAACACACTTGGCTCCTCGACCCCGACGCCAAAATTTGGCAACCTAAACGCTAAGGAGGATTCAACCAAATGGCTAAAACAATTCGCCTCACGGTGGCTCAAGCTCTCGTGAAATTCCTCAATAATCAGTACATTGAATTCGACGGCAAGGAAAATAAAATGTTCGAGGGTATCTTCAGCATCTTCGGACACGGCAACGTTGTCGGCATGGGTCAAGCTCTTGAAGAAGACGCCGGCGATTTAATCATGCGCATGGGTCGCAACGAACAGGGTATGGCTCATGCGGCAATGGGTTTCGCCAAACAAAAACGCCGTAAGCAAATGTATGCTTGCACCTCGTCTGTCGGGCCCGGCGCAATGAACATGGTCACAGCTGCCGCGACTGCAACTGCCAACTGCATTCCGGTTTTGTTCTTGCCCGGCGATACTTATGCAGATCGTCAACCCGACCCCGTCCTTCAGCAAATGGAACAGCCGACGAATTTGGCAATCACAGCCAATGACGCCTTCAAAGCCGTTTGCAAATATTGGGACAGAGTGACGCGCCCCGAAATTTTAATGACGGCTTGTATCAATGCAATGCGTGTGCTTGCCGACCCTGCAGATACCGGCGCGGTTTGTATTGCGTTGCCGCAAGACGTTGAAGGCGAGGCTTACGATTATCCCGAATACTTTTTCCAAAAAAGAGTTCATCACATTGACCGCCAAGCTCCCGCTGCTCGCGCAATCAAAGAGGCCGTCGAACTTCTCAAGACAAAAAAGAAACCGCTCCTCATTTTTGGCGGCGGCGTGAAATATTCCGAAGCCGAAGAATCTTTCCGCAAGTTCGCAGAAAAATTTAATATTCCTTTCGGCGAAACGCAAGCGGGCAAAGGAACGATACTTTGGAATCACCCGTTGAATTTGGGCGGCATCGGTGAAACGGGCGGTTGCGGTGCAAATGACATTGCGGCGGTCACAGATGTCGTTATCGGCGTCGGCACTCGTTACACCGACTTCACGACTTCTTCGAAATGGATTTTCCACAATCCCGAAGTTCAATTCATCAACATCAACGTTTCGAAATTCCACGCGTACAAGCTTGACGGTTTGCAAATCGTCGCGGATGCTCAAGCGGGTATCGACGCTTTAAGCGCTGAACTTGAAAAAACCGATTGGAAAGTTTCCGACGAGTACAAAGCCGAAGTCAAAGCTTCCAAAGAAAAATACGACGAGGAAGTCGACCGCGTTTATCACGTCGAATACACCGGAAAAGATTTTGTTCCCGAAGTCGTTGACGGTCTGGACTTTGCGAAAGTCAGCGAAGAATTTATCAAGCTCACCGGCTCCAGCTTGCCGCAATGTCGTGCGCTCGGTGTCGTGAACGAATGCATTGACGAAAACGCGATTATGGTTGCCGCTTCAGGTTCGATACCCGGTGACGTTCAGCGCGTGTGGCGTGCAAAATCTGTCGGCGGCTATCACGTCGAATACGGATTCAGCTGCATGGGCTACGAAGTCAATGCGGCTTTGGGTGTCAAGCTTGCCGAACCCGATCGCGAAGTTTATGCGATGGTCGGCGACGGAGCTTATATGATGCTTCATTCCGAATTGCCGCAATCGATTGCCGAAGGCGTCAAGATTAATGTTATCCTCTTCGACAACATGACCAACGGTTGCATTAACAATCTTGAAATCGGTCACGGGCAAGGCAGCTACGGCACAGAGTTCCGCTTCCGCACGAAGACAGGTCTCAACGGCGGATTCGTTCCCGTCGATTTTGCAATGAACGCCCGCTCTTACGGTTGCGTTGCTTACACGGTTCACACGGTCGACGAACTCAAGGCGGCTATCGAAGACTCCAAGAAACAAAAAGTTTCGACGCTGATTGATGTTAAAGTTTTGCCGAAAACAATGGTTCACGGCTACGGCGATTGGTGGCGTGTGGGTGTCGCGCAAGTTTCCAAGTCAGAAAAAATTCAAAAAGTCTACAAAGAAATCATGGCTCCCAACCTCGCCGCTGCAAGAAAATATTGATTTAAGTTAAGCCATTTGTTGGATTGGGGTACAGATAAAAACTCATCAAGTGTGAGGGGGTACAACAAATGGCTCAGCAGGGTATAACTCATGAAACCTACCTGCGCCGAGTAATGATTATCTCGACATTCGGCGGTTTGCTGTTCGGCTACGACACGGGCGTTATCAATGGTGCACTTGCATTCATGGCAATGCCCGACCAGCTGAACTTATCGCCGGCAATGGAAGGTTTGGTCGCCAGCGGTCTGTTGGCAGGCGCGGCAATCGGTTCATTCTGCGGCGGACGTATTGCAGATACGGCAGGTCGTCGCAAAATGATTCTCTACTTGGCATTTATCTTTTTCTTCGCGGCGAACGGTTGCGCACTTTCTCCCAACGCCGAAGTTTTGATTTTCTGCCGTTTCGTGTTAGGTCTTGCAGTTGGTGGCGCGTCGGTTACGGTTCCCGCGTTCTTGGCTGAAATGGCTCCCGCCGAACGACGCGGGCGCATGGTCACTCAAAACGAATTGATGATCGTTACCGGTCAGCTCCTCGCGTTTGTCGTCAATGCGGCAATGGGTGTCACGTTCGGTTCGACGGGCGGCATTTGGCGTTACATGTTGGCAATCGCCTCGACACCGGCTGTCGTCTTGTGGATTGGTATGTTGAGCGTTCCCGAATCGCCGCGTTGGTTGATTGTTCAGGGACGTATCGGCGAGGCTCTCGAAGTCCTCAAAAAGATTCGTGAAGAAAAACGCGCTCAACAAGAGCTCGACGAAATCAAAGAGACAATCGCTCTTGAAAGCAGCGTTCAACAAGCAACTTATTCCGACCTCGCGGTTCCGTGGGTTCGTCGTATCGTCTTCATTGCAATGGGCGTTGCCATCTGCCAACAAATTTCCGGCGTCAACTCGATTATGTATTACGGCACGCAGATTTTGACGGAGGCAGGCTTCTCGACTCAAGCAGCACTTATCGGTAACATTGCAAACGGCGTTATCTCGGTCAGCGCAACTTTCTTCGGTATTTGGATGATGGGTCGTCACGGTCGTCGCCCGCTGATTATGACGGGGCAAATCGGAACTATGGCTTGCCTCTGTGCAATCGGTATCGTTTCCAATGCCCTTGAGGGTACGACAACGCTGCCTTATGTCGTGCTGTGCTTGACGGTCACCTTTCTTTTCTTCCAGCAAGGATTTTTGTCACCCGTCACTTGGCTTTTGCTTTCCGAGCTTTTCCCCGTGAGACTTCGCGGCATGGGCATGGGTTGTGCAGTCTTGTGCTTGTGGGTCACCAACTTCTTTATCGGATTCTTCTTCCCGCAACTTCTCTTCAGCTTCGGACTTAGTGCAACGTTCTTTATCTTCGCGGGCATCGGTCTTTTGGGCTTGCTGTTCGTTATCAAGTTCGTGCCCGAAACGAAAGGTCGTTCGCTTGAGCAAATCGAACGCGACTTCCGCAATTACGACAAAGCAACCGCTTAATTTAGTGGTTAGTGATTAGTGATTAGTGGTTAGAAACTGACCATTAACCGCTAAACAAGGAGGATTTAACATGGCTAAAATCAAATTGGGTATCGCGCCGATTGCTTGGACGAATGACGACATGCCCGACCTCGGCAAGGAAAATACTTTTGAACAATGCGTCAGCGAAATGGCATTGGCGGGTTTCACCGGCTCGGAAGTCGGAGGCAAATATCCGAAAGACACCGCCGTCCTCAAAAAGGCTCTCGACCTTCGCGGCATGAGCATTGCAAGCGCATGGTTCAGCTCCTTCCTTTTGACGCAACCTTATGAACAAGTCGAAAAAGATTTTATCGCTCACTGCGAATTTCTTCATGCCATGGGCGCGAAATTCTGCAACGTCGCCGAACAGGGCAACAGCATTCAAGGAAAATTCGATAAGGCTGTTTTCCGTGACAAGCCCTACAACACCGAAGAGCAATGGAAACTTTTGACGGAAGGTCTCAACAAATTGGGCGCGGTCGCAAAGAAAATCGGCTTGACGATGACTTATCATCATCACATGGGCACGGGCGTCCAGACCGCTGAAGAAATCGATAGACTTATGGCAGAGACCGACCCCGAATTGGTTTGGCTCCTCTACGACACCGGTCACCTCGTTTGCTCCGGCGAAGATTATCTTGCGATTCTCAAAAAATATTTGCCGCGCATTCGTCACATTCATTTGAAAGATGTTCGCATGCCGATTCGCGACAAAGTCAAAGCCGAGAACATGTGCTTCCTTGACGGCGTCAGAGCCGGTATGTTCACGGTGCCCGGCGACGGCGATGTTGACTTCACTCCGATTTTCGACATTGTCAACGCAAGCGACTACGACGGCTGGTATATCGTCGAGGCGGAACAAGACCCCGCCAAAGCAAATCCGTTTGAGTATGCATTGAAGGCGCGCAAGTACATTCGCGAAAAAGCTCACCTCTAAAATTTTTTCGGCAATAAAAAACGGCACCTCCCGACTTCGGTCGAGAGCGTGCCGCTTTTTTTTGAGCTTACACCAAACCTGTCACGGCATAAATCGCCAAGCAGATGAACGCAACGGAAGTTTTCAACAACGTCAAAACAAAAACGTCGTAATAAGATTCTTTGTGACTTAACCCGCAGACCGCCATCAAAGTTATCAGCGCGCCCGAATGAGGAGGCGTGTCGATACATTCCGAAGCGAGGGCAACGATTCTGTGAAGAACTTCGGGATTCATGCCGATTTGATTCGCCATTGCAAGCCATTGGTCACCGAGCATGCCGAGTGCAATTGTTTCGCCGCCGGAAGCCGAGCCGGTTATCCCGCACATAATCAGCGTCGTGATAACTGCCGATCCCAAAGATCCGTCGCCGATTGAAACATTGAGCAAAGCAGCTTTGATTGATTCGAAGGCGGGGACAGCCGCAACTACGCAGCCGAACGCATAACACGAAGCAACGTTGAGAATCGCAGCCATTGAGCCGGTCGCGCCGCTGTTAATCGGGTGGACAATGCCGCCTTTTGCCGCCAAAGGTTTGCGCCCGATAATCGCCGCGACGATACAGCTGATAATCAACGCCGCGTTAATCGACCAGATTGCTTGAACTTTGCCGACACTGCCCGCCAACAAACTCAAGTTCAACGGAGCAAAACTGTCGAGACTGCTTTTATCCCAGTGATAAGCCCAGCTCCAATCGAAAGGATTGCTGATGACCAAATTCAACACGATAACCAAAACGAGCGGGACGGAGGAAAGTTTCCAATCGGGCAACTCTTCATTTGAAATTTCGGGTTCGTTTTTCAAGTTGGTGCCGTAACCTTCGCCCGCCGCCTGAAGTTTTTTTGCACGATAACTCACCCAAGCCCAAGACATTACGAAATACAAAGCCGCGCCGATTAATCCGAGACCGATGCCCGCCCAAGTCGTCGTCCCGAAATATGCCGTAGGAATTATATTTTGAATTTGCGGTGTGCCGGGAATTGCGACCATGCTGTAAGTAAAAATTCCCATCCAGAGCAAGCCCGGCAAAAGTTTTTTAGCATAATCGGCTTCGCGGAAAAGAATCGCAGCGAAAGGATACATGACGAACGCCACGACGAACACGCTCAAGCCGCCGTAAGTCAAAACGCCGCAACCGATTAAAATTGCGAGGACAGCTTTTTCCTTTCCGAGCGTCTGAACAATTTTATTGGCGACGGAGGCGGCAAGTCCTCCTTCCTCCATGATTTTGGCGAAGACCGCGCCGAGCAAAAACACGGGGTAATAAGTCTTGACGTATTCGGCAGCTTTCGTCATGTAAATTTCGCTGAAGACCGGCATGGGGTCATGACCGCTTCCGATACTTGCAACAACCGCGAATATCGGCGCGATAAAAATAATCGAATAGCCGCGATAGGCAAAGAAAATCAGCAACACCAAACTTAAAATAATCATTGTCAGTCCCATTGTCTCACCTCGTCGAAAAAGTAAACCGCAACACACAGAAGGCGTTGCGGCAATCGTTAAATTATGTGGAAAAAATTACAAACCGTATTGCTTGCGAATCTCGTCGACTTTAACGGGACGATGTTCGGCAACGGATTTTGTCGCGGCAAGTCCGATAAGCACAGGTTCCAAACCATCGCGGGCAGTAACGGGAGTCTCGGTGTCGTTGACAATCGCCTCGATGAATTCATCGACTTCGGTTGCATAAGCTTGCATGTAGCGTTCGAGGAAAAAGAACAGCGGCTTCTCGGCAGTGACACCTTCGGCATTGCTGAAGACCGCGTTTGAATTTGAATCGTTGGAAATGGCAACGCAACCTTTGTCGCCGAAAACCTCTGCGCGTTGGTCGTAGCCGTAACAGCAGGCGCGGCAGTTGTCGATAACGGCAGTGGCTCCGTTCGTGAGCTTGAGCGTGATAACGGCAGTGTCAACGTCGCCCGCCTCGCCGATAGCTTTGTCAACCGTGATTGAACCTTCGGCGTAAACTTCGACGACTTCCGCACCCGAAAGATAGCGCACCATGTCGAAATCGTGAATCGTCATGTCGAGGAAAATTCCGCCCGAAACTTTGACGTAAGAAATCGGCGGCGGTTCGGGGTCGCGTGAAGTGATTTTGATAATTTGTTGCTTGCCGACTTTGCCCGCCTCGACAGCTTTGCGAACGGCGCGGAAATTGTGGTCAAAGCGGCGATTGAAACCGACTTGATATTTTTTGCCGGTCTCCTCGACGACGGCGAGGACTTCCTTGATTTTCTCAACGTCGTGATCAATGGGCTTTTCGCAGAAAACGTGTTTGCCGGCGCGCAGAGCCTCAATCGACAGCGGAGAATGTTGATCGGTCGAAGCGCAAATCAGCACCGCTTCAATTTCGGGATCGTTGAGAATTTCATTATAATCTTTCGTGACTTTTTCGACGCCGATTGACTTCGCCCAAGTTTCGATTTTTTCGTTCATGAACGGGTCGGCAATCGTCTTGACTGTCGCGTTTTTAACGAATTTTGAAATGCTTTCCCCGTGAACGTGTCCGATTCTGCCCGCACCGATAATTCCAACTTTAATCATTTCATTAACCCCTTTGCCTTAGTTCGATGTAGTTCAAGATAATTTGAGCTGCCGTCTCTGTAGAAATTTTTGTCGTGTTAATCATCAAGTCATAATTTTGCGGGTCACCCCAAGTGCGTCCGGTGTAGTAGGCGTAATAGCTCTTGCGTTGCTTATCAACGTCGCGCACGTCTTGCAACGAAGAATCCTTGTAAATTTCTTTCACGCGCTCGCGGCGATAATCGTCGTCGGCATAAATGAAAAATGAGTAACAAGTGGGCTCGTTGCGCAAAATGTAATCGGCACAGCGTCCGACGAAGACCGCCGAGCCTTCTTGAGCAATGTCCAAAATAATTCTTTCCTGTTCGTTGTACATTTGATTTTGACGCGGCACGCTTTGCCCGGCGAGGAAAGAGAGCGTCGCGATAAAATCGTTGGGCGTGTCGTAAGCATCGGCAACGACGGAACGAATATCATCAAAGTTTTGAATGTTTTCCGCCGCTTTGGTGACGATATTTCGGTCGTAGCATTTGACACCCAAGCTTTTGGCGACTGCCTCGGCGACAGCAAGTCCGCCGCTGCCGTATTGTCTTGTGATTGTGATAAAAGTATTTTCTTTCATGAACAAACCCTCCTCATGTGATAAGTTTATATCATGTTAAGAGTAAATTCAAGTCATTTTTTAGCTGATATAATACATGTTGGAAAAGCAAAACGAAGTTGATAATGTAACCCTTGCGCGGCATTAAGATCTGTTGCTATAATTTTTTTTTACAGATGCTTGATAAACGTGAGTTGCAAGGCAGGTACGCTATGACGATAAAACGCAGACTGATACTTTCGCATGTGATTGTTTTTATAGTGCCGATAATGATGACGGTGTTGGTAGTCATTATTTCCGGCTTAGGCTTGATAATCTTTGCGAGAAACGGCAATCACATTTATGTTGAGAGCGCGTGGGAATTTCAAAATTCTTGCGAGGCGGTTCATCACGTCGTTTTCAATAACGTCGGCAAAAAATCTTCCGCAGGCTATTGGCTGATTGGTTTGTTGGCTCCCGAACAAAATTATATCCGCGTCATTGAAGACGGCGAAACAATTTACAATTACGGCAATGAAACTTTGCAAGACATAGGAAAAAATTTCCTCGAAGACACCGCCTTGAATTTCGGCGACAAGGAATTTGCTTACACGAACACTTTGGAAAATGAATTCGTGTATTTTGAAAGGCAAACCGTCGACGGCAAAAGTTATTCGCTTTATTTTGTCAGCGAACGTTCGATTCACGATGAAGACAAAATGTTGGAGGCGGCAGTACAAAACACAATTTATTTCGTAATCATTTCGCTGATTATTTTTGTTTTGGCGACGAGCCGTTTGTTATCGCGATTCATTTTGAAAAATATATTGTTGCCTTTGAAGAAATTGCAGGCAGGCGCGGAAAAAATTCGGGAGGGAAATTTGGAAGTGGAATTACGTCACGACTCCGACGACGAAATAAAACCCGTCATGGAAACTTTCAACCTCATGGCAAAAAAATTATCCGAATCACTGAACGAAAGCAAATTGCAAGAAGAAAGCCGCAAAGAATTGGTGGCGAGCATCTCTCATGACTTGCGAACACCTTTGACGACGATTAAAGCTTACGTCGAAGGCTTGATTGACAACGTGGCGGACACTCCCGAAAAAAAATTGCGCTATCTGCAAGTCATAAAAAAGAAGGCTGACGAATTAAACAACTTGATAGAGCAACTGTTTTTGTTTTCCAAAATGTCACTCGGCGAAAAAGCCATTCCCTTTGAAATAATCAATTTGAAAAGTCTGCTGGAGTTTTTCGTGTCCGAAAATTTTTACGTGTGGCAAAAAGCTCAAGCCGATGTGAAATTGGAAGTCGAATCGAACGCCGAAATAAACGGCAGCTTTTTGTTGCTTGAAAGAATTTTGTCGAACGTCACAGGCAACAGCATAAAATATCGTTCGGAAGAAAAATTCGAATGCAAAATCCGTTTGAAGGTCGAAAAAAATTTTGCTATATTGAGTGTCAGCGATAACGGAATCGGCGTGCCTAAGGATTCATTGAAACGCTTGACCGAACCTTTTTACAGGACGGATAAAGCCCGCTCGCACACCGAAAACGGTACGGGCTTGGGCTTGTCGATAGCATTGAAGGCAGTCGAAATGATGAACGGCACTTTGAAGATTGAAAACATAAAACCTCACGGGCTGAAAGTCGTGATTGAATTGCCAATTTTAAAGGAGCTTGAGAAATGAGCAAAAAAATTTTGATAGTCGAAGATGATTCGGACATTGCCGCGATAGAAAAGGATTATCTGGAAGTCAGCGGCTATGAAGTGACAATATCTGAGACCGGTTCCGACGGAATGACACAAGCTTTGAGCGGCAACTTCGATTTGATAATTCTTGATGTAATGTTGCCCGGCATGAGCGGCTTTGAAGTTTGCAAAAGTATTCGCGACAAAATCGATATACCGATAATGATGTTGACGGCAAGGAAATCGGACATTGACAAGATAAAAGGTTTGGGCTTCGGCGCGGACGATTACATTGAGAAACCTTTTTCGCCGAGCGTTCTTGTTGCGAGGGTAAAATCTCAACTTGCTCAATACGACCGCTTGAAAGGCACAGACAAAACTTCCGCCAATAAAATCATGCTCGGCAACATAATTCTGGAGTCGGACACGCGCAGAGTTTTCGTAAACGATAAAGAAATTTTTTTGCCGAACAAAGAATTCCGGTTGCTTGAATTCCTCATGACGAACGCAAATATTGTCTTCAGCCGCGAGACTTTGTACGACAGGATTTGGGGAATGAATTCTTTCGGCAATACCGCGACGGTTCCCGTGCATATTAATCGCTTGCGGGAGGCTGTCGAACTTGACCCCGCCAAACCGAAGCATTTGATTACGATTTGGGGTGTCGGATACAAATTCAAGCCGTAAAAATTTATAAAACGTTTAGATTCTGTTAAAGTCAGCTTGAAAATCTTGTGCGAATATTTTATGCGGTAAAAAATTTTTTCGATTGGGAGGATGATTGTTATGAAAGATTATGATGACGATGACCGCTATGACCGTGATGATGACGATTTTGACGACGATGACGACCGTGACGATTACGACGATGATTTTGACGACGACGATCGCTACAACCGCAAATATGTTAAAATCAGCGACGCCGGCAAAAAAGCCAAAATTTTGAGCGGTTACAGAGACGATGAATTTGAAGCGGAAGATTTCGGACGCGCTTTGGTGACGATTGATGCTTCGGCAGTCACTCACAACCTCGAAATTGAAGGCAACCGACTTGCAAACAAAATAATCGGCGGCTCCGGAAGAGATTGGATTGACGGCGGCAGAGGCGACGATACTTTGATGGGCGGTAAAGGCAACGACGTTTTCATTTACTCGAAAAACGGCGGCAACGATGTTATCAGCGACTACGCGGCGGGCGACAAAATCAAAATTTCGGGCGGAAAAATTTCCAAAGCGACGTTGAAAGGCTCGGAGGTCGTTCTCACTGTCGGAACGGGTTCTCTTACCGTCAAAAATGCAAAAGGAAAATCGTTGAGCCTGATTGATTCTTCCGGCAAAAGTTTTTCGTCAATCGTCGGCGGAAAAGTGACCGAAACTTCAAGCGACAGCAAGTCAAAAAATTTGACGCTGACAAATTCTTCAAAAGCCTCCGTGACTCTCGAATCGGGAATAAAAATTGCCGATGCCTCCTCGCGAACAAAGGCAATTAAAATCACCGGCAATTCTTCGGCCAATACAATCAGCGGCGGCTCGAAAGCTGATACGATTTACGGCGGCAAAGGCAAAGATTCTCTTGTCGGAGGCGCAGGCAACGATAAACTTTACGGCGGCGACGGTAACGACACCTTGATTGGCGGCAAGGGCAATGATTCGCTCTGGGGCGGCGACGACGACAATGTTTTTGTTTATGCAAAGGGCGACGGCAAAGATATTATCTTCGGCTTCGAGGATGACGACATGTTGAAAATCACGGGAGCTTTTTCGGCGTCGTATAATCGTTCGAAAGACGAAATTTCTTTCAAGGTCGGCTCGACTTCCAATGCCATTACCTTAAAAAATTTCGACACTTCCACTTTCAACGTCAACGGTGATATTTATCGAATCAAGGGCAGCAAACTCGTTAAAAAATAAATTTTCCCTACTCCTGCAACACAAAAAAATTACGGCGGGCAACCAAGCCTGCCGCTTTTTTATTGATAGGAGGTAATTATGTGTGTCATCGTAAAAACAAATTCAAAATCGCAAATGCTCCCGCGCCCGTTGCCGCTGTTATCGGAATCGTCATAAACCACGCTTTGAGTATCTGTTGAGCCACGCCCGTCGAAACCATTGCACCGACAAAATTCAGAACTGCCGCCATTATTATCGCATGATTCGGTTGCAATGCACGGGTGCTGACCGAAGTTGCGATTGCATTTGCCGTGTCGTGAAAGCCGTTGATAAAATCGAAGACCAACGCCAAAATTATTACGGTGAAAATCATATCGCCGATTTATACGCAACATTTCTTGATAAGAGGAAACGGCTCGATTTATCTTCAAGACAACCTGTTACCGGTTTTTTTTATTTAATTAAAGTATTTCAACATGGCTTTTGCATTCACGGTAACAGGTGTCTTTTCTGACTTTTGAATTTTCATTGAGCAAGCCTCGTTTTTAAAGCTGTTGGCGAAACAGAAACTTCCTGCCTCGCCAACGCTTACTTAAGGAAAGTTGCCGTGGCTATATCGAAATGCCGAAGTGATTGCCCAGAGCCGCCAAGCCGCCTTCAAAGCCGGAGCCGATTGCGTTGAATTTCCATTCGCCTTTGTTGCGATACAACTCGCCGACAATTACGGCAGTCTCAATCGAAAAATCTTCGTCCAAATCGTAGCGGATGAGTTCTTTATTATTCTGCTCGTCGAAAACACGGATAAAAGCGTTCTCAACCTGACCGAAATTTTGTTTGCGCTCTTCCGCCTCGTAAATCGTGACGGTGAAAGCTATTTTCTCAATGTCGGCAGGGACTTTGCTCAAGTCGATTTTAATTTCTTCGTCGTCGCCTTCGCCCGCGCCCGTCAAATTGTCGCCGAGATGTTCGACGCTGCCGGAAGAGTGTTTGAGGTTGTTGAAGAAGATAAAATCGCCGTTGCCGGTGACTTTTGAATCGGCACCAAGCAAGAAAACCGAGCTGTCCAAGTCGAAATCGGAGCCGCCGTCGTACCTGTTGGTATCCCAGCCGAGTCCGATTAAAATTTTGCTCAAGCCGGGATTCGTCTTCGTGAGGTCCACTTTCTGCCCCTTTTTCAAACTGATTGCCATTTTTATTCCTCCCAATTTTATGAAACAAATTCAAATAACCGTTCGTGATTTTAATCGCATGATATTTTTACGCCGCCTTTAACTGTATTTAAATTTTTTATAAATTTTCATGTGTCACCAATGCGAAAAGTATCACGGCAAAATCTTCTTTGATATAGAGGAAAGAATTTCTTTATGATATGATTGGCGCGAAAAAAATTTTTCGGAGTAGTGAAATGTTTACGTGTTTGGCTGTCTTATCTTCAGTGATTTTGCTTTCTTATTTCTGCTTGATGTATTTCGCTTTCAGTAACGGTATGACTGATGCCGAACGAAAAAATTTGTCGGGCGGATTTTTCGTTTGGGGAATTTTAAGCAGCGTCGGGAATTATTTTATCTTCTCGAATTACGGAATTCATGCGCCGGTTTATAAATTCATTTTGATATTGGGTTGGATTCCTTATATGATAGTTTTTGTGGCGGCGGTTCGCAGAAATTTCGTTCGGCACGTTTTTGTTTTTGGTATGGCAGACATTTGGAGCACCATATTGCATAATTTTTCCGCGATAATTGTCGTATCATTTTTTGAGAGCGAACGCGAAATTATTTTTGCTCATGCAGTATTGTATCTGTTGTTTTTTATCTTCAGCTTGCCCTTTGCAAAACGTTTTTTCCGAAATTTGTTGCCGCCAAACAAATTTTTCGAGGACTACGGAAACTTTGCAGCCTTTTTTCCTTTTGCAATGATTATTCCCGTGTTGTTGCTCTGGTCGCAGGAGCCTGTGATTCACTCTTGGCAAGAAAGGTTGTCCAGATTTTATTTGCCGATTGTTTTTTTCTTATTCTATCGTCATATTTTGCTGACGACCGAACAATTACGGGAAGAAAAGCGTACTCGACAAAATGTTCGGCTGATGAAGGAGCAATTAACCGCTTTAAGCGAATATAATCGGCTTATGCAGGAGAGTCGCGAACAAGTTTTGGTCATGCGGCATGATTTGAGGCATAACTTCCGATTGATTTACATGATGTTGCAGGAAGGCAAAATCGATGACGCAAAAAATTATATCAGCAACGAAGAAAAATTTCTCGGCAAGACCGCAGTCAAAAATTTTTGCTCGCAACCGTTGATAAACGCCGCGTTGAGTGTTTATATCGGTCGCGCCGAAAAACTCGGCATTAAAATCAAGCACAAAATTAATTTGCCGAACAGAATTTCGATTGATGAAAGAGATTTCGCCATTTTAATTTCGAATCTGCTCGAAAACGCGATAAATGCAAGCAGTCGGCAACCGACCAGCAGAAAAAAGATTTCAATCGTTATTCAAAGCGTAAACGGTCAATGTGTTCTCGAAATTTCAAATATTTATGACGAACAGATAAGCTTTGACGAAAAAAATTATCCGCAAACTTCAACCGAAGGTCACGGGCTCGGTATGGCGTCGATTAAAATTTTTTCCGAAAAATACAACGCATATACAGATTTTTCACAGGAGGATGGGATTTTTAAAGTCACCATGTATTGGCAGAGTTGAGATTTATCAAATGAGACATGTATTTTAACTTTGATTCCTTACTTTTGCGCTTGCTGATTGGAATTTTTGTTCCGTCGGTTAAAATAAAATCCTCGCTGTCCATTGATTTGATAAAATCCATGTTGACAATTATTCGATGATAGCATTCGACGAAACGAGAATCTTTCTTCAAAACGTCGACGCACTCGGCGTAAGTCATATTCACGGGAAATTCTTTGTTCGGCAGATGAATACGCAGATGATGCCGTTCGTCAATGTCAATGTAGCGAATGCTTTTGTAGGGAACGAGAATATCGTTGCCATCGACGCGAACAGACAGCTTTCTTCGATTCTCAACGAGGCGCGGGAAGATGTAGTAAAAAGTTTTGGTGAATTGTTCGACGTTTTCGGTGAGCGGCTTGAGAAAATATCCGACGGCAAAGACTTTGTAACCTTCGAGGATAAAATCTTCGCTGTTGGTCAAAAAAATTATCGAAACGTCTGAATCTCTTTCACGAACGACTTGCGCAACTTGAATTCCGTTGAGAGGTCTCATAAAAATATCGAGAATAAGTAAATCGAAGTGGTCAGACTCAAAGTTGCTCAAAAATTCTTCAGGATTGTTGAAAATATTAATCTTAACGGATTGAGCAACTTCAGGGAAATTTCTTATGAGATAATCTTTCAAAAAAGATTCGGCGGAAAGTAAATCGCCCGATTGGTCGTCGACGATGGCTATATTCATGGAAATCACCTGTTTAAATTAAAGTCGGACAACAGAGTCCGACTTTTTTGTTGGCAACTAAGAACAATATCAGAGTGATTCAATTAAAGCATAAAATTCCGAAGAATGTAACCTTTCGGCAAAAAGTGATCGGCTTTTGAAAAAAGTGTATAGTCTAAATAAGACTCGGCAAGTTATAATATGGAAAAACGAATCGGAAGTGAATTCGAATGAACTTGAAAGATTGGCAGATATTAAAGGACGGCAAACGCTCCGACTTCATGATAATCACGGCAATCACGATAATTTTTTTGCTTGTGATATTCATGAACGTGCGGCTTATCTTTCAAATGACCTCGAACCAAGCCGAAGAGATAGGGCAAGCGCAGTTGGAAATAATTCGTTCGGATTTTCAAGATACACTGCAGACGGCTGAAAACACGACAATGAAATTGGCAATGGAAACGGAGCAACTGTTGAAAGCCAATATGCCGCACAAAGACCTTGAAACTTTTTTTCGAAATCGAAAACGCGAGCAGAAAAATTTAACGGACGGAGTATGTTTCAATGTCTACGTGGCGAACAACGATTGGTCGATAATTCCCGATTTTGACATGCCGCCGGAATATCACGTGACGGAGCGGCTTTGGTACAGAGGCGCGGCAGAAAATCCCGACAAAGTTTACATAACAGAGCCGTATATCGACGCAATGACCGGCATGATGTGCTACACAATATCGAAAATGTTGACGGACAACAAAACGGTGGTTGCGACAGATTTCAATCTTTCGGAGATTCAATATTTGATTCGGAAAATGGGTTCGACGAGCGACCGCAAAGCTTTAATCGTGACGAAAAGCGGAATGATAATCGGCTACACGGATATGAAATTGGTCGGCGAAAAACTTTCAGAGAAGTTGCCCGATTATGAAGTGGTTTTAAATCGTATAATTCAATCGAACAACAACGAAAGTTTTATAGCGCAAATCGACGGCGACGAGCATACGATTTTCAGTTCCACGACAAACAACGGCTGGTACATGATATTGAGCGTCGATAATTGGGCGTTCTATAAAACCAGTTACCTGCAAATGATATTTACGACGCTGTTAAGTTTGCTGATGATGTTTGCGATAATTTTTTTCTATCTGAACGCAATGAAAAACGGTTTACTTGCGGAAAAGGCATTGCGTGTCAAAGAAGAATTTTTATCGCGACTTTCACGCGAATTGAGAGACCCGTTGAGAAATATTTTGGATTTATCGAGCACAAAAACTGTTGAAAGCGGAGCTCCTCCTGCAGAATGTGCGGCGCAAGTTCGCGAATCGGCTTTGAAACTTTCAGACATGTTGGAAAATCTTTTTTCGTTTTCCACGATAGTTTCAAGTGACAAAAAAATTTTACCCGACGATAAAAATTTCCAAGACGAAGAACTTTCAAAGGTCAGTCGTTACGCCCGAATCGGTGTCATTGCCGTTTTAATCGTGGCAATGTCTTTGGCGTTTTCAATATGTTTCAACACGACAACGAACTTGGGCGATACGAAAATGAATCGCGAAGCAGACACTTACGAACACCAACTTTCCAACTGGATAGAACATCAACGAGCAATTTTGAGCATGTTCGCCAATCTTTTGAAAGAGCATCCCGAATTGATGAACGATTATCCGAAAGCCGTAAAATTTCTCGACGACCTCGCCAAACACTATCCCGAAATTTCCGTTTGCTATCTTGCCAACCCTTACAAGGAACACAACGTCATTATGAATAACGGTTGGGAGTCGACCGATCCGAATTGGCATGTAGATAAGCGACCATGGTACATTGAAACGCAAAGTTCGGTGTCGGGATTCAGCATTTCGTCGCCTTACTACGACGCGCAGACCGGGCTTTATTGTATCACCATGTCACAATTGGTTTTCAGTGAGAAAAATGAATTTATAGGTATCTTCGCAATAGATTTTTATATCGACCGCTTGATTCAAGTTTTGGGCAAGAGCTACAGCAAAGACAGCTACGCTTTTCTCGTAGACAAGAACGGAATAATTATCAATCATCCTAATGCCGTTTATCAGTTGTCACGAAACCGCATGACGGATATTTTCGGCACGGAATACTCCGGTGTTTATGAAAATGAAACGGTTAAAACTCTGCGCGACTACACGGGAAAACTTGTGGCGTGCACGACGAAAAAAAATATTACGTCTAATTTTACGGTCGTTGTGGCAAACGGTTGGTGGAATATTTACGGCAACATTATTTTTTTGGGCGTAATGTTCGTTGTATTGCTCGGAATCAGTATCGTTATCGTTCATGTTTTGATAAAGCGATTGTTGCGTTGGCAAGATTCTGTGAACAGTCAATTAAAAGTTGCTTCGGAAACGGCATTGGCTGCGAGCAAAGCGAAATCACAATTTTTGGCGCAAATGTCTCACGAAATCCGCACGCCGATAAATGCGGTGCTCGGCATGAACGAAATGATTCTGCGCGAAAGCAAGAGCGATGAAGTTTTGGATTATGCGGCAAATATTCAGAGCGCGGGCAAAACTCTTCTTTCGCTGATAAATTCAATTCTCGACTTCAGCAAAATCGAAGACGGCAAAATGGAAATAATGTCCGTCCGCTACGAAACAATTCATTTGATAGACGACTTGGTAAACATGACGGCGGAGCGTGCAAAGAAAAAAGGCTTGGAATTCAAAACGGAAATAGATTCGACTTTGCCGAAGAGTTTGTACGGAGACGATGTGCGGTTGCGGCAAGTAATCACGAACATTTTAACCAACGCGGTCAAATACACTCATGAAGGCTCGGTGACATTGTCGATAAGCGGAGCGGAACTCGACACTGACACGCTGAATTTACAAGTGAAAGTTTCCGATACCGGCATAGGAATTCGCGCAGAGGACATTGAAAATTTATTCATGTCGTTCCGGCGATTGGAAGAGGAAAAAAATCGCAACATTGAAGGCACGGGGCTCGGAATATCGATTGTGCAAAAATTATTGGACATGATGGGCAGCAAATTGGAAGTGGAAAGCGAATACGGCAAAGGCTCGACGTTTTCATTTAAGCTGACACAAAGAATCATTGATAAGACCCCTATAGGTGACTACGACGAACAAAAGATGAATCGGCTTGAAAAAACCGGCGTGAAAAAATATTTGACGGCGGAAGGCGCAAGAGTTTTGGCAATCGACGATAACGACATGAATTTAAAAGTTGTAACAGGTTTGCTCAAGCGCAATAAAATCGTGCCCGACCTCGCCGAAAGCGGGCAACAAGGAATCGAACTTCTCAAGAAAAATTTTTACCACATAATATTTTTGGATAACATGATGCCGGTTATGAACGGTATCGAGACACTGAAAAAAATGCGCCGTGAAAAACTTTTGAGCGACAAAACGAAGGTGATAATGTTGACGGCAAGCGCAATAGCCGGCATGAGAGAATTTTATTTGCGCGAGGGCTTCGACGATTATTTGAGCAAGCCGATTGAAGTTTCCGAGCTGGAAGAAATGTTGGAAAGGCATTTGCCCGCCGAGCTTATAAAATTCGAGGAGGAGACAAAAAAAATTCCCGAACCCGAAAAAATTCAAGAGGTCGAGGAAATTGCTCAAGTCGAGGAAGCTGTTGACACTGACACTTTCAGCGACGCGGAGTGTAAAAAATTTTCGGCGGCTTGTCCCGATATAAATTTGGAAGTCGGCTTGAAATATTGCATGGACAGCAAGAGTTTCTTCGAACAAATGCTGACGACCTTCGCTGACGGCAAGAAAGCTGATAAGCTTCAAGAAAAATTTGATTCGGGCGATTGGAAAGGCTATCAGATATTGGTTCACGCTTTGAAGTCGACTTCTCTTTCAATCGGTGCGGAAAATTTGAGTGAGGCGGCAAAAAACTTGGAAATGGCTGCGAAAAACAATTCGACGGAAGAAATTCAATCGAATCACGCGGCGTTAATGGCATATTACAAAAAAGTTCGCGAGGAAATTGCAAAATGGTTGGAGACGGGCAGTTGAAAAAAATTTTGGTTGTCGACGACGAAGAAATGATGTTAATGCTTGTCAGGCGAATCTTGTCGCAAAAATATGAAATCGTGACGGCAACGAGCGGCGCAGAGGCGATAGAACTTTTTGAAATTGAACAACCCGATTTGGTTTTGTCGGATTTAATGATGCCGGAGATGAGCGGCTACGAATTGCACAGGATTTTACAAGAGCAGAGTTCGGAGCCCGTGCCGATAATTTTCATGTCGGCGAATGAAGACGACGAAAGCGAAATAAAAGGCTTCGAAGTCGGTGCGGCAGATTATATTCGCAAGCCCGTCCGTCCCGATGTTTTGATTCGGCGCGTCGGAAACATAATCGATAATCTGGACAAAATTCACGGGCTCAAAGTTGCCGCCTCGACTGATCCGCTTACGAAGTTGCTGAATAAATCGGCTTCGCAAAGAGAAATCGGCGAACGTCTCAAAATTTCATCGGGCGCGTTGCTGATGATTGACTTGGACAGTTTTAAACTCGTCAACGATATTTACGGACACGCGGCGGGCGACAAAATTTTGATAAAATTTTCCGAGCTGATAAGAAGCATAATTCGCAAGGAGGATTTAATCGGGCGCATGGGCGGTGACGAATTCACGGCATTTTTGGAAAATGTTTATGACGAAAAAATTTTGCGATACAAAACTTCTTTTCTGAACAGCCAAATCGTCGTTTACGCGAAAAAATTATTCGGCGCGGATATGAACATTCCGTTGGGCGTGAGTGTCGGTGCAGTCTTTGTTCCCGATGAGGGAAAAGATTTTCAGACGTTGTACAAGAAAGCTGACGCGGCTCTTTATGAAGTCAAACATCACGGCAAGCACGGAATTTCATTCTTCGGCAAACACAACCGCTCGGAAAAAATTTTATCGTCGGGAATATCTCAAATGCAACTGATACTTGCCGAACGGAACATTGAGGCAGGCGCGTATTTCGTTGAGTTCGAAGACTTCAAAAAAATTTATCGGATGCTTGTGCGCATGGCGGACAACTACAAAAAAGGTTTGACGCTCATGCAATTCACGTTGCCCGACGAAAATTTTGCGGCGGAGTTCAAAGAAATTTTGATTCATTCGTTGCGGCGGAGCGATTGCATATCGAAGAACGGAAATATATTTTTGGTCATCTTACAGGAGGCGACAGAAGAAGAATCCGACGGCGTCAAGGATAGAATTTTTTCGCGGCTGTCGAAAAATTTGGCGACGACAATTTCTTTCGAGCGAGAAAAAATTTTTTAGACCGGCTATGAAAAGTCAAGAAGCTGAAGCCGGAACATAAGGTTTGTTATCACGAAGGATGGCAAAAATAATGGCAAGCATCTTATGACAGACATGCCCGATGGCAGTCAAATGGTCTTCGTTTCTTCTGGTAGAAAAGACTGACAGCGGGGTCTTTGAAAGCGGCGACGGTAGCGGCAAGCCAAACAGCTCGTCTAAGGT
>JAFXTD010000026.1 GCA_017535925.1 Selenomonadaceae bacterium | reverse complement strand
TTGAATCAGTGCTTGAAACGGGAAGTTCGGCAACATGATAAAGAAAACTTTTTTGCCTTGAGATTTTTTCATGGCGTCGAGTAATTTTTGGAGCGACGTTTGATTTTCGGCGAGGATAATTTCTTCGTCGTCACGAATCGAGAAAAATTTTTTCAATCCGTCAATGTCACGAGGCAGTGTGAAAAAGGCGCGAGTCTTGCCGCTCATCATCGCCGAGAGATTTACCATTGATTGTTTCAAGCTGACGTGAATTTGTTGAAAACTGGAATAAAGTCGCCCGATTGTTTCCTCGTCGAACCACGGCGTCTTCATGAAATATTTCATCCACAGGCGATTGAATCGATTATTCATACCGTTTCTAAATGCACCGCCTGCAAAGTGATAAATAACTTTTTTAATTATCTTCTCATGTAGCCAATTATTAACAAGAATATTATACTTCACTGGTAACTTCAAGGTACGCGTCGAAAAAGAATAATTCAAAATTTCTTGGTCTAAGTACGTGCTATATTCAGGGTGTTCGCCTATAAATTTTATAGCGGTTATTATCGTATCCCATTCGTTACGCAGAATTTTCAAGTTTATCAACAGTACGCCTGAATTAAAATATTCGTCCGGCTTTACCAAATTGTCTGCAACAAGTTTAAATCCCTTTTGAGCATCTACTCCATTAAGAGCTTCGGGGATAACGCCCAAAACTTTTTCGTCAAGCTCAATTCGCCACAACTCCCTTATGTCAAGATTGACGATAATATCCGAATCAAGGTAGATAGCTTTATCTATGTCGTTAAGGAGAATTTGCGGAATAACCAAGCGATATAAAGCAGCGACGCTAAATTTTGAATTTTTAGCTGAGGGAATAAATCTTACCATTTCGGCAATTTTGTCTGCGCAAAGTTCCTCGACGTTATAAAATTTCACGAGTTGACGATATTCCCCGGCGAGGTAAATAAACTTTTCGCGGTTGTCTTGCGTCAGCGTGTTGTCGTGCAAAATATGAACAGTGGTTGACTGGGGGGGTTATTAAATTTTCAAAGAGAGAAAGCATTGCCGTGCCCGTGAACTTTGAATAATGTCCTGTCTTATCGTGAAGTCCGAAGCAAACGTGAATCATAAATTTCCCTTTCTTACATTGCTATGAGGAGCGGATATGAATTTATTGTGATGCCTTGCTCTTCCGACAAAAATTCCAAGCCGTTTACAAAATCTCTGCCCGGGACAAAGCCGGCTTTCGTCAATATGTTGAAGGGGAAGTTTGGCGTAATAATGAAGAAAACTTTTTTGCCTTGAGATTTTTTCATGGAGTCTGACAAATTTTTTAATGCCGCTTGATTTTCCAAAATGATCAGCTCTTCGTCGTCGCGAACATGGAAAATTTTTTTTACGTCGTCGACATAGTTTGGGGCTGCGCAAAAGCCGCGAGTTTTTCCGTTGAGTATTGCCGAAAGATTTGCAAGCGATTTTTTTTGCCTGTTATAGATTTGGCGGAAGGCGTCGTAGAGTTTTATGATTGATTCGAGGTCGAACCAAGGAGTTTTGGCGAAATATTCCAGCCACAACTTATTGAACGAATCGTTCGCATTAAGCTGGAGGGCATACGTTGTGTAATAATAAATTTTGTCTGATACGGACTCTTTTTTCATACGCGCAGTCCTTACAAACTGGTTGAAGCGCACGGGCAATTTTACCGTTTGAAGTGAGAAAGAATAATTTAAAATCGTTTGATCCAATATGTTGCCGAGATAATTGTGCCCGCTTACGAATTTTATTCCCTCCGATATTTTTTCTTCCGCACCGCGCAGAAGTTTCAAATTCATTGAGAGAACGCCTGAATTGAAATAATCTTCCTGCTTGACGAAACCGTCGGCGACAATTTTATCTTGCGAAGGAATGGCGGGGTCGATTGAAGTTGCAGGAACTGCGGCAAGCATTTTATCACCGAGTTCGATATGCCAAAGATTGCTTATGTCCATATTGACAATGACATTCGACTCAAGGTAAATAGCTTTTCTGATGTCGGCAGAAAGTGCTTGCGGGATAAAAAGTTTATAGAGCATTGCCTTGTTGAACGGAACTTTATCGATATTAGAGAAAAGCCCGTTGATTTTGACGAACTTGTCAGCAAAAAGTTCCTCGACGTTGTAAAATTTTACGGTTTGACCGTAACGACCGGCGAGATAAGAAAATTTGCTGCGGTTGTCGTCAGTCAAAGTTTTATCGTGAAAAATGTGCACGGTGACTCTCGAATTTGTGTTGTCAAAGAGCGAGATCATCGCCGTACCCGTGAACTTTGAAAGAGTACCCGTTTCGTCATAAACATTGAAGCAAACGTGAACCATATATTTTCTCCTTCCTGATTCATTGATAAGATTTACAATACTTGAATGAGCGGATACGAGTTAAAGGGCGTGCCTGTTTTATCAGACAAAAAATCCCAACCCTTGAAGAAATCTTTGTCTTTTACGAAGCCGGCATCCGTCAAACGTTTTAACGGAAATTTTTTACCTAAAAAGTTTTGTGTAACAGAATCCTGCAAAAGAAACGATCCCGTTATTATGAAGAAAACCTTTTTCCCTGCGGATTTTTTCATTGCCTTAAGTAATTTTTCTATGGACTCTTCATTTTTCGCAAGAATAATTTCTTCGTTATCACGTATTGAGAATACTTTTTTCATTTCATTTGCTTTTTTGGGTTCGAAGAAAAAGGCACGAGCTTTATTCGACATGGCAGCAGAGACATTCAGAGTGCAATTATTTGACTCCTTGCGAATTTGTTGGAACTGTGTATAGAGCCGTCCGATTGATTCGGCACTGAACCACGGAGTTCTGATAAAGTAACTCAACCAAAGTCGATTGAAAGGATCACTCATATCCGATCCCAGACCCTTTGTCGAAGAATGATGATTGAAGTGATAAATCTTACCTTCTATATGCATGATTTTTTGCCGACGATCCCATTTCACCAATCGATTGAATTTTACCGGCAAGTGTACGGTATTCTTGTTAAAACAGTAATTTAAAATCTGCTGATCCATTCCGGCATATTCGGTGCTTTCCGACATAAATTTAATGCCTTTATTCAAAGTCTCTTCTTCGTCACGAAAAACTTGCATATTCATAAGCAATACGCCCGAATTAAAATCATACAAATCATCATTTTTGGGCGGATTTAATTTTTGAGAATGAGTTGTAACCACACCGAGAATCTTATCGCCAAGTTCAATTTGCCAAAGCTCGTTTATATCGAGATTGACGATAATATCCGAATCGAGATAAATGATTTTCTCAATTTCCTTTGGAAGGATATGCGGCATAAAAAAACGATAAAACGCAGCGATTGTAAATCTCATTTTTACGACGTTCCCCAAGAGTTTTTTTATCATTTCAACTCTATCCGGACATAATTTCTCGACGTCATAAAACTTTATGATTTTATTGTAACGTTCGACAATGGAAACGATTTTGTTACGGTTTTCATCCGAAAGGGTAGCGTCGTGAAAAATGTGAATGGTTACTTCCGAAATAGTGTTTTCGCATAAAGACAGAATTGCAGTCCCCGTGAACTTTGAAAAAAGCCCCGTCTTGTCGTAGAGAGAAAAACAAACGTGAATCATAAAATTACTCCTTTATTAAAAGAAAAGTTTACATTATCTCGATTAGAGAATATGAATTAAAGGGAATATCATGAATATCAACAAGAAATGACCAAGCTTTCACAAAATCTTTGTCCTCTGTGAATCCTGCCGCGCGCAGTTTATCGAACGGGAATTTTTTCTTGAGAATTTTTTCGGCGAGGATAAAGTAGACGCACTTGCCTTTGGATAATTGCATGGATTTAATTAACTTTTGAATAGAGGCTTCGTTTTCGGCGAGGATAATTTCTTCGTCATTGCGTATTGAGAAAAATTTTTTTATTGAATCAACTTTTTTGGGTTCAACGAAAAATGCGCGAGCTTTGCCTTCTAAAATCATAGAGATTTTTAAAGCGGAATCTCTCGATTTATTGCGGATTTTTTGGAGGCTTATATGAAGCCGCCCCACTGAATCCTCATCGAAAAACGGCGTCTTGATAAAATAATTCATCCACAACAAATTAAAAGGGTCGGTCATGTCGAGTCCCATTTTTGATTTATTCCCCGCGTAATGATAAATCTTTCTTCCTGCAACAGGTTTTTCGGCAGAACGATCTTTCCGAACGAAAGTATTAAATTCGAGCGGCAAATGAAGAGTGCGTCCGGCAAAGCAATAATTTAAAACTGTTTGCTCCAAAAATTTTTGTTTGGGGTTTTCGCCTCTGAATTTGATACCTTGCATTATCTTTTCTTCTTCGCCGCGCAACAATTCCAAATTCATCAGCAAAACGCCGCAATTGAAATAGTCCGTGCCTTTTACAATACCTTCGCTGCACAAAAGGAAAGTTTTATTGGGATTGGCACCGTTGGATACTTCGGGGACGCCGCCCAAAATTTTATCGCCAAGTTCGATTTGCCAAAGTTCATTTATGTCAAGATTAACTATCGTGTCGGGGTCTATGAAGACGGCTTTTTTTATATTCGCGGGAAGCACTTGCGGAATCAACAATTTGTAAAATGCGCCTATGGTAACCGCTGCTTTCTCCACTTCGGGAACCAACTTTACAATTTCGGCGATTTTTTCGGGGCAACGCTCGGAAAGATTATAAAATTTCACGCGCTGATTGTAACGACCGGCAATGTAAGAAAATTTATCGCGGTTTTCTTGAGTCAAGGTGTCGTCATGAAGAAGGTGTACCGTGACTTCCAATTTTGTATTATCAAAGAGAGAAAACATTGACGTGCCCGCGAACTTTGCATAACGCCCTGTCTTGTCGCAAAAACAATAGCAAACATGAATCATAAAATCACTCCTTTTTGAATTGACGGAAACAAATTTGCAGGAAGACAATCAACACCGCGCCGATAATTGCACCCGGGATTAAGCCGTCGAGCCCGCGCATGAACGACATAAAAATCGGCGTGCGCATGTGTGCAAAAGTTTCGACCATTGAGCTTTGACCGATTGTCGCCGCCATGACCAACGCGAAACATATCATCTTCGGGAATTTTTTCAGAAAGGCAACCGGTGCCAACATGAACGCGGGGTGCCCGAAGAAAATTTCCTTCGAACGCGGACGGGCATAAAAAATTTGCTCAAGCATGGCGCGAATTTTTATTTCCAAGCCCGAAACCGGCATCCCCGACGTGTGACCGCTCCTCGCAATCAAAACTACAAATGCTCCCGACAAAATCATCAGCACGAGCAAAGCCTTGACACTGACAGATTTGTTGAGGAGTTCTTTTATTTGTTGAATCGCGGGGACGCTGTGTCTTACTTCGTCGACGATATTAAATCTCTGCAGAAAAGCAAAGGCAACCAAAATCAGCGGCAGAATAAAAGTTAATTTTATGCCGCGAAAAATTTCAAACTCCAAAAAATACGACACGTCCGACAACGCGCCCGAAAGATAAGCCGCGCCCGTCATTGACATTACGCCCGTCACGAGCAATGCAAAGCCCGAAATCCAAATGAGCTGCAAAGTCGACATATTGTCTTTGAGACGCAGTGCCCGATTCTGTATTCGGATTTTGTATTGAATCACGCGGAGCAAATCGAGTTGCCAAATTATCGCAAGCGCGGGGAATAAGTTCGCGCTCATGAACGCCGCCAAAATTCTGACTTTGCCGCCCGCGCCGAGCAGAAGCGGAATCGCCGCAATTATAGCCAAGATGCCAAAAAGTTGCAACTGAAATTTTCTGTTGCGATTGAGGCGACGCGAAATTAACGACAAGTACAAGACGCCGGCAGCCGCGACACCGACAATCACGAGGACACGAAGAATCACATTCGGATAATAATTGTCAAAGGTGCCCGCCTTGCCGAAAGTGAAGCCGTCGCGTTCGAGGACTGCGCGGACTTCGCGGAAATATTTCATGTTTGTCTCAAGCAAAGTCATTTCGGGTTCGGGCTTTTCATAAATGCGCAGGAGATTGATTCGGATATTGCGTTCTCTGTCCGTCGTCGACCAGCGATTGACAGCCGCGCTCATGGCAAGCTTGGGTTGTTCGTCTTTGGGAATGGCATAGAGGCGGGCGACGTGATTTTTCCCGATTTTCTCCGCCAAATAATCCGTGCCGGCTTGAGGATAAAATTTCAGTTGAGTGAAGTGTTCAATCACGCCGAAAGTAAGTTTGCGTTGAATGAAGTTCGCGGCAGTCAAGTCGAGGAAATTCGACGCGCCCAAAACTTCGGGACCGTCAAAGACAATTTCCGAAATCGGATAGTGCTCAATCCTGTTGAAGAAAAATTGAACGTTCGCCGCCGTGCACTTATTGAAATTCATGGGGCGGGCAAGAATATTGAATCCTGCGGCGCGAGCTTTGTTCATTTCGTCGTGCGGCAAGCCGAGCGGCATTTTCATCAAGTCACCGAATTGCGCTTTGACTTCGATAACCTCAATTCCTCCGACGGCAAAAATTTTAACGCGCTCCTCACCGAGCCGCTGAATCAAAGCCTCTTTGGTGTCGTAGTAACTTTCCAAATCGCCGCCGATAACGTAAACGCGATTCGGGGCGATTAAATCAAATTCAATCGTCTGCCGCCAAAGGTCGTTGTTAAGAGTGCCGCTCTGATAATTGCCCAAAATTTCACTGCCCGCCAAAGTGAAAACTTTTCCGCTGCGAGCCAATTTCTCCAACGACGAATCGTAAATCGCAAGGGAAGTTATGCCTGCGTCTTTGGTCATCTTCAAAACGTCGTCAAGTTCCAAGCCTTCGCGTTCGGCGAGGTCGACAATGTTTTGATAATCGACAGCCAAGTCAACTTGCATGTTTTCCGACTCGACGAAAAATCTTTGTCCCGCGATAATCAGCGCGGCAAAAAGTCCCACGCCGATAATTATTAAAAGCGTTCTGTTGTAAAAAAATTTTTTCACGGCTTAATTCCTTGTCGCCTTGACGAAAGCCTCGCTCTCGCGCATCTCGACTTCTCTGAACTGCATACCGAACGGCATTTTAACTTGTTCGGTCAAGTTGAAGTCGCCCAAGAATTTATCAAGATTGACGCGGCGGAGAATTGCGTTTTCAAGATTTATGTGCGTCATTTGGAAATAGAGGTCGCCGTCACGAGCAATAATCTGCCCGCCGATTTGAACATCCGCCTCGCGTCCGAGAATTTTAACTTTAGCCGACGCGCTGATACCTTCGGGCGTCATTGTAACTTGCAAATTCTTTAATTGGTCTGCTTTCTGCGCAAGAAAATCCCGCAAGCCGTCCGCCGTAATAACTCCGCTTAATTCCAAAGTGCCCGCCGATTTCAAACAGCGATTGGTATGTTCCTCGCGGCTGATACCATCGGTCGGCATGAGCAATTCCGGAATATTAATGTGAATCGCCGTGCCGTCAAGCACCGCCTGCTTGAGGTTGAGTTCGCCGATTGTCGCGTCGGCAGCCGTGCAGTGAATTTTGTCGACGTAACCCAGCGCGATTTTTGCACTCGGCATGGCGTCCAAAGACAAGGTGACTTCCTGCGCTTTGGTGAACGTTGTGACTCTTTCTTTAAGATAGTTCGTCAAGGCACGCGGCGCGGCGAATTGAACAAACGCGGCGGCAACGACTGCCAGAATAATCAGCAGAACAAATATAAAGGTTAAAGTTTTTTTCATAGTGACACCTCAAATTTTGACGTTGGCTTTCGCGGCGAGGAAGGCGCGGATAAACGGGTCGATTTCGCCGTCCATGACGGCTTGAACGTTGCCGGTCTCTTCGCCCGTGCGCAAGTCCTTAACCAGCTTGTAAGGTTGGAAGACGTAGGAGCGAATTTGGCTGCCCCATTCGATTTTCTTCAAGTCACCTTCAAGCCCGGCAATTTCCTGTTCCTTTTTTTCAAGCTCAAGCTCAAAAAGTTTTGCGCGAAGCATTTTCAAGCAACGCTCACGGTTTTGAATTTGCGAACGCTCATTTTGACATTGAACGACAATTCCCGTCGGGATATGTGTCATGCGGACGGCGGAGGAAGTTTTGTTGATATGCTGACCGCCCGCGCCCGAAGCCCGATAGGTATCGACACGAACGTCCGCCATGTTTATATCGACTTCAACGGCGTCATCGATTTCGGGCATGATGTCGCACGCGCTGAACGAGGTATGACGCCTCGCATTTGAATCGAACGGAGAAATTCTTACAAGCCTGTGAATTCCTTTTTCAGATTTGAGGTAGCCGTAAGCGTTGTGCCCTTTGATAAAAAGTGACACGGACTTAATGCCTGCCTCGTCGCCGGGCAACAAGTCAACCGTCTCGACCTCGAAGCCGTGACGTTCCGCCCAACGAACATACATTCGCAAGAGCATCTGTGTCCAGTCTTGAGCCTCCGTGCCGCCGGCTCCCGCGTGCAAAGTCAAAATCGCATTGTTGGCGTCGTAGGGTTCGCTCAACATTATTTCAAGCCGAAGATTTTCCAAGCCGTCTTTAATCTTTGCAATTTCCGCCGAAATTTCTGCCTCCTGCGATAAATCTTCTTCCTCAAGCGCAAGCTCCAAAAGTATCTGCGTGTCGTCGAATTTCGTCAAAAGATTTTTGTAAGTCTCGATGCCCGATTTAACGTCGTTTAATTCTTGAGTGATTTTCTGCGCGGCTTCGGGGTTGTCCCAGAAAGTCGGCTCACCCATTTTGTATTCAAGCTCGGCGATTTTTTCTTCCTTGCGTGCGATGTCAAAGTGAATTCCCCATTTCGTTCAGCTTGTCGCGCAGAGCCGTAAGCTCGGCTTTTCTGTCTTCCAGCATTGAATCATCTCCTAAAGATTTTAAGTTTTAAAATTGTGACATGAGTTTTGCATTTTCCAAAGCAGATAATCCCGGCGAAAATTTTTTCAAAGCAGTCAATGTGTTTTCGAAGGTATCGGCCAAGACCAACTCGACGCGCCCGCCCAAAAGTCTTTTAGCCTGTTTGAAGACCAATCGATAATCGGGACTCGACGCGACCAAAACATAACTTGATGCCAAATCCGAATGCGCCGCGCCGATTATCTCTGCCAATGACGGCGAAGACTCCTCCGAACCGGAAACCAATATCGACGCGCCCGCATCTTGAAGTTTTTGCGCTTCCGAAGAATCTTTCGCAACCGCAAGCGCGGCAACTTTCATTACCGCTTCGTGGAAGGGCAAGGCATGTGCCTCGCTCATGTTGGTTATCTTGACTTCCGACAGCGGCCCCCAACCGATTGCCTGCTCCAAAGTTTTTCCGACGTGGTCTGTGTGCAAATGAATATCCAAACCGCCATGTGCACGCTCGACGATTGAAAAGCTGCTGAAGTCTCGCATTTGCCGTTCAAGTTCGGGCACGTTTGCTTTGGAATTTTTTACGCGCAGTCGAATGCAATATGGGCGCACCAAATCATTTCGCGGGTCGGGCATGTTCTTATGCGTTCCCAAACCCAAAGACAAACTCACGGCAGGCGATACAAAATTTCCGTCAAGACCTTTCAAACAGCCGCGCAGGAAACTCAACATGATGTTTGCTCCCGCGTCTCCGAGTCCGAGTTCCTTAGCCGATTCTTCGCCCGATTGAATTGCCTTCAACAAAATTTCGACAATCGGCATGCCGTCACGCACAGCATGATAGGCACCCTTCGCCACAGCCTTCGCAACCGTGATAAAAGGTCGTTCGGGCTCTTCGGGGATAACTCGTTGCGCATATAAAATTCCGTATTGAAAAGCCTTGCCGAATTCCGAGCCGGTCGCGTCGTATTTTCCGGCAAGCCCCGCGCTGATTCCTCGAAACATTTGAGCCAAGACAACACCCGCATTTCCTCTTGCACCGAAGACCGCAGCCGTCGATACGCGCCGAGAAAGTCCGCCGATTGAATCGTCTTTGGCATCGGCAAGAGGCATGACCGCCGCGCCCATTGTCCGCAAAATGTGTGTGCCCGCCAAAGTTCCCGCGCCGCTCAATGCATTTATCGTTTCGTATTCCAAAAGAAATTCGCTGTACGCGCCGGAGACCATGCGCTTGAAATCTCCGCCGGTGATAACTTCTCTGTTCCCCGTCATAGCCGCACCCGCTTTCAATTAGGAATTAGGAATTAGTCTTCGTTCCAAATTCCTAATCGCCTTTTAAAGGATAATTATGTTGATTCGC
Organism: Selenomonadaceae bacterium; assembly: GCA_017535925.1. Lineage (GTDB taxonomy): Bacteria > Bacillota > Negativicutes > Selenomonadales > Selenomonadaceae > Quinella. Next base: position 10,016 of record JAFXTD010000026.1, on the reverse strand, counting down.
GAAATAAGCGCAATAACCTTTAATCGACAAGGAGAAAATTCTATGACGGATAAAATTATCGACGCCGACTTGACGCCCGAAGAAAAGCCTCAACAAGAGCGACCGAAAAAAATTTTTGCAGGCGACCAACCTCGACGCGGCAGACCGAAAAAAATTTCTTCCGACGCAAGACCGAAACGCACACGTAAAAAAATCGACTACAAGACTGACGGCAAGGAAAAAATTTTTGCACTCGACATAGGAACGCGTTCGGTTATCGGGATTGTTGCCGAGCAAGACGACGACGGCAGATTGAATATCATCGCAACGCACAGAATGGAGCACACGAGCCGCGCCATGCTTGACGGACAAATTCACGACGTGCCGCAAGTCGCCGAAGTCATAATCCGTGTCAAGAATCATTTGGCGGAACAGGTCGGCGAACTCAAAAACGCGGCAATCGCTGCGGCGGGTCGTGCCCTCTACACAATGACTGCCGAGGCAACCGTCGAAGTCAACGGCGTTATCACCGATGAGGTTCAAAACAATTTGAACTTCGCCGCCATTCAACTTGCTCAAGCTCAACTCACTTCCGAAAAAAAAATCGACGCCAAAATTTATTACTGCGTCGGTTTCAGCATAATCAGCTACGAACTTGACGGCATCCGCTTGAAAAGTTTAATCGGGCAACGCGGCAAAATCGCCAAGACAAAAGTTATCGCAACGTTCCTTCCTCGTCAAGTCGTCGACTCAATGCAAACCGCTTTGACTTATTCGGGGCTTGAAGTTCGCGCATTGACACTTGAGCCTATCGCCGCGATTAATGTTCTCGTTCCGCCTTCCATGCGTCATTTAAACATTGCTCTCGTCGACATAGGCGCGGGCACTTCCGACGTTGCCATAACCAAAAACGGTTCAGTCATTGCTTACGGGATGGTTCCGCTTGCCGGCGACGAGGTCACAGAAGCAATTTCGCAAAGATTTTTATTGGACTTCAACGTTGCCGAAGAAATTAAGCGCAAGGCAACCAACGGCGAGGGCGCAAGTTTCAGCGACATACTCGGAAGACCTTACGAACTCACGGCGGAAGAAATTCTCTTGCCGATTAACGAAAACGTCGGAATGATTGCCAACGCCATTGCCAAAACTATTTTCGAACTCAACGGCAACGACCCGCCGCAAGCTTTGTTGCTTGTGGGAGGAGGAGCTTTGTCGCCGAACTTGAATAAACTTGTTGCCGAAGCTTTGAACATGCCGCTTGACCGTGTCGCCGTCCGCAAGCCCGATAACGTCGAAGGCATTAAAAATATTCCGCACGCTCTTCAATCGCCCGACGCTGCCACGCCGCTTGGAATTTTAAAAATCGCCTCGACGGACACTTTCCATTTCTTCAACGTCACGATTAACGGGCAGGAGACAAATCTTTTCCACTTCCGCGAACTCACTGTCAGCGACGCCGTTTTGAGCGCGGGCATCGATTACAAAAAATTCAACGGCAAGCCCGGACTCGGACTCGTTATCACTGTCGACGGCGAAAAAAAATCTTTTCCCGGCACGCTGGGCACCTTCGCGAAAATTTTCGTCAACGACAAGCCCGCAACTTTGGAGACGCCGATTGAAGATAATTGCAACATAAAAATTGAGCACGGCGAGGACGGAGTCAGCGCGCAAATAAAAATCGACGACGTGATTGCAATCGCCCCGACTTTCACGGTTACAGTCAACGGCAAAGAATTTTCCGTTGCGCCGAAAATTTTGGTCAACGACGAAATAAGTTTGCCCAGCCGAATTCTTCAAGACGGCGATTCCGTCAACACGAAGACCAAGCGGACAATCGGCGAACTTTTGAGGTTGGCGAATTATCCTCCCGCCGGCAAAAAGATTCGCTACACGCTCAACGGCAACAAAGCTCATTACACTTGCACGCCCGATATTTTTCTCAACGGCAACCGCGCAGAAATTTCCGATGTGCCTCAAGCCGGCGACGCGATTGAATACGTTGCCAACGACGCGATTAAAGTCGGCGAGGTTATCAAAGACGAGAGCCGAGCCTCCGCAATTAAAATTTTTTACAACGGCAAAGAATATTCAATCCCGACGACAACGACGATTCTTTTGAGCGTCAACGGGCGCGTTTCAAATGAAAACACGATTATCGAGGAGGGCGCGGAAATTATTTACGAACGCGACGAAAAAAAATCCGTCATGGTCAGCGACGCCCTGCTTGCCGTGAACTTCAAACCGCCGCCCGTTGCAAGCCGCATGAGTTTCACGATTAAAGTAAACGGTTCGCCCGTCGAATTTGCCGACAGCGTCAAGAGCGGCGACAATCTCGAAATTATTTTGAAGACGCCCGACGGTCTGGAATTCAAACCGCTCGACGATTTGGAAGTTCCTATCCGCAAAGATTGAGGAGGAAATTTTTATGATACATGTTTGCTTCGGACTTTATGACAATACAGGAGGTTATTCAAAGTTCACGGGCACGACAATGCTTTCCCTTTTTGAAAACACCTCCGCAGATGTCACGGTGCATATCCTGCACGACAACACGTTGACGCAAGACAACCGCGAAAAATTTATTTACCTCGCCGGCCGCTACAATCAGCTTGTGAAATTTTACAACGTCGAGGAACTTTGCCCCGATAAAATTTCCGAAATGATAAAGTTGATTCCCTACGCGAAGAACCCACGGTTAAGTGTTGCCGCTCTGTATCGTTTGCTCATTCCGCAAATTTTTCCCGCTGACATTGACAAATGCATTTATCTCGACTCGGATATTATCGTCAACCTTGACATCAAAGAACTTGGGCAAATTGAACTCGGTGATAAACCGCTTGCTGCCGTTCCCGAAATTTTATCTTATAAGACCAATGAATCTATGAAATATGCTTTCAATCTGTGCGGAGATGGAATTGTCAAATGCGAAGACTATTTCAACAGCGGCGTTACGATAATGAATTTGAATCGCTTGCGTGACAAGGAAAATAAGATAACAGACGGACTTCTCTTCCGAGCCCGAAACCCTCGCTACCAAGATTATCGTGACCAAAACGTTTTGAATTACTGCCTCTCTACTCAAGCTTTGAAGTTGCCTGTTAAGTTTAACAGACATGCGCAAATAGTTCGTCGGGAAAAAGAACCGCTCGGCAAAAAAATTTATCATTATTCGGGCGGAAGTTTCGGTGTAGGGCTTGGAGCAAATATGAAGGATTTTCTCAATCGCTTGTGGATGAATTATTTTATCAAGTCGCCTTGGTTCGATACGGAGTCAATCGGAAGATTTTACGATACGGCTCGTGCAGAGTCTCAAAAAGCAATGATAAATCTTTCGGCGGCAATGAGCGGCAAGATTCGCGCCTTTATGACCACTGAAGAAAATCTTGAAACGCTCGTCGAAAAATTTTCTGTCAAAGAGTACGAAGAAATAATCCTCGTCAAAGTCGGAACGCCCGTGCAAAAAATAATCGACGCGATAAACATTTCACGCAACGAAAAATTTTTCTTTATCATGTTCCCGAACTTCCCGTTCAATGTTTTGAAAGAGGCGGGCTTAGTCGAGGGCAAAGATTTTTTGAACGCTTACGATTTTTTGTTGCAGGAAGAAATCATGCCGTTTAAATCATATCCGCTGATTAAGGCACTGTAATTTATCGGACAACTTTTATCGTCGAAAGTGTTTTATCGCTCGCGCCGATTACTCGAAAAGATTTTTCTCGACGAATCGCCTCGACGACCTGCGCGGAAATTTTTTCGCCCGGCATGAGCAGAGGAATTCCCGGCGGATAAAATGTTATCTCCTCCGCGCAAATTCTTCCGACAGATTTTTTCAATTCGACGACTTCGACGGGCGCATAAAAAGTTTCTCGCGGCGAAAGTTCTGCCAAAGAAATTTCTTCTGACACGAACGACGACAAATTTTTTTTCGGCTCTCGGCGCGGCAAAAGTTTCAATGCGGCGATTAATTTTTCAATCGTCTCTTCCGAATCGGCGAACGTTATCAAAAATAAAAGATTCGTCGCGTCCGAAAGCTCGCATTGAATTTTTAAATCGCCTCGCAAAATTTCTTCCGCCTCTTGTCCGCTCAAGCCCAAGCCCGAAACGTTCACGGTCACTTTTGTTAAATCCAATGAAAAATTTTTCACGGCGTCGAAAGTTTTCAGCCCGTGAAATTTTTTTATCTCTGCGCGAAGTTTTTTCGACAGCCCGACCGCCTCTGAAATTTTTTTCCACCCGTCAACTTCCATTTGCAAACGCGCAATGTCCAACGACGCCAAGAGTAATTGATTCGGGCTTGTCGTTTGAAGGAGGCTTGCCGCGAGCTTGACACGTTCCGAAAATTTTTTCTTGAGCAGGAGCATTGAGGTTTGAGTCAGCGAGCCCAAAATTTTGTGCGTCGATTGAGCCGCGAGGTCTGCGCCCGATTCAATCGCCGACTTTGGAAGTTCGTTGCAGAAAGTCAAATGCGCTCCGTGTGCCTCGTCGACCAACAAAATCATTCCCGCCGCGTGAACGACTTCAGAAATTTTTTCCAAGTCGGCTGCCACTCCGTAATAATTCGGCGAAACAAGCAAGAGGGCTTTTGCTTGAGGAAATTTTTTTATCGCAAGCTCAATCGTCTTGAGGCTCACGTTCAGCGGCAAGTTCAATTCCGCGTCAAACTCGACGGGCAAAAAAATCGGAACTGCGCCCGACAAGATTAATCCCGAAATTACGGAGCGATGTGCGTTGCGAGGAATCATGATTAAATCGCCCGCCTTGAGCGTTCCGAAAATCATTGCCTGCACAGCCGAAGTCGTGCCGTTGACCATGAAGAGACACTCGTCCGCCTGCCAAAGTTTCGCCGCAAGTTCTTGAGCTTCTTTTATGCAAGAATGAGGCTCGTGCAGATCGTCCAGCTCCTCCATTAAAGAAACTTCCTGCCGAAAACCTTCCGCAGTCAAAAGTTCGCGCAACAATTCATGGGCTCCGCGTCCTTGTTTGTGTCCGGGCGTGTGGAAAGGCAAGACTTCATCCGCCGAATATTTTTTCATCGCCGCCGCGATTGGTGCCGAAAATTTTGCCACTTTAAATTTCTCCTTCGCATGATATAATTTCGCTGATTATAAAGATTTTGTCGGGGTGATTTCAATGATTGACAACTCAAGCGACGCTGAAGAATATGTCGGGCGACTCAAAACGATTTTGATTTTGTGTGTAATCGTCATCGGCATTTTGATTGCGCGTGTCGGCTACTTGCAAATTTATGACGGCGAATATTACGCGCACCTCGCTGACGGCAACCGAATCAGAATTATTCCGACAATGGCTCCGCGAGGAACTTTCTACGACAGAAACGGTCAACTCCTCGTCAGCAATCGCCCCGGCTTCAGCGTATCGCTTCTGCCGCTCACCGAACCGATTAAACCTGAAGTCGTCGAGCGCGTTGCAAAACTTTTGGACGTGCCGCTTGAAGAAATTCAGCAGAAAATTTCCGTGCATTCCGGCTTCGACCCGATAAGGATTCGACCCGACGTGACGCAAGACATCGTTACGATTATCGAGGAGCAAAAAGATTTATATCCCGGTGTCGTTATCGAAGTTCAGCCGATTAGAAATTACGCGCTCAAGCAAGAAGGAGCTCACACCTTCGGCTACGTCAGCGAAATTTCCGACGCCGAGCTTGAAACAAAAAAAGAAGAAGGCTACAAGTCGGGTGACATTATCGGCAAGTTCGGTTTGGAGCGCGTCTACGATAAAGAAATTCGCGGCGAAAACGGCGGCGAACAAGTTGAAGTCGATGTGGCAGGCAAGCCCGTTCAAATTCTCGGAAAGAAAGAGCCCAAGCCCGGCTACGATTTGATTTTGACAATCGACCGCGATTTGCAAATGGCTGCCGAAAAAGCCGTCGACGATATGCTCGCGCAGTTAAGTTGTCATGCGGCGGCGGCTGTGGTTTTAAATCCTCAAACGGGCGAAGTCCTCGCAATGGTCTCTCGTCCCGCCTTCGACCCGAATCTTTTTGCACACGGCATTTCAACCAAAGACTGGAACGCAATCAACAACAACCCTTATCACCCGATGGACAACAAGGCGATAACCGGCGAATATCCTCCCGGCTCGACGTTTAAAATTGTCACGGGCACGGCGGCTCTTGCTACCGGCAAAGTTGCTCCCGACGAAATGATTTTCGACAGCGGCACCCATTGGCTCGTTCCGAAAGGAAATGCGGGCGGCGAGGCTCTCGGTTGGCTGGATTTTCACACCGCGCTTAGTCATTCCGATAACGTTTACTTTTATGAAATGGGCAATCGTCTCGGCGCGGACACTTTGGAAAAATACGCAATGATGTTCGGCTTGGGAAAAGTCACGGGAATTGACTTACCCTATGAATCGCCGGGGCTTGCCGATTGGAAAGAATACAAGTGGGAAGTTTATCATGATGAATTTTATTTGTCGGAGATAATGGACGCGGCGATAGGTCAAGGCTTCAATCTCGTGACGCCTCTGCAAGCGGCAATGGTCATGAGTGAAATCGCGGCGAACGGCAAAAGATTCAAACCGCACCTCGTCAGACAAATCCTCACTCAAGATAAAGAAGTCATAAAAGATTTTCAACCCGAACTCGTCGGCGAATTGCAAGTTGAGCCTTGGGTTATCGAACTGGTTCAATCGGGCTTGCATGACGTTACCGTCAACGGCACGGCGGCGAGGAATTTTATCGGCTTCCCTTATGACATTGCCGGCAAGACGGGCACTGCCGAAAATTCTCAAGGCACAGACCACGGCTGGTTCGTCGGCTACGGTCCCTTCGACAACCCTGCAATCAGCGTGGCGGTTATCGTCGAGCAAGGCGGCTACGGTGCAAGTTCCGCTGTTCCCATCGGCAGGCAAATTATGGAGGCGGCGTTCAATCTCATGGTTCAGCGCGGCGAATTGGTTGCGCCTCAAGCCAAGCAATAAAAATTTTTTTGGAGCATTCAAGCTCCTTTTTTTGTTGCAAAATCATTTGTCAAGCAGGGCGATTTATGATTTAATAAGCTTGAAAAAATTTTTTTGAAGGAGTGATTGCCATGAACTTAAAGGAAGCGTTTCAAGCGCAAAACAAATTGGAAAAACTTTTCTCTTTTGCGAGCGGCTACCTCGACGACGAAAAAAATTTAATCAGCGTGACGGAAAAACATTTTCGTTCGAAGGCGGCGGAAGGTCAGCCCGACGAAAAAATTAATATCGTCGTCGACGACAAATTCCCGCCCGATAAAGTCATCGATTTCCTCATGATTTTGATTGACGAGCGAGAAAAACTTGCACGGGCGATTCACTCTGCGAAAAGTTCCATGCAATTCGATTTGGACAGCGCAGTCGACGTGAACAAGAAACGCCACGCCGCCGCCGAAACTCTGCGCGGACTTCGCAACTTCAAAAGCTCAAGCCTCCTCGAAAAAATGCGGGCGTCGGCTACGTCTTCAACAAGGAAGGCAACCAAGTCACCTATCGCTACGACATCGAACGCGTCAAGACGATTGACTTTGACCGAAAGGATGTGAACATATGGAGTTCAGAACGATACCCTCACTTGAGAACCGCTATGAGATAAGCCGCGACGGGAAGATATTGCGTCATGTGGAACGCAAACAGCCGCGCAAGTTTCAAGTCAGCAATAAAGGATACCTTCGTACTCGCATATACATCAAAGGCAAAATGGTAAACGTCTTCATCGCGTCGCTCGTGGCGGAAGCGTGGCTCGGTGAAAAACCTGACGGTTATGAAGTGGATCACATCGACCGTAACAAGCTCAACAACCACGCTGACAATCTGCGCTATGTCACACCCATTGAAAATCTTCGCAACCGTAGCTGTACTGTAGCTGTCACTGTCAAACGGCATCAAGACTCGTGGCATTTTTCACTCTCGTCAGCCGCCGCAGTTTTTCTCGCTACTAAGACCGATTATACCCTTAAGACCTGTCAACGATATTTGGAGCGGCGCAAAACCCACATTAGTGACTTCGCCATAATTTACGGTTAATCCATGCGTGGTAATAAAATTTTTAAAGACAGGAAGTGATTTTTTATGGATGCACTGATTTTATCGCGCCTGCAGTTTGCAATTACTACAATCTATCATTTTTTATTTGTGCCCGTGACTTTGGGCTTATCGATTTTCGTCGCGCTGCTTGAGACTTGGTATGTAACCAGCGGCAGCTACGAGGAGCGAATCAAACTCAAAAAGCTTGTGAAATTTTTCGGGACAATCTTTCTGATAAATTTCGCAATGGGCGTCGTGACCGGTATCGTGCAAGAATTTCATTTCGGCATGAACTGGTCGGAATACGCACGCTTCATGGGAGATATTTTCGGAGCACCGCTTGCCCTTGAGGCTTTGACGGCATTTTTTATCGAGTCGACTTTTATCGGGCTTTGGATTTTCGGTTGGGATAAGCTAAGCGAAAAACTTCATTGCCTTTGCATTTGGCTTGTTGCTTTCGGCAGTAACCTTTCCGCCTTCTGGATTCTCGTCGCCAATTCTTTCATGCAACACCCCGTCGGCTATGCGATTGAGGACGGTCGCGCAGTCATGACAGATTTTGTCGAACTTGTCACCAATCCTTACGTCGTCGGCGAATATTCTCATGCCCTGTTCGCAGGGATAACGACCGGCGGCTTTTTGGTTATCGTCGTGAGCGCATGGAAAATCGCAACGGACTATGCCTCGCGTGAAATGTTTATTCGGACGATTCGCCGCGCAGTCCTTTACACAATGATCGGAACTTTGGGCGTCATGGGTTCCGGTCACATGCACGCACAATACCTCGCCGAAGGCAACCCGATGAAATTGGCGTCGTTCGAGGCACTTTGGGAAACGGAAAACCCCGCGCCGTTTGCTGTCGTCGCCGATATAAATCAAGAGGCTCGTCGCAACGATTCCGAAATTTTAATTCCGTACATGTTCAGCTTTATGGTTCATAATTCGTTCGAGGGCGAAGTCAAAGGCATTAACGACCTTCAACGCGAGGCGCAAGAAAAATACGGCAGCGGCTATTACATTCCAAACGACGTGCGCGGCATGTTCTGGAGCTTCCGTGCAATGGTCGGGACGGGCGGCTTGCTGTTGTTTATCGTCTTCGTGACGGGTTGCCTCGTCTTTTTCTGCCGCGATAAAATTCATGAGCATTTGTGTTGCTTGAAAATGATGCCGCTTTTGTTGCCGCTACCTTTTATCGCGAATTCGGCGGGCTGGTACATAGCGGAGGCGGGTCGTCAGCCTTGGATAGTCGTCGGCTTGCAGAAAACGGCGGTTGCAGTCAGCCCGAATCTCTCGGCGGGCGAAGTGTGGATAACTTTAATCGGCTTCACGGCAATTTATCTTTTCTTGGCAGTCTTGGCAGTCTTCGCGGCGGTCATGTTCATTCGCCGCACTCACATCACGGAAGAGGAGGAGTGATTTTTTTCAAGGAGGTCGATTCAAATGACAGAGCAAGAAAAAATTAACGCTGACGTTCAAAGACAGTTGGCATTGCAGGATGCAAAATTTAATACGTTCGTTGAGGAAATGCGCGACTTCAAAAACGAAATGCTTCAACAAAATAAAATGCGCGCCGAAGAGATTCGCGAAATTCGACAAGACATGAAAAATATGCAAGCGAGTCTTGATGCCAAAATCGACGGCATGGGCAAGCACGTCAGAAATTTATCTGTCGCCACGATTATCGGCGTCGCCACAATTGCCATAACCGTCGTTTATTCCATCTTGATGCATTGAATTGACAGGAGGTCGATTGCAATGACTAATTTGGAAATAAAAGTTGACAGGCTTGATGAGCGCGTTTCAGCTCTTGAACAACGAGTAACTGAAACGACTACGAACGTGAATAATTTGATTGCGGAAATGCGCGACTTCAAAAACGAAATGCTTCAACAAAACAAAATGCGTGCCGAAGAGATTCGCGAAATTCGACAAGACATGAAAAATATGCAAGCGAGTCTTGATGCCAAAATCGACGGCATGGGCAAGCACGTCAGAAATTTATCTGTCGCCACGATTATCGGCGTCGCCAC
>JAFXTD010000006.1 GCA_017535925.1 Selenomonadaceae bacterium | reverse complement strand
TCCGAAGCGGTCGGTGCTCTGCTCAATGGCATAAAACTCAAGGGTAAAACAATTCTTGCGGATAAAGCTTACAGTTGCGAGCAGATTCGCATTTTCCTCGCCGAGCAAGGTGGCGTTGCTTGTATCCCCGATAAAGCCAATTTCAGGATTAAGCATGACTTTGATTCAGAACTGTACAAACAACGCAACATTGTCGAGAGATTTTTTCAGCGAATCAAGAATTACCGTCACATCTCTACTCGTTATGACAAATTGGCTTTTTGTTTTGAGAATTTCGTTTTACTCGCTGCTTCTGTTATTCACTTTTAATTTACCAACAGCCCCTAATTATGCTTATCGTCGACAATCACAACAAGACGACGCAAAAAACCTTCACGCAGATTCAAAATCTTTTGAATGAGACAGAAGAATTTTTGCAACTCATGGAAGACGCAAGCACTTCCCTCAAGCAAGCCGCCGAACCCGTCAAGCAAAGTACCTTGCTGCTCACGCGAAACTTGACGGCGACTTCCGAGCAGATGAAAAATCTTTCCGACGCCAATCAAATCACGCGCCAAAATCTTATCGAATTGTCTGCCAAGCTCAAAGACTTCATGAATAATTTCAACGGCATTGCGAATGAATTTGAACGTTCGGCGAAAATTATTCACGACAGCTTGGAAAATTACAACGTCAAGACAAGCAAAGAGTTGAGCGATGCTTTAACAAAATTCGGCAACGAAATGACCAAAGCACTCGGCGGACTTCATGAACTTATCGAAGATTTCAGCGATATGGTCGGCTACGTTAAGCAGAAGCGGCGGTGATTAAATGCGGAGACGAACACAAAATTTCGACACGCCCGCGCAGGACACGTTCACGATAAGTATCAGCGACTTGATGTCGGGCTTGCTTGCGATTTTCATTTTGGTGCTGTCGTATTTTATTTTGAACTTCAGCCAAGCGACGGCGCAACTCACTCAAAACGACGTGACCCGCGCCGAACTTTTGAGGTTCATGCAAAAAGAACTTGAGCGCGAAGGAATACTTGTCACTGTCGACGAACGGCACGGCATATTGAGAATATCGGAAGGCGTGCTGTTCGATGTGGGGCTCGCCGATGTGAAACCTCAAGGGCAAGTCGTGATAAAAAAATTGGCAGGCGTGTTGGAAGTCGCACTTAACATAATTAGGAATTAGGAATGAGGAATTAGGAATTAAATTTGCGGCGTAATCATTCCTAATTCCTCATTACTAATTGCAGTTTCTGCGACGCGAAAATCGGCGAATCGACATAAGATTTTCAATGACACCGCCGACCGAAGAGGATATGAGCATTGTAAAATTCGTGCGGGAGGAGCTGACCAAATGAGTTTGCGAGATTCGATTTTGAGTTTGCAAAATGTTGCAAGACGGTTGAACGCCGCAACTTTCAATCCGGAAATGCATGCGCTGAAAAATTTCGCGGACAGGCTCGGCGACAAAATTTTTTCCGATGACCCGCCCGAAGATTTTTTGAAAAAGCTCTTGGAAAAATTTCTGCGCGGCGAAAAAAATTTTACACGACGTGAATTTAAAGCTCTGCCGTTCATAATTTTTGAGGGCGCGATAAATTTTGACGACACGAAAAAAATTTTAAACATGCTCAATCTCTCCGACAAACGCCACTTGAGCGGGCTCGTCAAAGTTTATCTGAATCATTACGACGCCTCGAACAAGACGGAACTTCTTCGGCGGCGGTCAATTCAATTAGGAATGAGGAATTAGGAATTAGGAATTGAGATTCGCTTTTTTAATTCCTCATTCCTAATTCCTAATTCTTAATTGAACATCGCCGCTTCGTTGGAGGAACTCGGCTTGACGAATTTTTACAAGGCGTCGAATTTTATTCAAGCCGCTTTGAAAATTTTTTTCCGCACGAACAAAAATATCGCCGTGCAGTTGAAAATCTTGGCGGAGCTTGATTCGGAATTCGACACTTACAAAAATATTTTTCCGCCCGCAACCGACGCGCTGATTCAAAATGTCGTTGCCAATCAAAATTTCGGCAAGAGGAAATGCATGGAAATTTTTTATCGGCGGTTGGGCGACCCGCGTTTCGGCGACACGAGATTTAATTGGGATAATGTTTCGCAGAGGTCAAAAAATATTTTCGGGCATTGGCTTTCGGCGGAGGATTTGGAAACTTTCTTTGAGATTATTCGGCAGACGGCGGTCGACAAGATGTGGCGTTACCGCGAAAAATTTTGGCGGGCTTATCTGCCTTACATAACCAAGACGAAAATTTTTTTGGGGAGCAATGCCAAAAGTCTTGCCGCGCAGTTGAAAGAGAACGTCAAATTAAATCACGGCGACTTGAGAGGCGCGGCGGCGAATCAAAGCGTGTTCATCTTCCAAATCGGGCGATATATTTTTTCGGAGTGGAGTCATAACGGAAAGTTGCGCGTTCACAAAATCGAATCGACGTTAAATCTTTTTGAAACGGCGGCAGATTTTTTTGAACACGATTTCATCAGCCGCAGTGTGCTTGAAAAAAATTTTATTGAGGAACGGATTCATTCAAGCCCGAAAACTTATTTTTGGCAACGCGAGGTCAGCGAGTGGCTCAAAGAATCTTGCGGCATTGATAAAACTCAAAAGGATTGGAGGCTTGAAACTTGAACACGACTTGGCAAAAGCGGGCGGATTAGCTTTTAGCTTTTAGTTGTTAGCTGTTAGAAAAAAAATCTCTAACCACTAGGGTATGTTGGTAAATTCAAAAGTAGCGGTTGGTGAAAACCCGGTCGTCATGGATGACGACCGCCGGCGTTAAAAACAGGATGTTTTTATAGCCGGTTGAACGCCCTTTTCTTTTGCTACTTTTCTTTTGGGCGCCGCAAAAGAAAAGTAGATTTAAAAATAAAAATCATTGAAACGCTTAATCGAAACCGCCGATTTAATTTACCAACAGCCCCTAACCACTAATCACTAATCAAAGGCACGTTTCTTCACGTCGACGAAAATATTTTCAGACTTAACGCCTCTCAATTCGCGCTGATTAATTTGGTCAAGCTCGGCAACGAAAATCTTTCACACGAGGAGCCGTTGCTTACAGTCAAAAAAATTTAGCGGCAGGCAGCGGAGGCTCAAGCCGAAGTCGACAAATACATTTCCGAAAAAAAATCATCGTGCCCGATAAACTCGACGTTGACTTTCAAGAGAGCGGCGATACGGTTAAAGTTTTGCCGATTCTTTTGGAAAATCGCCACGGCAAATTGGAGCCAATCGCCGGCGCGGACTTTCAAACGGCTTTCGACAAGCGCAAAAAAATTTTGACTTCCTACAGGAGCAAAGACGGTTCGCAATACGTCTTCAGCGAGACACTGCGCGACGGGCTTGCACAAATTAAATCGGTCGGCACGCTTGGCAAAGAAGAGACCGCCCGCTACAAACTTCAGCCCAAAGAATTATTCACGGGCGCGGCTTTCGATTTCAATTACTCTGACCGCGTCGTCGGCGTCGAAGAAATTCAAATCGGCGCGTATCAAATTTCTGGCGGCGTTAAAATAAATTGGACGGAAGAAAATTTTTCGGCGGCTCCTCCCGCTCCAAAAGATTCAATCGAACGTTCAAAAGTTTTCGCGCTGAAGATAAAAGAAAATTTCGAGCGCATCGATTACGCAAAAGCTTTGACGGCGCAACGGAAAAATTTTTTCGCCGACGTGCTTTGTCCCGATGTAAAACTTTTTGATTATCAAGTTTTCGGCGTGAAGAAAATTTCGCAAGTGTGGCAGGAAGGTTGGCACGGAATTTTAATCGCTGACGACATGGGGCTCGGCAAAACTTTGCAGACGCTGATTTTTATCGGCGGCTTGAAAAAATTCTGCGAAGTGACTCAACCGATGTTAATCGTCGCGCCGAATGCGTTGCTTGCGAATTGGCAAGCCGAGTACGAAAAATTTTTGCGAGGAAATATTTTCGGCAAGATAATTTCTTTGCACGGAAAGGATTTAAAAAATTTTTTCACGAATGAACTCACGCCGAACGGCAGAAAAAAAATATCGTTGAGAAATTTGCCGCCGAACGTTTTGGCATTGACGACCTACGAAACTTTGAGCGACTATCAATTTTTGTTCGCGAAAATTTCTTGGAGCGTGATAATCGCCGACAAAGCACAAAAGATAAAAAATCCCGACGCGGGCTTGACCAAAGCACTCAAGACGATGAAATATGACTTCGCGATTTGCTTGAGCGGGACGCCCGTCGAAAATTCTTGGATTGATTTGTGGAGCATAATGGATTTTGTTCAGCCCGCGCACCTCAACGACCTGAAGACTTTCAAAGCGAAATATCATGACGGCTTGACGAACGATAATATTTTGCAACGCGGCGAGGAAATAAAAAAGAATTTGGAGCCGCTGATTCTTCGGCGCATGAAGGAAGATTGCTTGGAAGATTTGTCGTTGAAAAAAATTTTTCTTTGCCGCGAGGAAATGCCGCGTTATCAAAGTGAAATTTATTCGGCGGTCTTTGAAAAATGTCGGCGCGGAGGATTTTCGACGCCGTTAAATTTTATCGGCAAGCTGCGTGAAGTTTCATTGCATCCCGATTTGGGCACAATGTCGGAGGAAAAATTTTTCAAGCTCGACGCTGACGAGGTGATAAATCGTTCGGCGCGATTGATAAAAACTTTTGCTCTCCTCGACGAAATAAAAACTCGCGGCGAAAAAGTTTTAATCTTCGTCACGAGTCTGAAAATGCAAACGATATTGCGGCACCTGCTCGGAAAAAAATTCGGGATAAAAATTCTGCCGCCGATAAACGGAAGCATGCTCGGCACGGCTCGTCAAAAGATAATCGACGACTTCAAACGGCTTGAGGGATTTAACGCGCTGATACTTTCGCCGGCGGCTGCGGGTGTCGGCTTCACGATAACTGAGGCAAACAACGTGATTCATCTCGAACGAACTTGGAACCCCGCCAAAGAAAATCAGGCGACCGACCGCACAATTTAGCTGTTAGCTGTTAGAAAAATTCTGACCCCTGATACCTGAAACCTGACCCCTTTGACCGCTTTTGAGTTACAAAAAAATTTGAGCGCGATTATGAATTTGCCCGAAGAGATTTTGAATTCGAGCCGGTGGACGATTGAGGCTGTCGAAGAAGTCACGGGGCTTGCGTTCGAGAAAATCATTTGCGATTTTTACGGCAGAGAAGATGCCCTCAACGAACGACTACGGCGCGGATGTTGTTGTTCAATCGACGGCTGACGACACGGGGCTTTTAATCCCGAAGGCGCAATCGGCAACAAAGGCATTCTTTCGGGCGGAAGTTTCAAACGGTCGTCGTGACCAATGCAAAAAATTTTACGAGCGGCGCGATTGAACTTGCAAAAGAAAACGGCGTTCGATTAATCGCCCGGCACGAGCTTGAAAAAATGTTTGTTGAATATAAAATTCCCAAGTGCTGAAAAAAAAATCCTCCTGCGGGAGGATTTTTTTTATTCGGCAAGCTTTATGAAAGGAGCCGTGTAGTTGAAGTCGACGTATTCGACCGGGTGAGGATTCGTTTCCAAGTCGCGCAGAAAATCTTCCGTGAGGCGTGCCTTTTCGTCGAGGCGTTCCAGTTTGCCGATACGAATTTGAACGGGGCGTTCGGTCGCGCTGTACATGACGATATAATCCGCTTCGACAATCGCAATTTCCGACAAGCGATTGAGAGTTTCCTCGTTGAGCCGCTTGAGGAAGTCAAGAATTTTTTTAACAAGCTCGTCGTCAATTTCGTCGCCGATATACAAATCTTGAAGCGTCGCGCCGGTTATCATGGGGATTTGCATTGTCTTTATCGTCTTGTAGCTGTCGATAACAATTCCGTTGGTGTCGAGGTCGAGGTAGCCGTAATCGCAGGCAATCGTTGCGAGCGGTCGCCTCTCTTTTATTTTTATCTCCAATGTGTGCGGCAATTTTCTTCGGACGCTGACTTCTTCAATCCTTAAATCTTTTGACAGGCGGCTTTGAACAACATCGGTCTCCAAGCGGAAAAGTTGTTCGCCCATGTAAATATCGCCGATTCGCAG
Source organism: Selenomonadaceae bacterium (assembly GCA_017535925.1). Classification (GTDB taxonomy): domain Bacteria; phylum Bacillota; class Negativicutes; order Selenomonadales; family Selenomonadaceae; genus Quinella. The sequence goes on along the minus strand of JAFXTD010000006.1, from coordinate 1,631 downwards.
AATATCTTCTTGCGTCAAATATTTTGCGCCGTCGAGTCTTATTTCATTGAGCGTGAAGAACGGCACGTAGACAAAGAAGCCGAGCACCGCCGCGCTCACAACAAGAAAAATTATTCCTCTGAAAAGCCGCCCGACATTGCGTTTCCTCCTCCTCCGCCGCTTCTTTATCACCGCCATAAAATTTATCTCCTTATAAATTCAACTGTATTGAGAGCAAAGATTAATTCCGTCTGTGACTTACCCTCATTAAGATTTTGTCTGTAAAATTTGGGCGAAGATTGCTGCTGTCTCCTCTTGTAACTTGACAATTTGTTCCTGCATTTTGGGAGTATCGTGTACATATGGTTCGAATGTCAAATCAGAATTTTTGTGTCCTAAACGACAGGCTGCTGCCTCCGGTGTAGTGCTGACTTCTATTAATCGCGTTGCATGGGTGTGACGAAATGACAGAGCGTTCTCGGAAATGGTATTATGTGAATAATTCGCTTTTTGCATATCCCGAATCCATTTATCAAGCAGGGCAGGAGTTAAATCTTTTACTTTCACTTCGCCAATCTGCAGAGCTATGTGATTCTTAACATAACTTTGATAATGTAGCATTGACGACGCCTTGACGTTCAGCGCGACTACATTGTCAAGCCACGCCGTCATGAAGTCTTTCAGCGATATTGATTCGGACGTTATTCCGATATTGCCGTGCAGGAAGTCATTATACGCCGCCACGCCCGCTTTATATGCCGCCGCCTTTGTCGGGAACCCGCCCTTTTCCACGACCTTCCGCTTGCCGTCGACCTTGCCCGCCTCAAAGATATAGCTGAAAGTCTTGCCCCGCTTGCGTATTCGGACTTGCGCCATTTATTTCACTCCCTAAACGCTAAAAGGCGTCAGCAACCGCCAACGCCTTAGAATCCTTGCGAGTAAGAAAAAAATTTAGACCCTTGCGGGTTAGATTGATTATTTAAAAACTAAGGTATTGCGGATAATGCTTTTTGGCTTCGCTCGAATTTTTCTTAAAATCAAGTATTTAAAAGCCTACAATTTCATCTGTATCGTCGTCTCTTAAAACATAAATATCTGGATATTCTTCATCAGCAGAGGCATATCTATAACTGCAACGATTATTCAAATATACATGTAAAACATCATGCCGAGCGTCATGTTTTTTTTCGGATATGTTTTTTCTTTCATAAATTATCGACCCCGTTTCTAACGTGCCGCGACAACTACTCGACGCTATAAACCACATTTCGACAGTCATTTCCCACCTGCAGAAGGGCTTTTAGCTTATGAAATTATTTGCAAAAGAAATTCTTCCATGTAAATCAGCAACTGCCGCTTTAATAAATGTGTTCCGCTTTAACAAGGGGAAAACAACTTTTGAGTTTGATTCTTTCTCCGGGTAACAAACTGCTTCAATCAACGTTGTATGTATCAGAGGAGTAACTTGAATTTCAAATAGAATAAATCTTAATGCCAGAATTATCTTTCTCAGAATCGGTGTTCATAAACGATTAAGCAAAGTGTGAATATGAGAAATCTTAATCAAGGTCTGTGCAGAAGCAACAGTTAGCTCGTAATCCTTACTGAGTCGGCGAGAATGATTGAGCCAAGCAAAAGTTCGCTCTACTATC
>JAFXTD010000025.1 GCA_017535925.1 Selenomonadaceae bacterium | reverse complement strand
CCGATTGACGAATCATAATTTTTATATTTTAAATCTACTTTTCTTTTGCAGCGCCCAAAAGAAAAGTAGCAAAAGAAAAGGGCGTTAGTCCGGCTATAAAAACATCCCTGTTTTTAACGCCGGCGGCCGTCATCCGTGACGGCCGGGCACTCGCCAACCGCTACTTTTGAATTTACCAACACACCCTAATCACTAACCGCTAACAGCTAACCTCGTAAGCGAACGATGCTTTTAAAATTGTCGCCTCGTCGAGTGCTTTGCCGATAAGTTGAAAACCAATCGGGAGTTTGTCTTTCGTGAAGCCGCAAGGAATTGAAATGCCCGGCAAGCCCGCAAGATTGACCGGCACCGTGCAAATATCCTGCAAGTACATCTTGAGCGGGTCGGAAATCATTTCGCCCACTTTGAAAGAGACATTGGGCGTCGTCGGTGTAAGAATCAAATCAACTTTCTTGAAAGCGTCGGTGAAATCTTTTTGAATCAGCGTCCGAACTTTGAGAGCCTTGAGATAATAGGCGTCGTAGTAGCCCGCGCTCAAAGCGTAGTTGCCAATCATGATTCGCCGCTTGACTTCCGCGCCGAATTTTTCCGTGCGGGTATTCGTCATCATTTCGACAACGTCTGCGCCGTCGACACGAGCTCCGTAACTTACACCGTCGTAGCGTTCAAGATTAGTGGCGGCTTCGGCGGGCGCAATAAGATAGTAAGTTGCGATGGCGTATTCGGTGTGCGGCAAACTCAATTCGATAATTTCCGCGCCGAGCTCCTCATATTTTTTTGCGACGTTGCGAACGGCACTTTCAATTTCGGGATCGATGCCTTTGACGAAATATTCTTTGGGTAAACCGATTTTCAAACCTTTAACGTCGGCGACGAGTGCTTTTGTGAAGTCGGGAACAGGCGCGGCGGAGGAAGTCGAATCCATTTCATCATGACCGCAAATGGCATTGAGCACGAGGGCGCAATCCGTCACGTCATGAGTAAAGGAACCGATTTGGTCAAGCGAGGAAGCAAAGGCCACAAGTCCGTAGCGTGAAACTCTTCCGTAGGTGGGCTTGAAACCGATAACGCCGCAGAAACTTGCCGGCTGACGAATCGAACCGCCCGTGTCCGAGCCGAGAGAAAAAATTGCCTCGCCGCCCGCCACTGCCGCAGCACTTCCGCCCGAACTTCCGCCCGCAACGCGTTCCAAGTCGTGAGGATTGTGCGTCGTGTGAAAAGCAGAGTTTTCGGTTGAACTGCCCATAGCGAATTCGTCGAGATTGGTCTTGCCGATTAAAATCGAATCGGATAATTTTTTATAAGCGGTCGCGTCGTAGGGCGGGACAAAATTTTCAAGAATCTTCGAGGCGCAAGTCGTCTTGATACCTTTCGTGCAAATGTTGTCCTTAATTGCGCAGGGAATGCCTTCAAGCGGAGCAATCGTCTCGCCGCGATTAATCTTGTCGTCAACAGCTTTTGCTTGAGCCGTCGCCTTGTCACGAGTGATTGTGAGATACGCGCCGATTTTATCCTCGACCTCATCGACACGCGCCAAAACCTCGCCGGTCAATTCCGCCGCAGAAATTTTTTTCGTCGTCAAGAGTTCGTGCAATTCGTGTGCCGTTTTATCGTATAAAGCCAAAATTTATTTCCCCCTAACGCTGTCCTGTTCAGCCTTGCGAATATCTTCTCTCAAGTCTTTATTAAAATCCAAGTCTTGGAAATTTTTCTTCTTCGGCAAGTTCATGTTCAAGCTGTCGGTTTTATCCAATTGAGCCTCGCCGCTCTTCAAGTTCAAGCCGAGAACGTGCCCGCCGAATTTTTTATCGCTTGAGATAAAGTGGAAGTGCCAGCCCGTCGAATTGAGCGAACTCATGAAATCGGGACAATACAAGCCGACAATCGTGCCGTTTATGTTTTGACGAGTGACTTCGTTTTGAGTTTTCAAAGCCTCGACCAAAGTCGGATAAGGTTCCTCTGCGCCGCTCTCACTGCGAACCAAAATTTCATTGAACGTGCCGGCAAGTTTAATCATGTAAAAACTGTTGTGCCCGTGCTTTGCGACTGCCTCGTTCAAAATTTTTTCAAGCGATTCTTTATCGGCAACGTCGACGAGCTTAACGGAAATATCTTTTTCAAAAAAGGTGACGTTCGAAAAGGGAACGCCTTCCTTGTCACCCATGACGTTTATTTTGCAGTCGCGGTTCGCCCGATAAACGACGCCGTCGAGGACAATCATTTCGCCGTTGAGTCCCGTGAAAGTGCCTATGCCCGTGTCGCCGTGCGTTTTGAGCTCTTTAACGGAAACGACGTTGTCGAAGTAGCCCATTGTCAACGATTGAAGCAACGCAACTTGATAGATGGTTTCTCTGTCCTGCGCGGGAGCAGCCGACGCCGTGTTGAAAAGCATGGTTCCTGCCAAAAAGCCGGTGACAAAAAATTTTTTCATGATAAAAACCTCCAAAACTTCAAAAAATTTTTATATCAAGCCTCCAAAACTCTGGGAACTTTAAAATATCCGTCGTCTTTAAGAGGCGCGTTCGACAGGGCAAGGTCTCTGTCCAGCGAAGGTTTAACTTTGTCCTCGCGAAAAACATTTTGCATGGGCAGCGCGTAAGTCGTCGGCTCAATGTTCGTCGTGTCGAGTGCCTGCAAATTTTCCACGTAAGTCAAAATTTTATTGAGCTGAAAAAGAACGTCCGCCGATTCTTCCTCGCGAATCTTCAGCCGCGATAAAGTCGCCACCGTTTTAATATCCTGTTCGCTTATCTTCAAAATTTTTTCCTCCTAACGTCGTTTCGAGAATTCATTTAACGCCAACACCAAGCGGTGAACCGGATAGGCAAAGACGACTTGCATAATCGCCGCCGGCCAAAAGTTGAACTTTAAAAATTTCATCAAGTCGATTTGCCAACCGAGTAAAAATAAAAAAGAAATGGTCACGGCGAAGTGAATCGCCAGCGCGGGCAGAGAACTTATCACGGGCAAAAGCGATTGGTCACGGAAGAGGTTGACGGAAAATTTTCCGAAGATAAAACCGACCGTCATGTAACTGAACGTCGCCACACCGAAGTAGCTGCCCGTCGTAACGTCTTGCAAAAGCCCCGCCATAAATCCCAAACAAGCTCCTTTTTCTTGCCCGCGCAGGAAGGCAACCGAAACGGTAAAAAGAAGCATTAAATTTGCGCTGAAGCCGTCGAAACTTATCAAAGTGAAAAAAGATGTTTGCAGGGCATAGAGCAAGACGAGGACGGTTGCCCACAGCCCGATAATCTTCATGCCTCAGCCTCCTTTAAATTAGGAACTAGGAACTAGGAACTAGGAACTAGGAATTGGGAATTAAATTTGCAAAATCATTCCCCATTCCCAATTCCCAATTCCTCATTGAAAAAGCCTGCCTCTTGCAGTTGTTGCTGTTGAGCCTCTTGCACTTGCTGTTGAGCCTCTTGAATTTGTTGTTGCGCCTTTTGAATTTTTTCAGCCGTCTCATGCGGGTCGGTCTCTGTGCCGGGTGTTTGCGGCGGCGGTTGAATCGGTTCGGGAGGAGCTTCCCTCGACGCAACAATTATTGCCACGTCTTCCAATTTTTGAAAGTCAACCGAAGTATTAATCACGCCGTATTTCAAAAGCCCGCCTTCCTCGTTGTGCATTTCGATAATTTTTCCGACGACCAAGCCTTTGGGATAGACGCCGCCGAAACCCGACGTAACAACCATATCCTCAACTTGAACATCGGAATCTTTCGGAATGTTCACCATGCGCGGGCAGCTTGGATTTTTAATGTCGCCTTCGACGATACCTGCCACTCGCGATTCGGGACGCTGAATCAATGTGCCGACGGAAGAGCGCGGGTCAATCAACAGCTGAACTTTCGAGGAATTGACGCCGGCTTCCATGACGTGCCCTACCAAACCCATTTCCGTCACGACTGCCATGTTGTTCGCCACGCCGTCAAGTGTCCCGCGATTAATCACAATCACACTCGACCAAGACGACGACTCGCGCCCGATAACACTTGCCGCCACCAAATCGAATTGCACTGCCGCCTGCTTATATCCCAACAAATTTCTCAACCGCTGATTTTCCGAAGCGTATTCGCTTGCCGTCAAGTTTTGCGCACGAAGAAGTTCAACCTCTTCTCGAAGCTGTTTGTTCTGCTCGTGAAGTTGAGAGAGTTCGCGGACGCTGTTTTTTATAAAAGCCAATTGACTGCCCGCCCAAGAGAATGCTCTTTGAAACGGAGCCATAATCATCATTGCAACGCCGCTTGAAGCTTTGGGAGAAAATTCGCCGCGAGCCGCGAAGAATACACAACAAAACACGCTGATAAAAACAACAATCAGCGCGATAAATTTTTTTCCGGTCTTTTTTTCCTTACGAATCTTGTTGCTCATGGTCTCAGCTTTTTGGGAGTCATGACGACCCGCTTAAGCAAATTCATATTTTCAAGTGATTTACCCGTGCCCTCGCCTACGCAACTCAAAGCGTCGTCGGCGATTATAACAGGCATGCCCGTCTCTTTGGCAATCAGTTTGTCAAGATTGGCAAGGAGCGCGCCGCCGCCGGTCATCATGATTCCGTGATCCATTATGTCAGCGGCAAGTTCGGGCGGAGTTCTTTCAAGAGTGCCTTTGACTGCCTCGACGATTTTAAATATCGGGTCAGCCAAAGCCTCGCGAATTTCACTCGACTTAACCTCAACGGTTTTGGGCAAGCCGCTAAGTAAATCGCGCCCGCGAATTTGCATGGACTTTTCGCTTTTGGGAGTGATAACCGCAGTGCCGATATTGATTTTAATTTCTTCGGCAGTGCGTTCGCCAATCATCAAGCTGTAAACGCGGCGTATGTATTGGATAATCGACGAGTCCATTTCGTCGCCGCCGACGCGAATCGATTTGCTCACGACAATTCCGCCGAGTGATATGACTGCAATTTCCGTCGTGCCGCCGCCGATATCAACGACCATGTTGCCGGTCGCCTCTTCGACGGGAAGACCCGCACCGATTGCCGCCGCCATAGGTTCTTCGATAAGATAAGCCTCACGAGCTCCCGCTTGAGTCGCCGCGTCGATAACCGCACGCTTTTCAACTTCCGTGACACCCGAAGGAACTCCGACGACAACTCGCGGGCGCACGAAAGATTTGGAATTCATTGCCTTGCGAATAAAATATTTCAACATTGCCTGGGTTACGTCGAAGTCGGCAATGACTCCGTCTTTCATCGGGCGAATCGCAATGATATTGCCGGGCGTACGTCCTATCATTTGTTTTGCCTCTTCGCCAACGGCAAGTACATCGCCCGTATCACTTTTTATCGCTACGACCGAAGGTTCACGCAGGACTATCCCACGACCTTTGACGTGTACGAGAGTATTCGCTGTCCCAAGGTCAATTCCCATGTCGTGCGAAAAGCCTCCAAATAAACCACCAAACATATTTAGGGTTGCTCCCTTCTTTACTTAGAAATTTCTGCCTGCGCTAAGCGAAAATATTCTATCATACTTTTTACACTTTGCAACCTACTTTTAAAAACTTACCAATCATGATAAACTTGCAACATCTGTTAGAGAGGAGGAATTTCATGGCAATCTTGGTATGCGGCGGCGCAGGTTATATCGGTTCACACACCGTCAGGCAACTTGTCGAGGCGGGCGAAGAAGTTATCATTGCCGACAATCTTTCGACGGGGCACCTCTACGCGATTAATCCCGCCGCCAAATTTTATGAGTGTGACATTCGCGATAAAGTTGCACTCAAAAAAATTTTTGCCGAAAATAAAATCGAGGCAGTCTTCCATTTCGCGGCATATATCGAGGCAGGCGAGAGTGTTCTGCTTCCGTTGAAGTACTTCAGCAACAACGTCTGCGGCATGGAAATTTTATTGGAGGCAATGACCGAAAGCGGCGTCGATAAAATTATTTTCAGCTCAAGCGCGGCAGTCTATGGCGAACCCGAACGAATTCCGATTGACGAACTTGACAAAACCGTCCCGACCAATCCCTACGGCGAATCGAAATTGATAATGGAAAAAATGATTCGTTGGGTCAGCGCGGCTCAAGGCGTCCGCTACGTGAGCTTGAGATATTTCAACGCAAGCGGTGCGATTGAAGACGGCACGCTCGGCGAAGACCATCATCCCGAAACGCATTTGATTCCGCTGATTTTGCAAGTCCCTCTCGGCAAGCGCGACCACATTACGATTTTCGGCGACGACTATTCGACACCCGACGGCACTTGCATTCGCGATTACATTCACGTCGTCGATTTGGCGGCGGCTCATCTCTGCGCCTTGAAATATCTTCGTGAAGGCGGCGAATCAAATTTTTTCAACTTGGGCACGGGGCACGGCTTCTCCGTCAAAGAAATAATCGAGGCGGCTGAAAAAGTCACGGCTCAAAAAATAAAAACGATGCTCGGTGAAAGACGACCGGGCGACCCGGCAAAGTTGATAGCTTCGGGCGAGAAGGCACGAAAAATTTTGAATTGGACGCCGCGCTTTGACGACATAGAAAAAATTATCGCGACGGCTTGGAATTGGCATTGCATACACAACAAATGAAAGTGGATAAAAAATAAACGTCATGATTCGTTCAATCGAAGTGAGGAGGTTTGAACATGATAAAAATAATTCTTTCCGACATCGACGGCACATTTCTCACGGACGCAAAGACAACTTGCCCGCTTCATGCAGAGGCAATTAAATCCGTCGTTGCCAAGGGTTTGAAATTTGTTTTTGTCTCTGCGCGAATGCCCGAAGCAATTTACCCGATAACCGACGCGCTCGGCATGGCGCACACCCCCGTTATCAGCTACAGCGGCGGCATGGTCTTGACCGAAGACGAGGAAATTATTTTCGACAAAAAAATTTCCGCCGAAGACGCAAAAAAAATCTTGGCGGCTATGAATTATTGGAAAGACATTTCGATAAATTACTACACCGGACGCCGCTGGTTTGTCGAGGCGATTGACGAACGCATTCAACACGAAATGGACATCACGAAAGCGACTGCCGAAGTTGAGAGTTTCGATAAACTTCAAAGCGAAAAAATTTTCCCGAATAAAATTTTGGTCATGTGTGCTCCGTCGACTTGCCGCGAAATGGAAATTGAACTCGGCAAAAAATTTCCCGCGCTCAACGTCGTCCGAAGTGCCCCGCATCTTTTGGAAATCATGGACAAGAGCGTTTCGAAGGCAACGGGCATTGAGGTCTTGCTCAAGCATTACGGCTTCACGCTTGACGAGGCGATTGCTTTCGGCGACAACTACAACGACACCGAAATGCTTGAACTTGTTCCGCAAAGTGTGGCTATGGCGAACGCCCCCGACGACGTAAAAAAATTAGCCGCCGCCGTCACCGATTCAAATGAGGTCGGAGGCATTTACACTTACCTGAAAAAAATCGAAATCATATGATAAAAAATTTAGGAGCCGTCATGGATGACGGCTCCCCACGCCGCACTGAAACAGGATGTTTCTGCGGCGCGCCCCCGCGAGGGGTCTTTTCTTTTTGCTACTTTTTCTTTGGACAAGCAAAGAAAAAGTAGAAGAAAAACATAAAAATCAT
>JAFXTD010000076.1 GCA_017535925.1 Selenomonadaceae bacterium | reverse complement strand
TTCGTAGTAAGCCAAAACTTCGCTCGCCTTGAGCCCGAAGATAACGATATTATCGTCACCGACTGCCTCACGAATTTCAACGTTTGCGCCATCGAGAGTGCCCAAGGTTATCGCGCCGTTCATCATGAATTTCATATTGCCGGTGCCTGAAGCTTCCTTTGACGCCGTAGAAATTTGTTCGCTGACATCCGCCGCAGGATAGACAATTTCACCGATAGACACGCCGAAGTTTTCAATGAAGACGACCTTCAAGCGATTGTCAATCGATTTATCGTTGTTGATTTTGTCGGCAATGGCATTGATAAGACGAATCGTTTCTTTGGCAATGTAATAACCCGCTGCCGCCTTGCCGCCGAAAAGATACGTCGTCGGGAGGGGCTTGTAGCTCGGATCGTTTTTAATTTTATCGTATTGCCAAATGATATGGAGCGCGTTCATGAGTTGGCGTTTGTAAGAGTGAATGCGCTTGACTTGAATATCGAAAATTGTATTCGGGTCGAGCTCAATGCCTTGATGTTTCTTGATGAAGTCGGCGAGCGCAGTCTTGCGAATCAATTTTATTTCGTCGAGTTCCTTTAAAACTTTTCTGTCGTCGACGGATTCGTTGAAGAGGTCAAGCTGTTCGGGGTGACGGTGCCAGACGCGGCTTCTGATTGTCCTGTCGATAAGGTCGGCGAGTTCGGGATTGTTGCCCATGAGCCAGCGGCGGTGAGTTATGCCGTTGGTCTTGTTGTTGAACATGCGCGGCCAATATTCGTAGAAGTCATGGAGCGTCGTGGATTTGAGGATATCGCTGTGAATTCTTGCGACGCCGTTGACCGAATGCGAGCCGACAATCGCGAGGCGTGCCATGTGGACTTCGCCGCCCTCGATAATCGACATTGCGCGGAGCTTTTCGACGTTATTCGGATAGCGTGCCTTGACGTATTCGAGGTGACGACGATTAACTTCGTCAATGACCATGTAGATTCGCGGCAGAAGTGTTTTGAACATATCGACCGGCCATTTTTCCAAAGCTTCCGGCATAATCGTATGATTCGTGTAAGCAACAACTGCGCGGGTAATCGTCCAAGCTTCGCTCCACTCAAGCTCATAATCGTCAACCAAAATCCTCATAAGTTCGGCAACGCAAAGAGCGGGGTGCGTGTCGTTGATGTGAATCGCAATTTTCTTGTCGAGTTCGCGAATGTTTCCGCCCGAACGAACGAAATGACGAACGATACTTTGAGTGCCTGCCGAAACGAGGAAGTACTCTTGAATCAGACGCATGCGCTTACCTTCGGAGGAGCTGTCGTCGGGGTAGAGGTATTCGGTGATGCTTTCGACGAAGTTGCGATAATCATTTTTCGCTTTCAGTTGGTCATGCGTCAACATGCCGTAATCGGAAAAGTCGCGATTGACTTCGGCGTTCCAAAGTCTCAAGGTGTTTACGGTCTTGTTGTGGTAGCCGACAATCGGCACGTCGTAGGGGACAGCCATAACGGTCATTGCGTTTTCGTGCACAAGTTTCAACGAGCCGTCGGGTTGCTCTTTCATGTAAGCGTTGCCGTTAAATTTGACGTTAATGGATTTGTCGGGCTTGCGATATTCCCACGCGAAGCCGTCGCGCAACCAGTTGTCGGGAATTTCAACTTGTTGCCCGCGAATAATTTTCTGTTCAAAAAGACCGTATTGATAGCGAATGCTGCAACCGTGACCGGGCAGACGATGTGCCGCAAGCGAATCGATAAAGCACGCCGCGAGCCGTCCGAGACCGCCGTTGCCCAAACCTGCATCCGGCTCTTCCTCGTAAATATCGTCAAGATTTAAATTGAGGTCTTCGAGGACTTCGCGGAACGCCTCGTCAATGCCGAGATTGATAAGATTCGCTTTGAGGAGTCTTCCCATCAAAAATTCAATCGAGAAATAGTAAACCTGCTTTTCCTGTCTGTCCATGTAGGCGCGATTGGTCTTTATCCAGTTTTCGGAAATGACCTGTTTGGCGACTGCCGCGACCGTCTTGTAAATTTCGTTCATGGGCAGTTCGTGAATATCGCGTCCGAACATGATATGCGCCGAGCTGATAAAGCGTGCCTTGAGAGTTTCTTTGAGCTTTTCGTACTCTTTGCTGTGTAAAGTTTTGTTTGTATCCTTTGCCAAGTGTATTCCTCCTTTGGTTGCGTTATTTTAAATGCTGTGGCATCTTTTATGCATGCCATTTTATCAAACAGAAAAAAACTTGGCAACATTGATTATCGAATCATAATCAGAGGAAAGGCGAATTTTTACGCCAAGGCAACCCTCAGGTAAAAATCCGCCGACAATGTTCATTGGTTAAAGCTTGACGATTTTAAATTCTTGCTTTTTTCTTAACGATGTAAGGATAATTCTCCGCGCCTTTGAGCCAACGATTTTTGGTTATGATAACTTCTTTATCGCAGATGACGTTTTCGACGCGAGCACCCTCTTGAACGTCACAACGTTGCATGAGGATAGAATCTTTGACGACTGCGCCTTTGCCGACGATAACGCCGCGGAAGATTATGCTGTTTTCGACCGTGCCGCGAATTTCGCAACCGTTGGCGATAAGCGAATTTTTAACATTGGCAGTCTCTTTGTATTGAACGGGAACTTCGTCTTTAACCTTCGTGAAAATCGGACGGTC
>JAFXTD010000075.1 GCA_017535925.1 Selenomonadaceae bacterium | reverse complement strand
GCTGCTTTTTGACGATTCGATAATACAAATGCCCGAACATCTCTCCCAAAGCCAAAAGCAAATCGTAGGGCAAGAGCCGTATTATTCTGCTCATCAACATCAGCGTTCTGTAAAGCATTTCTTCCTCCGAAATTATTTTTAATCAATCGTTGGCATAGGGAAATTATTTTCGCGGGCAAAGTCGACGTTTTCCGTCTCAAAGGGATTTTTGCCGTAATTTTGTTGGCAACGGATTTTATAGCCAAAAGAATCGTTCTTGTACTGCCCAATGTCAAAAACTTTGGCGTAGTCGTCAAGTTTGTCCAAAATCTCCAACGTCATCAGCGTCATCAAACATTTTGGACAGACACTGCAGTTCGAGGCGTCATCTGTTTTGTCAAGACAAACGTTTAAATATTTCTGTGCGATGTCCCAATCAGCGATTTTTTTAATTTTATCGCGCCGACGATATTGGCAACCGTCGATAATCAACTCCAGCCGCTCCGTTTGAATCAATGGCACAAGATAAGGCTCACAAAAACCAAGCATATCATAATCGTGATAGTACGTTGAGAATTTTTTGATTTGTTCGTAGTTCAAACCGTTTGAAAAGTAATATCGGCGAATCGAATTCTGCAAGCTGAAGATGCACGAATAAATCCCTAAATAGCCGGCTTTCGCTCCGGCAAGGAACGGAAACTTAGCCAAGTATTCGGCTTTCGCTCCGGCAATTTTGTGCGTGAAGGCGTGCAGATTGCAGGTGACTGTATAAACTGGCAAGCCGAGTTCGTTCGCGGCGTTGATGTTCCTGTTGCAACGAGCCTGAAAAAATTTTTGCGTGGAAGAATCTTCAAAGTTGCCGTGAGTGCCGCTGTTGAAAAGAAACAGCGCGTTGATTCGATAATCGGGGTCGGTCTCGTTGATGAAGTGATCGTAAATCGTCGACAACGAATCCACGCCGCAAGAAATTCCCGCGCCGATTAAATTTCCCTGCGGCTTGGGCGGATTAAAACCGTCAACAATAAATTTCACGGGCGACAGAGCATCGGAGAAGTCGCAGAAAATTTTTTGAATGTACCACTTGATATTTTGATAAAGCTTTTTGGATATGTTGCCGCAAATGTGCAGGTCTTGCTTGTGATACATAGCCAGATACAACGACACGAGCACAAAAGCGTCATAAGTGTCGTCAGCGAGCATATCACCGTGCGCTTTGTCAATCTCAAAGTAAATTGTCTTTTCCGCGTAGGGAGAGACCATGTCCGTAAAATTTATATCTGCCTCCAGACGTGTTAATCCTTCGTGTACGTATTTGCGCAAGCCGGAAAGTTCAATCACGATAAAAGCCTCCTATTGATTGAGCGCAGTCAATTCTTTGTCGTCGAATTCGGGCGCAGTGTAGCGTTCGATAATCCCCTGCCAAAATCCTTTTGACTTCAAAATAAATTCTATAATTTCTCTGGCGGCACCTCGCCCGCCGAAATTGTTCGATATGAAATGAGCGCGCTCCTTGACATCTTCGGAAGCGTCGCCGACCGCCGCACGAAAACCGACTTGAACAAAGACGGGCAAGTCAATCACGTCATCGGCAACGTAGCAAATTTCCTCGTCCGTCAAATTGAATTGCGCTTTGATTTTTTTGTAAGCATCGCGCTTGTTCATTTGCCCTTGAACGACGGCAGAAATTTTCAATTCGGAGGCACGCCAAGAAGTCATTGCGGAAGTTCGCCCCGTGATTATCGCCGTATTGATTCCGCAAGAGTGAGCAAGAGTTATGCCGAAGCCGTCGCGGCAATGAAAAGCTTTAAAAAGTTCGCCGTTCGCGCCGTGATAAATTCCGCCGTCAGTCAAGACGCCGTCCACGTCAAAGATTATCAACTTAACGCGCCGTGCTCTGTCGATAGCGTCGCCGGAAATTTTCATTCAAACCACACCTTGTCTCAATAAGTCCGTCAAGTGAATCATGCCGACGGGGAAATTTTTTTCGTCGATAACGGGCAAGACAGTTACGGGGCGCGGCTTGTGTTTTTCCATGACAGATAAAGCTGCCGTTGCCAATTTGTCCGCGCTGATTATCAACGGCTCCTTGAACATGATGTGTTCGACGGGCTCGTCTATGAAGCTGCGATTTTTTTCCAAGGCACGACGAATAATTCCGTCAGTGACAAGCCCGACGAATTTATTTTGCTCGTCGACGACGGAAACCGCGCCCAAGCCTTTTGCAGTCATTTCAAAGAGAGCGTCTTTTGCTGTGGCACCGACCTTGACAATCGGATTATCCTTGCCGCTGTGCATGACATCGCCGACGCTCAATAAAAGTTTTCTGCCGAGTGCGCCGCCGGGATGGAACAGCGCGAAGTCGTTCGAGGTAAAATTTTTTTCAGCCATTAGTGCCATAGCCAAAGCGTCGCCCATTGCCAAAGTTGCGGTCGTCGAGGCAGTCGGTGCCAAACCCAGCGGACAAGCCTCGCGGTCTACGCCGATGTCAATAAAATAATCGCAGTTCTTTCCCAACGTGGAATTTCTCTTGCCGCTCATGGCGATAATCTCCGTGCCGATTCGCCTCACGACGGGCAAGATATTTACAATCTCGGAAGATTCGCCGCTGTTCGATATGGCAATCAGAACATCCTTTTCGGTTAGCATTCCCAAATCGCCGTGATAAGCTTCGGCGGGGTGCATGAAAAATGACGGCGTGCCGGTCGAGGCAAGAGTTGCTGCAATCTTTCTTCCGATGTGACCCGATTTGCCCATGCCGGTCACGACGACACGTCCGCGACAGTTTAAAATTTTTT
>JAFXTD010000074.1 GCA_017535925.1 Selenomonadaceae bacterium | reverse complement strand
ATATGCAAACCATCAATATCTTGTTCACCTCGTCCGCGCAGCTCTCGAAGTCAACGACATTCCGATTGCTCTGCATCTCGATCACGGTCCGGATTTCGCAACTTGTAAGTCCTGCATCGACGGCGGCTTCACCTCCGTCATGTTCGACGGCTCGCACTATCCCTTCGAGGAAAACATTGAGAAGACCAAAGAAGTTGTCGAATACGCACATGCTCACGGCGTAATGGTTGAGGCGGAACTTGGTCAGCTCGCAGGCGTCGAGGATGATGTCAGCGTTGACGCCGACAAAGCTCACTACACCAAACCCGAAGAAGTCGTCGAATTCGTCTCCAAGACAGGTTGCGATTCTCTCGCCATCGCTATCGGCACCAGCCACGGCGCATTCAAATTCACACCCGAACAATGCACCCGCAATCCCGAAACCGGCGTTCTTGAGCCGCCCGAACTTCGCTTTGACATCCTCGCCGAGATCGAAAAACAAATCCCCGGCTTCCCGATTGTTCTTCACGGCGCATCCTCGGTCATTCCGAAATACGTCAAGATTATCAACGAGCACGGCGGCAAACTTAAAGACGCAGTCGGCATCCCCGAAGACCAACTCCGCAAAGCAGCAAAATCCGCTGTTTGCAAAATCAACATCGACTCCGACCTCCGTCTTGCAATGACTGCAGGTATCCGCGAACACTTCGACCAATTCCCCGAACACTTTGACCCGCGTCAATACCTCACTCCCGCTCGCAACTACATCAAAGAACTCGTCGCCCACAAGATTAAAAACGTTCTCGGCTCCGAAGGCTCTGCGGCAGCCATCATGGCAATTGCATAAGCAAAAAATTTTTAACTTAATTTCGACCGAAAAAAACCGCTCTCAAATTTTGGGGGCGGTTTAGTTTTGAAGTTATCTGAAGGAGGATTTCGTTTGATACGGTTTGAGGATTTGCAGGGTGTCGGTAAAGCATTAATGACACCCGTAGCGATTTTGCCGGTGGCGGCACTGCTCTTGCGTTTCGGCTCGCCCGACTTGCTTGACATCCCGCTAATCGCAAAGGCAGGCGGAGTGGCCTTCGATAACTTGCCGACAATTTTTGCAATAGGTATCGCCTTCGGGCTCACAAAAGACACGCATAATAACGGCGTGGCGGGCTTGGCGGGTTTTATCGCTTGCACAATTTTGAACGAGTCATTAAAGGTAATTGACCCCGAACTTGACATGGGATTTCTTGCCGGCATTGTCAGCGGTTTGACGGCGGGATTTTTATACAATCGCTTCTATAAAATCCGTCTGCCAGAATTTCTTGCTTTCTTCGGCGGCAGGCGTTTTGTCCCGATTGTAACTTCCTTCGCGGCGATTGGTCTTGCGATTGTCTTCGGATTCATTTGGCCGCCGATTCAACACGCGATTAATTCTTTCGGCGAATTGCTCATAAGCTTGGGCGGCTTCGGAACTTTTGTTTACGGCGTATGCAATCGCGCGCTGATACCTTTGGGGCTCCACCACATTTTGAACGACTTGATTTGGTTTGTCTTCGGCTCGTACACGGTTCCCGAAACGGGCGTTGTCGTGACGGGTGACTTGAACAGATTTTTTGCGGGAGACCCGAAGGCGGGAATTTTTATGTCCGGCGGCTTCCCGATAATGATGTTCGGATTGCCGGCGGTCGCGCTTGCAATGTATCGCACTGCCAAACCCGAAAATCGAAAAAAAGTTGCGGGCGCGTTAATGTCTATGGCGTTGACTTCATTTTTGACGGGCATAACCGAGCCGATTGAATTTTCCTTCCTCTTCCTCGCGCCGGTGCTTTACGTCTTCCATGCCTTTTTGTTCGGCGTGTCAATGTGGTTTTGTTGCGAATCGGGAATTCTGATAGGCTTCGGTTTTTCGCCGAGCTTTATCGATATGATTTTGTCTTGGGGAATTTCCACACGCCCCGCACTGATTATCCCGATGGGTTTGGTCTTCGGAACATTTTATTATTTGGTGTTCAGCTGGGTGATTGAGACTTTTGACTTGCCGACGCTCGGTCGCTACGACGAAGGAGTTTCCGGCTTTGATAATCTTGACACGGAAGAATTCGCCGCACAAATTGTCAAAGGCTTGGGCGGCAAGGAAAATCTTTCGGCGGTCGACAACTGCGCGACGCGATTGCGAGTGACCGTCAAAGATTCCGCCAAAGTTGACGAAAAAATTTTGCAGGCGTCGGGAGTCAAAGGCATCTTCCGAAGCGGCAATGCAATTCAAGTTGTTATCGGCACGCAAGTTGAATTTGTTGCCGACGAAATTAATTCTTTCCGCCGCAGTTAGAAGCTGTTGATAAATTCGAAAAGCAGCTGTTAGGGTGTGTTGGTAAATTGAAACGGCGGCTCCGATTAAGCGTTTCAATGATTTTTGTTTATTGAACCTACTTTTTCTTTGTTAGCGTCAAAGAAAAAGTAGCAAAAAGAAAGACGCTTTATTTCGCCAACCGTTGCTTTTGAATTTACCAACAGCCCCTAGTGGTTAGCTGATAGAAATTTTTCTGACCACTGACCACTTTAAAAGCAATTTACCAACACAGCAAAAAAAAATCCCCCGCAACGAAAGCAGGGGATTTTATTTTTTATCGGTAAGATTATTTTTTGCGAACCATGTCGAGTTTGTCTTTGCCGGTCTTGTAAGTCACTTTATCGACGTGACGCTTGTAAATTCGCGCCGCCTTCTGTCGTTCCTCAAGCTCTTTGCGTTCTTCCTTAGTCATATTTTTCTTGGCGGTCGTGTCGAATTGCTTGAAGAATTCTTCCGCTGCTTTGCCGTAGTCTTTTGCGCTCTTGTCGAGGACGTTGCTCTGAATGCTGTAGGTGTACATGAGCTTGGAATCGGCGGCGTTGTAGACGTAGAAGAAAAGCCACGGGCGTTTTGAGTTGTTGGTGACGGTCGTTATAATGTAAGAATCGGCATAGCGGCTCACGTATTGATTGTAAACTTTTTCGGCTT
>JAFXTD010000073.1 GCA_017535925.1 Selenomonadaceae bacterium | reverse complement strand
GGAAAAGTTTGGAATAAAATCGGTGAACACTTCGCGGAAGAATATGCCCTCGTTTGGATTTATCAATGCTTCATGAAAAAAACTTTGTTCACTTATGCCGAGCTTCAACTTTTCTTGAGCGAATTGCCCGCGCTCCTTGCCCGAGAGTTTCCGCTCTGCAAGAAACTGAATCGGATTGCTCAAGAAAAAATTTTTCCCTTGATTTATTCTGATTTAAAAGCCGCGCAAGAATGGTTCGGCTTTTACGATTTCCAATACATTCAAAGACTTTTACAAATCATTTGAAACGGAGGCATTTTTATGATTGACAGAAATTTGTTCCTGTATGACTTGGCAGTCACGGCGATTTTCAAAAACGAGGCTCCTTACCTGAAAGAGTGGCTTGATTATCATTTGCTTGCAGGCGTCGACCATTTCTATCTTTACAACAACGACAGCACCGATAACTATGCGGAAGTGCTCGCGCCTTATGTCGAAAAAAATCTTGTCACGCTCATTGACTTTCCCGGCAAAGCCATGCAGTATTCTGCCTTCGAGGATGCGATTGATAAATATCGTTTCGAATGCCGTTACATGGCGTTCATCGACCTTGACGAATTCATTTATCCGAAGGTTGACGAGGGAACGATTACAGATTTGGTTGACCAATTTTTCTTTACCGAAGAAATTTTTTTTCATACGCCCAAGGCTGCGGGCGTGTCGATTAATTGGCAATGTTTCGGCTCAAGCGGAGAAACCAAGGCAGATTATTCTCGCGGCGTCTTGGAAAGATTCACTCATCGTGCTCAAAGCGATTGGGATCTTGACGGAAAGAGCGGCAATGTTTTCAAGAAAACCATAGACAATCCGCGTCTTATCCGCTATCGAATCAGCCCCTATTTCTCCTGTTATTTCGAAGGAAAATCCGCCGTCCTTTCCAACGACGCATATATTGGAACTTGGTACGGCAACAAACCGATTCTCTCCGACCAAATCGTTATCAATCATTACTTCACCAAGTCAAAAGAAGAATTTTGGCTCAAGCAAAGAAAGGGACGCGCCGACGGCAATGCAAAGAATTTATCTGAAGAAGACTTCCAATCTTACGACCGCAATGAAGTTTTCGACGACGGCATTTTGACATATCGTGCCGCACGGGCAAAAAATTTTTCTCTTGAGAGTAATGATGAGAGGATTAACCGCGCGGGCAACGCTCTTGTTCAAACATTAATGAAGACTTCGACCAAAGATTCTCTTACCGGTAAGCTTGAAACTTTTTTGACATGCCGAGCCTTAGCCGAAAAGTTTCAAATAAAAATCGGTGACCGATTCGCGGAAGAATATGCCCTCGCTTGGATTTATCGGGCACTGCTCATAGCAAACCCTTTGACAGTCGCGGAAATTCAGCAGTTCCTCAAAGCCTTGCCTGAAATTTTGACAAGACCCTTTCCCGTCTGCAAAGAGCTTAAAACGCTGGCTCAAGACAATGTCATTCCGCGTTTTTGTGAAGCCATGAAAGCCGGCAATGTCAATACGGTACCGGAAGATTGGAAAATGTGTGTCGATATGTTGCACCTTCAGAAGTTATTGCGTTTGATAAAATAACTCAGAGGAGATGATACGATTGGTCGATAAGAATTTGTTCCTGTACGATTTGACGATTACGGCAATTTTCAAGAACGAAGGGCATTACCTCAAAGAGTGGCTGGATTATCATTTGCTCGCGGGCGTCGAACATTTTTATCTTTACAACAACGACTCAACCGACAATTATAAAGAAGTGCTCGCGCCTTATATTGAAAAAATCTTGTCACGCTGACAGATGTCCCCGGCAAGATGATGCAATATCCCGCCTATGAAGACGCCGTTCAAAAATATCGTTTCGACTGTCGATACATGGCGTTCATTGACATTGACGAATTCATTTATCCCAAGACAAATCGTATTGTCTCCGAAGTCCTCGACGAAATTTTATCTTCTGAATCAAATGCGGCAGGCTTGGCGATTAATTGGCAAATCTTCGGCTCGAACGGTCAAGATAAGGCAGATTATTCTCGCGGGCTCTTGGAAAGATTCACTCGCCGCGCTCCGAGTGATTGGCAAGATTCACATGGCTTTTTAAATAATGTTTATAAGAAAGAAATAAATAATCCGCGCCTTGTTCACTATTGTACCAATCCTCACTTCTTTCATTATTTCAGCGGGAAGTTTGCCGTTAATTCCGACGGCGAACGCATTGGAAGCAAGCCGATTCTTTTCGACAAAATCGTTGTCAACCACTACAACACCAAGTCTAAAGAAGAATTTTTAAACAAAAAGAACAGAGGACGCGCCACGACAAGTACAAAGACATTGCCGCAGGAAGCCTTCCAAGTTCACGACCGCAATGATGTTTTCGACGACGGCATTTTAAAATATCGGGCTGCCCGTGAAAAAATTTTTTCTTTCGAAAGTGAGGAGTCGAGGAGCAGCCGCGTGATAAATGCTCTTGTCCAAACATTAATGCAGACTTCACCGGAAGATTTTTTTACGGGCAAGCTTGAAACATTTTTGACATGCCGAGCCGTTGCGGAAAAGTTTCAAATAAAAATCGGAGAGCACCTCGCGGAAGAATATGCGCTTGCTTTAATTTATCGGACGTTGTTCAAAGCAAACCCTTTGACATACTCTGAAATTCAGCAGTTTCTCAAAGCTTTGCCTGAAATTTTGACAAGACCGTTTCCGATTTGCAAAGAGATTAAAACGCTGGCTCAAGACAATATCCTTCCGAGACTTTGCGAGACGTGGAAAAACTTTGGCGATATGAAAGCGCGTGACGATATAATTTACGTTCAGCAGCTCTTGCGTTTGATAAAATAAATTAACGGAGATGATACAATGATTGACAAGAAAAATGTTCTGCACAATTCGCAGAATATCTACTACCGCTCGACGGTCGGCGCGGCGGAGGCGGGCTCAAGTGTGCGGCTCGGTATCACGATAAAAACCGAAGCCGTCATTAAGCAAGTCCTCCTGCACACTTGGGAAGAGGGCGCGGGCGAAAAATGGTCGAACCTCACCACTCGCGACGATGAAAAATCGACCGAAAAATTTTATTCCATCGTAACAAAAATGCCCGATAAAGGTGGCTTGCTTTGGTACTAT
The DNA here is from genome assembly GCA_017535925.1 of Selenomonadaceae bacterium. GTDB lineage: Bacteria > Bacillota > Negativicutes > Selenomonadales > Selenomonadaceae > Quinella. The sequence continues at coordinate 468 of JAFXTD010000073.1, read as the reverse complement.
TTCATAATCGTCACCGGCGGCAAGACTTACTACTACGGCAACAATCCCGAACTTTTGGGCGGCGTCGGCGAACTCTACGACCATTTGCCGCCCGCCTTTCAAATCACCGTCTATCAAAAGGGCGCGAAGACTCCCGATTGGTTTAAGCACGCCGTCATGTATCAGATTTTCCCCGACAGATTTTATCGCGACGGAAACGAAATTATCGAGAAGGAAGGCGCGGTCTATCACGCGTGCTGGAGCGACGACCCCGTTTATTTCAAAGACACCGCCCGCGACGAGATAGCCGCCTATGATTTTTTCGGAGGCAATCTGCGCGGCGTCGAAAAAAAATTGGACTACCTCAAAGAGCTGGGAATCAACGCGATTTATTTTAATCCCGTCTTCGAATCGGAAAGCAATCACCACTACGACACGGGCGACTACCACAAAATTGACCCTATACTCGGCACGAACGAAGAATTCAAA
>JAFXTD010000072.1 GCA_017535925.1 Selenomonadaceae bacterium | reverse complement strand
ATTGCTTCGGCGGACATTGTCGTTTGCCTCACCGAAGACGACAAGTTGAATTTGATGATGGCACTCTTGGCGAAACACCTCGGCGCGAAAAAAACAGTCGTCAGAGTTTATCGGACGGAATATGCGGATTTGATAGAAAAGGTCGGCGTCGACGTTGTAATTTCTGCGCGGCTTTTATCGGCGGCGGAAGTCTTGGCATTCGTGAGGCGCGGCGGCGTTGTGAGCGTGTCGATATTGGAAGGAGCGCGTGCAGAGGCAGTTGAAGTTATCGTTCAAAACGGCGCGAAGGTTGCCGGAAAAAAATTAATGGACGTGCGGCTCCCGAAGTCGTGTTTGGTTTGCGCATACGTCAGGAAAAACAAGGCGGCTATCCCCAACGGCAACACAATCCTCTTGCCCGGCGACAGGACGATTTTATTTTGCTTGCGCGGCGCGGCTCAAGAAGTCATGACATGGTTTAATTAAGGAGGCAAAGAAATGTTCAATTTTGCGAGGAAAGACACGGAGTTTTTCGATTTGTTTTTGGAGAACGCAAAATTTTTTCATTTGGGAGCGGTCTTGCTTGACGACGTGATAAAAGACCCGAACAAAGCCCTTGAACATATCGAAGAAATTTTAGGATTGGAATCGGCGGCGGACGAAGTCAACGAAAAAATAATCAACAAGCTGAACTTGAGCTTTATCACGCCCATTGACCGCGAGGACATTTACGCTATCGCGAACGAACTTGACAAAGGCGTTGACATGTTGCAAGGTGCGTTGCAGAGGATAATCATGTATCACGCGGGGCACTCGACGAAACGTTCTCACGCCTTGACGAAACTTTTACTAGACAACACCGTTGAACTTGTCAAAGCCTTTAAACTTCTGGGTGACGTGAAAAAAAATCAGCGCGAAATACTCGACGCCGTCCACAAAATTTCCGACAATGAAAGTCGCGGCGATTTGATTTACAGAGCAGACATAGGGATACTCTTCGACGAGGCAGTCGAGGCGGCTAAGGAACACGGAGCGAGCCGCGCGGTTATCCACCTTATAAAATGGAAAGATATTTTGGAAGATGTTGAAGAGGCACTCGACCACAGCAAAAGAGTGAGTGACATGATTCGCGGCGTCGTAATGAAGTACGCCTAAAAATTATAAACACTCGTAATAATTTGAAACCGTCACGGCTGACGACTCCTCACACCGCCCGGCCTGCTCTTTGGCAAAGACGGGTGCTCCCTCCGCTAAAGAAAAAATGCCCCTCGGCTTACCGAAGGACATTTTTTTGTTAAAGTCGTCAAAGACTTACAAAATTCTGCGTGCGCCAATGTAGTGCGAGCTCCAATAAGAACTTCCCAAAGAATCAATCGTGACACCGCGGCTTGAGCTGGCATGAATAAAGTTGTTATCGCCGAGGTAGATACCGACATGCGACGCGCCGTAGGTGTAGGTGCTGAAGAAGACCAAATCGCCCGAGACGAGGTCGGTGGTGGGAATCGGCGTGCCGAATTCGTATTGAACATCGGCAGTGCGCGGAATGGATATGCCGGCTTTTGCGAAAACGTATTGAACATAACCGGAGCAATCAAAACCGTAAGGACTTGTGCCGCCGAAGACGTAGGGGACGCCGATATAATTCATCGACGCCGAAACGATACTTCCGGCAAGATAGCCTGCGTTGTGAGAGAGGTCAGGCATGTCTTTGCCGAGAAGTGCCGAGTAAGTTGCCGGTCCGATTAAGCCGTCCGCTTTGATGCCGCAAGACTTTTGAAAGTTTTTAATGGCATCAACCGTCGCCGCACCGAAGGTACCGTCCGCCATGACATCATAGCCGAGCAAGACAAGTTGACCTTGAATTTCTGCAATCTCCTCGCCGTGGTCACCCACTCTGAATTGCCCCGCAGCATAGCTTGTGGAAGCACTTACCGACAGCAAAATCACCACCATCATTAACGCTCGCAAAAAACTCCTCAAAATCAGCCACTTCCTTTCTACAGATTCTAACGTGATTATAATCTTTCGACGTGATTAATAACTGAATTTTGGGCAACAAAATTAGTGGTCAGTGATTGGCGATGAGAAAAAACTAATCCCTAATCACTAACCACTAATTTTGTCGACAGGCAGTCAATAAGCCGGATTCTGTTAGTGGCAATCATTTATCTTGCTTGAACGTTGCCGCTCAAGTTTAGCACCTTACCCGAGATGTCAGCGAGCAACCTCATCCATCTCCTATTTAGGCTTGCTCCGCGTGAGGTTTATCAGGCTTGCCGATTACTCGACAACCGGTAGGCTCTTACCCTGCCTTTTCATCCTTACCGTTCTATTAATTAGGAATTAGGAGTGAGGAATTAGTAATGAAATAACAATTCCTAATTCCTAATTCCACATTCCTAATTGTTAGAAAGGCGGTTTTCTTTTCTGTGACACTGTCTTTAAGATTACTCTCACCGGACGTTATCCGGCACGCTGCTCTGTGGAGTCCGGACTTTCCTCGTCGAATTGCTTCGCCGCGATTGCCTCTCCTGCCTGTCTACGTCAAAAATTTTACCACTATAATTTTTTCGTGTCAATCAGGTTTCTTCATAAAATATTCAGTTTTCTTTTCAAGCTCTTCAGCAAGGCTTGTGACTATTTACGCGAACGCATCCAAGGCGGAATGTCAATTTCGACGCCGCCGGGCGGATTGTTCGTGTTGCCGAAGTCGGCATTGAAAGTACCGAAAGGCGAACGAGGTTGTTCTTGAGGTCTGCGCGGTTGAGTTTGTTTTTCTTGGAAAGTCGGGCGAAGAGGCTCGCGTTCTCTGACGGGTTCTTCCTCTTCTTCCTCGTCGAAGCGCGTGGCAATGACCGTGACGCTGACTTTGTCGCCAAGAGATTCGTCGACGCTGACACCCCAAATAATTTCGGCGTCGGGGTGAGCTGCCTCTTGGACGGTTGTTGAAGCCTCGTTGACTTCCATCATTGAAAGCGAATCGGTCGCGCCCATGATGTTGAGCAGGACGCCGCGTGCGCCTTGCAAACTCGTCTCAAGCAACGGAGAATCAATCGCCGCTTTGACTGCGTCGACGGTTGCATTTTCGCCCGAAGCCTCGCCGATACCCATTAAAGCCGAGCCTGCATTGCTCATGATTGATTTGACATCCGCGAAGTCCAGATTGACCAGACCCGGCACCGCGATTAAATCCGAAATGCCTTTGACGCCTTGACGCAAAATATCATCGGCGATTGTGAAAGCTTGCGTCATTGGAGTTTTCTTGTCGACGACTTGGAGCAAACGGTCGTTCGGAATTGTTATAATCGTGTCGACGTTGCGCTTGAGGTTTTCGATTCCGATATCGGCATTTTTCTTGCGCTTGGGTCCTTCAAAGGTAAACGGACGAGTCACGACGCCGACAGTCAACGCGCCGATTTCTCTTGCACATTCCGCAACAACCGGAGCCGCACCCGTGCCCGTGCCGCCGCCCATGCCCGCCGTGATAAACACCATGTCCGAGCCGCGCAGGGCGTTGATAATGTCTTCGCGACTTTCCATAGCCGCTTTCTGTCCGATTTCGGGACGAGCTCCCGCGCCCAAGCCTCGGGTAAGTTTCTCACCGATTTGCATTCGCTTTGGTGCCAACGCGGTTAAAAGTGCTTGAGCGTCGGTGTTCACGGCGATAAATTCCACGCCTTCCAAGCCCAAAGAAATCATTCGATTGACAGCATTATTGCCGCCGCCGCCCACGCCGATT
>JAFXTD010000071.1 GCA_017535925.1 Selenomonadaceae bacterium | reverse complement strand
CGGGCTTATTTTTTTACCACGGGTCCTTCCAGCTTAGGGCAAGGCTGCGCGGCGGCGGCGACGTCCGGCAAGTGTCTAGGTAAAAAAAATTTTTTTTACTTATTCTTATAAGTCGTGGCAATTGTCGGGACTAAACAGATAAAGAATTGAGGCGCACATGGGAAAAGTTATCGGAGCTATAAGCGATTTGTTTTGCTCGCAGTCGCAACTTGCACGGGCATTGAGTTTGACACAGCCCCGAATCAATCAGCTAATCGACGAGGGAATTGTCGTGCGCGATGATCGGTCGAAAAACGGCGAAGTCATGTTGCTCGACAGTCTGCAGAATTATTTTCTGTCGAAAAACACTTCGGGCGACGGCGTCAACTTTTGGAAAGAAAAAGGACTTCACGAAAAAGCTAAGCGCGAACTTGCCGAAGTCAAGCTTGCCAAAACCAAAGGCGAACTTTACGAGGCGGCAACGGTTGAAAGTGTGTTGGGAGAAATTATCACAAACTTTCGGAGTAAACTTTTGGGCTTGCCCGCCAAATACGCGGCACAACTCGACGGCAAATCTCGCGGCGAAATTTATTCGATACTCACATCGGCGATTGAAGAAAATCTGACTGAACTTGCGGCAGGATTGGAGGGCGCAACTTTTGAAGACGAAAGCGGCGTTGAAGAAGTTCCTTTCGAGACTGACCAAACCGATTAAAAAATTATCCGTGTCGAAGTGGGCGGACACGTTTCGACAACTGCCGAGTGACAGCGCGGAACCGGGGCAATGGCACACGTCACGCGTTCCGTACATGCAAGCGGTTATGGACGCGTTCACGGACGAAAGAATTCACCGCGTGGCAATCAAGGCGGCGGCTCAAGTCTCGAAGTCAGAATGCCTGCTGAATATCGTCGGCAGATTTGCTCATCTCGATCCGTGTTCGCTGATGATAATTCAACCGACTTTGGAACTTGCACAGGATTTTTCCAAAGCTCGATTGTCGCGCATGATTGAAGATACAAAAGTTTTGACGCCGCTTTTCTACGATAAACTCAAAACTCGTGACGCGAATCAAACGATACTGAACAAATTTTTCACGGGCGGGCGCGTCGTGCTCACCGGTGCGAATTCTCCTGCTAATTTGGCGTCACGTCCGATAAGAATTCTTTTGTGCGATGAAGTCGACAGATTTCCACAATCGGCGTCAAAAGAAGGCGACCCCGTTGATTTGGCGGCGAAACGCACGACAACTTTTTGGAATTACAAAATCGGCTTGTTTTCAACTCCGACGACGGAAGGCGCAAGCCGAATTGATTTGGAATATCAACTTGGCACGCAGGAAGAATGGCGACATCAATGCCCGAACTGCGGCGAATATCACGCGCTCGATTATCGGCAAATGCAGGTTGACTTCAAGCAAACACGCGACGAGGCAGGCAACAAGTCTGTCGTGGTTAATTCGGTCAAGTGGCGTTGTCCCGATTGCGGTTTCGAGTTTTCGGAACTGGAAATGAAAAATGCCCCGCAACATTACGAGGCACAAAATCCCGACGCGATACAAAACGGGACGCGTAGTTTTTGGCTGAATGGTTTTTCGTCGCCGTGGCTGTCGTGGCATGAAATTATGCGCGAGTGGCTTGAGGCACGTGGCGACCCGAATCGTGAGGCGGTTGTTTGCAATACAAGATTTGGTCTGAGTTACCGAATCACGGGGGATTATCCCGATGAAAATATTTTTCTTGATCGACGCGAAGATTATGACGGCGAAATTCCGTCACCTGTGTTGCTTTTGACGGCGGCGGTTGACGTGCAGGCTAATCGCCTTGAATACGAAATCGCGGGCTGGTCGGCGGGTGAAACTCGACACGGGATTTTGCGTGGCGTGATTCGTGGGGAGCCAAATTTTCCTTCGACGTGGCGGGCACTTGATGACGTGCTCGACAGAGTTTATTTTTTCGGGAACGGGACGCCGATTAAAGTTGCGCGAACGTTCGTTGATTCGGGCTTCGCAACGGCGACGGTTTACGAATATTGCGCCCGAAACATGAGCAAAGGACGTTTCCCGATTAAAGGTAAAGCCGGCATGGGATTGCCCATTTTGTACAAATATGGACACCCTAAGCAAACTAATGTACTTTTGACGATTTTAGGCGTCGACGACGGCAAGCAGGAAATTATGTCGCGGCTCGGTGTCACGGAAGGCAACGGCGTTATGCATTTCCCACGAGACGATGAATTTTTCAAGCGGCGCGGTTATGATGCGGATTATTTTAAGCAACTGATTTCGGAGCACAAAGTTTTTCGGCGTGTCGGCGGTATTGTTTATCAGGCATGGGAATGTATTACGGAACACGCCCGCAATGAAAGCCTTGATCTCGCTGTATACAATTTTGCGTGCATGAAAAGTTGCGTAGGCAATAATCCCGAAACTTTTTGGCAAAATCAGCATGAAGTTTTGCGCGGCGGCGCGGAAAATCCCAAACGCAAGAAAAAATCCCGTTCGACGACGAACAGGAAAAAATTTCTTGAAACGGATATTTGGAGCTGAACTTATGACCAGACTTGAAGAATTGAAAGAGCGACTGCAAATGTATCGCGAAGCTGAGCGAAAAATTTTGTCGGGCGTGGAGTATCAAATTGGCGACAGAAGATTGAGGCGTCCCGATTTGTCGGCGGTGCGTGCGGCGATACAAGATTTGGAAGACGAAATTGCATTGCTCGAAGACTCAAAGCGGGGAATTCGACGCGCTGTCTTTATTGATTGAGGTGATTGATTTTGAGCGGCTTTGATGGCGGCGGCGCAAGTCTCACGAAAAAGACTATGAAGACGTGGCAACCGCGTCATTGGTCGGCGAAAGAGGACATTGACCGCAACTTAAAGACGTTGCGCGACCGTGCGGCTGATTTGGCGATGAATTCAGCTATCGGGCACGCGGCGATAAATACAATGTCGACGAATGTCGTCGGCGCAGGATTGAAACTTTTCCCGCGAATTCACTACGAAGAATTAGGTATGTCGGCGGATGAGGCGCGAATTTGGGCACGTCATACCAAACGCGAATTTGAACTTTGGGCGAACGATTTGCATTGTGACTTCATGCGGCGAAATAATTTTTACGAACTGCAAAATATTTCGTTTAACAGCTCACTTATGGAGGGCGATAACTTTTGCCTGTTCAAACACCGCCCGCCGAGTGGCGAAACTCCATACAGCTTGCGACTGCATTTGATTGACGCGCAACGTGTATCGAATCCGATTGGCGACGGTTTCGGTGCAATTTCTCAAGTCGAAGTGCAAATTCCAAATTCCCAAAATCGCATCGTCAACGGCATTGAAGTTAATCGCGACGGGCGACTTGAGGCAATTTGGGTATGCAATAAAATCTGGAATGAGCCACAATCCGTCATTCCGGAATTGAAGTGGCAGCGTGTTAAAGTGTTCGGGCAAGCTACAGGATGCCGAAATGTTTTGCACATTTGCAAGGACACGCGCCCCGATCAATTCCGCGGTGTTCCGTTTCTTGCGCCCGTGATTGAAGTTATCAAGCAAATGTCACGTTATGCCGACGCCGAATTGACAAGCGCGGTTATCAAAAGTTTTTTCTCGATTTTCTTCACGCAACCCGCCAGCAATCTCGACTTCAATCAAATTGCGGGACAAGGCGAACAAGACTCGTCGGCTCCGTGTGTTGATGTCAGCGAATACCGTTTGGGTTCGGCGACAATGGCGGCACTTCCTCGCGGCGTGGACGTGAAATCAATCGACAGTTCAAACGCTCAATCGACGTTCGACGTGTTCACCAACGCATTTTTAACGCAAATCGGCGCAGCATTGAACATTCCATATGAGTTACTCGTTAAAAAATTCCAATCGTCGTATTCGGCAAGTCGTGCGGCATTACTTCAAGCAAGCGACGAATTCAGACAACGCAAGGCGGCCTTTGTGAATGACTTCTGTCAACCGATTTACGAACAGTGGCTTGCAGAAGCTGTGGCTCTCGGACGAATCAAGGCACCTGGATTTTTCGACGACCCGTTGACGCGTTCGCTTTGGACTTCGGCGGCGTGGTACAACGAACGAAGCGGCATACTCGATCCCGTCAAAGAAACACAGGCGGCAATTTTGCGGCTTGACGCGGGCTTAACAACTTATTCGCGGGAAATCGCGGAAAGCGAAGGACAAGACTTTGACGAAGTTGTTGCGACGTTGGCGCAGGAACGCGAAATGTTATCGAAAATTTTGCCTTCACAGACGCCGCAAGTTCAGCCCGAAGAATCCGAATCAACGGAAGATGAACAATCCGAGGAGGACGAAGAAATTGCAAGGCGACGCAAGACAAATCGTTCGTGAAGGCAAAGTTACCGCGACATTTCCCGAACGTCATACGGTTCGCGTAGTTTTTGAAGACAAAGACGATATGACAGGTGCGGAAATGCCGATACTTACGACGTGCGCGGCGGGGAATAAATTTTTCGCAATGCCTGACGTCGGCGACATGGTTGTTTGCTTGTTCGCCGGCAATGCTGACCAAACGGGCACGGGCTGGGTTATCGGGAGCCGTTTTAACGATAAATCAAAGCCGAATGCGAATTCGCAAGACGTGATGCGCATGGACTTCAACGACGATACTTTTGTCGAATACAACCGCAAAAGTCACGAAATGAAAATCGGTTGTGCCGGCAAAGTGATTATCGAGGCGAAAGACAAAATAACTCTCAAGTCGGGCGACGATATTGTCTTCGACGCAAGCGGCGAAATTATTTTCACGGGCGCAAAAGGTTACGCGTTCACGGCA
>JAFXTD010000005.1 GCA_017535925.1 Selenomonadaceae bacterium | reverse complement strand
TTATTTCGTCAGCGCGGAAAAGGAAGTTGTCTTCCCCGAACATTCTCACGCCGCGCAATGGACAATCGTCGTTACAGGCTCGTGCACGTTCACTGCAAACGGCGAAAGCAAAATTTATTCGGCGGGCGAAACGTATTTCATCCCTGCAGGATTGAAACATCAAATTACTTTGCACGCGGGCTATTCCGAAGTAGATTACGTCGACGACCCAAACGATTAAAATTTTTTTCGCAAACAAAAAAAACCGCTCCGAATTTCGAGGCGGTTAATTTTTTTTTATTCGAGCGGGTCTGCACCGTATTGATTGTCGCCTTTCGTGCCGGGCCAAAACAAAATGTACAGAGCGATTATCCCGTTTACAAATGCGAGAGCATTTTCAAGCTGCGAGGGCTCCGTGACCAAAAAATCATTTCCTTGAAAAATTATCGTCGAGAGGCTTATCGCAACGCAAATATAGGCAAGCTTTTCGTCTTTGTTCATGTCGTGCAACCTTCTGACCGTGATACAAAAAAACGGCACTTGAACGGCGGCAGAAAAAAATTTGATTAAGCCGTTCCCGAAGCTTGAGAGTTGACCGAGCGCGTTGACATCCATGACAATAATAAAGAACAAAATTATAAACGAGACAAAAGCAAGCAACATGGAACGCTTGAAGTATCGCAAACGATTCAATCTTCCGTCGCGGCGAAAAAAATTTTCGGCAATGCCGCTGTCCTTCACGTGCGCCACTTTGAACACCTCCGTTTAAGCCAGCGTAAAATTTATTTTGTTGACGCCGTTCGAATATTCGTATGAATAATTTTTCGACAGGTTATGCAAAATCATCGCGCCCAAATTTTCCTCGTCGAGTTCGTCAAAATCTTTGTTGAGCGGATTGTATGCCTTGCCCGCGCAGAAAAATTTTATGTCGACGCCGGTATCGACTTCGGCATAAGTCACGTCAAGCGTAATGTGAACGACATTTTCCCCTTCGCAAGTTTTGTCAATCATATCGTAAATCAATTCTTCGCAGCAAAGTTGAATGCGATTGGTCTTGCGGGCGTTCAAGCCGTATTTTTCCGCGAACATCTGAATGCCGCCCTGCATCTTCGGCAAGTCGAAATCGCGCTCAAGAATTTCGTAGCTGAAATATTTTTGCTTGTGGATAAAGGCGACAGTCTTTTCACGTTTTGGCGCGTCGAAAATTTCTTTGGGCGTGCCTTGTTCATAAATTTCTCCGTCCGCGAAAAATAAAATCCTCGTGGCGACTTCGCGGGCAAAGTTCATTTCGTGCGTGACGATTATCATTGTCAAATCTTGTTTGGCGAGCATGCGAATAACCGCGAGGACTTCGCCGACCATCGTCGGGTCGAGCGCGCTTGTCGGTTCGTCGAAGAGAATTACTTTCGGATTCATCATGAGGCTTCGGCAAATGGCGATACGTTGTTGCTGACCGCCCGATAAAAATTCGGGATAAGCTTCCGCTTTGGAAGTCAAGCCGACCTGCGCGAGCAATGCCATTGCTTTTTCGTGAGCCTCGTCCTTTGTCATGCCCAAAAGTTTTATCGGCGCGACGGTTAAATTTTCCATGACGTTCATGTGTGTGAACAGATTGAACTTCTGCCAAACCATGCCGAGCTTGCGACGAATTTTATCAATGTCGACATTCGGCGCGGTGAGTTCTTCGCCGTCGATAAAAATTTTTCCGGCGTTCGGAATTTCAAGCAGTTCGAGGCAACGAAGGAAGACACTCTTGCCGCAACCCGACCCGCCGATTATCGCAATGCGTTCGCCGGTTTCAACAGTCAAATCGATTCCGCGCAGGACTTCCAAATTTCCGAAAGATTTTTTCAAGCCGCTAACTTCAATAACACTCATTGACTGCGCCGCCTTTCCGTCCAATGGAAAATGCCGTAGATGATATAGCTCAACGCAAGATAAATTATCATGCCGCCCATGATTGTTATCATCGGTTGCATTGTGCGCGAGGCAATGTTGTTAATGACGCGGGTCAAATCGGTTATCGTGACGTAGCCGACGACGCTTGTCCATTGAATCAGATTGACGACGGTCGATTGATAGACAGGCTTGGCGATTCGTGCGAGTTGAGGGAGCGTGACGAGTTTAAATGCCTGCCACTTCGAAAAGCCCAAAGTCCTGGCCGCTTCGACTTGTCCTTTATCCAATGCCATTAACGACGAGCGCAAAAGTTCCGCGACGTGAGCTGCCGTGTGCATTGAGAAGGTCACTACCGCCACGAGCAGTGGGCTCAATCCCGTGCGAGCAAAGACGCCGTAAAACAAAAGCATGAGCAACATTAAAACAGGTGAGCCGCGAATTATCGAAATGTAAATTTGTGCGGCGACCTTGAGCGGCTTGAACTTCCCGACGCGAAAAAAACACAGCAACGCGCCGAACAAAGTTCCGAACAGGAGCGACAGCGCAGAAATTTGCACCGTCACCCACAGCCCGTTTAAAATGGTCAGCCAGCCGCCGTCTTGTATAAAAATTTTATAAAGTAAATCTGTAAATGTCATTGTTTCATTTCTTTTCGTCTTTAAAAATCATGTGAACGATTTTGTCTTTGAAGTAAGGTTCGGTCAAAATTATTCCGGCGGGTTTGTCGGTGTCGGAAGGAATAATTTCGCTGACGGGAACAATCGCCCAAAAGACAACGTCAACTTGCTTGGAAGTCAAAGCCGCTGCGCGAGCACCGCTGTCGATATTGACGAGTTCGATATTTTTCAACATGCGGTTTCCGATTTCGGCAAGCACTGCCGTATTGAATCCTTCGGGCTTACCTTCCGCGTTTATGAAGTCAAGCGGCGGCAAGTCACCCGTCACGGCAACTTTGATTGTGTCCGCGCTGTCGAAGTGCGGCAACTCGACGGAGGGCGGTTCTCTGTCGGCTTTTATGTCGGTGATGTATTCTTTCGTCAAGCGGTCAAGCGTTCCGTCCGATTGCATTTCCTTGATAACCGCGTTCAAAGAATCTTTAAGCTCGGTCTCGTCGTCGCGCAGAGCGAAGCAGAACGAATCGACGAACTCCAGCGAATGGTCTTTCAAAACTTCATAGCGCGGGTCTTTGGCTATCATGTAGCGCGCCACGCTCCGATAAGTGCTTATCTCGTCGATTTGTTTTGACTGCAAGGCCATCTGCATTGCGTTCAGGTTGTCGAAGAAAACCGGCTTATGCGAAGAAATTTTTACGTCAAGAGTCTCCTCAACTTTTTTCATGAACTCTCCGAAATTTTCCTCGCTGGCATTGAGGCGGGTTATCATGCCGAGTTTAATCTTGCTCGCGTCTTCGGAAGGTTTCTTTCCTTCGCCGCCGCCGCAACCCGTCATGAGCAGCAACGAAAAAATCATAAGCAATGTAAAAATTTTTTTCATTCGGTAACCTCATTTCCTCAATTTAACGTGAACGATATCGTCGGAAAAATACGGTTCAGTCAAAATCACGCCGTCGGGTTTGTCGAAGTCGGGCGGTACACCTTCTGTTTGAGGCACCACTGCCCAAAAAATCACGTCGACTTCTTTTGAACTCAACGCGGCGGCACGCGCTCCGCTTTCCACTTGCACAAAGACAAAATTTTTTTCGATACGCTTGCTGACTTCGGCGAGGAGTGCCGTGTTGAATCCTGCGGGCATACCGTCGGGGCGAATGTAATCCAACATCGGCAAATCACCCGTCACGCCGATTCTAATCATCGGTGCATTGTAAAAGGTCGGCAAAGAAATAACGGACGGCGTTTCGTTGCGAGTAAAATCATTTATGTAAGTCTTCACGAAGTGGGAAAGTGTCCCGTCAGCCGTCATCTCTTTGATTGCGAAGTTGAATTCGTTCCTCAACTCGGCGTCTTCTTCACGCATGGCACAACAGAAAAGGTCAATCAATACAGGTTGCTCGATTGTCCATTCAACGTTGTTGTTACGAACGGCAATGTAATTTGCAACGGATTCATAAATACTCATCGCGTCGATTTGCCCCGCTTGAAGAGCCGCCGTCATCGAATTTATGTTATCGAAAAAAATGTACTTGTACTTTGCCGTGTCGCTGTCGGTCACGCGGGATTTTTCGTAGAGTTGAGAGAAAGCCTCTTCGCTCACGTTGAGATATTTAATCGTGCCGATTTTAATTTTGTCGTCGTCAGAGCCGCAACCCGTTATCAGGAAAATTATAAGCAGGAGCGGTAAAAACTTCTTCATGCTGCTTCCTTATTTTTTAAGTTTGAGGTGTTCGACGTTGTCTTTGAAGTACGGGTCGGAAAGTTCGACGCCTTCGGGCTTGTCCATGTCGGCGGGAAGTTTTTCCATAGTGGGAACGACAACCCAGAAGATAACGTCGATTTGCCCGGAGCTCAACGCGCTTGCACGAGCACCGCTGTCGATGTCAACAAGTTCAACATTTTTGCCGGAACGTTTTGCAATTTCTGCAAGCAACGCGGTATTGAAACCTGCCGCTTTGCCTTCCGCGTTGACATAATCGAGCGGCGGAAGGTCGCCCGTCACACCGACTTTAATCGTGTCCGCACCTTCGGACATGGGAATTTCGATTGCAGGAGGAGCTTGCCCTTTGTCAACGTCGATGATGTATTCCTTGACGAGTTTATCGAGTGAACCGTCGGCTTTCATTTCGCCGAGTGCTTTGTCGAGTTCGTCTTTGAGAGCGGTGTCGTCTTTGCGCACGGCGAAGCAGAAATTATCGGAAAGATTTTTGAGCGTCGAGTCGCCTACGTTTTCATACTTGTCGTTGTTGGCGATAACATAATTTGCCACGTTGGTATAAAGGCTCATCCGGTCGATACTGCCCGATTCGATACCCATTTGCATGAGCTTCAAGCTGTCGTAGTAAGTGACCGTGAAATTTGTGAGCGGAACTTTTGATTCTTCTTCCACCATCTTTAAAATGTCATCCATTTTCTTTTCGGTGACGTTGAGGTGAGTTATCATGCCGAGCTTGACTTCGCCCGAAGCAGCAGGTTTTTCGGCAGCGGGTTTATCGCCTCCGCCGCCGCAACCCGTGAACAATGCACCCGCCAATACGCAGGACAAGAGAACCTTTGCAAGCTTTTTAAGTTTCATTTTATAAAACCTCCATAAAATTTATTTCTTAAGTTTGAGATGCGCAACGTTGTCTTTGAAGTAAGGCTCGGAAAGTTCGACGCCTTCGGGTTTGTCAATGTCTAAAGGAATATCATCATTGCCTAAGGGCACGATTACCCAGAACACGACGTCGATAACCTTTGAACTCAACGCTGCCGCACGCGCTCCGCCGTCAATCTGAACAATCTCAATGTTTTTGTTGAGACGTTTGGCAATTTCGGCAAGCAGAGCGGTATTGAATCCTGCAGGCGAATTGTCGGGCAAAATTAAATCGAGCGGCGGCAAGTCACCCATCACACCAACTTTAATCGTCTCCGCGCCGTCAATCGTCGGAATTTCGACCTTCGGAATGTTGTCGGCTTTAACGTCGTTAACGTACTCTTTAGTAAGCTTGTCAAGCGAGCCGTCGGACTTCATCTCTCCGATAACTTTATCAAGGTCGGCTTTAAGTTGAGTATCTTCCTTGCGCACGGCGAAACAGAATACGCTGTTGATTTTTTCCAAGTTCTTATTTTCGACAAGCTCATATTTGTCGTTGCTTGCAATCAGGTAATTTGCGACGCTTTGAAATGTACTGATTTGTTCGATTTCGCCCGCCTCAACAGCCAGTTGCATCGTATTTAAGTTGTCGTAGAACTTGGGCAAGTGCTTAATATCTTTGTCGCCAAGTTTCTCTGCGCCTTTGTCGATGAGTTCGCCCAAAGTTGTTTCGTCGGTATTAAGGGGGGTTATCATGCCGAGCTTGATTGGCGCGGAAGAACCGGCTGCGGGTTTATCGCCGTCGGTTTTTGCAGGAGTATCGCCGCCGCCGCAACCCGTGAACAATGCGCCCGCCATTACGCAGGACAAAAGAACTTTGGCGATTTTTTTCAGTTTCATTTGAACACCTCCGTTAAATTTTTTTTATTTTTTAAGTTTGATTGTGGCAAGATTATCTTTGAAGTAGGGAGCCGTGAGTTTGAGACCTTCGGGCGTGTCGATGTCGGCAGAAATTTTATCGCTTAAGGGAACGACTACCCAAAAGATAACGTCGATAAGTTTTGAGTTCAAAGCCGCCGCACGAGCACCCGTCTCAATTTGAACAAGCTCAATATTTTTTCCGCTGCGTTTGGCGATTTCGGCAAGAATGGCTGTGTTGAATCCGGCGGGCGTGTTATCGGCAAGAATCAAATCGAGCGGAGGCAAGTCACCCGTTATGCCGACCTTAATCGTCTGCGCGCCTTCGACTTTGGGAATTTCGACTTTCGGCGGAGTTTGTCCTTTGTCGACGTTCGTAACATAATCGTTGAGGAATTTGTCAAGCGTGCCGTCTGCTTTCATTTCGTTGAGGACTTTGTCGAAGTCGTTTTTGAGTTGCTCGTCGTCTTTCCTCACGGCGAAGTGGAAATTGTATTCGATTTTGTCCAGCGCGTCGCGTTTGACGATTTCAAACTTGTCGTTGTTGGCGATGAGGTATTCGGCAACGCACTTGTAAAGCCCTATCTCTTCAATGTTGCCGGACTCAATTCCCAACTGCATGAGCTTGAGGCTGTCAAAAAATTTCGGCTTGTATACGCGTTTCTTCGCGCCGGTTTCTTCTTCGATGTTCGTCAAAATTTCGCCCATGCTTTCTTCGGTCGAGTTGAGATGCGTCAATATGCCGACTTTACATTCTGTGTAAGAAAAATTGTTGCCGGGCTTATCGCCGCCGCCGCAAGCCGTGAACAATGCGCCGACCAATACGCAAGACAAAAGAACTTTGGCGATTTTTTTCAGCTTCATTTGAACACCTCCGTAATTTTAGCTGTTAGCTTATAGCTGTTAGCTGTTAGCTGTTAGCTTTTAGCTGTTAGAAAAAATTCTAACCACTAATCACTAACCACTTTATTGCTTAAGTTTGATATGGGCAATGTCATCTTTGAAGTAAGGTTCGCTCAATTCGATGCCTTCGGGCTTGTCAATATCGGCAGGCAAAATTTCGTTGGCGGGAACAATCGCCCAAAAGATAACGTCGATTTGATCCGAATTCAAAGCCGCCGCACGAGCCCCGCTGTCGATTTGAACAAGTTCGATATTTTTGTTGAGGCGTTTGGCGATTTCGGCAAGGAGCGCGGTGTTGAATCCTGCGGGCGTTCCGTCTGCAAGCACGAGGTCAAGCGGCGGCAAGTCACCCGTCACACCGACTTTAATCGTGTCCGCGCCTTCGACTTTGGGAAGTTCAATCTTCGGAGGATTTTTTCCTTTGTCAACGTTTGTAACGTATTCGCTGATAAGTTTGGCAAGTGAGCCGTCTGATTTCATTTCGCCGATAACTTTATCGAGGTCAGCTTTGAGTTGCGAATCCTCTTTCTTCACGGCGAAACAGAAATTATCGGTGAGCCCTTCAATCCAATCGTCGTGTGCGATTTCAAATTTGTCATTATTCGCAATGAGATAATCGGCGACGCATTTGTAAGTGCTTATCTTGTCGACGTTGCCCGCTTCCAAACCCATTTCCATTAAGCTCAAGTTGTCATAGAAAACGGGAATGTGATTGACGACTTTGGCGCGCATCCTCTCTTGGATTTTGAAGAGGTATTCTTCCATTTGCTTTTCGCTTGCGTTGAGGTGGGCTATCATGCCGATTTTGTTTATCGTGGCTTGCGAGTTGGGGTCTTTTGTTTCGGTGCCGCCGTCTGAACCGCAACCGGTCATGAGCAGAGCCGCTGTGCACATTGCCGCAAAAAATTTTTTCAATCTCAAAGAACAATCACTCCTTTTTAACAATTGGGAATTGGGAATTGGAAATTGGGAATTATTTTTTCATTCTTAGTTCCTAGTTCCTAGTTCCTAAAAGCTTAAAGCTTCTTGCTGAACTCAATCGCCTTGCCCGTGCCGAGAGCTACACAACTCAACGGGTCGTCAGCGAGCATGGCGGGGATATTTGTCTCCTTGCGAATCAAATCCGCCAAGCCGTAAAGCATCGCTCCTCCGCCTGTCAAAACAATTCCGTGATCCATAATATCGGCGGCAAGTTCGGGCGGCGTCTTCTCCAAAACATTTTTGACGCAGATAACGATATTCTCAACAGAATCGTGAAGGGCTACGGCGATTTCGTCAGAGCTTACGTTTATATTTTTCGGCAAGCCGCTGATAACATCTCGACCGCGAACGTTGAGAGTTTCTTTCCTTGCACCCTCGTAAGCAGCTCCGACTTTGATTTTGATATTTTCCGCCGTGCGTTCGCCTATCATCAAGTTGTATTCTTTCTTGATATAAAATTCTATGTCGCTGTCGAATTTGTCGCCGGCAATACGAATGCTTTCGCCGCAGACAATGCCGCCCAAAGAGATAACTGCAACGTCGCAAGTGCCGCCGCCGATATCAACGACCATCGAACCCATAGGCTCGGAAATGTCTATGCCCGCGCCCAATGCCGCAGCTATCGGTTCCTCGATAAGCTCGGTGCGTTTTGCTCCCGCTTGTTCAGCCGCTTCTTGCACTGCTCGTTTCTCAACGTCATTGACACCGGTCGGCACGCAAATCATTACCTTCGGACGAAACAAAAACGAACGCCCGATAACTTTTTCCAAGAAGTGTCGAATCATTGACTCGGTCATTTCAAAATCGGCAATGACTCCGTCGCGCAGCGGGCGAATCGCAATGATATTGCCGGGCGTGCGTCCTATCATGTCACGTGCCTCTTGCCCTATTGCCAAGATTTTGTCGCTGTCTTTGTCTACGGCAACAACCGAAGGTTCGCGCAAGACGATGCCTTTGCCTTTGACGTAAACCAAAATATTTGCCGTGCCCAAATCTATTCCGACGCTCATTGACATTCCAAAAAACAAATTGAAAAACTCCTTTCCAACAATCGGGAAATAGTAGTGGTTAGTGGTTAGCTGTTAGTGGTTAGAAAAAATAATTCCCAATTCCCCATTCCCAATTCCCAATTGACATAAGCTCCTTTCTGCCAACGCGCAAAAAAATTCTTCAAAGCCGCAAGGATTGTATCATGCTTTATTTTCATTGGCAATTTCCCGATAAAAATTTTTATACGGCATTGCCATAAAAAAATTTCGGTGATATAATTTCTGCCCGTCAAGCTTATTAAAAAACTCTCTGCTCGAAAAGCAATCAGGAATGCGCAATGCGTAATGAAAAAATAATTGCGCATTACGAATTACGCATTACTCATTGCGGTTCCGAGCCGAAGACCAAAGGGAGGTGTTTCAGTTGAGAAAGTACGAAGTTATCTTCATTATCCGTTCCATGGAGGAAGAGGCAACGGTCGCCGTGATTGACAAATTCGCAAAACTCATCGCGGCTCAAGGCGGCACAATCACGAAAGAAGACCGTTGGGGAAAGCGTCGTCTTGCCTATGACATCAAAAAGGAGTCGGAAGGCTTCTACGTGTTGTTCTACGTGACGTGCGAACCCAAATGCGTTGCCGAATGCGATCGCGTCATGAAAATCACCGACGAGATTCTCAAGCACATGATCGTTCGTTCCGACGAGAAAGAGGCTCAAGAATGAATAAAGTTTTTCTTTCCGGCAACCTTACCCGCGACGTTGAAGTCCGCTACACGCAGAGCGGAAAAGCTTTTGCAAGAATGGGCATTGCCATTAATCGCCGCTATAAAGACAAAGAGTCCGTCGATTTTTTTAATCTCGTTGCTTGGGAGAAGACCGCCGATTTTTGCGGAAAGTATCTTGCAAAAGGTTCGCGCGTTCTTGTCGAAGGACAACTGAAGACCAATTCTTACGAAAACAAAGACGGAGTCAAAGTCAACACGGTTGAAATTTGGGTGGATAACGTTGAATTCGCCGGTGCCAAACGTGACAACGCAAGCGGTGAAAATTATTCCGGAGCTCGAAGCGATTATTCAAGCACAAGTCGCAACGACTATTCAACCGGTTATTCCGCCAATCGCGATTCTGCTCCGCCGAAGAGAAATACTTACGACGACGGTTTCGGCGGCGAACCCATTGACCCCGAAGACACACCGTTTTAGCGGTTAGTGGTTAGGGGCTGTTGGTAAATTAAAAGTGAATAACACAAGCAGCGAGTAAAACGAAATTCTCAAAACAAAAAGCCAATTTGTCATAACGAGTAGAGATGTGACGGTAATTCTTGATTCGCTGAAAAAATCTCTCGACAATGTTGCGTTGTTTGTACAGTTCTGAATCAAAGTCATGCTTAATC
>JAFXTD010000024.1 GCA_017535925.1 Selenomonadaceae bacterium | reverse complement strand
TGAGCGTCCGTTAAATCTTTGTGGTAAAATGAATTTGACATAAGTTGTTCACTTCTTTCAAACTCATTTTATCAAAGAACTGCTTATGTTTTTCTTTTACTTGAGTTTACCAACAGCCCCTAGGAACTAGTTTCTTATCCCTAGTCCCTACTAGTTCCCAGTTCCTATTTACTAAGTTCCTAATTTCTTTTGGGCACCGCAAAAGAAAAGTAGATTTAAAAAATAAAAGTCATTGAACCGCTCAATCGCAACTCGATTGAATTTACCAACAACCCCTAGTTTACTAATCCCTACTAGTTCCTTGTTCCTAGTTCCTAGTTCCTACTAAACACCGCAAAAGAGCCTTGCCCGTAAAAACGGAAGGCTCTTTTGTTTGAGGTAAGGTACGGTATGGATATTAAGCAAAAAGTCCGATAGCGTAGCCGGCAATGCCGATCGCAAACAAACCGATAATTATAATGAGAGGATTCATGCCGCGTTTGAGGAGCCACATACAAGCGAAAGTCATAAGCAGAGCAACGATACCGGGCATCAAGCTGTCGAGGATGGTTTGGAGAGTGGTTACGACGTGTTCGCCTGCCGAGTTGTCGTATTCGGAAATGACGAGCGGCATATTTACGGTCGTCCACTTCGCGACGAGTGCGCCCATGACCAGCAAGCCCAAGACCGACGCGCCTTCCGTGAGGAATTTCATTTCGTTGCCGCCGATATTCTCAACGAGTTCGGTGCCTTTTTCGTAGCCGTATTTGACGCCGTACCAGTGAGTGGCAAGACGAATTACATTGAAGCCGATAAAGAAAATCATCGGACCGATAATCGAACCGGTGAGCGCAATGCCCGCGCCGAGTGCTGCCAAAACAGGGCGAATCGTTCCCCAGAATATCGGGTCGCCGACGCCCGCCAAAGGACCGATTAAACCGACCTTGACGCCGGAGAGTGTCGCGGGAGAAATGTCTGCACCATTGGCGCGTTTCTCTTCCATTGCGCCGATAATGCCCATGATCGCCGCCGCCACAAACGGTTGCGTGTTGAAGAATTCCAAGTGGCGTTTGAGAGCCGCTTTAAGTTCTTCGACGTTATCGCCGTAAACTCTTTTCAAAATCGGCATCATTGAAACGCAGAATCCCATTGACTGCATACGTTCAAAGTTGAAGGAGCCGAGCAGGAAATTCGAGCGAACAAACGTCCAGAAAAGGTCGTCCTTTGTAACTTTTTTATCTGCCATTAAAACTCAACTCCTCTCTACATCAAATCCGAATCGTCAATGTCGTCGCCTTCGATAGCCGAGCCGCCGCCGGTTTTGGCTGCTTCTTCAATGGCAATATCTTTCTTCAAGCCCATAATATGGAAGTAAGCACAAATTGCGCCGATTGCACCGAAGCCGATAAGGTTGACGTCCGTGAAGACCGCGATTAAAAAGCCGAGGAAGAAATAGACCATGAGCTTTTGAGCGTTCATGAGGTTGATAACCATTGCATAACCGACAACGACGATAAAGCCGCCGGCGACTTGCAAGCCGCGAGTGATAACTTCGGGAATGGAATTGAGTGCATTGTTGACAACGTCCGTGCCCGCGACCAAAGCGATTGCGACAGTCGGAATGGCAACGCGCAGTGCTTGAAGGAGCAAGCCTGCCACGTGACACATTTCAATGCCGCGCATATTTGCCTCTTCAGCGTATTTATCTGCCAAGTGTTGGAAGAAAACGGTAATAGTTCTGACGAAAATCGTTAAGACTTGACCTGCCGCTGCAAGAGGAACTGCAAGCGCGATACCTGCGCCGATTGATTGATGACCGACGATAACCAAGACGGTCGAGACGGTCGAGGCAAGAGCCGCGTCCGGAGCCATAGCCGCACCGACGTTCATCCAACCGAGAGCCATCATTTCCAATGTGCCGCCCAAAATTATTCCGGTTGTCGGGTCGCCCAAGACTATGCCCGTCATTGTGCAGGCGATAACCGGTCTGTGGAATTGTGCCTCGTCCAAGACCGAAGCCATGCCCGCGATTGATGCGACGATAAATAATAAAATCAGTTCTACTCCTGACATTTACAAACACCCCCAAAAGGCAATCAGGAATGTGGAATGAGGAATTAGGAATTAAAAATCCCGTGCCCAATTCCTCATTCCTAATTCCTAATTTCTAATTAAACAAGACCTTTGGTTTTGAGAACTTCCATTGCGTCGAGTTTGGTGTCGTTGACGAGTTTGCGAATTTCGACTTCGATACCCATGCCGACGAGTTCTTTAATCGCCGCAACATCATCTGCGTTGACGGAAACAGCTTGTGTAATCAGCGTGTCGCCGTCTTTGAAGCATTTGCCGCCGAGATTAACAGACTTGAACGGAATGCCGCCTTTCACCGCACGGACAACGTCTCTGGGGTTCGTGAAGAGGAAGAGCGTCTTGAAGGAGTTGTACTTGGGATTCTTGTAGGCCTCGACAGCTTTGTCAACGGAAATGACATAGCCTTTGAGTCCGGGCGGAACGACCTGCAACAAGAGTTTCTTGCGAAGTTCGTCTTTGGCAACCTCGTCGCTGACGCACATGATGCGGTTGCAACCCGTGACCTTCGACCAGACCGTAGCAACTTGACCGTGAATCAAGCGGTCGTCGATTCTGCAAAAAGCAATTTCCATAACAGAAACCTCCTTTTATAATGCGAAATGCACAATGCGTAATGCGCAATGATTTCGACTTCAATTACGCATTGCGCATTGCTCATTCCTAATTGCAGTTTAAAGTTCGTCGTCGTCGGATTCGACGTTCAAACTTTCGTAGGAAGAAATGACCGCGCCGTCCTTGCAAGCCTCAAGAGCCTGCGTCATAATATCGGCAATGCTCATTGAACCGTCGTCGGCGTCCTGCGCGGCGGACATGGCAATCAACGCGGGCAAATTGACTCCCGCAACGATACCGTAATTTTCATTTTGAGCGACGAGCCTGCAAGCCGCATTGTAGGGACTGCCACCCATAAGATCGTTGAAGAACAAAATTTTTTCCGTTCCGAGTTCGGCAATCGCCTTCTCGTACTTTTCCAAAACGTCATCGGGACCTTCGCCCGGTACCAGCGTGACCGCCTTGAGCTTGTCGCGTTTCCCGAAAATCATTTCGCACGACTGCACGATACCCGGTGCAAATTGCCCGTGAGTGCCTACGATTATTCCAAACATCTCCGCGCCTCCTCAGCTGAAAACTTTTTACACACATAAAATTTTACCAAGCCCGCGATTTTTATCAGCTGTAACGAATCACAAAGATTTTTTTTGCCTTGTGACATTTGTAATAAAAAAACTCTTGACATTTTGTCTAATTGGTGTTAAGGTTTGCACCGAAAAGAGAGGTGAACGACTTGGCAGAAGAAAAAAAGCTCGTCGTCGATAACGAGGACGGCGACAGCGCAGAAATAAACTTACAAATGAAGCAAGCAGAGCCCGAAGTCGAAGAAGTTCCCGACCCGGCGGCGGAGCTTGAGAAATTACAGGCGGAACTCAACGCCAAAGACGACAGATTTATCAGACTGCAGGCGGACTTCGACAACTTCAGAAAACGCACTGCCAAAGAAAAATCCGAACTCGCGGCGGTGATTGAACAATCTTTCTTGAAAGATTTGCTCCCGTTGCTTGACAATTTGAGTCGGGCTTCGGAGGCGGCGGAAAATGCCGAACAAGTTGACGTTGAGACTCTTCGCAAAGGAATCGAGATGATTAAGCAAGAGACCGTAGCCGTCATGGGCAAGCACGGGCTCGAACCGATTGACACTTTGAACAAAATGTTCGACCCGAATTTCCATCAGGCGGTCGGCACGGTTAAAGACGATACCAAAGCGGACGGAACGATTGCTTCCGAATTTCAACGCGGCTACACAGCTCGCGGCAGAGTGATTCGCCCGGCAATGGTTCAAGTTGTTAATAATGCGTAATGCGTAATGCGAAATGCGCAATGAAGGGAGAAATTTTTTATGAGCAAAGTCATTGGCATAGATTTGGGAACAACAAACAGCGTCGTCAGCGTTATCGAAGGCGGCGAACCCACGGTTATCACGAACCCCGAAGGCAGCAGAATCACGCCGTCGGTTGTCGGTTTCACTAAGGACGGTCAACGCCTCGTCGGTCAGCTTGCAAAGCGTCAAGCGGTCAGCAACCCCGACAGGACAATTTCCTCAATCAAGCGGCACATGGGCGAAAGCTACAAAGTTTCAATCGACGACAAAAATTACACGCCGCCCGAAATTTCCGCGATGGTTCTTCAAAAGCTCAAGGCGGACGCAGAGGCTTATCTCGGCGAGACCGTCACGCAAGCAGTTATCACAGTTCCCGCTTACTTCAACGACGCGCAACGTCAAGCGACCAAAGACGCCGGCACAATCGCGGGACTTGAAGTCTTGAGGATAATCAACGAGCCGACGGCTGCCGCGCTTGCTTACGGTTTGGACAAAGACAACGACGAAACGATTTTGGTTTTCGACTTGGGCGGCGGCACCTTCGACGTTTCGATTTTGGAACTTGACGAACATACTTTTGAAGTCAAGGCGACCAGCGGCGATACTCACCTCGGCGGCGACGACTTCGACAAAAAAGTTATGGATTGGATGGTTGCCGAATTCAAACGCGAAAACGGCATCGACCTTTCCAAAGATAAAATGAGTGCGCAACGTCTTATCGAGGCTGCTGAAAAAGCAAAGATTGAGTTGAGCTCCATGACCTCGACGAATATCAATCTGCCGTTTATCACTGCCGACGCAAGCGGTCCGAAGCATTTGGATTTGACGTTGACTCGTGCGAAGTTTGATGACTTGACACGTGACCTCGTCGAAAGAACAATGGGACCGACCCGCAACGCAATGAACGACGCGGGCTTAACCGGCAAAGACATTGACAAGATTATTTTGGTTGGCGGCTCAAGCAGAATCCCCGCCGTGCAAAATGCCATTCGCGAAATTTTGGGCAAGGAACCTTCCAAAGGCATCAACCCCGACGAATGCGTTTCAATCGGCGCGGCGATTCAAGGCGGCGTGCTTGCGGGCGAATTCGGCAAAGGCAATGAAATTCTTCTGCTTGACGTGACTCCGTTGTCTTTGGGCATTGAAACACTCGGCGGCGTCTGCACGAAGATTATCGAACGCAACACAACTATCCCGACGCAAAAATCTCAAGTCTTCTCGACAGCGGCGGACGGTCAAACCAGCGTTGAGATTCACGTCTTGCAGGGCGAACGCGAAATGGCTGCCGGCAACAAAACTTTGGGACGCTTTGTCTTGAGTGACATTCCGCCCGCGCCCAGAGGCGTTCCGCAGATTGAAGTTACTTTCGACATCGACCGCAACGGCATTGTCAACGTCAGCGCGAAAGATAAAAGCACCGGCAAGGAACAAAAAATTACGATTCAATCTTCAAGCGGCATGAGCAAAGACGATATCGACCGCATGGTTAAAGAGGCTCAAGCGCACGAGGCTGAAGACAAGAAACAACGCGAGGCTGCCGACACCAAAAACGACGCCGAGCACACCGTCTATCAATCGGAAAAAACTTGCAAGGACTTGGAAGGCAAAGTCGACGACGAATTGATTAAGAACGTCAGAACCGCCGCGCAGGCTCTCAAAGAAAAACTCGACAGCGGCGACACCGAAACCCTTAAGAAATTGACAGAAGACGTTCGCCAAGCTCTCTACAAACTAAGCGAGGCGGCTTACAAATCCGGCGCGGCAAATCCTCAAGGCGAACCCAACGCGGACTTCACGCAACAGCAACAAAGCTCCGATAAAAAAGACGACGACACAATCGACGCCGAGTGGAATGAAAAGAAAAAATAATTCTTGACGAATCATGCGCAGGGGAGGGAGACAAATTCTCTCTCCCCGTTGTTTGTTTAAGGAGATGATTTTATGGCTGCCAAAAAAGATTATTACGAGGTGCTCGGCGTCAACAAAAATTCTACCGACGACGAGATTAAAAAAGCTTATCGCAAGCTTGCAAGAAAATATCACCCCGACCTCAATCGCGACGACCCCAAGACTGCCGAAGCCAAGATGAAAGAAATAAACGAGGCCTACGATGTTTTGAAAGACAAAGACAAGCGCGCTCAATACGACCAATTCGGACACGCGGCGTTTTCGGGTGCCGGCTATGGTCAAAGCGAAGGCGTCCATATCAACATGGATGATATTTTCGGAAACATGGGCGGTGCAAGCGGCTTTGGCTTCGGAGATATTTTTGAACAATTTTTCGGTGCCGGCGGAAGAACTCGTGCTCGTCAAAAGCAAGGACCTCAAAGAGGAGCAGACCTTCGTTACGATTTGCAAATCACGTTCGAGGAGGCGGCTTTCGGCAAGAAGATGACAATCAAAGTTCCGCGCATGGAGACTTGCGAGGATTGCGGCGGCACGGGAGCCAAAAAAGGTACCAAGCCCGACGAATGCCCCGATTGTCACGGCACGGGCATGAGGCAAACCACGACGCGCACACCTTTTGGAATGATTTCAAATGCCCGCCCCTGCGAACGTTGTCACGGCACCGGACAAATTATTAAAGATCCTTGCGAGCACTGTCACGGCGAAGGAAAAATCAAAGTTTCCCGCGACATTGAACTCAACATTCCCAAAGGCGTCGACGAAGGACAACGGCTTAGAATCCAAAACGGCGGTCAGGCAGGCGAACGCGGCGGACAACCCGGCGACTTGTACGTTTATATCCATATCAAGCCGCACAAAATTTTCACGCGGCAAGGCAACGACGTTTATTGCGAAATCCCAATCAGCTTTGTGCAGGCGGCACTCGGCGCGAAGGTTGAAGCTCCGACGATTGACGGTAAGATTGAATTGACAATTCCCGAAGGCACTCAATCGGGCAAAGTTTTAAAAATCGGCGGCAAGGGAATTCCTCATCTTCGCGGCGAGGGACGCGGCGACGAATTTGTAAGAATAAAAGTCCTCACTCCGAAAAATCTTTCCGCCCGTCAGAGGAAGTTGCTGCTTGATTTTGAATCGGGCGGCAGTGATTCGCAAAACAATCCCGAAAAAAAATCTTTCTTCGACAAACTCAAGGACTTATTCGAATAATTTTGATTGACAACCGGGCGGGCGGCTTGTATAATTTGCGCGTTGCAAAAAAAATGCGTCCGTAGCTCAGTTGGACAGAGCAACGGCCTTCTAAGCCGTGGGTCGCGTGTTCGAGTCACGCCGGACGCGCCATATGAAATCAACAAAGTCCCGACTTCGGTCGGGGCTTTTTGCGTTTTGTGGGTCCATTTGTGGGTCCACTAAAAAATTTTATTGGCAACCTGTATTTTGCATCACATTTTCAAGACTCATCATCTGCTAAATTTTGTCCGTCCGAAAAATCTTTATTATGGCAACGTCATTTTTTTAACGGACGGGACGGACAAACGGACGAAGTTTGCATTAAAATTTGAAGCACGTAGCTCTTTAAGAAAATGAAATTTCTGTGAAGGAATTATGACCAACACGTCGAATTTTCAGCCTAATATCAGATTGACTAAAAATTTTATTTATGGAAGGGAAATGTTCAGCAGTGGTCACCGTAGATGAGTTGCTCGAAAAATATCGTAGCGCAGAAATTTCAGAGCGTGATAAAGGCGCAAAATTTGAGCGGCTCATGAAAAATTTCTTGCTGACTAATCCTGTTTATCGCGGGAAATTTTCTGATGTGTGGCTGTGGAATGAATTTCCTTTCCGTGACGAACTCGGCACCGTTGATTTGGGTATCGATATTGTCTGCAAAGAATTCGACGGCAATTTTTGGGCTGTCCAATGTAAATTCTACGCTGAAACTTCGGTAATCGATAAAGCTGCTGTCGATACCTTTCTTGCGACAAGCTCAAAAACTTTTGACGGCGATAAAAAATTTTCAACTCGGCTGTGGATTTCAACTTCCGATAACTTGACCGACAACGCCGAAATTACTTTGCAGAATCAATCGCCGCCCGTCGCCCGAATCGGCATGGAAGAATTGAGAAAAGCCGCCGTTAACTGGGAAAAACTCGACGCAGGGTCTTTCGGCAAGGATGCCGTTAAAAATTTCCGCGAACCTCTTCCGCATCAGCTCGACGCTATCACCGCCGCGCAAAATCATTTCCAAAATCACAATCGCAGCAAGTTGATTATGGCTTGCGGAACCGGAAAAACCTACACGTCGCTCAAAATTGCAGAAACTCTTGCGCCGAACGGAAAAATTTTATTCCTCGTGCCGTCAATCGCGCTTCTAAGTCAAACTCTCTACGAATGGGCAACTTTTGCCTAAAAGCCTTTCAATTACATTTGCGTTTGCTCCGACGAAACCGTCTCGAAAAAAAACTGAAGATGAAATTAAGAGCGTCAACCTGCCGTTGCCCGCCACGACCAATCCCAACGAAATTTCCGACCGCATGGAAAATTTTTCCGATAATATGACCGTGATTTTCTCAACTTATCAATCGCTCGATAAAGTTTCAGCCGCGAAGATTTCCTTCGACTTGATTATTTGCGACGAGGCGCATCGCACCACAGGTTATGGCAAAGATTCTACGCCTTTTACCGCCGTTCACGACGAAAATGTCATTCACGGCAATAAAAGATTGTACATGACCGCCACGCCAAAACTTTACAAAGCCGACGCGAAAAAAACTGCCGTCGAAAAAGATTTGCTACTCTGGAGCATGGACGATACAGAAATTTACGGCGAAGAATTTTTTTATTTCGGCTTCAGCGAGGCGATAAAAATCGGGAAGCTTGCCGATTATAAAGTTATTGTGCTCACTGTTGACGAAAAAAATATTCCCGAATCTCTCCAAAACGCAATTAACGACAAAAACAACGCGATTAAAACCGACGACGCTTTGAAACTCATCGGCTGTATCAACGCCCTGTCAAAACGTGTCGACGCAAAATCAAAACCATTCATCGAGGACGACCAAGGCTTAATGCACACTGCCGTTGCTTTTTGCCCGAAAATAAAATACTCCGAATACATCACGGAAATTTTTAGCGAAGTGCAACGCAGATATTGTGCGGGTATGCCGCTCGAAGTTTTGAATTCATTCGTAGAAATTCAATCTGCTCACATTGACGGCACCATGCCTGCAGATAAACGCGAAGATAAACTTTCTTGGCTGAAAACTACTCCGGTTGACGGAAATATTTGCCGCGTCCTGTCAAATGTTCGTTGCCTGTCCGAAGGTGTCGACGTTCCGACTCTCGACGCAGTTTTATTTTTGTCGTCTAAAAAATCTAAGGTCGAAATCGTTCAAGCCGTCGGTCGTGCGTTAAGAACTGCCCGCGAAAAAAATTTCGGTTATATTATTATTCCCGTAGTCATTCCCGCCAATAAGAGCCCCGAACTCGTTCTTGACTCAAGCGACTTCAAAACTGTTTGGGATGTTCTTAACGCTCTGCGCGCTCACGACGAAAGAATCGACGCAGAAATTCAGCGAATCGCCGTTAAAAAGGACAGCGACAAAATTTTAGTCGATAAACCGCCGCCGATTGCCGGTGATGATGATTCGGAGGAATCGCCGCAACTTATTTTGTCCGAATTGCTGAATTGGCACGAACTGCGCGATAAAATTTATGCCCGCATGGTTGAGCACGTCGGCAATCGGCTTTATTGGGTGCAATGGGCGCAAAAAGTCGCCGTTATCGTCGAACGCCACACGAACCGAATCACCGAATTAATTTCCGTCGAGAGCGAGCCGCGAAGGGCTTTTTATAATTTCCTTCACGACCTGCAGAAAAATATCAATCCGAATGTCACGCCTAAAGAAGCGATTGATATGTTGGCTCAACATCTCGTCACGCGCCCCGTCTTTGAAGCTCTGTTTGAAAATTATTCCTTCGTGCAAAATAATCCCGTCAGCCGCGCCATGCAAGAAATTCTTGATAAGCTCGACGAAGACGGCTTGAGCAAAGACCATGAAATTTTTTCTCGTCTTTATGAAAACGTTCGCGAAAATTGTCGTGACATGGGCGACGCCGCCAATCGTCAGCGAATCGTCAATCATCTCTATGAAAATTTTTTCCGCATTGCGTTCAAAAAGACCGCCGAAAAACTCGGCATTGTTTATTCGCCTGTCGAAGTCGCAGATTTTATTCTCCGCTCCGTCGATGCCGTGCTCAAAGAGAAATTCAATCGGACGCTCGCCGATAAAGATATTCATATCATTGAACCTTTCGTCGGCACCGGAACTTTTATCGTGCGCCTTATTCAGCTCGGATTGATTCCGCGCCGCGATTTGATTCGCAAATATAAGAACAAAGAGATTTGGGCTAATGAAATTATGTTGCTCGCCTATTACATTGCCGCCGTCAACATCGAAAACGCCTTTCACGACGCCGCAAAGCTCGACGAATACATCCCTTTTCCCGGAATTTGTCTTACCGATACTTTTCAAGCTTACGAAGACGATAAACAGCAGATTTTTGAAATTTTCGGCTCGCTGAAGAAAAATTCCGAGCGCGTTGAAGAGCAAAAGAAATCTCCGATTAAAATTATTGTGTGCAACCCGCCCTATTCCGTCGGGCAAAAATCTGCCAACGACAACAATCAAAATCAATTCTACAAAAACCTCGAAGCGCGAATCGCCGCTACCTACGCCGCGAAAACTTCCGCCACAAATAAAAATGCCCTCTACGACAGCTACATCAAAGCTTTTCGTTGGGCAAGTGACCGAATCACGGAAGGCATTATCGGTTTCGTCACGAATGCAGGCTGGCTTGACGGCGCGGCTATGGACGGCTTGCGTAAATGTTTTGCCGAAGAATTTGCAGAGATTTATGTTTTCAATCTGCGCGGCAATGCTCGGACTCAAGGCGAATTGCGGCGGCGCGAAAAGGATAATGTCTTCGGTCAAGGTTCACGTGCGCCCATTGCCATTACGATTTTGGTTAAGGCTTCTCACGAAGGCGACGCAAAAATTTTTTACAATGACATCGGCGATTATCTTTCACGCGACGAAAAACTTTTGCGCCTTCAACAAACTCCGAACGTCCTGCACGAAAGTTTTAAAATTATCACGCCGAACGACAAAGGCGATTGGATTAATCAGCGCGGCGACCTCTTCGACAGCTTCATTGCGCTTGCCCCCGATAAAAAATTCGACGGCGCGTCTCAATCTTTCTTTATCATCAATTCTGCAGGAGTTTTAACTTCTCGCGATGCTTGGGTTTATAATTTTTCGCGCTCTGAACTGGAAAAAAATATCCGAACGGCGATTGATTATTACAACACGCACGAGCCGACAGAAATTGACCCTACAAAAATTGCTTGGACTGAATTAACGAGAACAAATAAAAATCGCGGGCGCGAAATAATTTTTGACGCCGCAAATATTGTTGAGGCAATGTATCGACCGTTTTGCAAGGCAAATCTTTACATTGGCAAAGGTTTAATGCATCGACGCAGACAAATTGATAAATTTTTCCCGACGGGGCGCGAAGAAAATCTTTTAATCTGCGTTTCACCTGCTGACGAAGGAAAATTTTCACCGTTCATAACAGATAAGATAACAGACTTGCATTTTAACGGCGACCCGCAATGTTTTCCTTTGTATTGGTACGAAGAGGCGCGGCAGGGCACGTTAGACGGTTTCGGGGATGATTTGGAGAGGCGGGACGGAATCAGCGACTGGATATTGAACGAGGCGCGGAAAAGATATGGCGCGAACGTCAGCAAGGAAGATATTTTCTATTACGTGTACGGATTTTTGCATTTGCCGAGCTATCGTGAGCGTTTCGCCAATGAGCTAAAGAAAAGTTTGCCGCGAATCACTTTAGTTGACGACGCGAAAAAATTTTGGGAGTTGAGCCGCGCAGGGAGGCAGCTTGCCGACATTCATTTGAATTACGAATCACAGCCGCCGCACGAAGGCGTGGAAGTCATTGGCGCGGAGAAAAATAATTTCGTCGTAAAAAAATTGCGGTTCGCCAGTAAAAACGACCGCACGACACTGATTTATAACGACTTCATCACGATAAAAAATATTCCGTCGCGTGCATTTGAATACGTCGTCAACGGGCGCAGTCCTCTTGAGTGGATAATCGACCGCTACCAAGTCAAAACCGATTCGGCGAGTGGCATTGTAAATAATCCAAACGATTGGGCGATTGAACATGATCACCCGCGCTACATTTTGAATTTAATCTTGAGTTCAATCACCGTGAGTTTGAAAACGCTGGAGATTGTAGATAATCTTCCCATAATTGACTTTTGATAGGAGTGATTAATTATGCTTGAAAAAATAGTTTCTTTTGGCAAGGAAATAACTGACAACATCTCTGGAACTTTAATAGAAAATTTGTCGAAAAATGAGGCATTAAAAATTTTACAAATTTTTATAGAAGCTCCTTTTTCGTCTTTAAGCAATATGTTGACTGTGGCGCAGTTGGCAATCTATATTAAAAACCATTTAAAGAAAAAAATGCCGTGGCTTTATTCTGAATGGAAATTTTGGGATAACATTGACAAATTTTTCAACAGTGGAATTTTGAGTGACGATGACAAACGCAAGCTGATTGGTAAACTGTCGAACGAGAAAGAAAAGAAAGAGGTCGGAAGAAAAATTATAGACCTTATAGGCAAAGTCGACACCGACAAGAAATTGGTATACATTATTAATGCGACGAAGGCTTGGATAGACGATGTCATTGACCGCCCTCAATATTTTAGAATATGTCACGTCATTTCTGCTTCGCTGGACGAGGATTTACAATTTTTAAGCGAGCATATTGATGATAGCGGCGACATTCCTTACTCTATTGAAATAAACGGACTCCAAACAACGGGACTTGCTTGTCATACGAATATGGATAAGGAAGGAAATCCACTTTATGTTTTCACTCCATTGTCGCGTGCCGTAAATGAATACGCTATTAAAGGTGCGGGAGCGAATGCTATCGAAAATTTCAATATAAATGAACCCCCGTTCAAAGGTACAAGCGATGAAGAATGGAAAAAAGAAATAGGCGCGATTTTTGGCAAGAACTGACCAAAAAAATTTGTCTTAAATGAAAGTGGGCTTGGCGTAAATTAGCCAAGCTCATTTTTTGTTTAGAATATTAGTTTGTTCGATGAGGTAACGATTCAAACTTTCGCGAGGAATTTTCCATATTCGACCGATACGAAATCCTTTAATCTTTCCAGATGTTAAGAGTTTGTACGCCGTGTTTTTTCCAATTATCAATTCCTCACAAAGCTCCTCTACCGTTATCAAGGTTGTGCTCGCATTTTCCATGAGTTTTCCCTCCAGAATTTTTGTTTATTATTCTTGATGTCAGATAAGCAAGTAAAAATTTTCATAACAGCAAATAATTTTCGTTAAGTTTTCCTGCTTTATTATGGTGTTCTTTAAGCTCAGATGACTTAATTTGAGTTGAGTGAAATATTTCGATAAAGCCCGTCATCTCAAGCACATACTATCTCTGTGTAATTGAGAACGCGAAGCCGATTATCAATTTTCGTATAAATGTTGATACTGCGCGTATAAATGCTTTATTGGCATTATGTATGACAGCGATTTTTGGATTTTTTCGCGTCGTTATGCAATAATTTGGGCGGAGGAAAGCGAAATGAGTGACAAAAATGATGGAGAAAAACAGGTAGATCCTCGCAAAGAAATTTTGTTCAGACAAATAGGAGCTAAGATAGCTTATTATCGAACGTTGAGGGACATGTCTCAAAAAGAACTGGCAAAACGGGCAAATATGAGCGTCAGCAGTTTGAGCAAGATAGAGCGCGGCAGATACAACGATAATGTTTCCGTATCGTTACTCTTTGACATAGCAGACGGATTGCAGATAGACATAACGATGCTCGTGACGTTTAGCGATATGGAAAAGAGCATGTGGTGGAAGCCACTCTCAAAAGATTAAAAAAGTTTTATTATGCGAGAAGCTTAATCCTCGCAAAATTTTTTTGTTAATCGGGTAAAGAAAATGTCAGTTAATGAAGAGCGTTCTTATAAAATCTCAGCCAATAATATTTACAAGTTCAGGGTACTGAATAAATTATCCCAAAAGGAATTGGCAGAGAAATCGAATGTTAGTGCGGCGTACATCAGCCAAATTGAAAATTGCCGTCTAAATAAAGGAATCTCGTCGGTGATAAAAATAGCACAAGTCTTACAAGTGCCGCCGTGTATTTTATTTATCGAGGAGTCTTGTCCGAAGTATTCTCAGTGTATTGAGCGAGCCGTTTCATTAAGTAATAGAGGGTAAAATTTTTTTGTGAATGTTCTGCCGGGACACCACAGGTCAAATTTATTTTGCTAAACTAAACTTTATTTCTTGGAGGGATAGCATTGGCGGTTAAAAGAATTGAATACATGTGCAGTCACTGCGGAAAGAAAGAGACGCGCTTTGTGTCTATGGGCAAGCCGCAACCCGGCAAATGTCCGCGTCGGCAGGGCGACAAGCCGCACGTCTGGACGATTAATCGTAAATTGGATCATTGATGGAGGCAGATAAAAATGTCCGATGACAAAAAAGAAAAAGGCTGGCGTAACCTTTTGAAAGATATCGCCGCATTCGAGGTGGCACTTGCCTTATTCGATTTTTTTGCACGAGTCGTGCGAGAATTTTTCGGCATATTGTTGACGGTAGTTATTGGCGCGGCGATATTGGTGGCGATAATGCATTTCATAAGATAAAAATGAGGTGATTGTATTGAGCAGTTCCATTGAGCGCGAGCTTGTAAGGTGCAGGCAATCTGCCGAGGAAGGCTACGAGCTTGCAAACGCCAAGTACAGCGACATAAAAAATACGCTGATTGACGCGGCTAACAGTCTTTCCAAAACCGACAAAGAACAAAGTCAAGTCAGCCGAATCAGAAACAGCGAACTCGTTAAAAAGCAAACGTCGGA
The DNA here is from genome assembly GCA_017535925.1 of Selenomonadaceae bacterium. Lineage (GTDB taxonomy): Bacteria > Bacillota > Negativicutes > Selenomonadales > Selenomonadaceae > Quinella. The sequence continues at coordinate 5,929 of JAFXTD010000024.1, read as the reverse complement.
GCTTCAACAGCTTAGAAACCGAATCGATTATATCGGCTCCGATTTACAAAATCTTCGCGGACGCATGAAAGATTTTTCAATCGTAGTTTACGGGCGGACGATGGCAGGCAAGTCGACGCTTATGGAAATTTTGACGCACGGCAACGGTCAATCAATCGGCAAAGGCGGGCAACGTACAACGCTTGACGTTCGCGATTACCACTGGAACGGTTTAAAGATAACGGACGTGCCCGGCATCAGTGCATTTGGCGGCGAGGCAGACGAACGGCTTGCACTTGAGGCGGCGAAGAAAGCGGATTTAATTTTATTTCTGCTGACGAGCGACGCGCCTCAACCCGACGAGGCAGAAAAGCTTGCGCAACTTCGGAGCCTGGGCAAACCCGTTCTCGGCGTCATCAACGTCAAAATGCAATTCAACATTAACGACGACTTGGACGTTGAGGACTTGCAGGACAGAATGGCTGATACGTCGACAATCAACGCCACGATTAATCAGTTCAAAAATTTTTCCGCGAATCACAATCAGGATTGGAGCGGCATAAAATTCGTGGCGACGCATTTGCTTTCCGCTTATCAGTCGCAAGACAAGAATCCGAAAGTTTTTCAAATCAGCCGTTTTGCCGAAGTCGAAGATTTTATTTTGGACAAGGTGCGCAATGACGGCAGATTTTTACGGATAAAAACTTTTGCCGACAGCGTAGCTGTCCCCATGAGCAATGTAATCTTGGAAATTTATAAACAAAGCGGAAATACCTTGCGGGAGAGCGATGTTTGGTTCGACAAGCGTCGTCAGCTTGACGAGTGGATTGAAAAATTTAATGAACGCTCCAATGAAAAATTCGACAATCTTTACAAGCAGCTGTCGGAGGAACTCGACAATGCGATTTATAATTTTGCCGAAGAGGCGATAAATCGTGACTACAGCGACGATAACGTCAACAGATATTGGCAACAGCGTCTGCAAAATCTGAAGTTCGACGAAAAATATCAGGATCTGTTGAAGAATTTAGCGGACGAATGCGAACGCAAACGCAAGGAACTCAGCGACGAATTGACGCAGGAACTTTCTTACGCCTTCAGCGGCAACACAAGTACAAACATTTCGCTTGAAGGCACAACACCGTGGGGAAAATATTTATTCGCTGCCTCGAATCTTCTGGTACTTATTCCAGGTATCGGCTGGGGAGCACGAATCGCAATCGGCGTCGGCAGTTTCTTGATTTCGGCTCTGTTTGAAAATAAGCAAGAGAAAATCCGCAAGGCAAAGGCTAAACTCCGCAGCGACTTGAAAGCTCCCAGTTATGACGTGCTCAATAAAATGCACAACCAAGTTAAAGAAATTTTTAATAAGGAAATTTGGAATAAAGGTTACGTCGAGTTTTGGAACTTGCTGGCGGGCTATCAATTCATGTTGGCGCGGCTCGGTCAAAGTCAATACAGGATTGCTCGTGCTTTGTTTAAAGAGTTCAGCGACCTCAACCTTAAACTGCTCATTGAGGCAAGCAATTACACGGGCGCGGGTTCTGCCAAAAGTGTTAGTGCTATTCCGCGCATACCCGGCGAAAAAATGTTAATCCTTGCCGACAACTCAAATTTGGATACGAGAAAACTTTCCGACCTCCTCGGCGAAAATGTTTCTGTCATGAAGCCGGCGGAACAACTGCCCGATAGCGTCGACGAAGTTTTGAACTGCGACACGGACGTTGACAGCTATCCGCTCGACTTCAGCAAGGAAAACGAAGAGACGCAATACGCATATGCCCTTTTCCCGAAAACCAAAGTCGACGCGACGAATTTCAAACTTGCTCAACAAATTGCGGGCGTCCCGATTATTGCGGAATTCACTCAACCTCAACGGGTTACTCAACCTCAACCATCGACTCAATCGACACGCCGTAACAATCAGACGAATACCACTTCAAGCGGCGGGCGTCAGCAACAAAGCAACGCTTTCAAATCGGACTTCGCCAAGATTGACGAAATGCTTGAACGTCCGCGAAAAAGCAACGAAGGTATCAAAAAGGCTCTGAAAAAATTAGAGGCAAAGGTTAGTAATCAACGCAACGCCGAAGCCATGAACCAAGTCGCGATTTATTACGGAAGAATTCATGCGCATGACGATTGCGACCGTTGCTTTGCGCTTGCCGAAATGTATGCGAGGTGAACGCTATGGAAGAATTTCAGCTCAGCAAATTCACAAAGGAAGGCGCACAGCTTCTGCGCGAAGTCACGGAGGAATTTAATCGGCTCGGCATAGACGCTTCACGCCTTCCAAAAACTTTTCCTGACGACAGCGGCAAAATCAAATTGGTTTTCGTCGGGCAATACAGCGCAGGTAAGTCGAGTATTATCAAAATGCTCACAGGCGAAGACGTTGCAATCGGCGCGGCTATCACTACGCAAGATTCGACGCCTTACGAATGGAACGGTCTTGAAATTATCGACACGCCCGGCATTGAAACCGAATTGCGCCCCGACCACGACGAAATAACTTACGAGCAGATAAATCACGCCGCACTGTTAATTTTCGTCATCACGAACGAGGGCTTCAGTCAACGCATGGGCGACCACTTCCGCACGCTTGCCATTGAGCAGAAACGCGCCGCCAATATGGTTTTGGTCGTCAACAAAATGGACAGGACTGCGCTCGGCAACGTTCCCGAACAACAGCAAGTCATTTACGAAGACTTGAAAAAAGTTACGACGCCGCACGACCCGAAAGATTTATTCGTTTCGTTCGTCGACACCGCGTCTTACTTCAAAGCAATGCAAGAGACCGACGAGCGCAGAAAAAATCGCCGCCTCGAACGCAGCGGGCACGATGTTTTTGTCGCCAACTTAAATCGTTTCGTTGCGCAAAAGGGTGTTCTCCAAAAAATTAATCTGCCGCTCAACACAATCGCTGCCGAAATCAGAAACGCTTCGGGCGGTTCTTCCGATAAAGAAAAAGCCGACATTGCGGCTTACGTCGAAAGTGTTCGTAAGGAGAAAAAAATTTTGCTCGACGCCAAGCGCGAATGCCTCGAAGACATCGACAGGATAATTTCCGACTTCAAAACCGAAATGTCACGGCACGGGCGCGAAACGGCGGACAGGCTTTCTTTCACCAAGGACGCACAAGCCGACGACGAAAGTAAACTTTCCGACGCTCAAGAACGCGCGAAACTTTTTGCCGAAGACTGTGCTCAAAAAATTTCCGACCGCATAAAAAAATTCTCCGAACAGAGCGACGAGAACTTGAAAACTTATGAGAGCTCAACTTTTGTTCAGCAAGTGCAAGTCAATCTTCTCGGCAACTTGGAGGCGGGCTCAAGCGAATTGTCGCAAGGACTCACCGCGATTGCGGGCACCGGCGGCATTATGGCGGGTGCTTTGGCAGTTCAACAGGGCGCACAAGTCGCCGCGCAATTCGCTCAAACTGCAGTCACGCCGCTGGGGCATATCGCGGCAAATGTTGCAGGCAGAGGCGTCGGCAACGCACTCATGGCACAAGGTATTCCTCAACCAATCGCCGGTTTTTTGGGCGGCAAAGCGGGCGGTCTGCTAACCGAGTTGCCCATATTCAGAACCGACCCGACCTTGCTCAACAAATTCGCAAGAATCTTCACGGGCAACGGTGCAAAAATTTTCGGCGCAGGCTTGGCTGCCGTCGGCTTGATTTTTACGGCGTGGAATGCTTATAAAGAAAATCAGCGGGCGGCAGAACTTGAACGCGAGCTTCGTCGTCAACGCAACGACATCATGACAAATTTCAAAAACTACGCCGAAGACATCGGGCGCGAGCTTTTAAGTAAAGTTCGCGCTTACATGACGCAGAATGTTGATCCGATTGTTGCCGCCTTCGACGAAAAAATTAAAGCCGTCGAAGCCATGACAGCCAACGAAAAAATTAAGAGCGAAAAACTTTCCGAATTACTCAAGCAGACGGAAAATCTTATTGCCGACATTCAAGCTTGTAAATAATTGCTGAACTGTAAAAGCAAGCAAAATTAATTGCATACTATAACATTGATGAAAGGCACAGGTGCTCAATGCGCCTGTGTCTTTATTTTTGTCAACAATCTAATCGAGGTGGTTCATATTCAAAATTTCATAAGGATAGGAGGCTGAAGAGTATCGACAAAACTTTATTCCGAGTGTTGGTTGATTGTGTTGTTCAAAATATTTTTGATTGGCTATTTGCGAGCATCGATTTAATGTGGCTATTCAAATTTGTGATGTTCGCGATAGTAATCCGAGCCGGCTCTCAAGTAGCAGGCTGTCTTCCTGTAGTCTTATTTGTTTTATGGCTGTTGTTCATTTGAATTGGAGGAGATAATAATGAAGCAAGGAAAAACGTTGCAGGAGCTGGGACGAGAGCTTCAGAGGCAACGTCTCAATCGTCAAGATTTTCTGGCCGATACGCGCACGCTGGAAATGAAGTCAGATTCGTTCGGCTCGACACTGAGCTTGTCGCTCGATGGGCACGACTACAACTTCACGGTCGGCGATGTTGCTCATCAGCAGATTGCTAACCGTCTCGGAATACCTTACCGTTATTACACCAAAATGCTCAACGACGCACCTGAACTGCTCGATCGCAATGTCAACTGCTGGCTCAATCAAAATCCCGAACGAAGAATGATTCGTGTGCTGGACGGTAATGTCAGAGCGTTCCTTTCCGATCGCTATCGTCGGTTGGATAATCTGGAGCTGTGTGCGGCTGTCCTTCCCGTGATTCAGGAAATGCAGGGCGCACAAATTGAATCCTGCGAAGTCACTCCGACGCATTTATATCTCAAGGTCGTCAACCGTAGGCTTAAAGCTGAAGTAAGAGTGGGCGACGTGGTGCAAGCCGGGTTCGTCGTCTCTAACAGCGAAGTAGGCTTGGGCAGTCTGCGTGTCGAACCGCTCGTCTTCCGTCTAGTTTGCAAGAACGGGTTGATTTGCAAAGACCTTGCCCAAAAGAAATATCACGTCGGACGGCAAGTCAATGCTTCTGATGATTCAGCGTATGAATTGTATTCAGAAGAAACGCTGGCGCAGGACGATAAGACCTTTTTCCTTAAAGTACAGGATGTTGTTCGCTGTGCAGTTGACGAGGCTAAATTTATGCTGACAGTAGACAGGCTCCGCGAATCAACGCAAATCCCGCTCAAACACGATCCCGTAAAATCCGTTGAACTCCTTGCCGACAAATTCCAGTTGACGGAAAATGAACGCGGCGATATTCTTCGGCAACTTTTCATGGGGGCTGATAATTCGCGTTATGGATTGGTCAACGCGGTGACAGCTGCCAGCAAAATCGCAAAGACGTATGAACGAGCAACGGAGCTTGAGCGCATTGGTGGAGAAATTCTTTCCTTGCCGATTTCTCATAATTTGTTGCCGCCCACTGTCAACGCTTACCAGTCGTTGCCCGAATATCAAACGATTTCAGCCTGAAAGGAGGACATGAAATGAGTAGTTACTTTAATTGCGCGGCGTATAATGACGTTGACACCACAATCCGACTCGGCGACAACGTTGTTTTTCTCGCATTGAAAATTAAAGACAAGGATTCAGACATGCACATCACTCTTAACCCTTTCCAGACGCGCATTCTTGCCAAATACTTGACTGCCGCCCTTACTCAAATCGACTTCAAAAGCTTGGCAGACGAGAAACTTTTTGGCGACCTTACTGTTCAAATTGAACAGGACAATCTGCAAGATGAAGAATTCGACGAGGAAGAGTACGCTTTGGCGGCTCCTTTCTAAACTCTATCTTAGCCCCGACTGCAAAAGTGGTCGGGGCTTTTTCTTTCTCTGGAGACTGACTATAAGGAGTCAAGCAAAATCAGAAAAATATTCACCGGTTCTTTGAAGATGAAAAATAACGCGAACAAGCTTTTTGGCTACGTGGGAGAGCGCAACAAAATAATGTTTACCTTCGTCGCGCTTTTTCTTCA
>JAFXTD010000023.1 GCA_017535925.1 Selenomonadaceae bacterium | reverse complement strand
CTTACGGCAACAAGATGAGTACGATTGCCGGCGGCGATGATCAATGGGGCACGCTGTCCAACGGCACAGTCTCCTACGAGACGGATCGTGTTTTTGCTCACTACGAACTCAACGACGATAAGACGACTCTTACCTATGTTGCGGCAAGCTCGACGGAGGCACTTAAATTGACAGGTGTTGCGACGACACCGGCTGCTGTGAAGAAAGGCGTCGTGACATTGACTGCTGCAAACTTCGACAGTAATATCGCGGTTGCGAGCAACACGGGCAACTACAAGTTCTATATAGCAAGCGGCACATACACCGACATGACCTTAACGGGCGGCACGGCAGCCGACACGATATCGAATAAAGGCGCGGAGCTCACAATCAACACGGGCAACGGCAACGACTCGATTGTCTCAAGCGGCGCGAAAGTCACAATCGACGCAGGTGCAGGCAACGACTTCATCAAGAGCACGGGAGCCAATTCGTCAATCTTGGGTGGCGCAGGAGCCGATACCATCACGGGCAGCACCGGAGCCGATTACTTGAACGGCGGTAACGGCAACGATTCAATACTCGGCGGCAGTGGAGCAGATACTATTCTCGGCGGCGCGGGAGTTGATTATATCGACGGCGGTAAAGGCAACGATTCAATCAACGGCGGAACAGGTAACGACAGTCTGTGGGGCGGCGCAGGTAACGATACGCTCACGGGCGGTGCAGGTAACGACACCTTCATCTATCAGCCGAACACGGGCAAAGATACCATCACCGATTATGCAAGCGGCGACATCCTGCAAATCCTCAATGCGGACGGCACGAACGGCACTTACACTAAAGCGGCGTTCGCAGACAACACCCTCACGCTTACGATTGACGGCGGCGGCTCGGTCATCCTCACGAATGTCAAGAGCGGCAGTTCCGTTAATATCAACGGCACGAGCCACAAGATAAGCGGCAGCGGTTTAAACTAAGCGATTGACGATCGGTTTAAAAGCTGAAAGTTAAAAGCTAAACTTTGACAACCGAAAATTTTTCAGCCTCGACAAAATTTGTCGGGGCTTTTTTTTTTTCGGTCGCAACGGCTAAAAACTTCGACACTCTTTATTTAACTTGCGCAATTTGCATTTCGCCGCTAAAATATGATTAATCATTCGTCGGTTGGAATTTTTTGAAACGTATCCGCTCGAAGGGAAGAATTTTATGAACACGCAGGCACCAAAGAAAAATTTTCTTGTGAAGGCGGCAATCGCTCTGCCGATAATTCTTGCGATAATTTTCGCGGGGATTTATTTCAATCTCTCTGGTGTATTTCGTGACGCGCCCAAAGTCGAAGTTCAGCCGCTCAACAACTTCAAAAAAACTTTGCACGTTGTCACCGACCGCGATTACGCGCCTTATTCCTACGTCGACGAACAAGGCAACTATCAGGGCTACGACGTGGAAATGATGAATGAAATTGCCAACCGCCTGCAAATGAATCTGGACTTGTCGCTCATGGATTGGAATGACGCCAATAAAATTTTCCTAAGCGGCGGCGCGGATATTATCATGAACATGGAAAGCGATTTGATTATAAATAATTCCTCGATTATCGCGACGCTCCCGACGACCGAAAAACAATACGTCGTTTACGGGCGCAAGGAAATTTCTTCCGTTGCCGAACTTTACGGCAGACGCGTTGCCTCTTTGCACAACATGCCCGGGCTCGGTCTCGACGACGAAATTTCCTACGTCCATTCCTATAAAAAAATTTTCAACGGACTCAAGAGCGGCGAATACGAATTTGCAATTTGTCCGATTCAAGTCGGCGGCAGTTTCATAGAAGAGCTTGACCTCAACGACGTTTTTCCAAGCTACGCCGTTCAACACGTCTACGGTACGCTCGCCATGCACCCCGAAGACACAATGCTCCGCGTCAAAGTCAACGCCGTCTTGATTCAAATGCAACAGGAAGGTCGTCTCGAAGCACTCAACAGAAAATGGATTGTCAATCGTTACGAAAACATCACGCTTGAGGAAATGGTCACGAGCCGCCCGTGGCTCATCGCGCTGATTCTTTCAAGTGTCCTCTTCGTGTTTTTGTTAATCGGCTACACCTTCATGCAAGTTCGTTACGCACATTCGCAGGAGGCTTACACTCACCGGCTGCAAGAAAATTTGGATACGATTAAACTTCAGAGCGAACAGTTGAAAAATCAGCAGGCGGAACTTATCGCTCAAAAGGAACGCGCCGAAGAAGCCAATAAAGCAAAGTCGACTTTCCTTTCCAACATGAGCCACGATATCCGCACGCCAATGAATGCAATCGTCGGCTACCTCAACATTGCGAAATCTCTTCATGCAACCTGCGAGGCTTGCCCGAAATATAAGCACGAATATTGCCCCGACAACATTCCCGATAAAATTTACGAATACCTGAATAAAATCGACGCCTCCGGTCAGCATTTGCTTGCGCTGATTAATGACGTGTTGGAAATGAGCCGAATCGAAAGCGGCAAGATGGAACTCGAACTCAACGATATGAACATCGTCACCGCCCTTGAAGAAGTTCATGACATGTTCGCCACGCAAATGGCGGGCAAGAAAATTTCTTTCAACGTCGACACTTCCGAAGTCAAAAATAAATTTGTTATCTGCGATAAAAATCGTTTGAACCGCGTCTTGCTGAATCTTTTGAGCAATGCTTACAAGTTCACGCCCGAAGGAGGAAATATTTCCGTCAAGCTTAAGCAGGTCAGCGAAGTGCGCGACGTTTTTGCCGATTATGAGTTGCGCGTCAAGGACAGCGGTATCGGCATGACGCCCGAATTCGCCGCGAAAGTTTTTGAGGCTTTTGAACGTGAGAGGACTTCGACCGTCAGCAAAATTCAAGGCACGGGGCTCGGCATGGCGATTACAAAAAGTATCGTCGACCTCATGGGCGGCGACATTAAAGTTATCACCGCGCCCGGCGAAGGCACCGAATTTGTCATCGACATTACCTTTGAACTTGCCGAAGATATGCAAGACGAACTTGATTCCGAAAACGAACAGGCGGCGGGCAAGGTTATCGACTTCACGAACAAAAAACTTTTGCTCGTCGACGACATTGAAGTTAATCGCGAAATTGCCAAGATGCTCCTCGAAAGCGAGGGCTTTATCGTCGACACGGCAAGCGACGGCAAAGAAGCTGTCGAAAAAATCGCGGCGGCTAAGGCGGGCGATTATGACGCGGTCTTGATGGATATACAAATGCCGATAATGAACGGCTACGAGGCGGCAAAAAAAATTCGCGAGCCGGTAAATCCCGCGCTTGCAAATGTTCCGATTATCGCTATGACTGCCAACGCCTTCAGCGAGGACGTGAAGAACGCTCTTGACGCCGGCATGAACGCGCACATTGCCAAACCTATCGACGTGCCAAAGATGATGGAGACTTTTGCAAAAATTCTTCCCGTCTGAATTTAAGTGGTTAATGGAAATTTAATTGGGAGGTTTGTCAATATTGTTCAAAGAAATTTTTCTCGGCAGGGAAAAGTTTTTCACTCTGAATGTAATTCTTTTTCACGTCGCAATGATTCTGATGAGTTTTATGTTCGTCTACATTTTTTCCTATTCGACGAGTTTCCGCTATGATATGCTCGGCGGTGATTCATCAATCTTTCAAAGTATCGGAAAATTTTGGACGCAAGGTCACCTGCCTTATGTGGAACTTTTTGAGAATAAAGGACCGTTGTTATTTCTGATTGACGCAATCGGCTACGCAATTTATCCTCGCGCGGGAATCATGGTGCCGCAAATAATTTTTTTATATTTGTCATGCGTATTCATTTGGCGGGCAATGGAGCTTTATTCGTCGACAGTTGGAAAAATTTTCTTCTTGTTGATTGCACTGATTTTTTACGCGGCGCATTATGAGGAAGGCAACCACGTCGAAGAATACAGCGTTTTATTTTTGTCGGCGGCGGCATATGTTTTCTTGCGAGCGTTAAAAGATTCGGAAGGCAAAAAATTTTTCCACCCGCCGCTTTACGGATTTATTTACGGTTTCGGTTTCGGAGCGTGTGTTTTGATTCGGACTTCGGACGCCGCGCAGATTTGTTGTCAAACTTTTTTGGCGGCGATATTTTTGTTGCAAGCACGAGACTTTAAAAATCTTTGGCAAAATATTTTGAGCTTCTGCGCGGGCTTCGCGGCAATCGTCTTGCCGTTCGTGATTTACTTCGCGGCGCACGAGGCACTTTACGACATGATTTACGGCACGATTTTATTCAACATGAAATATACGGACGCGTCTTTCTGGTTGCCGTTTAAATATCAAGTGCTGTACAATGTGTTTCATTTCTTGCCGCTCTTTATCATGATTATCGTCGCCGCCCTTACATTAAAACAAAATTCAAAAAGCCGGCTGTTATGGAGCGCAATTTTTATCGGAGCAATGATGGCGTTCCTGCTGATGAAACTTCGCCCCTACGGTCATTACGCGATGATTATTTTTCCCGCCATGTCGATTTTGTTTGCCGTCCTTCACGAGAGCCGCAACGAACTTCAAAAAATATGGCAAACGTCAGGGCTGTCTTTCAAAAGGATTCTGTTAAAAATTTTTATTATTCTCGCGGTGATTGATATTTATATGTCGTCGTGTTGCATTAAAGAACTTTGTTTGAATGAAGAATCTACGCTGTTACTGTTTGCTCCTACTGTGAACCGTAAAGTAATTGAGCTGAATTCAAACGAACACGAAGAAATTTTGAAATTGAGTTCGATTATTCCCGAAGAAGAAAAAGATTCTTTTGTTTGTTGGGGCGATTATTGCAACGCGCCGCATTGGGTAATTTATGCTGACATGAAGCCGCGCGAACGAGAATTTTTTCTAAACAGTATTAATGGCAAAATAGATCCCGCAATCAGAAAAGAATGGTTTGATAACGTCCGAAAAGATTATCCGCTGTGGATTCTCTACGGCACCGACCCAAGCAGAAAGCCCGGCGAGCCTCCGAAAACTCCAACGGAAGACGGCGAACTTGAACAGCTGCTTGAAGAAAAATATTTATTCAAGGGCGAAGTTTACATCTTCCCGCAGATGATGAAATTGTATCGCCTGAAAGAATGACCGTTATAAATCAAAAAGCCCCGTCGATTGGCGGAGCTTTTATTTTTTTATGCAAGCGTCGCGTTAAACTTTTCAATCATTTTTATCGGGCGATAAGATTCTTTGGCTTGCCGCAAGCCGTCAATGCCCATGTCTTCCTCGCGATTGATATAAATCATGTCAGACCATTCATGCTCGACGAAAGCTTGATTAATCGCCGTGTAAATCCCGCGAATATTTGAATCAGCCTTCTCGACGTGAATAACTGCCGTGTCGGAATTGAGCCGCTCGCCGAACGTGAACGCCGCAACTTTATTATCAAGCACAATCGCGCCGCCCTTGAGTTTAAACTCTTCGAAGTGGTCAAAAATTTCATGAATCGCAGCTTGCTCGCAGCCTATAAACGGGTCGTCGGGATTGGCGCGCTTATGAATTTCAGACCAAATGTTGAACTCTTCGCGGCACTGCGGAATAATTTTTTCGGTTATCGGCAAATATTTCGCGTCGGGATGTTCTTTGCGGAAGGCGTTGAGATGATTTTTCTTGCCGTGAAATTTTCTGCCCGAAAGATTTATCAAGTCCTGCGCGAGGTAAACATAGTCGAAGTTGTCTCTTGCGGGCGTGATGTTGAATTTGGCGTGAGGATATTTTTCCAACTCCTCGGCGAAAATTTTTTCCACGACGACGAACATAAATTTTTTATCGCCGCGATTTTCCTCCGCCACGTGCAAAATTTTTGTGATGGTGTCCTGCATTTTTTCTTGTGCACCAATCGGTTGCCACGCCGAGAAATTTTTTTCGTCGGAAGAGAAAATATAAAGCACGTCGTCTTCTATTGCCCGGCGATAATCGCGCATCTTGCGCCACATAAAAAAATTAGTGAACGTATACCCTGAATTTTCGCAATAGCGCGAGCCGAAAAATTTATCGAACGCAGGTTTGTCTGTGCAAGTCAATTTCTGCAGATTAATATTGTCCACCTTCCTCGAATAACAGTTGCGCCAAGTGAAATGCTTTGGCTCCGCCCAATTTTAAACCGCGAATGCAATAATGGCAATACGCCGCAACTTTTTCCGTCCGAATCTTTGCGCAGTGCTCCAGCATGAGCGATTTTTTTTGTTCGGGCGTGTGCTCTTGAAACAAACCTTGCGCGCCGTGCAAAAATCTTTTCGGGGCAAGTTTCGGATTGCGCGGCGGTTGCGGTTGATACAAAGACACGCCGCAAAATTTTGTTCGCCCGTGATTTTCTTCAAGCTCGACGATTTTAAAATTCATGCGCCGCAAAAGTTCACGAGCCGCCTCTTGCTCCGCCGAATTTTCTTTCGACCGCCAACAATCTTGAATCGTAATTTCCTCGCCGTGATGATTCGGGTAAGGAAAATTTTTATCGGCAAGAATAAATTCCCAAATCGATTCGCGGAAAAATTCGGGGTGCCTCTCCTCGAAAATCGCCGAGCAGTTATGACAAATTGAAACAAGCGTGCTACCCGCCGGAAATTTTTCAAAGTGTTTAATCGCCCGCCACTCGTCACGATAATTTTCCGGCATGCGCTGTTCAAATTCGGCGACCTTGTATTTGTCGACGCAACAGCGGATTATCGGCATGGAAAATTTTTCGCGCAGGTAATCGCAAATTTTTTTGCTCAACGCGGGATATTCTTCCGTGAAGACGCAAGCCGCCACGTAAAATTTTTTATTCAAAGTACTCAACTCCCGCCTCGAAAAGTTTTTGGTCTTTTTCGCCGTGAATATTTTTTGCAACGTGTTCGCCGATTCGCTCGGAGTGACCCATCTTGCCGAAAATTTTTCCGCTCGCGTCGGTTATTCCCTCAATCGCCCAAGCCGAACCGTTCGGATTATACGGAAGTTCGCTTGCAGGATTATTTTTATCGTCAACGTATTGCGTGGCGATTTGACCGTTGTCGGAAAGTTTTTTGAGCCAAGCCTCGTTCGCGGCGAATCTGCCTTCACCGTGTGAAACAGGTATCGCGTGAACGTCGCCGATTTTATTTTTCGCAAGCCAAGGCGATAAGTTGCTCGTGATTCGTGTGCGAACGTATTGGCTGACGTGTCGACCCAAAGAGTTGTGCGTTAAAGTCGGAGAATCTTCCTCAAGGTCGCGAATTTCGCCGTAGGGAAGCAAGCCCAATTTAATCAGTGCTTGAAAGCCGTTGCAAATGCCCAAAATCAAGCCGTCGCGTTCGCGCAAAAGTTTCATGACTTCTTCCGCGATTTTCGGATTGCGAAACGTCGCCGCAATGAATTTTCCGCTGCCGTCGGGTTCGTCGCCGCCGCTGAAGCCGCCCGGCAACATGATAATCTGCGCGGCACGAATCTTTCCGGTCATCGCCTCGATACTTTCTTCGACAGCTTGAGGCGTCAAGTTGCGAACGATAAAAATTTCGGGAACGCCGCCGGCTTTTTGCCAAACCTTCGCGCTGTCGTATTCGCAATTCGTGCCGGGAAAGACCGGAATAAAAATTCGCGGCTTGGCGATTTTAGCTGTCAGCTGATAGCTGTCAGCTGTCAGGTTTTTGGTTTCATTAGGAATTTTTTGTTCAAAGCTTTTTGTTCGCGTCGGGAAAATTTTTTCAAGCGGCTCGGTCAAAGATTTTTTAACGTCGTCAAGAGAAATTTTTTCGTCGCCGATTTTTATCACGGGCTCGGAAATTGTTTCGCCCAAAAGTTTGAACTCAAGCTCGGTCGTCGCTTCGACAATCAAGCTGCCGTAATTAATTCCTAATTCCTCATTCCTAATTCCTAATTGACAAAAGCCGATGTCGTTGCCGATTGCCATTTTGGAAATCGCCTCGGCAATGCCGCCCGCCTGCAAACTCATCGCCGAAATAATTTTTCCCTTGCAAATTAATTCGTGAACTTTGGAAAAATTTTTCTTGAGCGCGTCGAAGTCGGGGACGCCGTCTTTATCGCGAGGACACTCGACAAGATAAACTTTGTGATTGGGTGCTTTGAATTCGGGCGAAATGATTTTTGCCGCGTCGACGAGGGCAACCGCAAAACTTACAAGCGTCGGAGGCACGTGAATGTTTTCAAAAGTTCCGCTCATTGAATCTTTGCCGCCGATAGCCGCCACGCCGAAATTTTTCTGCGCAACGAACGCACCGAGCAACGCAACAAGAGACTTGCCCCATTTTTCGGGAACGTCGCCGAGCTTTTCGAAATATTCTTGGAAAGTCAGATAAGCTTTGGAAAAATCCGCGCCGAGTGCCGTCAACTTTGCAAGCGAACTTGTCACCGCATCAATCGCTCCGTGAAAAGGACTGCGTTCGGAAATTTGCGGGTCGAAACCGAAAGTCATAGCCGTTGCCGTCGAAGTTTCACCGTCGCAAGGAATTTTCGCAACCATGCCTTCAGCCGGCGTGAGCTGATTTTTTCCTCCGAAGGGCATTAAAACGGTCGCCGCACCGATTGTCGAATCGAATCGCTCAACCAAACCTTTTTGACTGCAAACATTGAGCCCGCGAAGATTTTCAAGCCACGAAATTTTTTTCTCATCTTCCTGACACCTGATACCTGACACCTGACACCTTACATGCCTCTTGACGCCGTTGGTGTCGAAAAATTTTCGGCTGATGCTCACGATTTCAGAGCCGCGCCAATTCATAATCATGCGCCCGCTGTTTGTGACTTCAGCGACGACGTAAGCCTCAAGATTTTCCTCGTCGGCAAGTGCGATAAATTTTTCAACGTCATTTTTATCCAAGACAACCGCCATGCGCTCTTGGCTTTCGGAAATGGCAAGCTCGGTGCCGTCAAGCCCGTCGTATTTTTTTCTGACAGCATCAAGATTTATTTGCAAGCCCGCAGCAAGTTCGCCGACGGCAACCGCAACACCGCCCGCGCCGAAGTCGTTGCAACGTTTGATAAGTTTTGCGGCAGAAGGATTTCTGAAGAGGCGTTGAATTTTTCTTTCGGTCGGAGGATTTCCTTTTTGAACTTCCGCACCGGCAGTCGTGAGTGATTCGGTCGTGTGAACTTTGCTTGAGCCGGTCGCGCCGCCAATTCCGTCACGTCCCGTCCTGCCGCCGAGCAAAACAACTTTATCGCCTGCAACGGGTCGACTGCGAATGACATTTCCGGCGGGAGCCGCAGCAATGACCGCGCCGATTTCCATGCGTTTGGCAAGATAGCCTTCGTGATAAATTTCTTTGACTTGCCCCGTCGCCAAACCGATTTGATTTCCGTAGGAGCTGTAACCTTGAGCCGCGCCTCGAACAATTTTTTTCTGCGGAAGTTTTCCCGGCAAAGTCTCTGAAAATTTTTTTCGTGGGTCAGCCGCGCCCGTCACACGCATTGCCTGATAAACATAACTTCTGCCGCTCAAAGGGTCACGAATCGCGCCGCCAAGACACGTTGCCGCGCCGCCGAACGGTTCAATTTCCGTCGGGTGATTGTGCGTCTCGTTCTTGAACATGACAAGCCAATCTTCCTCGCGCCCGTCAATCACGGCTTTGATTTTGATTGAGCAGGCGTTAATTTCTTCGGAGGTGTCAAGATTTTTCGGCTTAACAATTTTCGCGCCGATCGTTCCCAAATCCATCAGCGAAATATCTTTGGCGGGATTGTGCACGGCAAGATATTCTTTGAAAGCGCGTTCGATAACCTCTGCGCCCGCGTCGAAGGTCACCTCGTCAATCGCGGTCGTGAAAGTCGTATGGCGGCAGTGGTCGCTCCAATAAGTATCGATAACTTTAAGCTCGGTTATCGTCGGCGGACGGCTCTCCTCGTCGCGGAAGTAGCTTTGACAAAATTTCAAGTCGTCGAGGTTCATGGCAAGCCCGCGTTCCGTCAAAAATTTTTTCAAAGCGGTGTCGTTCATGTCGTTGAAATTTTTTAAAGTCTCAACGTCGGGAGGAGTCTCGGCAGAAATTTTCAACGTCGCAGGCAAATCGAAAGTCGCCTCGCGTGATTCAATCGCGTTTATCGAATAGGCTTTGATTTTCGCGAAGTCTTCCGCCGAAACGTCGCCGATTAACGATATGACCCGCGCAGAATGAATCGTCGGCAAGTCTTTGCCCGTGACAAGCTGAACACATTGCGCGGCGGAGTCGGCTCGTTGGTCGAATTGTCCCGGCAAATACTCAACCGCAAAAGTTTTTTCGGCGTCGAGGTCGGCGGGCAATTCAAAATAAAATTTGTCGACATTCGGCTCGCGAAAAACTATGTCACGAACTTTTGAAAAGTCTTCGTCGCTCAAGCCTTCAACGTCGTAGCGGACAAGCAGCCGCACGCCCGAAAGTTTAACGTCAAAAGTTTCGCGAAAATCTTCAAGCAAATTTTTGGCGGGCACGTCGAAACCCTCGCGCTTCTCAACGTAAATTCTCTTAACCATCAGCAACCTCCTCAAAAAATTTTTTTCCATTGTAAAATTTCGCGCCCGCTTTGGCAAGCTTAATCATTTGTGATAAAATCCCTTCGAGGTGAGTTCAATGAAAATTTTCAGCTTGACACTTTTAATCGTGATGATGTTTTGTGCAACGACGTTCGCCGAAGAAATTCATCCGCCGATAATTTCCGTGAGCGGCGAAGGAATTGTAGAAGTTCAACCCGACCGCGCAACAATTTCTGTCGGAGTGGTGACTCGTGAAAAAAATCCTTCCGCCGTTCAAAATGCAAATGCCAAAGCCGCTTCGAATGTTATCAACTCAATCGTCGCGCTCGGCATTGAACGCAAAAAAATTTCGACGGGCAATTACAACTTCAATCCGATTTATCGCCACACGGACAACGGCAAAAGAATTCTTGAAGGCTACGAGGCAACAAATTCCGTGACGGTTATCGTTGACGATTTGAATCTTGTCGGAAAAGTTATCGACGCGGCATTGAATCACGGAGCCAATCGCGTCGACAGCTTGAACTTCGGCTTGCGCAACAAGACAGCTTATCAAGACGAGGCTTTGAGGCTTGCCGTGCTCGACGCCAAACGCAAAGCGGAAGTCACAGCCGCCGCGCTCGGAAAAAGTATCGTCAGTGTTCGCAACGTGTCGATTAATTCAAGTTCGGTGTCCTCGCCGCGAAATTATAAAATGTCACGCTCAATGGCAATGGAAGATTCTGTCGCCGTTGCCGAAACGCCGATTGAAAGCGGAACGTTGACTTGCTCGGCAAATGTTCACGTCGAATTTGAAATCAGCCGCTAAAATCTTCTTGCAAGACGCCGATAAATATTGTAGAATCAAGCAAAGTTTCAAGGAGTGTTTTTATTCAAGGAAGGTGATTGAAATGTCAGGGATTAATTCGTTGGGCGGCATCAACAATTACAGTTGGCTCTTCGGCTCGAACAATCAGAAGCAAAATTCCGTTTCGCAACTGTGGAATGCTTACGGCAACTTCCAATCCAATGCGACGAACTCACTTGCCGGCTTGACGGAAGTCAATTCAAACCTCAAAGCCGTGCTTGCCAGCTACGACGACGCAAAGACCGCGTTCAGTTCCGAATTTAAAGAGACAATGAGCGACCTAAGCTCCTCCGCCGCAAAAATCAAGGAATACAATTTCCAAGTTGCCGGTGACGACGCGATAAGCACGAAGACCGAAACCGACAAGGACGGCAACGTCACCACGACGACCACTTACAGCAAAGAGTTGCAGGCGGCTATCGACACCGTTAAAAATTTTGTCGACGACTACAACAGCGCGGTTAAATTCTTCGGCGACAACAGCTCCATTTCAAAGCGCGTCGAAATGATGGCTACGACTTTCAGCGATACGACTTATCGCGCCTCAAGCTTGGCGACAATCGGCTTGACCGTCAATAGCAACGGCTCAATGACTATCAACGAGGCAAAGCTTGCCGAAACGATTATCAACGACCCCGGAAAAATTTCTTCCGTTTTGGGCAAGGACGGGCTCGCGGGCAAAGCGGAAAGTCATGTCACTTTCGCCAACAGCCAAGCCGATAAACTCTTCCCGACCGCGCAGGCAATGATCGGCGACCAACTCGAAACCGCCTCCGTTTATACCGGCAAGGCTTATCGAAACATGACTGCCGCAAGCAACATGGGCAACTTGATTAACATGATGTTCTGAAAAAATTTTTACTCGAAATAAAAAGTGCTCGTCAACACGGCGAGCCTTTTTCAATTGGGAATTTGGAATTTGGAATTGGGAATTATTTTTTCTAACAGCTAACAACTAACAGCTAAATTGGGAATTGGAAATGATAAGAGAGCTTGCAAGAAAATTGGCAGCGTTCAAAGAGTTCGTCGACTGCGTGATTATCGCGGCTCAATTCAAACGCGGCACCTTCGAGGAAAGCGCGGAAATTTTAAAAGTTCATGCGGCGATGATTTTAATTCGTGTTCGTTCGTCGGAGGCGGAACTTTTAATCAAAATGATTCGCCCGCGAAAAGAGATACAAGCAACGTTTGGCAGTCGAATCCAAACGGCGGAAAAAATTTGGCGAGTGTTCACCGCGTCGGAAGTTTCGGAATTCACGGCGGCAGTCGGCGACCAAAATAAAATTCATCAATTCAATCCGCCGATTGTGCCCGGTCTTTTAATTTTGGAGACAATCTGCGCGGCGTTCCCGTCGAAATCTTTCAAGGTCAAGTTCAAAAATTTTATCACGGCGGGCGAACCTCTCACCTTGCAAAGCGTCGGAAACAAATTTGAAATCACAAGCGCGGGCGTCAAAAAAATTTCGGGAGAATTTTTATGAACGTTTACATTTTGGGCGGCTTGCGAAGTCCGATTGTCGTCGCCAATACAAAATTCAAAATGATTCGTCCGGAAATTTTCGGCGCAGAAGTTTTGAAAGCTCTTCGCGAAAAATTTTCTCTCGAATACGTCGACGAAATCATTTGCGGAAATGCGGTCGGCACCGGCGGAAATATTTCGCGGCTCATGACACTCCTCGCCGGCTTCGACGATTCGACTGCGGCTTTGACCGTCGACAGGCAATGTGCAAGCGGCGCGTCGGCAATTTCAATCGCCTATGCAAAAATTTCTTGCGGGCTTGCCGAAGTGATTATCGCGGGCGGCGCGGAATCTTCCTCACTGCAACCGCTGAAAATTTATCACAAGAACGACGACCGATTTAATTTGACGACCGCCGATAATATTCAGGGCGCGTATCGCACGGCGCAATTTTCTCCGAACGAACTCAACCCGCTCGCCATGCTCAAAGGTGCTCAACGCGTCGCCGAAGCCGAAAAAATTTCCAAAGACGAACTCGACGCTTGGGCTTTGAAAAGTCATCAACGTGCCGCAAATGCCAAAAACATTTTGAAAAATTTTATCGTCGAAGTCGCGGGCGTTCGTGAAGACACCGGCATTAAAAATCTTTCGAAAAAAATTCTTGAACGCGCTCCGTTGCCGCTCGGTGAAGGTACCGTCATTTCCGCCGCAAATGCCTGCCGAATCAATGACGGCGCAGCGTTTGTCGTCCTCGCAAGTGAAAATTTCGTCCGTGAAAAAAATTTGTCGCCCGCCGTGCAGATTGTCGACGTTGCAACGGGAGGCGTCAATCCGCTTGAAAGTCCTCGCGGTGCTCAAGTCGTCGCCGATAAACTTTTGCGCAAGAACAATCTGACTTACGAAGACCTCGCCGCGATTGAGTTTAATGAGGCGTTCGCCGTGATTGATGTCCTCTTCGAACGGGCGCATCCAAACCTTATCGACAAATTCAATCGGCTCGGCGGCGCGTTGGCTTACGGGCACCCCTACGGCGCAAGCGGCGTGATTCTCATGATTCATTTGCTTGCGGCTTTGAAGAGCGGCTTGGGTTTGCTGTCGATAGCGGGCGCGGGCGGCACCGGCGAGGCTGTTTTAATCGAGGCGTTGACATGAACTTTTACGATTTGCTCAAGGCGCGGGCTGAAGTCTTCGGCGATAAAATTTTTCTGCAAGTCGACGGGAAAAGTTTCAGCTGCAAAAATTTTTTGGCGGCGGTCGACGGCACTGCAGACGATGTGAAATTTTTTACTCAAGCCGTGAATTTTTTCTCCGCGCAGAAAATTAATCGCTCGAATATTTTTGAAGTCACTACAAGCGGCTCAACTTCCTCGCCAAAAATTTTATCGCGAACTTTTGACAGCTGGACGGATTTTTTTCCGACGCAGAATAAAATTTTTCGCGTCGACGAAAGCTCAAAAGTTTTCATGCACGGCAGCTTGAACTTCACGGGGAATTTGAACACTTTCCTCGCCGTAATGCACGCGGGCGGCTCAATCGTCACGAGCAAAAAATTTTCTCCGAAAATTTGGCTTGAACTCCTCAAAGACGCCACGACGATTTATCTTGTGCCGAGCAAGTTGGCTTTGCTCACTCAAGGCGCGCCGCTTGAAAACATTCGCTCAATCTTCACGGGCTCTCAAGTTTTGACTGCCGCTCAAAGTCTTTCGCTCTTGAAAAAATTTCCGAACGCCGAAATTTTTCTTTACTACGGCGCAAGCGAATTGAGTTTCGTCACGTACAAAAAAATTTCTGCCGAAAACGTTTCCGAAGTTCAAAATTTGGGCAAGCCTTTCGACGGCGTGAAAATTTTTATTCGAGACGGATTGATTTACGTCGATACTCCTTTCCGCGCAGAAAATATTTCGAAGCCCGCGACCGTCGGCGACAGAGGCTTTATCGATGAACGCGGCGATTTGATTTTCTTGGGGCGCGGCGAAGATTTTATCAATCGAGGCGGCGTGAAACTTTCGGCTCTTGCGCTTGAACAAAAAATTTGTGCGATTGAAGGTGTCGAGGCGGCGGCAGTCATAAAAATTCCCGATGAGATTCGCGGCGAAAATTTTTCGGCTTACGTCGTCGGCAGCGTCGACAAAAAAATAATTCGACAAGCTTTGACGCCTGCCGAATCGCCGAAAGAAATTTTTTTCGTGAAGTCGTTGCCGCTTAATTCTTTGGGCAAAGTCGATAAGAAGCTGTTAGTGGTTAGTGGTTAGTGAAAAGCTCAATTAGTTGCTTGCCGATTAAAATCACGGTCATGCCGATAAAAAGAGGTTTGACATAAGCCGCGCCTTTCGTGATTGCCATCTTTGCGCCGCAAGCCGCACCGAGAATCATTCCGAGACCCATAGGAATTGCATAGGAAAAATTCACGAGCCCGAAGCCGGTAAAAATTATCGCGGCGGCGAGGTTGCTTGCAAAATTCGCGGCGCGAGCATTTGCGGCGGCTCCGAGAAAACCGTAGCCCATCATCAAATACAAAAACAACATGAAAGAGCCCGTGCCCGGTCCGAAGAAGCCGTCGTAGAAGCCGAGCACGAAAATTAAAATCAAACCGAGCAAATAATTTTTGTGGGAGATGCGGACAGATTTTTTATCCGCGCCCCAATTTTTTTTCGCCACAGAGTAAATCGCAATGACAATCAGCATGACGACGACGAGCGGTCGCAAAAAATCGGGCGGGATTTGCCTGACGACCAAGACGCCGATAATCGAGCCGACGAACGAAAGCGGAAACATCACGCGCATAATTTTTTTGTCAATCGTGCCCGAACGAAGATAAGTTAAAAATCCCGCGCAGGCTCCCATGCAAGAGGCAATTTTATTCGTGCCGAGAACGTTTAGCATCGGCAAGCCCGCCCACATCAAAGTCGGAACGGAAATTAATCCTCCGCCGCCGACAACCGAATCGATAAACGCCGCGATAAAACCCATGCCCGCCATTGCTGCCATAATTGTAAAATCCAAAGCTTCCATTTCAATTCCTAATTTAGTGATTAGTGATTAGTGGTTAGTGGTTAGAAAAAATAATTCCCAATTCCCCATTCCCAATTCCCAATTGAATTCACGTTGCCCATTTCATAAGCAGAGATTCTTCTTCTTCCGCGCTCAATTCGCTGCCGTGAATCATTTTTTGTGCAACGCCCTGCGCCTTCGAAAAAAGTTCGGCAAAATTTTCATCGTAAATCTTGTTGAGGTCGTTGAAAAGATTTTCCGCGTCGTCGAAAGAATCCTGCGTCATATTGTTTGTCGTGCGGCGGTCGCAAATCATTCCTACAGCCAAAATGCAAACGCTTATCTCGACGTTGTTCAAATTCCTCGAACGAATCACTTTGCACAAGTCCGAAACGATTTGTTCGCGTTTGATTGAGGAATTTGTCGGACGCCCGTCGATTTTGAAAGCAACACCCAGCGCGTGAGCCGAAATTTGAATTGAGGAAGTCGGTGCGCCCGCCAAAACTTTGTTGTAATCTTTTTTGAACTCGTAATAAATCCAATCGACTTCGGTTTTTGTAATCGCGTGCGTGTAAAGATTCGCCATGCGAAATTTTTCGTTGTTGTGAAGATTGACGAGCAGGGCAATATCGTTTTCGTCTCCGCACATCGACAAAGTATAAATACATTGAATTTTCGTGTTCATCTTCAAGCCGCGACCGAGTGTCAAGCCGGGATTGTAAAGCTCTTCGTCAAGTTGATATAAACACAGGCGCGCAAGGCGTCTTTTTTGTTGAGCCGTCCAATTTGAGCCGATTTTCCTCGCGATAATGACGCAGCGAAGTTTGAAAGATTCTTCACGCGAATTTTTTACGTCGTCAAACATTTGCAAGAGCGGTTCGGCAAAATCTTTGTGATTCGTGGCGGAGAGGATTGTGTTCACGTTCAATTTGAGCGTGGCGGAATATCGAACGTTTTCATCTTTGCTCCTGCGGCGGAAAGCCTCGTCGACATTTCGGCAGAGCGAACGAATCGTATTCAGTTGAGCGCGAGGATTTACTTTTCCTCCGAAACGCGCAATCAATTTCGACTTGGGACCTTTTTCGACACCCGTCGCGATAGAAATTTCTGTCGTGCCGTGGTCAAGCAATTCAAGCCCGCGTTCGTCTCGGCAAGTGGCGGCGTCCATGCGAATAATTTTATCCTCGTCCATAAAAATGCTGAACGTTATAAAATTATCGCCCGTCATGCGCGAATATCTTTCGGGGAATTCGATATTTCCTTTTGCAATGATTTTGTAAGAGCCGTCGGCTTCTGCGCGGGCAATCGGAACGCTGATAACATTTTTTCCCGGCGGCAGACGAAAGCCCGTGAATCTTTGCGAGGTGTAAGGCAATTCTTTTCCTGCGGGAATAATTTCCTCGTAATTTCCTCCGAACGTGACAAGATAAAAACTTTCGTTGAGGATGTTGCTGCCGAAGACGACACCGATTGAACGGTCGGCAGCCGTGATGTTTCGATTGCTTGAAGAAGTTTTGTTGAAAATTGAATTTGAATTTGAGCGGGCGACTTGTTGAGCGGGAGGAAGTTTTTCTGTCGGCAATTCGTTCTTGAGTTCATCGGCAAGTTCTTTATCGTATTTGTGAAGAAAATAATGATAGACGGCGGCACCGCGAGCAACGGCTTGATCGGGGTCGAGAGCAACAATCGGTTCGAAGCCGAAAAATTTTCTCAAGCGATTGATAACCATATAAAACCTTGACATGCCTCCGTTCATAATGACGGCGTCGACTTTAACATCATTTCCGAGCTTGGCGGAAGCTTTTTTGAGCACGTCGAGAATCGGAAGGATAATATTTTTTTGACTGCCGAATTTTTCCGTGACGGCGTCAAGATTTTTGTAATCGTCGAAAATAATTTCGTCGCCCATAAAATCTTTCCAAATGTCTTCAAGTTGCGCGGCGGTGAAATTGTCGCTGTAAGCATAACCGGTCGTGCCGATATTGCCTCCGACGGGAAAATCTTCCTCCTCGTCCCACCAACCGGAATTTTCGCCGCCGAATGCATCACTTTTTTGAGCACTGACCTCCAATTTTAAATTTTCGGCGTAATTGAGGAGCTGACTCATGACGCCTTTTTCCTCGTTGCGAATTTTTTTGACAATATCGGAATGCGCGGCGTATTGATTGAGATAATTTCGGAACATGACTTTTGCAAGACACAAATCAAAATCGTCGCCGCCAAGCAAAGTGTATCTGTTCGTGGCAATGTCTTGGACTTTCAAAATTTCGGGCGCGTCGTCTCGTCGAGAAATTTCATGAAGAGTAATATCCAAAGTTCCGCCGCCGAGGTCGAAAACCATTACATTTTTTTTCGAGCTCAAATCCAAAATTTTATCGGCAATTTCTCCGTTGCGAACTTGATTTATAAAATCGTAAATGACGGCGCGAGGTTCTGACAATAAAATTTGTCTGGGTGAGCCGTCCGCCTTTCTGATTTTTATTCCCGCAAGTTCAGCTGCCTGCAAAGTTGCTTGACGCATAATAAAATCGAAATTCGCCGGCACGGTAATTACTGCGTCGTCAATTTTCTCCAAGTGATAAATTTTGGCGGCATTTCTCAACATGTGCTCCAAAATTCTTGAGGAAACTTGCGCGGGCGTCTTATCGTGAATATTCGAGGATAAGCCTTCGACAAAAGCGTTGCCCATCTGACTTTTAATTGACTTGGCAACGAGATACGGGCGCAGAGGGTATCTGCCTTTCGCGAAATCGCCGACAATGGGCTGATAATTTTTTTCGTCGTTGTAGTAGACACAACTCGGCAAAATGGGATTTTTCTTGAGCGTGAACTTCGCACCTGCTCCGGCGTTATACATATCGACGGCTCTGTCGAGGTCGACAACTTTGCTGACGATATTTCCGTTCGGGCGGATATTCACCGTCGCCAAAACGGAATTGGTTGTTCCCAAGTCAATTCCCACGCACAAATCGTTGTGCTCTTCTCCGTTAATCAACATAAAAAAAATCCTCCTTTACTCAACGACTTCTTTAAGTCGCGGGCGTGAAATTTGAACATCTTTATTTTTATAAACCCAGCCGGGCGAAAGGACTTTAACTTTTTTGACTTCGGCGGCGGAAAGGAAGGGCGAACCTTCATAATCGCAACTTTCAACCTCGTCGAGGCGCATGTCTTTCACCGCGCCGGGTTTGAGAATCGGATTTATTTCACTGTCACGAATAAATTGGGCAAGACGCTCAATCAAAATGAACAAGCCTCCGATTTCGGGCGGAAGCTGAATATTTTTTTTGCGCAATTGACGGACGCCGTTTCTTGCACTCAAAACCTCGTCGAGAATGCAACCGTACTTCTCCGAGTTCAATCGCGAAAAAAATTCAATCAAATCATCTTGATGGCTTTGCTTGATTCGGGCGTCGAATTCGTCTTGCAAATCTTTCAGCAACATGTCGGAACGATTGAGCATGTTTTCCAAGAGCTCAATCTTTTCTTGTTGAGCATCTTTCTTTTCGCCCTTCGAATTGCTTTTGGACTTTGCACAAATATTTCTCAAGAAGTCGCTTGCGTCGCCGAGAAAATGTTTCATGTAGACATTGCCGAATTTTTCGATTGTTTCGGCGTCGTTGCCGCTGTCAAGTTCGGGGTGCTTGACGTAGAGCATGAGGCAGGCAATGCGTTCTTGAATTTTGTAGCGTTCCTCGTCACGTGTGTAAATGATTTTGTTGCGCACGACGATAAAGTCATCAAAATCTTTTTGCTTGCGAGATTCGAGTGCCTTTGCAAAAGCCGCAACCAATTCTTCCGCCCAATCAATCAATTCGCCGCGCTTGACTTGATAGCTCAAACGGTTTGCCTTCAAGAGACGAATAACATCTTCGTTGCCGAGATTCATGTTATACTTGGTGTTCATTTCTTCGGCGCATTGGCGAAGCGTGAGCGATTTATCCGCGCAAAAAAGTTTGATAATGCGGTTGTCAAGAATGTATTCGTCATAAGAGGCGGAAGAAAGATTTTTGCTCTTGCGTTCAATCGCCCTGTGCAAATTTTCGATAATCCTTTTAACAGTCGGGTCGGAAACGTTAATCATAATAATTCCTCCTTTTTAGTGGTCAGTGGTCAGGGTTTTACGCGGTCGGGTTGAGACTCTTAAAAAAATTTTTCAAAGCTCAAAAGGGGTTTATTCTACTTTTCTTTTGCTGCGCCCAAAAGAAAAGTAGCAAAAGAAAAGGGCGTTGACCGCTATAAAACCTTCCAGGTTTTAAGTCGCGGCGGCCGTCATCCGTGACGGCCGGGTTGAGACTCTTTAAAAAATTTTTCAAAGTTCAAAAGGTACACAAGTATTTGGAAAAATGAAACTCGTCCTTGAGTCGGGGTCGTTGATTAAAACTTGTTCGAGGGTCGTGCCCGTGTGAAAAAATTTATCGGGCGGGCTGTGAACGACGACGCAAGTTTTCGGATTGAGTCGGCGAACAAATTCAACCGTCGCGGCGAAGTCGTCATGCAAAGAAAAATCGCCGTTTAAAATTTCCATGCCCGAACGCGGCGGCGGAGGCTTCGTCGATAAAAATACGCAAGGAGCTCGCGGGAAGGCACTCAACGGATGATTTTGTTCTCGCATTATCGGGATATGAAGATTTTCAAAACGGTGGACGATTTTCATGACGCGCTCGTCGATAAAAATTTCGGCTTGCGGCAAAAATTTATTTATCAGCGTGATAAGTTCGACGCCCTTGCTGATTTGCGTGACTTGACAATAAACCGATTTGCCTCGACGCAACGCATAATAAATTTTACGAAGAATTTTTTTCAAAGCAGAATCGCTGTCGCCAAAGCGTCGATAATTCGGGTGCCTCGCGTGAAGTCCGCAAAGAATTAAAATATCAATCTTCACTTCGGGAAGCAGAGCCGCGCCGACAAGTTGCGTCGGGAAAGTCGAATAGTCGCCCGTGTACAAAATATTTTTCCCGCGAAAATTTATCAGCGTCATCATTGCGCCGGGGATGTGCCCCGCTTGATGGAAACTGATTCGCAGATTCGGCAGAGGAATTTTTTGCAGGAAGGCAACCGACGAAATATTTTTTTCAATCTTGTCGAAACGCTCCTCCAACTGCACCGATAAAATTTCTCGTGTCAGATCGGTCATGTAAACGGCGGCGCGTTCGTTGAGTTCCAAAAAATCCGGCAAGGCTGCGGCGTGGTCGAGGTGCGCGTGCGACAAAAATATTTGCGACACTTGATGAAAATCTTGGAGGTAAGGCGTCTGCAAGAGTGCATTAAATTTCGGTGCGAAACGTATTCCGTGTGTCGAGCCGCAACCGCAATCAAGCAACAAATTATTTTCGCCGAGCTTGAGGAAATAACAACTTGCCCCGACTTCCTGCGCTCCGCCAAGCGGCATGAAAATTATTTTTCCGCTCCGCAACTTTATCACCTCCGCCATAATGATAACAAAAAAAAAGACAAGTGGAAAGTGATTCACACGCAGAAACAATTAGGAATTAAGAATGAGGAATTAAAAAGCTAACAGCTAACAGCTATCAGCTAAAATTTTTTCGACACGCAGAAAAACTTATGATATAATCACGAAAAATTTTTGGAGAGTGATTAAAATGTTTGGAATAGGCGTTCCCGAACTCATTTTGATTTTGATTATCGGCTTGGTTGTCTTCGGACCGGGAAAATTGCCGGGCGTCGGCAAAGCTTTGGGGCAGAGTATCAAAGAATTTAAGCAGGCAAATTCCGAAGACGATAAGACCGAGCAAAAGAAACTTGAAGCCGCGAAGATTGATTCCGATAAGAAATGACAGAGCAAGAAAAAAATTCCGCGCAGGTTGAGCAAGACGAAGTTCCCGCCGAAGACGACGGTACCATGAGTTTGACGGCGCACCTTGAGGAACTTCGCTCACGCCTCATAAAATCGCTGTTGGCTGTCGCGTTCGGAAGTTGCGTCGCGTATCTTTTTCTCGACGAGATAACAAATCTGCTGACGTTGCCCGTCGGCAAGCTCTACTACATGAAACCGGGCGAGGCGTTTTTCACGTATCTCAAAATCGATATCGCGGCGGGCTTTTTGATTGCCTTGCCGATAATTTTTTATCACGCATGGAGATTTTTTTTGCCCGCGCTGACAAGGAGCGAACGCGCCGCTTTGGGAATACTTGTGCCCTCGTCGGTCGTGTTGTTCTTCGCAGGGCTGGCGTTTTCGTTTTTTTTGATATTGCCTTTCGCGCTGAAATTTTTTATGGGCTTCGGTCAAGAATCGGAAAATCTTCAAACGTTGTTTTCGTTCGGCAGCTACTTCGAATTCGTGATACTGTTCGTGTTGCCGTTCGGGTTTGTCTTTGAGTTGCCGCTCGTGATAATCGTCTTGGGCAAGCTGGGAATTTTGACGAGTGAAAAATTGGGAAAGTATCGCCGCTACGTATTTTTCTTTTCGTTCGTGATAGGAGCGTTGGTCACTTCGCCCGACGTTATAACTCAAATCGCCGTGGCAATCCCCGTCGTTTTGCTGTATGAAGTCGGCTATCTCGTCGTGAAATATATTTTGCGACGTTAGGAAGTTTTTTTCTTTTACATGGAGGTGTTTTTTATGGCTATGACGGTCATGTACAATGCGGGGGCTCGGTTTTCGTTGATTGAACTCAACCAAAACAATAACGAAGCCGCCAAAGCTCTGGCAAAAGTTTCAAGCGGGATGAAAATAAATTCTGCAGCCGACGACGCTTCGGGCTATTCCATTTCCGAAAGAATGCGCGTGCAACTTCGTGCCCTCACACAAGACAATCAAAACGTTCAAAACGGCTCGTCAATAATCAGAACTGCCGAACGCGGCATTGACCAGATTATTCAAAACATGCGCACGATGAAGGAAAAGGCAATCAACGCCGCCAACGACTCCAACACCGACGAAGATCGCCAAACCATTCAAAAAGAATTCAATAAACTTCGGGAGACGATTGACGATATCGCTATCGGCACGCAGTATAACGGAAAAATTCTTCTCGACGGCAGATACGCCAAGCCTGTTTTTAGTACAGCCGAAATCAAAGATGTTGTCAATGCTTTCAAAGCTTCTTATAATTCGGTGGAACAAAAAGGTTCACTTTACAGCTACAGCGGCACTACAGACGACCCCGCCAACTGGAAATTTGCAGTGGACAAAAGCTTTATCAATTCCACTACCGGAGCATTTTCGGTAGAATTGGATTTTTCCGCAATGATTGCGGAGGGCGGTACTTATCCCGAAGCCTTGCACAATCAAGGTTTTTCTATTTTATGCGGCGGCTGTCCTCAATACATAAACATTCTTTTTAATGCCAACAAAACTGCGGCACAATCAACTTACAACAAAACGGCAAATAGTTC
This sequence comes from Selenomonadaceae bacterium, assembly GCA_017535925.1. Taxonomy (GTDB): domain Bacteria; phylum Bacillota; class Negativicutes; order Selenomonadales; family Selenomonadaceae; genus Quinella. Next base: position 16,839 of record JAFXTD010000023.1, on the reverse strand, counting down.
GGCGAACGGCACGGTTAATGATATGGCTCGCGAATTTATTATCGGCGTCAAAGATGTAAAATCCTCCGAAGATTTGGCTGAAGTACTCTTTCAAGGCATTTCGGCTGTCAGCAGCAGTATCGAAAAAAGTTTTAACTCCACTTTGATGGGAACCAAGACAGCCACTCACACCAATACCTCTGATGATATTTTGGTCAACGCGGCTCATAACCTCCGAATCAGGCGCGACCCAAACGATTCTTCAAAAATTTTGTTCACAAAGGATAGTAATGCCATGCAATTCAGAAACGGCATTATTAAAAATCCCGATTTGGAAGAATTGGAAGAGTTTAATAAAAGAAAAACCGGTCCGCTGTGGATTCAGCACGGCACGCAGGCAGGGCAACACAGCAATTTTTATATAGAGGACATGCAGACAAAATCTCTCGGCGCGGGACAACTTTTCAACGGCGGCAGGCTCATAAACGAAAGCGATATTGCCCGCTACAATGCATTGAATGACAACACTGCCAAGCAGGCGGAGTGGCTTGCAACTCTCAAGGCGGCGGAAAATAAAACCATTGATGATATTTCCGTCACGACGAAGGAAAATGCAAACATTGCAATTCACGTGCTTGACGGCGCGCTTGAATATGCTCTCGACCAAGCCACTCGCATGGGCGCATATCTTCAGCGGCTAGAATTTACGGATATCAACGTGACGACAATGGGCGAAAACGTTCAAGCCTCCGAATCGACAATCCGCGACGCCGATATGGCTAAGGAAATGACCTCTTACACAAAAGCAAATGTTTTGGCTCAAGCCGCGCAGTCAATGCTTGCACAGGCGAATCAAAATTCAAGCGCGATACTCAACTTATTGCAATAAAGGAGATGAAGCTTTGGCTTATAAAGATTTGCGCGAATTCATTGAAGTGTTGGAGAAAAAAAATTTGCTCAAGCGAATAAAAATTCCCGTCGACGCCGAGCTTGAGATAACCGAAATAACCGACCGCGTTTCCAAGTTCAAAGACAGCCGCAACGTCGCCTTGCTGTTTGAAAATGTTCGCGGCTACGATATGCCCGTTTTGATGAACGCCTTCGGAAGTTACGAGCGCATGGCTTTGGCATTGGGCGTTGAGAAATTGGACGACGCGGCGGATGATATTCGCGAAATTATGAAGTTGCCTTATCTTTCCTTCAAGAACCGCTCAAATATTTTTTCAATCGTCTCGACTGCGCACAAGGCAATTAATTTTCCAAAATACGTCAAGAACGCGCCGTGTCAAGAAGTCGTCGAAGTCAATCCCTCGCTAGATAAAATTCCGATTTTAAAATGCTGGCCGAAAGACGGCGGAGCTTTCATAACGTTGCCGCTTGTCTTCACGAAAAATCCCGCGACCGGCAAGCGCAACGTCGGCATGTATCGTTTGCAGAAATATGACGCTCGGACGACGGGCATGCATTGGCACATTCATAAGAACGGCGCAGAAAATTTTCGTGACGCAAAAACTCTCGGCTCAAACAAAATCGAGGCGGCTGTTGCTATCGGCACAGACCCCGTCGTAACTTATGCCGCGACCGCTCCTCTGCCGCGTGACGTGGACGAAATGGTTTTCGCGGGCTTCTTGAGGAAAAAATCCGTTGAGCTGACAAAATGCAAAACCGTCGATTTGGAAGTTCCCGCGACTGCAGAAATTATTTTGGAAGGCTACGTCTCGACCGACGAACTCCGCCGCGAAGGACCTTTCGGCGACCACACCGGCTATTATTCTTTGGCGGACGATTATCCCGTCTTTCACGTCACTTGCATTACTCACCGCAAAAATCCGATTTACTTCGCGACCGTCGTGGGCAAGCCGCCGATGGAAGATTGCTACATGGCGAAGGCGACCGAAAGAATTTTCCTGCCGCTCCTGCAACAACTCTTGCCCGAAATTATCGATATCAACATGCCGCTCGAAGGTGTCTTTCACGATTGCGTTATCGTCTCGATAAAAAAACAATTCCCCATGCACGCGAGGAAAGTCATGCACGCGCTTTGGGGGCTCGGGCAAATGATGAACGTCAAGATGATTATCGTCGTCGATTCGCATGTAAATGTTCAAGACTTGAGCGAGGTGGCGTGGCGCGTCTTTAACAACATTGACGCCGAACACGATTTGGAAATTGTTCACGGACCGCTTGACGTGCTCGACCATTCCTCGCCGTATGCAAAATGGGGCGCGAAGCTCGGCATTGACGCAACAAAAACTTGGGCGGAAGAAGGTCACGCACGCGAATGGCCTGACGAAATCGAAATGACTTCCGAAGTCAAAGCCCGCGTCGATAACATTTGGAGTTCATTGGAGTTGGATTGAAAATTTTTTTGAGGTGATGCTTATGCAAAACGACAAACGCGGCGCATTTTCGATACATCCGCTCGGTTCTTGGGGCAATCAACAACTTACGAAGGACTGCGGCATTATTCCCTATCTGCTTTACAAAAATCACGGCTTCCGTTCGGTAATGGTTGGCGCAGTAAATGAGCATGAAACATTTCCTTACCTTGAGAAGTATGTTCGCGGGCTTGAAATGGATTTCTTGCCGGAAGATTCGCTGAAGGGGCGGATTGAATACATTAACGCGCACGCCGCCGAAATGGATTTGTTTATTCTTTACGGTCCCTATCAGGAATATTTTCCATGCATTGAATATTACAAACGAGTTCGCCCGGACGGCAAAATTTATCTTGCAACGGACATGAACAGCGGCTGGGCAAGCAATTTCCCGCACAATAATTCCGATTACAAAAAATTTATTCAATCCTGCGATGTGGTGGCGGCGAGTTGTCGTGCCGTGCAAAAATATCTTTCGGCGAAGTGGGGCGTACCTATCGAGCTGATTCGCAACGGCTGGTATAACTTCTCGCAAATTTCTTTCAACAACCTTTTCGCGCAAAAGGAAAATATTATTTTGACTGTCGGGCGGCTCGGCACTGACCAAAAGCGCAATCAAGATTTGCTTGAGGCATTCGCCAAAGTTGCTGACGATTTGCCCGATTGGAGCATTCGACTTGTTGGCGAAGTACATGAAACATTTAATCCGTGGATTGAAAATTATTTTTCCAGATATCCCGACCTGCGCGAACGTGTGACATTTACCGGACTGATTGAAGACAAAGCCGCTCTTGCCGAAGAGTACAAGCGTGCAAAAATTTTTTGCCTGACGTCGACTTTCGAGGGCGGCACACCAAATGTCACGGCAGAAGCTCTCTTCGCGGGTGACTTCATGATTTTTTCGTCAATAGACGCGGCTTACGAGGCAACAGACGACAACAAATGCGGCAGAGTTTTTCCGATTGGCAACGTCGACGCGCTTGCAAATATTTTCCGCAAAGTCTGCCTTGATAACGATTTGATCCTTGTGGGCGGAAAAAATGCCGTCGAATATGCCCGCCGAAATTTTGACGCCGAACACATCGTCGCGAGGCTGTACTATCTGCTTTACGGAGGCGAAACGCAATGAGCTACTTTACTTTCAACAACGGCGAAATCATTCTTCACGACGTCTCCAATCAACCGCGCAGTCTCGTCGAATTCGGGAACATTGCAGCGAATCAAAGCGACATGTTACAAATTAATCTCGTCAACGAAGTGAACAGCAATTTGCATAAGCTCTTCGACAAAACGGCAGGCGGTGCGCTGAACTCTATAATTTATCTGCGGCTCGTCGCCGAACTCATGCGCAAGCCGCAAAAACATGACGTCCTGCATTTCGGACAGTGGTCGCCGCTCGACGATACTCTTGCATTCACCCTGCCGAAGTTCAATGCAAAAAATTTTCTCTGGTACTACGCGCCCGTTCGTCCCGTCGGAAAATTTTCAAGCGTCAATTTTATCTTTGCTGAGGTAAACGGGGGGGGTATATCATTCCGGAAAACAAATTCGGTTCGGTGATTTTTTCAGAGCAAACGCTCCCGCCGATTGAAGTTTTGCTTGCGCCAAAAGATTACGGAAAAGTTTTCTTCGCTGCGCCGAAATTCTCGCTTCCCGATTTTTGGACGAACGCCGCACAAACTTTTGACTTGGAACAAAATTTTTCGGTCGTCGAATTGGAACTTTCCCCGACATTTAAATCAGAACTTCGCCGACGTTCTCCGCAAGGTCAGACGGACGACAAGAAGGCTCAAATCAAGCAAACGGTCTTGAAAGTTCATGAAGTCGCGAAAAAATTCAACGCGCTTCCTCCGCAAGAAAAAAACGCTTGCCTCGACAAATACATTGCCGAAGTCACTTGCGCCGAAAAATTTTTGAACGAAATTTTTTCCGAAGTTCACTCCGACACGATTAAGTTTAACTTAAACATGTTTAAAGAGTTTCTGATTGATTTTCGGCTTTACGAGGATTGGCAACTTAAAAGCCGCGCCGCCAAGGATTTGAATCATCAAATCGGCGTCCTCGAACAGGATTTGAACACTTTGTAAAATTTCTGTAATGCAAAGGAGGTTGACGCATGAAAAATTTTTTTGAAAGCCTCTCTTGGCAAATGATTTTCGCCGCGTACTTGGCGATATTTTTTTTGCGCAATTTATTAACGCCGCTCGTCGCCGACGATTATTCCTACAAATTCATTTGGGACGGCGCGGGCAAGGGAAATTTACTCAACGGCATTGACCCGAATCGCCTGCAACCCGTCGAAAGTTTTTCCGACATTTTAATTTCGCAGTGGCAACATTATTTTTCTTGGGGCGGGCGAACGATTGCGCATACCTTTGTTCAGTTTTTCGTGTGCCATGAAAAAATTTTCTTCGACGTTGCAAATGTCTTTGTGTTCGCGGCGTTGGTGTTGCTCTTGTTCAAAATCGGGACGGGCTTGCCGCTGCGCGAAATGAAAAAAAGTTATCTGCTGTTGATTTTGGCGGGAATTTATTTTTGCGCGCCGTCGCAGATAATCACGACGGTTTGGCTGACGGGCACTTGCAACTATCTTTGGATGTCCACGCTGATAATTTTATTCCTGCTGCCGTTCGCCGAAGCCTATCGTAATCCTGAAAAATCATTGCGCATTCCGCATTGCACATTCCTAATTGCATTTCTTGCGGGCTGGTCGATTGAACCGGGCGCGGCAGTCACGATTTTTATAACGTTCATGTTCCTCCTCCACTTCCACAGAGAAAAAAATCTTCAGCCGTGGATGAATATCGCTTTTATATTTTTGCTGGTCGGCTTCGCGATTTTAATCCTCGCGCCGGGAAATTTGCACCGCGCCGATTTGATAAGCGACCACTTGCCGGGCTCCAAAGTTCAAATGTTGTACACGAATTTTTTTAACGGATTCTTGCCGGTCTTCCTGCGTGAAGCGATTTTGTTCGTGCCGATAATTTTTTATTTCGTCAAAGCAAAAACTTCGCCCGAAGCCACGAAATTTATTTTGACGTTCGCGGCGGCGTCGGTTTTGAGTTTGGCAGTCATGATGTTCGCGCCGATGTTCCCCGAACGTGCAGGTTTCCCTTCGACGATATTTTTGTTGGTCGCCTCGCTCGCCGCGCTGAAAGAAATTTTGCCGCTCGTCGAAAAATTTTTCACTCGTCACGTAAAAATCGTTGCTGTTTTTTCAATCGTCTGGTTGATGAGTTTGGCGGGCTGCCTTTACGTCGAATACGGTTTCCACAATCAGATTGAGGCTCGAATAAAAAATGTCGCCGCTCACAAGAACGACGACTTGATTGTTGTCCCGCCGATTGAGTTGCCCGCTTGGTCTGAAAGATTTTTGGGCTCGCGCACTTGGGATAAGCTCACGCTTTTGTTGGGCGGCGATTTGAAGTCTTACGATTCCAACAACCGCAACATAATTTTCTGCCGCTGTTACGGCTTGAAAAAAATCGTGACGACTAAGAAGGAATAAATTATCTGCCTTGCCCGCAACCGTAACGCCCGCAGTATTCGCCGCCGTTGCCGGTGTCGTTGTCGCAATTTTGATAGCAATAGCCTCTGCAGCAAATATTTTCCGTGTCAAGTTGAGTGGCTTCGGTGAACGCGCCGAAACTCATGAGCATGACCGCCGCCAACGCTCCGATTAAAAATTTTTTCATGTTGTCAACCTCCTAATTCATGTCAACATCGATAATGCCCGCCGCGTAGGGCGCAACCTCGTAATGTTGGAAAATCAAATGTACGTGAAGATTTTCATCCCAATAAAAATTTTCGGGCAATTTTTTCAGCGGAAGCGCGTCGTCGAAAAGATAAATTTTTTCGCGCTCGCAATGCTCCCGAAGTTTGCGCGAAACATTTTCAAGAGAAAATTGAGGATTGCCGCCGCCGATGTCAGTCAAATAATCCAAGCTCATCCGATTTCCCGACGAGGTGTTGATATTCAGCGCACGTTTCCAAGTCGCAGGATGCGCCGCGCCTTCGACATAACGACTTTCCGTGAAGACGATACTCAAAATCACGGTGTTGCCCGCCTCGTTGCAAGTGACTTCGTAATTCATGCGAGCGTCGAGAATTTTTTGATTGTGATATTGCACGGCGTATTGATTTCCTTTGATAAAACTTACAAGTTCCTCCCGGATTTTGCGATTGATTTTGTTTTCGATTTCTGCGTCCGCCGCGTGCACCACAGGATAAACAATTTTCTCGTTGCCGTTGAAGTTTGCAGTTTCAATCGTCACCGCGCCGCAAAAATTTTGAACGCCCACAATCAGCGCGACGAGCAACGTCAAAAAAATCTTCCGCATAAAAATCACCTCCGCGCAGATTATATCACACAGAAAAAATTTGCGGCAGGGATTTTTTTCAATTTGGAATTGGAAATTGGGAATGTTTAATTAGGGGTTGTTGGTAAATTGAAAGCAGCGGTTGGCGAGTGCCCGGCCGTCACGGATGACGGCCGCCGGCGATATGAACAGGATGTTCATCCGCCGGTTTAAGCGTCTTTCTTTTTGCTACTTTTTCTTTGACGCCGACAAAGAAAAAGTAGATTCAATAAACAAAAGTCATTGAAACGCTCAATCGGAGCCGTCGATTTAATTTACCAACAGCCCCTAGAGAGTGTTGGTAAAGTCTAGACTTGAAGCATAAGGGTAGCAAGCAAAATAAAATTGCGAAAGCAAAGAGCCAATTTGTCATAACGGGTGGCGATATGTCGGCAATTCTTTAGCCGCAAGAAAAAACGTTCAACGACGTTGCGAGCTTTGTAAAGCTCTTTATCAAAATCATGTTTTGCTCGCGAGTTGTTTTTGTCCGGAATACAAACAATACCGCCTTGCTCTTGGATAAAATCCTGAATATGAGACGAACAAAAAGCTTTATCACCCGGAACCTTTTTGTTTTTGAGTTTTATTCAACGGCACACTTTGAATCATGAATATGTCCGCCGGTCAGTAACAGCCCGATAAGTTGAAAATTTTCTGTGACAAGATCATGAATTTTGGTGGTCTTGCCGCCGCGTGACACGCCTATTGCTTGATTACCGTGTTTTTTGAGAGTCCCGGCGGCGTGCTGATGCACCTTGCAGAAGGTTGAATCAATTTGGACGAGCAGATATTTTTCCGTGTCGTCTGCCAACGCTTGCAAGAGGTTCTCGAAAACATTATCAGCGCACCATTTTCGGAACTTGTGATAAATACTGTTCCAATTACCGTAACGGGCGGGTAAATCGCGCCAACGCGCTCCACTTTTGAGAATCCACATGATGGCATTGAAGACGTTCATTGAGCGTCCGTTAAATCTTTGTGGTAAAATGAATTTGACATAAGTAATGACCTACTTTCAAATTCATTTTATCATTGCTTGTGTTTTTCTTTTACTTGAGTTTACCAACAGCCCCAATCGGTTGATATTATTTTTGGAGGAGAGCAAATGTTTGAACGGAAACAGACGAGACAAATCAGCGTCGGGAAAATAAAAATCGGAGGCGGCGCGCCGATAAGCATTCAATCTATGACGAACACCAAAACGCAAGACGCGCCGGCGACGATTGAACAAATTCAAAATCTTGCGGCTCAAGGTTGCGACATTGTAAGAGTTGCCGTGCCCGACATGACGGCTGCCAAAACTTTAGGCAAAATAATTTCGGCGGTCGAGGTTCCGATTATCGCGGATATTCATTTCGATTATAAACTTGCGCTTGAATCGATTGCTCAAGGCGTGGCGGCTCTGCGATTGAATCCCGGAAACATCGGAGGCGCGGCTCACGTTCGCGAAGTCGTAAAATCTGCGCGGGCGGCGAAAATCCCGATTCGTATTGGAGTCAATGCGGGTTCGTTAAGTCGAAAGCTTCTGCAAAAATACGGCGGCGCGACTCCCGAAGCATTGGTCGAATCTGCTTTGGAACATGTAAAAATTTTGGAGGCGGAAAATTTTTTCGACATAAAAATTTCGTTGAAGGCTCACGACGTGCCGTTGACTTTGGCGGCTTACCGATTGATGAGCGCGAAAAAAAATTACCCGCTCCATCTGGGCATAACGGAGGCGGGTACAGTCAAAAGCGGCGTCATAAAATCGGCGGTCGGTATCGGCGCGTTGTTGGCTGAAGGTATCGGCGATACCATTCGCGTTTCATTGACGGGTGACCCTTGCGTCGAAGTCAAAGTCGCCAAAGAAATTTTAAAATCGCTCGGTCTTCGTGAAGGCGGTGTAACTTTGATTGCTTGTCCGACTTGCGGGCGAACGAAAATTAATCTTCCCGCTATCGCCGCGCAGGTCGAGGAAAAAATTTCTTCCATTGAAAAAAATTTGACGGTTGCGGTTATGGGTTGCGTCGTCAACGGACCCGGCGAGGCTCGCACTGCCGATATCGGAATTGCAGGTGCCGACGGCGAAGGAATTATTTTTCGCAAGGGCGTTATCGTTCGCAAGGTGCCCGAAGCCGAACTTGTCACCGAACTTTTCAAAGAGCTTGATAAAATTTTGGAGGCGGAATAAATTTTTTCAAGCCTCCTCATTTTTTAGCTGTTAGCTGTTAGTTGTTAGCTGTTAGAAAAATTCTGACACCTAACAACTGAAGAAATCGGCAGTTTCTTTGTCGGCATCGAAAATACGATTGATCATTTCATTGCCGTCGGTATCTTTGACGTGAATCGTTTTGTGAATGTCGTCGAGCGTGGCAAGGAATTCTTCTTTGGTGTCAAACACGAATTGAACGACGGCGAACACATGCTTAAACGTGCCGGTATCTTCGATTTTCAAACCGACGGGACGCCCGACACAAACAGTCAGGACGTTGTCGCGAAGTTATTTGTGCCCGTCGATTTGGCTCTTACCCGTCAGCTCAAAATAAAGCCCCGTATACAACTGATTGATGCCGTAGAAAAAATTCGTCATGTAAATCGAGACCGAGCTGTTATAGCGATAACCCGCCTCGTTAAAGTAATATGTTCCCTTGCCGTCGTGGAAAATTTCCAGCCACAGGACGCCTTCGCGCAAATCAATCTTCTTGAACATGGCGAAAAGTTTTTCTTCGAAGCGTGCGCGAATGTCGGCAATGAACGGACTTTCGCCGAGACGCAACGACAGGACATAATTGCCTTGCGGATATTTGACGGTATATTTTCTGGTCACACCCGTGAAGTACGGTTTGCCGCCGCTGAAGGTGTAATAAAGGTATACGCTGCGATTGTCGACGAAAGATTCGACGATAACTTTGCCCGTGAAAGAATTTTGTTTGGCTTCGTTGTAGCCGCTCAAAAATTCTTCGGCGTTTCTGCAAACACAACATCCCGCGCTGCCGGACGAGTCGACAGGTTTGGCAATGACGGGATATTTTATTTCGGCGGCACTTTTGGCAAGGTCGGATTCGTCAACGTCAATTCTCTTGACGACGGGCAAGCCGACCGAATCGCAAAGTTCTTTGAAGGCAATTTTTTCGTGGAGGACGGCGCATTGTTCGGGCGTGGCGTAACAGGGCAAACCGACCTCGCGCAGGTAAGCACTTGCCGCGCCGATAACGGGTTCAGCCGAGCCGGGATGTACCGCGTCAATTTTGGCATCACGAATTAATTTTTTCATGCCCTCGGCGTCGGGTCGACGGTGTAACTTTCCTCCGCAATCTCAAAAAGTTTCGACGGAGCTTTCTTAGCCGTGGCAATCAATTTGACGCCCGTTTCTTTTGCGTATTGCGCGAGCTCTTCCATCCAGAAGTCTCCGCCCAAAAGTAACAGTCTTTTGCCTTTTAAACTTTCCATCAAGTTTTTTCCTCCTCATTTCGTTTGAAGTACCAATTAATCACGAACGGCGACGCAAAATTTATTGTCAGCAACCTGAACAGCTGATAAGCCAAAATCAGCGGGACGTTCGCGCCCATTGCCAAGCCCGCGACGCACATTTCCGTTATGCCGCCCGGTGCCATTGCCAAGAACGCCGTTATCAACGAGAAACCGTAAGTCTTCGACAAGAAAATTGCCATGCGTGAGCCGGACGCTATCATTGCCGCGTTATACCATTGAGCGCAATGCGATTAATCTTTCCTTGTCGAGGTGTGTGCCGATATACAAGCCGATGTTAAATTTCGGTGCCTCTTCGAGAGGATGAATCAACGTCGAGAAAAATGCCGTGATGTTTCGTCGGCAAGTGAAGTTTTTTCCCGATAAACCGTCCCGCAAAACAAATCGGAATTAAGGCAAGCCAATGCCATTCGTCAACTTTTTCGAGGGCAACCGCCGCCTCCGTTTCGTCGAGCATTTGCATTGCAAGGAACGGTACGCTGAACACGACGCAAAATAATCGAAAGGCTTGTGCGACGACCACGACTTCATATAAGCCGCAACTATCGAAACAAAAATCTTTACGCTTGTTGCCGTCAAAACTCCGATGACCTCGTGACTTAAATTAATCAGCGTTTCCAAAGAACAACTGCGTCCGATTCATCATGTTGCGCCACGCCGACGGTCATTTTGTTTTCGGGTCGATAAAAGTTTTGGTGACGAATGCCGCGCCTCCCGCCAAAAATAAAATCGCGCGAAGTTTGGTAAATTCTTTCATCCTTCCAATTTCATGACGCTCTTGTAAGCGGGGCGAATGATTTTATTTGAAGTGGACAACTCTTCCAAACGATGAGCAGTCCGGTCGACGATTCGGGCAATGGCGAAAATCGCGGTGTAGAACGACGGCGGGACTCCGAGCATGTAATAGACTGCGCCGCTGTAGAAGTCGACATTGGGCGCGGGCGGGCGAGGCATGTTCCGAGCTTTGGCGATAATTTCGGGCACGACTGCCTCGATATTTTCATGCAAGGCAAAGTCTGCGTCGAAGGTGCCTTTTTCGCGGACGAGCTGCTTGACATATTCTTTCAAGATTTTTTCGCGCGGGTCGGAGAGCGTATAAACCGCGTGCCCCATGCCGTAAACCAAACCCGTGTGGTCGAAAGCTTCTTTGTTGACGATTTTTTGAACGTAAGCGGCAACCTCGTCGCGGTCGTACCAATCGTTGACGTGCTCGCGAATGTCGCCCATCATGCTGATAAATTTCAAATTCGCGCCGCCGTGTTCCATGTGAAGAATCAGTGCCATATCCAAAACCTTGGCTTCAAGCGGCGTGTATTGTCTGTCGGGTCGCAAGAGGCTCAAAAGATTTTCCGCTGCAGAAAGTTTCGGGTCGGGCATGTGAATATACATTGAGCCGCCCTTTTTGTAGTGATTGTAAGAGTGATAAGCATACGCCGCGAACAGAGGGAAGGTCGCGATAAGTTCGAGGCATTGACGCAGGGAATTGCCCACTCTTGTATCCGGAGCGGTCGGAGCCTTCATGATAATATCGCGGGTAAAGTGCGCCGGTAAAGTCCGTGCCTAGCCCAAAACTTTTTTGAATTCGGCAAGCTCGTTGTCGTCGGGGAGCACGCCCATAATCAGCAGGTAAGCGATTTTCTCAAAGCCGAGTTCGTTGCCGAGATTTTCGATAAGCCCGTTGATTTTGTGACCGCGATACCAAAGTTCACCCTCGCAAGTTTTTTTTTGCCGTCGATGTATTTTGTCGAAATGATTTTCTTCATAAAGCGCGGGGTCGATGTAATCGTTGCTTTTCAAAAGGTCGACGTGATTCTGTGTATAGCGGGATTCATTTCGCTTTTAATGTTGTCGAGCCACGCGGGCGAAGAAAATTTTTCACGGTCACCGGCTGAAGGAATTTGCGGCGTCTTGCCTCCGCCCGCAACCATATCGAGTTCTTTGTCCGTTAAAATTTCGCGCTTCATTTCAATCACCAACTAAAAAATTTTTTGAGGAGTCATCATGACTATAACAAATGAACGTCTTAATTCCGGCGCGTTGAAAATTTTTGTCGCGGGGAGGCTTGATGTTTTGAATGCCGCCGCGCCGAAGGTCGAAGACGTGCTGAACGAATTTGTTGACGCGGAAAAATCTTCGCCGTATGTTCAAGTTTCGTTCAAAAAATTTTTGAGAGACAAAGCAACTTATTCTGCCGAAAAAATTTTTGTCGTCAGCGCGGGTGAAGAATACATTTGGAAAGAAATAATCGCCGCCGACTTGCAAAAAAAATGTTCGGCAAGGCAGTCACGTTGCGATTTGCAGCGCGAACTCGATTAACCGGATTTTGACTTTTTACGCCGTTCAAAAGCTCGGAGCCGGTGCCGTGCTCGTGAACTTCAACCTCTGCGCCAAAGAAATTTCCTCGCTTGTCGATTATGCAAACGTCACGCATTTTTGTTACGGAGAAATGTCCGCCTCGCTTGACGAAATAAAAAATCTTTGCGGAGACAAAATCCAAACGTTTTATTCCTTTCGCAATGACGTGAACTTTAAGGCGCGCACCGTTGTCATAAATAAAATTCGGCAAATCGTGCGCGAAGACGACCCCGCCGTCATGATTTTCACTTCGGGCACGATCGGCAAGCTCAAGGGCGTTTTGCTCTCGTCTTACAACATTTTGAACGCCGCGCAGATTAATTCCAAAGACCGGACACTTGCTGCCTCCGATAAAGCTTGCGTGATTCTTCCGTTCTTTCATATCTTCGGACTTGTCGCGGGGATTTTTGCAAATGCGATTGCCGGTTCGACGATTTACCTTCCCGAAAAAATTCGTACCGATTCTATTTTGAATTTAATTTCGCGGGAACGTTGCACGATTTTTCATTCCGTCCCGACGATGCTCCTCGCTCTGATTAACAATAAAAATTTCGGCGCGGAAAAATTTTCCTCGTTGCGTTGTTCGATTATCAGCGGCGCAAGAGCTGCCGAAACTCAAATAAAAATTTTTCAAAAGCTTATGCCGAACGATCACTTTATGTCGAGCTACGGCTTGAGCGAACCGGCACCCGTCAGCATTACCGCTTACGGCGACAGCCTCGAAAATATTTTGCACACCGTCGGCAAGCCCGTCAAAAACATTCGAATCAAAATCGACAAGCCCGATTCGGAAGGTATCGGAGAAATTTTGGTTCAAGGTTTCAATCTCATGACGGGCTATTACAAATTGCGCCCCGAAGAACAGACGATTGACGCGGAAGGCTGGTTGCACACGGGCGACTTGGGCAAGCTCGACGCGAACGGCTACTTGCACTTGACCGGCAGAATCAAGGAGATAATCATTCGCGGCGGAGAAAATATTTATCCCGCAGAAGTCGAAGAGGCGATTTCCGAATTTGAAATTATCGACGACGTGAAAGTTTTCGGCGTGCCTCACGATTTTTTCGGCGAGGAGGTTTGTGCCTGTGTCAAGCTGAAAACCGGAAAAACTTTCGACGAAAATAATTTGCGAGCCGAACTTTCCGCGAGGATTGCCAAATATAAAATCCCCGCGCGCTTTTTCGTTTACGATAAATTTCCTCTGCTTGGCAGCGGCAAAATTGATTCGGTTTCTTTAAAGACGGATGCCCTCAAAAAAATTAAAGCCCTCCGCGATTCGCAGAAGGCTTAGGTGCTTTTGATAAATTCAACCGACAGCTCCGATTGAGCGTTGTAATGACTTTTATTTTTTAAATCTACTTTTCTTTTGCAGCGCCCAAAAGAAAAGTAGCAAAAGAAAAGGGCGTTGACCGCTATAAAACCTTCCAGGTTTTAAGTCGCGGCGGCCGCACGTCCATGTGCGGCCGGGTGTTCGCTCACCGCTGCTTTTTAATTTACCAACACGCCCCAACAAAAAATTTTTCGATAATCAATCTTCAATCAGTATGCGCGGGAAAAGTTGTTCGGGCTTGCCGACTTCGTGATTCGCCTCAAGCAGACCGAAAACTTTCGCGTCGTCGAGCTTGGGTTCCGAAGAAACTTTCAGCTGTTCAAAAATTTTTTCGGCGGTCGCGGGCATGAACGGCGAAATTAAAATCCCGACAATCCTCAACGATTCGGCGAGGTTGTAAAGAACGTTCGCCAGCTCTTGACGTTGCGTTTCGTCTTTGGCAAGTTTCCACGGCGTTGTTTCGTCAATGTATTTGTTCGCCCGCCCGATAAATTTCCAAACGACTTTGACGGCGTCGGACAGCTGAATATTTTCCATGAGTTGCCGATATTCTTCAGCAGTGTCGAGAGCCTCCAGACGAAAACTTTTGTCGAGGTCGGTGCCTTCGGTCGAGGCGATTAAAATTTTCTTTTGGAACTTGCCGATCATGTTCAGCGTTCTGTGCAAAAGATTTCCCAAGTCGTTTGCGAGGTCGGAATTGATTCGTTGAATGAGAGCATCGCGATTGAAATTGCCGTCGAGCCCCAAAGTTATTTCTCTAAGCAGAAAATATCTGATTGCGTCCGCGCCGAATTCCTCAACCAAAGCCACGGGGTCGACGACGTTGCCTTTGGACTTGGACATTTTGCCGCTGTCGGTGACGAGCCAGCCGTGACCGTAAATTTGTTTCGGCAAGGGAAGACCTGCCGCCATGAGCATTGCCGGCCAAATGATTGTGTGGAAACGGACAATTTCTTTGCCGACGAGGTGAATATCCGCCGGCCAAAATTTTTTCATATCGGGGTTGTGAATCAGCGGTGTAATGTAATTTATGACGGCGTCGAACCAAACGTAAATGACGTGGCGTTCGTCGCCGGGCACGGGAATTCCCCAATCAAACGACGTGCGCGAAATACACAAATCCTCCAGCCCGCTCTTTATGAAATTAATCATTTCGTTGCGGCGCGAGGTCGGCACGATAAATTCGGGGTGCTCCTCGATGTGTTGCAAAAGTTTATCGGCGTACTTCGACAGCTTGAAGAAATAAGCTTCCTCCGAAACTTTTTCAACAGGGCGATGGCAATCGGGACAACAGCCGTTTTCGTCAAGCTGCAACTCCGTCCAATACGATTCGCAGGGCGTGCAATAAAGCCCCGTGTATTCGCCCTTGTAAATGTCTCCGTTGTCTTGAATGCGCTTGAAAATTTCTTGAACAACTTTTTCGTGACGCGGCTCGCTCGTGCGGATAAAGTCGTCGTTCGAGATGTAAAATTTTTTCCAAAGCTCCTTGAAGTTCTCAACAATCGGGTCGACATATTCAAGCGGCGTTTTATTTTCGGCTTGTGCGGTGCGTTGAATTTTTTGCCCGTGTTCGTCGGAGCCGGTCAAGAAAAAAACTTCGTAACCCGCCAAACGTTTGTAGCGGGCAATGGCGTCGGCAATCGTCGTGCAATAGGCGTGCCCGATGTGCAAGTTTGCGCTTGGGTAGTAAATCGGCGTCGTGATGTAAAATGTTTTCATTGAGTTTCCTCCCTTTATCAGGAACTAGGAACTAGGAACAAGGAACTAGTAGGGATTAGTGAACTAGTTCCCAGTTCCTACTTCCCAGTTCCTAATAACCTGTTGTAAATTTCGCGGCGGCTCACGTTGAATTTTTTTGCCGTCTCGCGCATGGCTGATTTTTTGTCCAAGCCCGCCGCCATAAATTTTTCGACGACCTCAAAAATATTTTCTTCGGGTGTGGCAGGTTCCGAAAATTTTTTTCCTTCGACGACGACAACGAATTCGCCTCGCGGCTCGGATATTTTTTCAAGCAGCTCGGATATTTTCCCGCGAAGAAATTCCTCGTGGACTTTGGTCAATTCTCTCGCCAAGACAATTTCACGTTCGCCGAAGACTTCCGCCAATTCCTCCAAAAAATTTTTCAAGCGGTGCGGTGCCTCATAAAATATCAGCGTCGCCTCAATCGTCGAAAGTTTTTCAAAGAACTCGCGGCGATTTTTTTTTGTCTTGGGTGCGAAGCCCGCGAATAAAAATTTCGACGTATCCAATCCCGAACAAATCAGCGCGCTCAAGGCGGCGTTGGCTCCCGGTATCGGACAAACTTTTATTCCCGCGTCGATTGCAAGCTTGACCAAGTCGGTGCCCGGGTCTGAAATTGCCGGTAAGCCTGCGTCACTCACGACCGCAACCGATTCGCCGGCAAGAAGTCTTTGCAAAATTTTTTCGGCAACGGAGGCTTTGCAATTTTCGTCGAAACGAATCATCGGCGTGTGAATTTCAAAGTGCGTCAAAAGTTTTCGCGTGCGCCGCGTGTCTTCCGCCGCGATTAAATCGACTTCGCGCAGAATCCGTATCGCCCGAAACGTCATGTCTTCCAAATTTCCAATCGGCGTGGCGCATAAATATAAAATCCCGTGCAAATTTATTCCTCCCAAAAAATTTTGTCAAGGTCATCGATTCGGCTGTCAGCTTGTAACTTGTAGGATTTTTCTAATCACTAATCACTAATCACTAACTTCATAAAGCTTTCGCCTCCTTTGAACAAAAAAATTCCCGCAGAAAAAAATTTTTCCTGCAGGTTAAAATTTATCCGAAAGATTAGAGGTAAGGCATTTATTTGCTTATTGTTTGATTCAAAGCGTCAATCGAAGTTTGCAAGCCGGCTTCGACGCTCATGGTTAAATCTTCCATTTCGAGTGAAACGTAACCGTTGTAGCCTGTCATGCGGCACACCGAGAAAAATTCTTTCCACCATTGCAAGTCACGACCG
>JAFXTD010000070.1 GCA_017535925.1 Selenomonadaceae bacterium | reverse complement strand
CCTTGGAGAGGGACGTTAAAAACTACTACTTTCATTATACGAGGTATTTCCTATGGACAATCTCAAAGAACTCACTTGCAACAACATCCGGGCGGCTCTCGAAGATTACTTCCGCCACGTCGATTCCGACGACGTTTACGAAAACATTTCCGAACAATTCGTCGACCGCCTCGCTTCCGACGCCATTAAAGCCAAACGCCCTCTCCGCGAACTCTTCTCCCAATCGCAGGGCTGGAACGAAAACTTGCAAGCTATCGTCATCAACGGCACCAAGACTCACAATCCCGACTACACGCTCGTTCACGACCTCGCTCATGCCATTTTTCAACCCGCCAAATTGGACGCCGACTGCGACAAAATCAACTTGATTGAGCGCGCTGTCTGCTTCTTCTCCCGCCCCAACGACAAAGCCGAATACTACATCGACGCTATCAATCAGCTCGCTCCTAATGCCTATGCTCCCCGCAAAAAGCGCAGCAGGATTTTCAAGGCGATCTGCGATTCTCTTAGCGTCACGGACTTAAGCAAGGATAGTCAATTCCAACATCTTTTCGCCCAGTTCGCCGACGAGCTTTCCACAAAAAAGATTGACTTCAAGCTTTTCATGTCGATTAACCCCGCTCACTTTATCACAATGAGCAATCCGAAAAGGGACAGGCGTGGCTCCACAATGACTTCCTGCCATTCTTTCAACGTCCTCGATTGCGATTACAACTGTGGCTGTGCCGGATACGCTCGCGACGACGTAACTTTCATCGTTTTCACTGCATCCAACCCTGACAATCCCGAAACTATCAATAACCGCAAAACGACGCGGCAACTTTTCATGTACAAGCCTTACAACGGGCTCTTGCTTCAAAGTCGTCTCTACAACACGAGCGGCGGTACTTGTGGAGCCCAAGCCGAATCCAAGCTTTACCGCGACTTGGTTCAGCGTGAACTCTCCGAGCTTGAAGGGGTCCCCAATCTCTGGAAGACCGAAAAATACTGCGGCAACAAACATGACATCCGTATCGCTTGCGGCTACGGCTTTGGCGGATATTGTGATTGGGTTCACCCCGATTTCGACGCCAAGATTTCCATTCGCCAAGATCATGCCAACGACTTCGAGGTCTTCAAGGTCGGCACCTATGGGCTTTGCATTTCCTGTGCCGGCGAACTTTCCAAAGGGCTTCTCTGCGACGAATGCAACGAAGAAGGATCCGAATTCTGTCAAGAGTGCGAGAACTTTTGCTCCGAAACTTGGGAAGTAATCAATCGCCACGGCGAACGCATTCACGTCTGCGACCATTGCTTGAACGAGTATTATCGACTTTGCGAGCATTGCGAGGAATATTTCGACAAAAGCCAAATGACTATGATTCATGACGGCTCCTATGTTTGCTCCCGTTGCCTTGCTGACGAATATTTACTCTGCAATGAGTGCGACGAATACTTTCTTGCCGATGAAGTTTCTCTCGCTGTCGACGAAAATGGTAATAACGTTTATGTTTGCGATTCTTGCCGTGATAATTATTACAGTCGTTGCTCCGAATGTGAACGCCTTTGCCATAATGACTATCTCAACGGAGACCTTTGTCCCAACTGCAAAGCAGAGGAGGTGCCCGCATGATTTCTTTGGAAGATTTCCTCCGCCCTTCTCAAAAGCAACTCTTCAAGCGGCTTTGCAAAAAATTCAAAGGCAAAACGCTCATCAGTAAAGGCAATTTCATTCTCGTCAAAGGCGTCGCGCCCGTTATGCTCGTTGCCCATTTAGACACAGTTCACGAACAACCCGTCCGCGACATCTGCACTTCCGCTGACGGCAACATCATCATGAGCCCGCAAGGCATTGGCGGCGACGACAGGTGCGGCGTCTTTGCTCTCGTCAAGGTCTACCGCCTTTCCAAAATCAAACCGTGGCTCCTGTTCTGCTGTGACGAGGAAATTGGCGGGCTGGGGGCTAAAAAATTCTGCCTCGCTCACAGCCAACGCCAACTGCCCAAAGAAATCGACGACCTCAAATTCATCATTGAGCTTGACCGCAAGGGCTCTAACGACGCCGTTTACTACCGTTGTGATAATCCCGACTTCGAGGCTTACATCTCCGGCAAAGGCTTCCAGTCCGCGCAGGGTTCCTTTTCCGACATTTCCCTTATCGCTCCGGAACTTGGCATTGCCGCCGTCAATCTTTCCTGCGGATACTACGCTGCTCACACGAGCCACGAATACATCAACCGTTCTCACCTCGATAACACCATTCAAAAAGTCGGGGATATTGTCTCTGAATCCTCTCGTGACGACTTGCACATTTTTGACTACAAAGAAAGTTTACTGCCGATTTCTACTTCCAACATTCGTCATTACAGCAACTTATCCCTTATACACGAAGAACAAAACACCACTCCACACGATATTCCCATTGACTTAATTGACATCTATGAAACTCTACTCGATTTTTACTCCTTCCGTGAGATTGAATACTTTCGTGCCGAATACGGTGACCATATTCTTCTGCAAATCTACAATGAGGAAGTTGCTCCCTACTTCTATCATTGATTAATTATCCTTTTTCAGACTCTCTTCCTTAACGAGAGTCTTATTTTTTATCAGTACTAAAATTAAATACTAACACAAAGGTCGCGGTATCTCTACTATTTCCCGCAAACGACAACTTTTTTCCACTCTGTCAGGTAAATTTCTGCCTATGATAATCGCCCGTCCGACTTTATAATTTCGGCGGGAGGGTGGGCGATATGTTTACCGAGCGACAGATTAAAATCTTGGAAATTCTAAAATAACATAAAAACGGAATTGTTGCTGATGACATTGGGCGAATATGCGGTGTTTCTTCGCGAACCGTGCGCACCGATTTGAAATATATGATTCTCGAAATGGATAAGTCCGTTGCTGAAATTTCTGTTTCAAAGCGCAATGGCTATCGGCTCGAAATTCACGACGCCGACGCCGCTCAAAAAATTTACGACATGAATATTAATGTTCAGACAGAGGGACGCAAGCGAACCAATTACATTACCTGCGCTTTGCTTGAAGCGACTTTTTTGGGTGAACCGCTCAAGCAACAGAAACTATCTGACGAACTCTTTGTCAGCTTAACCGCCTTCAAAGCCGGTTTGCGCGACGCCAAAACACAGCTTGAAAAGTATGACCTCTCTGTCGTCAATTTCAAAAACTACGGCATGACCCTTGACGGTGCCGAACGCGACATTCGCCATTGCATATCCGATTTTATTTTCCAGAATTCCAAACAACGCAATCACATTTTGTCCGTGCTCCCGATAAAAATTGACGCCGGAAAAATTCGCAGCATTGTTATCCGCGTGATGAGTTCCTACGACATCATGCTCACCGACGATTCACTTGAGCGATTTATCGGATACATTGTGATAACTCTCGTCCGTGCCGGGCAAGAACACAATATCAGCTACAAGTTGCGCGAAAGTAAAGCCATTGAGGATCATCGCGAATTTGCTATGGCTAATGCTATCCTCGAAGAAATTTATTCCGTCTTCGGCGTCGACGTGCTCTCGAACGAAACGTACTATCTGGCGCAACAATTGATTGCTGCGAACAAATATACCCCGACCAACAGTCAAATCAATCAGCAAATTCAAATCCTCGTCGACAAAATGATTGAGCGTGTCACGCAAATTGTCGGCATTAACTTCAGCGAAGATGAAACACTGCGGCAAGGGATAAAAACTCACCTCGAAGCTTTGATTCCGCGTCTTCGTTTCAAAAATCGCATTCACAACGAAGTTTTATCCGTCGTCAAGAACGAATACCCACTGGCATTTCAAATCGGAGTTATTGCCGCAAAAGTTATCGAAGAGTCGGAGGGCATGGCGGTAAACGAGGACGAGATAAGTTATCTTGCCGTTCACTTCGGCGCGGCTCTCACTCGCATGAATATCAATGCTGACCGCTCGAAACAGTCGGCTTTTATTGTTTGCGGCGCGGGCATCGGCACGGCTATTTTGCTCAAATCTCGCGTGGAAGATTATTTCAAGGAGCTTTTGACCGTCCGTCAGGTCATGCCCGGATACAAACTGCGCAGTGCCGATTTGAGCAACGTCGATGTCGTCATAAGCACCATACCGATTGAAAAATTGCCGCCGCTTTCCGAAAACGACATAAAAAAAATCGTCGTCGTTCGGCATTTACTCGACGAGGACGAAGTTAAATTGATTCAGCAGAAACTTTTCAACACGACGCGCATTTTTGCGCAGAACGTAGACAAATTCTTTCGCCGCGAATGTTTTGTCACAGGCAAGACCTTCAAAACTAAGGAACGAATTATCGACTTCATGACCGGCGAACTGGAGAAACTCGGCTTAATGGATAAGGAAGCTTCAGATTCAGTCAAAGAACGCGAAATTGCCAGCCCTACAGAGATTGGCAATTTAGTCGCAATACCCCATCCGCTGAAAAATTCGGCAGCCATTTCGTCAATCTCCGTTTTAGTCTTGGAGCGTCCGATATTGTGGGTCGAACATCAAGTTCAAGTTATTTTCCTGCTGAGTATTGCCACAAGCGAATTTTACCTTTGGGAACCAATTTTCCTGAAATTGTTTAAGTATCTCGTGAAAGAAAACGGCGTCCGACGTTTGTTGAACAATCCAGACTACGACGCCTTCATCAAAGATTTCAAACAAAGTTTTTGAAAATTCTTCAGCCGCTCGACTCTTCGTCGGGCGGTTTTAATTTCCGCTCTGACAGGAAACTATAAACCTATGCAACTCAAAATTCCCGCGATATATTTTCGCCAGAAAGTAAATAACGACGTTGAATCAAAGGAGTTGGTGATTATGAGCAAAGTACCCGCGACAATGAAAGCGTTGGTCATCGAAGCGGACAAGGTGCTCACTTACAAGGACATTCCCGTTCCGGAACTCAAAGCTGATGAAGTTTTAATCAAAGTTCGTGCTTGCGGTATTTGCGGCTCGGACATTCCCCGCGTACTTCATGGCGGAACGCACTTTTATCCTATCACCGTCGGTCATGAATTCTCCGGTGAAGTTGCCAAGCTCGGCTCCGACGTTAAAGACATTCAAATCGGCGCACGTGTGACGGTTGCTCCGTTGGTTCCCTGCCGCCACTGTGAAGAGTGCGAGCAAGGTCTTCCGGCTATGTGCACACATTACAGCTTTATCGGCTCTCGTCAGCAAGGCGCAATGGCTCAATTTGTCGCCGTTCCCGCGAGAAATCTTATTCCTATCGCTGACAATGTGACTTTCGAGCAGGCAGCAACGATTGAGCCGACAACCGTAGCAATTCACGGTGTTGAACGCGCCGGAGCCATTGACGTTGGCAAATCTGCCGTCGTTTACGGTTGCGGTACTATCGGCATGTTGACTTTGGAAGTTTTGAAAGCAAAGGGCTTGGAAAAAGTTTATGCGATAGACATCGACGACAACAAACTCTCAATGGCTAAAAAACTCGGCGCGTATCAAGTCATCAATTCCAAAAATGTTGACGTTGTAGAATATTTCAAGGAACACGGGCTTGTTGATTATGCTTTCGAGACGGCGGGCGTTCCCTTCCTGCAGGCGCAAATTCTTGACCTCGTGAAAAAGAAAGGCACCGTCGTTTACGTCGGCACGGCTCACGGCGAAGTTAAATTCCCCGCGAAGACGTTTGAAAAAATTTTGCGCGGCGAACTCAACGTCACAGGCTCTTGGCAAAGTTTCAAGGCTCCTTTTCCCGGAAGTGACTGGACTGGCGCAGCTGAACTTATCGGCTCCGGCAAAATCAAAGTCGACGAACTCATCACGCACAAATTCAAGCTCAGCGACGGGATGAAAGCGTTTGAGACGTTGACAGACAGAACGAGCGGCGCAATCAAAGTCATGTACGTTATTGAAGACGAAAAAGACAACGGCTTCTTCAACGCCCAAATCATCAATCCCGAAATGGACGCACAAGACGACAAAGACGCGATAAAAAAAATCGGCGAAATTCTTAAGAACGCGGGCTATGTCAATTCGGCTTACATCGATGCCGTACTTGAGCGCGAAAACAATTTCCCTACCGGCTTGCAACTCCTTACGTCGGCAATCGCAATACCGCACGCGACGCCCGAAGGCAACGTCCTCAAAAACGGTATCGCGGTCGCCAAACTTAAAAAGCCCGTCAAGTTCCATTCAATGGAAAATCCCGACGAGACAGTCGACGCAAAATTTGTTTTCCTGCTTGCTCTCAAGGATAGCGGACAACATCTGGCAATCCTTCGCGAAATGTTTACCAGTTTCCAAAATCCCGATGTGATTCAAGCCCTGCAAGATTCAACTGCCGCAGAACAAATTCTCGGCATCATGGAAAAATATTTCGGCAAGAAGTAAGGTTTTAACCCTTTTAATAAACGATTGGAGGCTATCAAAATGGCAAAGAAAAAAATTATCGTGGCGTGCGGCGGAGCAGTCGCAACCAGCACTGTGGCGGCGGACGCAGTTCGTGACCTGTGCAAAGCTAACGGCATTGACGCCGACGTTCAGCAGATGAGAATCATCGAGATTGAGGGCAACCTCGCGGGTGTCGACCTCGTTATCACCACCATGCGCATTAAACCGACTTGGAGCACCCCTTACGTCAACGGCATGGCTTTCCTCACCGGCATCAACAAAGAGGCAACCGAGCAGAAGATTTTGGACATTCTCAAGAAGTAAAGACTATTAAACTACCCCCGACAACGGCGGGCGGCTCTGCCAATGTGGGGTCGCCCTTTAAATCTTTTAAAGGAGGGAATCCTCGTGGATATGATTTTGAGCGTCGTTCAATACTTCATCGACCTCGGCGCGGCGGTTATGCTCCCGCTCGTAATCTTCGTCATTGCAATTTTACTCGGTACCCCGCTCAGCCGCGCAGTAAAGAGCGGCATTTCAATCGGTATCGGCTTCATCGGCATAGGGTTGGTTATCGGGCTTATGCTCAACAATTTAGCTCCCGCTGCTAAGGCAATGAGCGCGAATTTCGGCATAAGCTTAAGCGTCATTGATATTGGCTGGCCAGGCTCGTCGCCTATGGCTTGGGCAAGTCGTATCGCTCTCGTTGCTATCCCGCTGTCAATCGTCGTCAATCTGATAATGATTGCGCTGAAGCTGACCCGCGTCGTCAACATTGACATTTGGAACATTTGGCACTTCACGTTCACCGGCGCAATGGTCGACCTCGCAACTGGCTCTTACACAATGGCAATGGCGGCGGTAGCAATTCATGCGGCTTTTGCTTATAAGCTCGGTGACTGGTTTGCTCCTCTCGTTGACAAATATTTTGGACTCGAAGGAATTGCAATGCCACATGGTACCACAGGACTTTACGCGCCAATAGCCGTTGTCATGGACGCCATTTTAAGCAAAATTCCCGGCATTCGCGACATTGACGTAAACCCGACCAAACTTCAGAGCAAGTTCGGGGCAATCTGCGACCCATCTGTTATGGGCGGCATCATGGGCGTTGTCATCGGTATCCTTGCAGGTTACGACGTAAAGGGAATTCTTACACTCGCTATTCAAATGGCGGCTGTTATCGTCTTAATGCCGGTCGTCGTCAAATACATCATGGGCGGCTTGCTTCCCATTTCCGAAGTCGCCAAGAAAAAGTTACAGGAGAAATTCAAAGGCGCACAATTCTTTATCGGTCTCGACTGTGCGTTATTGCTCGGCGACCCTGTTGTTGTTACAGCGTCACTGCTCTTTATCCCGATAACGATTCTGGTTGCGGCGATTGTGCCGGGCAATGTGATTCTGCCTTTCGGTGACTTGCCCACTATCGGCTTCTTCATTGCAATGGCTGTCGCTGTCCACGGAGGTAACCTGTTCCGCACGATTATCAGCGGCTCCGTCATCATGGCTTTCACCATTTGGATTTCAAATCTGATGATAGGCTTGCATACGCAAATGGCTCAAGGCGTCGGACAAGTCGCCGAAGGTATTTCGCAAGTCGCTTCGCTCGACCAAGGCGGCTCGCCTCTGACTTTTATCTTAGCTCAAATCGGCAACACGACAAATGCAAGTGCTCTTGCTATCGTCGCCGTGATTTACGCACTGTGCGTCATTTACACTGCGATTTGGTCTCGCAAACAATACAAGGAATGGGAAGAAGAACTCGCACAAGGTTAATGAGGTGACATTATGAAAGATTATTTGAAAGAACTTGTCCGCTTGCAAAAGAGCGGCGAGGCAGTCGGCATCTACTCGGCTTGCACAGGAAACAGTCTCGTGCTTGAAGCTTGTATGCGTCACGCGCTGGAAACAAACACCGTCTTGCTTATCGAGTCGACGGCTAATCAAGTCGACCAATACGGCGGTTATACCGGCATGAAACCTGCCGACTTCATGAACTTTTGCAAAGGGCTTGCCGAAAAAGTTGGTCTGCCGATTGATCGTGTGATTCTTGGCGGCGACCATCTCGGACCTTTAACCTTCGCCAAATACGACGAGGAAAAAGCTATGTCGGAAGCCAGCGAACTCATTCGCCAATACGTCGCGGCAGGATTCACCAAGATTCACATTGATACGAGCATGAAAGTTGCCAGCGATGACCCCAACACCAGACTTTCCGACGAAACAATTTCGCGGCGCGGTGCTCAACTTGCAAAAATTGCTGAAGAAGCTTTCGCCGAGCTGAAAAAAATAAAACCCGACGCTCCTCACCCTGTCTACGTCGTTGGCTCCGAAGTGCCCGTGCCTGGCGGTTCGCAAGAAGCTGTCGATACCGGCGTTCAAGTCACAAAGGTTGAAGACTTCAAAGCGACCGTCAAAGCTTTCGAGAACGCTTACAAAGTCGCAGGACTTGACGAAGCTTGGAAACATGTTATTGCAGTCGTCGTTCAACCGGGCGTCGAGGAAAAAGATTCGGGCTGTACTGAATACGTCCGCGAAAAAGCCGTTGACCTCAGCGCGGCTATAAAAGAGTATCCCAACCTGATTTTCGAGGGGCACTCCACCGATTACCAGACCAAGTACAAACTCCGCGAACTCGTCGAAGACGGTTTCTGCATTCTCAAGGTCGGTCCCGGTCTCACGCTTACACTTCGTGAAGGTCTCTTTGCTCTCGCCTACGCTGAAAAAGAAATGCTCAAGCACCACCCCGAGAGGCAAAGTTATTTCATGGAAACACTTGACACTGCCATGCAAGAAAATCCGAAATACTTTGCCAAGCACTATTACGGCTCCGCGACCGAAATCGCTTACAAGCGCAAATACTCTTTCTCTGACAGGTGGCGTTACTATTATGCCACGCCCGAAGTTGAAAAGGCAATAGATACACTGTTTGCCAACTTCAAAGACGGCGTGCCGCTCGGTTTACTCGACCAGTTCTTGCCCATTCAATATACCAAAGTCCGTAACGGCGAACTTGCCAACGACCCGAAAGTTTTGGTCATGGACAGAGTCTGCAACTGTATCGACGAATATCTTTTCGGCACTCAACAACAAAAACTCGGCTGAAGGAGGATTTCAAATGCTTGTCACCAGTAAAGAACTTTTGCTCGACGCTCAGAAGAATCACTACGCAGTTGGCGCGTTCAACGTCGAGAACATGGAAATGGTTATGGCTGTTCTTGCGGCGGCGGAGGAACAAAACTCGCCCGTCATTATGCAGACGACGCCCGGCACAGTCAAATACGCCGGATTCGATTATTACTTCGCCAACGTTAAAGCGGCTGCTGAGCGCACGAAAATTCCGGTCGTAATGCATCTGGATCACGGCAATTCCTTCGCTATGGCTATGCAAGCTTTCCGCGCAGGTTACACTTCCATCATGATTGACGGCTCCAAGCTTCCTTTCGAGGAAAACATTGACTTGACCAAATCCGTCGTCAACGTCTGCCACGCAAGCAATGTTCCAGTCGAAGGCGAACTCGGCAAAGTCGGCGGCAAAGAGGACGACCTTGAGAACGACGACGACAATCCTTACACCGACCCGCAAGAGGCTAAAGAATTCGTCGAGCGCACCGGCGTTGATTCTCTGGCTATTGGCATTGGCACCGCTCACGGCGTTTACAAGGGCATTCCGAAAGTCAACATGGAAGTCTTGAGCGCAGTCCGCGCAGTCGTCGATGTTCCTTTGGTCATGCACGGCACCAGCGGCGTACCCGATGAGCAAGTTCGCGACGCTGTCAGACGCGGCATCTGCAAAGTCAATTATGCAACAGACTTGCGCATTGCCTTTACCAACGGCGTTAAGGCTTACATGAACGACAACCCAAATGCTTTCGACCCGAAGAAATACTCGGCTCCAGGCATGAAGGAAGTCACCGCTTACGTTGCTCAGAAGATGCAAGTCGTCGGTAGCGTCGGCAAAGCTTGAACCTTACCACCTTCCACAATCCCCATAATTTTTGGCTCCAACTTCGTTTAGGGCTTTTTTTTTGCTGTCAATTTGACCTTTTTTAGTTCTAGGTTGCACAAGTCACGCCCTATACACTTTTTTTGCGACAAGCACATAGACCTGTCGCAGGTTTGTCGCACTTTTAAATGGCGTTAGGACGCCATTTTCTGGCTCAAAAAAGTTTTTGTGGAAATTGTGGAAAGCGTTTTCTTGGTACAAAAATTAATGTTTCTTAATTTTTGTACTGAACCTGAAAAATGTTTATATATCAAATAGTCAGTATAATCATTTTCCAGGTTCGATACAAAAATTTTGATACTTTAAATTCTCTATTATGAAAATCATTTCCACACTTTCCACATGTGCAAAAAAAAACGCATTACCACTAAGCGACTTTTTGTGGAAAGCCTATGGACGGTGTTTTCCACACTTTCCACAAAAATTTTCTTTAGACCAAATCTACGTTCGAGAAACAAAAAAAATGACAACACTCTATAACAATTTTAGAACATGATGAGAGAAAAATTTTTGGTTCACCATTAAAAAGACAAACTAAAGAGGGTTGATAAAATCCCCAATATCATGTGACAGGTCGCGACAACGTACTAAGATACGTCGAGCGGAAAGATACCTGTCACTTGTTAAGACTTTACCAACAATCTCTAGGGGCTGTTGGTAAATTAAAAGTGAATAACACAAGCAGCGAGTAAAACGAAATTCTCAAAACAAAAAGCCAATTTGTCATAACGAGTAGAGATGTGACGGTAATTCTTGATTCGCTGAAAAAATCTTTCAACGAGGTT
>JAFXTD010000022.1 GCA_017535925.1 Selenomonadaceae bacterium | reverse complement strand
GCGACGAGTGAAATCGGCTTGTTTGAAATGCGCGACACCGGATTAATTGATGTGCCCGACGCCTCGAAATTATTTTTGCCGGAACGAGCCGACGACATAGGCAGCGTGATTGTCCCGACGGTCGAGGGAACGCGCCCGCTCCTTGTCGAAGTGCAAGCGTTGGTTGCGCCGACACCCTTCATGCCGCCGCGAAGGACTTCAGACGCCGTCGACATAAAACGCATTCAACTTTTGCTTGCCGTCTTGGAAAAGCGATTGCACTTGAGCATAGGAGCTTGCGATGTTTATGTTAAGACTGCGGGCGGAATAAAAATCGACGAACCCGCGACCGATTTGCCGATTGCGATTGCTTTGGCGTCGAGTTTCGCGAACAGAAAGATTTTGCCGCAAGCTGTCATCTTCGGCGAGGTCGGTTTGAGCGGTGAAGTTCGGGCGGTCAGCAAGGCGAGGAAGCGCGTCGAAGAATCAATCCGCATGGGCTTCACGAACATTATCCTGCCGAAAAAAATTTTGCGGAACTTTCAAAATCGGCGGCGAAAATAAATCTTCTGCCCGTTGACAATTTGCGCGACGCACTTAAAATTTCCATGCCGAGATAAGGAGTGATAAAAATTTTTTCACAACGAATGATTGACTTAAAAAAATCTGTGCTGAACGAGGCGGCTGAAAACTTCAAACTCGTCGAGGAAATTTCGGAACTCAACACGCTGAAAGTTTTGGAGGCAATGCGGCGGCTCAAAATTTCGGACGCACATTTCAAAACTTCGACGGGCTACGCTTACGGAGACATCGGGCGCGAAAAGTTGGACGAACTCTTTGCCGAAATTTTCAAATCGGAGGCGGCACTTGTTCGCACGCAATTTGTTTCGGGCACTCACGCTTTGGCGACGGCTTTGTTTGGAATCCTTCGCCCGAATGATGAATTGGTTTCTTTGACGGGCGCGCCTTACGACACGTTGCAGACGGTTATCGGTCATGCTCACGCGTCCAAAGGCTCCTTGAAAGAATTCGGTATCGGCTATCGTGAATTGGATTTGGTTGAGGGCAAGGTCGACATTGCCGCGATAAAAAATTTCCTCACGCCGAAAACCAAGCTTGCCTTGATTCAACGTTCGCGAGGCTACTCAATGCGCGAGCCCTTGACGACTTCCGACATTGAAAAAATCTGCGCGGCGGTCAAGACGGCTAATCCCGATTGCGTGACGTTCGTCGATAATTGCTACGGCGAATTCGTCGAGACACGCGAGCCCGTTGAAGTCGGTGCGGATTTGGCGGCGGGCAGTCTGATAAAAAATATCGGCGGCGGTTTGGCACCTACGGGCGGCTACATTGTCGGCAGAAAAGATTTGGTTGAGTCGGCTTCGTATCGATTGACGGCACCGGGCATGGGCAACGAACTGGGCGCAAGCTTGGGAACGCCTCGTCTTTTGTATCAAGGCTTGTTCATGGCTCCTCACGTGACGGCGCAGGCACTCAAGGGCGCGATATTTGCTGCGGGAATTTTTTCAAAGCTCGGCTACAAAACACATCCTCTGCCCGAAGACACACGCGGCGACATAATCCAAGCGATTGAATTGCGTTCGGCGCAGCGGCTGATAAAATTTTGTCAAGCGATACAAAAATTTTCGCCGGTCGATTCATTTGCCGTGCCCGAAGCTTGGGACATGCCGGGCTACTCGGACAAAGTAATCATGGCGGCGGGGACTTTTGTTCAAGGTGCGTCGATTGAACTTTCGGCGGACGCTCCTTTGCGTGAACCTTATGCGGTCTACTTGCAAGGCGGCTTGACATTTGAACACGCGGCGATTGGAATTTTGAGTGCGGCGCAGGAGTTGGAAAATTTGTGACGGAATTTCATTTTGCAGGTATCGGGACGCTTATTAACGTCGCGGGAATTATCGTCGGCGGATTGCTTGGTTTGTTCGGCGGCAGATTGTTGACGGCGGGCATTCAAAGAACTTTGCAAGACGCGTGCGCTTTGGCTGTGATTTTTCTCGGTGCGGACGGTGCGTTAAAAAATTTGGACACGATGCTTTTAATCGCAAGTTTAATCGGCGGCGGACTTATCGGCGCGATTATCGACATTGACGGCAAGTTGGAACAGCTCGGCGTTTGGCTTCGAAGTCGTTCGGGAAATGACGGCGACACAAAATTTGTTAATGCGTTCGTGACGGCTTCGCTGACTGTTTGCGTCGGAGCAATGGCGGTTATCGGCGCGATTAACGACAGACTTTTGAACGACGCCACGATTTTGATTGCGAAAACTGCGCTTGACTTGATTATAATTTTGGTCATGACGGCGAGTCTCGGCAAGGGCTGTATTTTTTCGTTCGTGAGCGTCGGAATTTTTCAAGGCGCGATAACTTTGTTTGCCGGCTTTATCGAACCGTTCATGACGGAGGCAGCTTTGGCTAATCTTTCAAGCGTCGGCAACGTGTTAATCTTCGGCGTCGGAGTCAATCTGCTCTTCCCCGAAAGAAAAATCGGCGTCGCGAATCTTTTGCCCGCATTGATTATCGCTTGCTTATGGAGGTAAATTATGACCAAAATCGTTTTTGTCTGTTTGGGGAACATTTGCCGTTCGCCGATGGCGGAATTCCTCGTGAAACGTTTGGTTGAGACGGCAGCAGTCATTTCTTGCTGCAAGGGCTCGGAATAGGTTCGGTACTTTGGGGCGAAGCGATTGCCTCGTTTGTCGAAATGATTTGCATGATTTCTTCCTGCCGTGCCAAAAGATAAATATCGCTAAAAAAAATTTCCCGACAACGGTCGGGATTTTTTTTCAAACTTGCAAACTGCATCTTTCGGGAAGTTTGCCTTCATCTTGATAACGCAAAAAAATTCGCTTACAAAGACGATAAGCCATGAGGTCAATTCCGTTCGGTAAAATCTTCCAAGCGAAGCTGCTGTTTTCAACTTGAACATCACCCGCCGCCAAAAGTTCATCAAGCGGAACATCGACGAGGATTTTTTTGATAAAATTTTTTCGTCTTCCGCCGGGCATTCGGCGAAATTTTTCGCGAAGCTCCGGTTCAATCAAAGAATTTTTTCTAATCGTAATGAAGCCGTCAAAAATTTTTTCGCGATTGCTGAAACGCGGCTCGCTCCAATTATAGGAATAATATTCGTAAATGATAAACTCGTCGTCCTCAACAAATTTTCGACTGATTGAGCCATATCCCATGCTCATAATTTAATGCCCGGACTTTTTAAATCGTCCGCCGACAATATCATTGACGGGATAAATCGTAATGAAAGCGTGGTCGTCCATGTTGAGGACAATTTCTTTGAGCTTGTCGACTTCGAGGCGAGTGACGACGCAATATAAAATTTCTTTGCTTTGGCGAGTGTAGCCTCCTTCGCCGTGCAAGAGGGTAACGCCGCGTCCGAGTTTCGTGTTAAGTTCGTCAGTGACTTCATAAGGACTGTTTGTGACAATCATTACGGCGTACATTTCGTCGAGACCCTTAATCACAACGTCAATCATCTTTGAAATCACGAAGTAGGCGAAGAGCGAATACATTGCCTTATCCCAGCCGAAGAGAAGCCCCGCGCCGCTCAAGATAAAAAGATTTATGAACATGACGACTTCGCCGACCGACCAGATAGTTTTTTTGTCGACGATAATTGCAACAATCTCTGTGCCGTCGAGTGAGCCGCCCGCCCGCATGATAAGCCCGACTCCGACACCGTCAATTATCCCGCCGAAGATGGCAGCGAGGAATGAATCATCCGTGACTTTGGGATATTGACCGACGACTTCCGACCAGACGCTCAAGAAACAAATCGCCACAATCGTTGCAATGACAAAACTCTTGCCGATTTGCTTATACGCCAACCAGAGGAAGGGAATATTGAACGCGATAAGGAAGACGCCCAGCGGCAAGCCCGTGACGTATTGCGCCATAATCGACAAGCCGACAACTCCGCCGTCAATGACTTCGTTCGGAATCAAAAACAGTTCCAAACCCAACGCCGCAATCACCGCGCCGATACACAGCTGAATATATTTCTTCACATAGACGGAAACATTACTGCGCGGAATTTTTTTATCAGTCAAAGGAATCACCTCAACGAAATTATAACCCCTTAATGAAATTTGTAAACAACGCAGGAATTTTTTTCGGTGCGGCAAATAAAGTTTTAGCTTTTATCTAGGAGGAGATGAGATGCTCAAATCTTACGACGTAGACGAGTTGCGCACGGGCATGAAAGTCGGACGAGCCGTGAAAGATTTCGACGGCAAGACGCTGATACATGAAGGCGTTAAACTTACGAGCGACATGCTTGACCGTCTGCGCGGCAAAAATATTTTTTCGGTGTACATCGACGTGACGCCGGAAGAATACGCGCCGACGGAGGCAAGTCAAGAACATTTACTGGACAATGATTATATCGCTTGCTACAAAAAATGTTTCACGATCACACAAAATCTTTACTACGGTTTTGCCAACAACGGCAAGCTGGATAAAAATGCGCTGGTAGATTTGATTCGGGCGGATAACATTTCGGAGCTTTGCGACGACGGAGCAAAGGCAGTCACTCAAATTCACAACATGAAACGCGACGGCGATTATGTAATTCACCACGCACTCAACGTCGGAATTTTGGCAGGGATTTTGGCTCATTGGCTCGATTATCGTGCCACGCAAGTCGGCGAACTCGTTATGGCGGGTCTTCTAAGTGAAATAGGCAAGATGAAAATTTCAAAGGGCATTCTCAACAAAACGGATAAACTCGACAAAGATGAACTTGCCGAAGTCAGAAAGCATGTCGTCTACGGCTTTGCCTTGCTTATGGAATCGCCTCTGCGCAGTTTAAAAAATGTTCTGCTTGGAGTTTTACATCATCACGAACGCTGCGACGGGTCGGGCTATCCCGGTCAGCTTAAAGGCGACAAAATCAGCGACTTCGGAAAAATTATCGCGATACTTGATATCTACGACGCCATGGCGACCAATCGAGCCTACGCCAAGAGAAATTCGCCCTTTGACATAATCAAAGTTTTGTACGGCGACGCGCTTGCCGGCAAATTGGATACGCGCTTCGTTGTTGTCTTTGTCAAAAAACTTTTGCAGGCGATTAACGGCTCTTGGGTCGGCTTGAGCGACGGGCAACGCGGCAAGATTGTTTATCTGGATGATTCGCGAGTTACGTCCTTGCCGGTTGTGCAGACGACCAAAGGCGAGTTTATCGATTTGAACCGCCGCACAGATATAAAAGTTGACGCACTGCTCACAGCTCACGAGGCGACGTGAATTTGATTAGCTGTCAGTGGTCAGCTGAAACCTTTAAAATCAATTTCGATATAAACGAGAGGAGAGTTGATATGAAAATATTTCCGGTTATAATTTTTGCTCTTGCATTGCTTTTGGCAGGCTGCGGCGGCGAAGACACTCAAGAACAGGACTGGGAAGACTATCCGACAAAAGTAAAGGCGATTAAAGTTTTGACAACCGACGCGCCGATTACTTTTTCTTACAGCGGACAAGTTATCGACCGCGACGAAATGCAAGTCCAATCGAAAGTCAGCGGCTCCGTCGTGGAAAAATATGTCAGCGGCGGTCAAGATGTTGTCGAAGGTCAAGCACTGTTCAAAATCGACGACCGCCAATATCAATCGGCGGTTCTTCAAGCTGAAGCGAATCTTGCCAAGTCTCAAACAAATTTAGCCAAGGAACGTGTCGACCTTCAACGCGACGAGGAACTTTGGCAGGCAAATGCAATTTCCGAACAGACTCTTGTCAATCAACGAGCCGCCGTCAAGTCACAGGAAGCGGAAGTTGCCGCCAACGAAGCTTTGTTGCAAAAGGCGAAGGACGATTTGGCAGATACGATTGTTTACGCGCCGATGAGCGGGCGTTTGGGCATTGATGATGTCCCGGTCGGAACTCTTTCAAACGCAGGAGATACGGCACTTGCCACAATCGGTTTGGTTGACCCCGTGTTTGTTCAGTTCGCCGTTTCCGAACAAGAATATCTGCGCATTTCAAAAGAAAGAGAATCCGAGGAAAAGGGCACTCCCGACCCCGATTTTAAAATTTCGTTGACGTTAGCTGACGGTTCAAGATACCCTTATCTTGGAGAATTTGCCGAATACGACAGGACAATGGGGAACGCGACCGGCACGCTTACAATTCGTGCGCTCTTTAAAAATCCCGAAAGCTTGCTTGTCCCCGGCATGTATGCACGCGTCGAAATCAGCGGCTTGGAAATTCCAAACGCAATGCTCGTTCCCGAACGCGCCCTTCAACAGCTCTTGGGTGAAACGTTGGTTATCGTTGCCCGTTCCGACAATACTTCAGCTGTAAGAAAAATTACGCTTGGAGAAAAAATCGGCTCGTATTATGTCGTTAAAAGCGGCTTGAAGGCTGACGATTGGGTTATCGTTGAAGGCTTGACGAATTTGCGCGACGGTATGCCTTTGGAAGTTACGCAAGTGACTGCAAAAGATATGGACTTTTCATTTTCGCCCAGCGCGGAAGTTTTTGATGTCGGAAGCAGCGCAAATAAGTGAGGTGGTCGAGATATGGCTAAGTTTTTTATTCATCGACCTGTTTTTGCAATCGTCATAGCGATTATAATAAGCCTTATCGGAATAATTGCGGGACTCAATACGCCAATCGCTCAATATCCGAATATTTCACCGCCCACAATCAATGTCGATGCTTTCTACTCCGGCGCAAACGCAAGCGTTGTCAATCAAGCTGTCGCGCAAGTCATAGAAAATCGCGTCAACGGCACGCAAGGTATGGACTACATGAGCTCCGATTCAAACGACGACGGCAGCTATTCGCTGAATGTTTTTTTTGAAGTAGGCACGGACGGCGATATGGACTCCGTTAAAGTTCAAAACAATGTTGCCTCCGCCAATGCAAATTTGCCGGAAACGGTTATTGCCTCCGGCGTGACGACCTCCAAGTCTTCGCAGGATATGGCGATGATTTTTGCTTTTTACTGCGACAACGGACTTTACGACACGGCATTTATAAAAAATTATGCAGATATTTACATTGCAGACGATTTGAAGCGCGTTAAAGGCGTCGGCAAAGTTCAAGTAATGAGTGCGGATTATGCCTTACGCGTGTGGATTAATCCCGAAAAGCTTGCGAACTTCGGATTGACGGTTGCAGACGTTCAAAACGCAATCAAAACGCAAAACGCTCAAGCGGCAGCGGGTTCTATCGGCAAATTACCTGTAGCGCAAGGTCAAGAAAAAGAATACACGGGACAAATTCAAGGCAGATTGGAGACGCCCGAACAATTCGAAAATATCATTTTGAAAACAGGTGACGCCGGCGCGTTTGTCTTTTTAAAAGACGTGGCACGAGTTGAAATCGGTCAACAATCGAACACATATATCGGCAAGTTCAACGGCTATACTTGCGTGCCGTTCATAATCAACTTGACCAGCGACGCCAACGCCCTTGAAACAATCGGCGAAGTCAAAAGAATCCTTCAAGAGGCAGAAAAACATTTGCCCGAAGGCATCAAATACGGTCAAGTTTTGGACAACACGGAATTTATCAAGGCGTCAATCAACGAGGTTGCTCACACTTTTTTTGAAGCGTTGGTTCTGGTCGTTTTGGTTATTTTTATTTTCCTGCAGAGTTTTCGCGCAACAATTATTCCGCTGTTGGCTGTCCCTGTCTCACTTTTGGGAACGTTCGCGGCGTTTACGGTCTTGGGCTTCACGATTAACACGCTGACTTTGTTTGCAATGGTTTTGGCAATCGGCTTGGTCGTCGACGATGCAATAGTCGTTATCGAAAACGTCGAACAGCACATGGAACGAGGCTTAAACCCCGTCGAGGCAACGGAAGTGGCAATGGCGGAAGTTCAAGGCCCTGTCGTGGCGATTGCTTTTGTCTTGTCGGCGGTTTTCATCCCGATAGCATTTTTGGGCGGCATGACAGGCATTTTGTATCGTCAATTCGCGCTGACAATCGCGGTTTCAATGGGCTTATCGGCATTCGTCGCGCTGACTTTGACTCCGGCACTTTGCGCGATGATTTTAAAGCCTCACGAGCACGGCAAGAAAAATTTCTTAAGCAAATTTTTTGACGCCTTCAATAATTGGTTCGAGCGCACAAAAAATTCTTACGTCGGCATTGTCGCTAAAGTTATTTCGGGTTCAAAGCTTGCAATCGTCTTTATGTTGATTGTTTGCGGTTTGACGGGTCTCTTGTTTAAAATTTTGCCGTCGACGTTTGTACCCGACGAAGACCAAGGTTATTTTGTGGCGGCAGTCATGTTGCCCGAAGGAACTTCTCTCAACCGCACGTCAATGACAACGGACAAAGTAGCCGAGGCGATTCGCGAAAATGTTCCCGGCATTAAAGATGTAATTACGATTGCGGGCTACAATATAATTTCCAGCGGTACAAAGTCTTCGGCGGCGACGTTGTTTATAAGTATGTATCCTTGGGCGGAACGAACAGACTTTGAACAATCGGTAACCGCCGCGATTGAAAATGTCTTTATGGTCGGCAACGGAGCAGCTCCCGAAGCCTTTGTAATGGGTGCCAACCCGCCCGCATTGCCCGGTCTCGGTCAAGTCGGCGGCTTGACAATGCAACTTATCGACTTGGAAAGCCACTCTGACAGCGAACTTTCCGATATCACCGATAAAATTGTTCAAGCGGCAAATTCGCGTCCCGAACTTCAAGGCGTCAATACAACTTTCAGCGTGACTTCGCCCAGCTACAAATATGAACTTGACCAAAAGAAAATTGAAATGCTCGGCGTGGATCTTGCGGACGTTTACGGTGCTTTGCAAGTGAATTTCGGCGGCATGCAGATTGACGACTACGACAGGTTTGGTCGAACGTATAAAGTTGTCATGCAATCGGACGTTTACTTTCGCAGTGAAGTCGATATGCTGAAATTTATGTTCGTCAGAGGCTCTATGGGACAATTTGTGCCGCTCGACACGTTGATAAGCTACAAGCTCAACACGGGCACGACGCAAGTCACGCGTTTTAACGGCAAACGCTCGGTGCTGATTCAAGCTGATTCGGCTGAAGGCTATTCGTCGGGGCAAGCAATGGCAGCGTTGACAAATGTCGTAAATGAAGTTGCTCCTACAGGTTTCGGCGTGGAATGGTCGGGACAATCCCGCGAAGAATACAAAGCATCCGGCTCGACGGGACAAGTCATGGCATTGGCATTGGTTTTCGTGTTTTTGTGCCTCGCCGCGCTGTATGAAAGTTGGTCGGTGCCGTTTTCCGTTTTAATGACGGTTCCTACGGGTGTTTTCGGCGCATTGCTCTCGGAATTCGTTTTAAACTACTACACGAATACTTTCGGCGTAGGCAATCCCGGTTTTCAAAACAGCATTTACATGCAAATCGGCGTTATCATGATTATGGGTCTTGCGGCGAAAAACGCGATACTGATTGTCGAATTTGCCAAAGTTCGCACGGATAAAGGCATGGAAGCAGTTAAGGCGTCTTTGGAGTCGGCGGGCTTGCGGTTGCGTCCGATATTGATGACTTCATTCGCCTTCATAATCGGGTGTCTTCCTTTGGCAACGGCGACGGGCGCGGGCTCGGCGGCAAGAAATTCTATGGGCGTGGCAGTTGTCGGCGGAATGACTATCGCGACGTTCCTTGGAATATTTTTAATTCCCGTCTTCTTTGTGGTTGTGCAAAACATTGTGCAAAAACTTTTCGCCAAGGATAAAGGTTAGCTGTT
Organism: Selenomonadaceae bacterium; assembly: GCA_017535925.1. Lineage (GTDB taxonomy): Bacteria > Bacillota > Negativicutes > Selenomonadales > Selenomonadaceae > Quinella. The sequence goes on along the minus strand of JAFXTD010000022.1, from coordinate 2,209 downwards.
AGCTGTTAGATTTTCACTGACCACTGACCACTTTAATGAGTAATTGATGATGAAAAAATTTAAAGTAATATCGACATTTCAACCGACGGGCGACCAACCTCAAGCAATAGAATCATTGGCGGAAGGCTTGAGCGACGGGCTTCGAACTCAAGTACTTTTGGGCGCGACGGGCACCGGCAAAACTTTCACGATTGCAAAAGTCATTGAACAGATTCAGTTGCCGACGCTGGTTATCGCTCACAACAAAACTTTGGCCGCGCAGCTTGCCGCCGAATTCAAAAATTTTTTCCCCGAAAATTACGTAGGCTACTTCGTCAGCTACTACGATTATTATCAGCCCGAAGCTTACATTGCCGCGACCGATACTTACATTGAGAAAGACGCCTCGATTAACGACGAGATTGACCAAATGCGACACTCCGCCACATGTTCTCTGTTCGAACGGCGCGATGTGATTATCGTTGCAAGTGTCTCATGCATTTACGGTTTGGGTTCGCCCGAAAGTTATTACAAGCTCCTTTTGCATTTGAAAATCGGGCAAGTCATTCCTCGCGAAAAAATTTTGCGCCGCTTGATTGAGATTCGCTACGAACGCAACGACATGATTATCGAACGCGGGAATTTTCGGGTGCGCGGCGATGCTATCGAAGTCACTCCGGCGGGCTACAACGGGCGGGCAATTCGCATTGAACTTTTCGGTGACGAGGTCGATAAAATTTCCGAGTTTGAAATTTTGACGGGAAAAATTATCGGCAGGCGCGACGAAGTTTTTATTTTCCCTGCCTCGCATTACGTGACGGATGCTTTTGACTTGGAACGGGCGGAAAAAAATATTCGAGCCGAGATGAGCGCGCAAGTCGAAAAATTTACGGCGGCAGGAAAATTAATCGAGGCACAACGTATCGAACAACGAACGCGCTTTGATTTGGAAATGATTCACGAAATGGGCTACTGTTCGGGCATAGAAAATTATTCGCGGCATTTGACGGGAAGGCAAGCGGGTGAGCCGCCTTTCACGCTGATTGACTACTTCCCCGAAAATTTTTTGACGGTCATCGACGAATCGCATGTGACTTTGCCGCAACTTCGTGCAATGTACGCGGGCGACCAATCGCGGAAAAATTCACTGATAGAAAACGGATTCAGACTTCCCAGCGCGCGCGACAACAGACCTTTGACTTTCGACGAGTTCAACGAAAAAATTTCGCAGATAATTTGCGTGAGCGCGACGCCCGCCGAATATGAACTTTCCGAATCGCAAAACACGGTTGAGCAAATCATTCGCCCGACGGGTTTGCTTGACCCGACAGTCGAAGTGCGCCCGACAGAAAATCAAATCGACGACTTGATTTCGGAAATAAATTTGCGGGTGGCGGCGAAGGAACGAATTTTAATCACGACGTTGACAAAAAAATTTGCGGAAGAGCTGACGGATTATTTGAGCGGCGTAAAAATTCGCGTGAAGTATTTGCATTCGGACGTTGTGACTTTGGAGCGGGCGGAAATAATTCACGACTTGCGAGCCGGAAAATTCGACGTGCTTGTCGGGATAAATTTACTGCGCGAGGGCTTGGACATGCCCGAAGTTTCATTAATCGCAATCCTCGACGCGGACAAGGAAGGCTTTTTGCGTTCGGATACGTCGTTGATTCAGACAATCGGGCGAGCGGCGCGCAACGTCAACGGCAAAGTAATTCTCTACGCTGACAAAGTGACGGATTCGATGCGGCGGGCAATGGACGAAACTTCACGGCGAAGAAAAATCCAAGAGGCTTACAACAAAAAATTTCATGTGACGCCCAAGACGATTGAAAAGCCGATAGCTCCGCTGATTGAGTTGCCGCTGAAAAAATCTTCGAAGAAACCTCAATCGACGAGCGAGCTGATAAAAAAATTGACGCCCGCGCAGAAACGGAACTTGGTCAAGAGTTTGACTTCCGAAATGCGAGAGGCATCAAAGAATTTGGAATTCGAACGCGCCGCCGAACTTCGCGACATCATTTTGAAATTGGAAGAGCACTTATAAAAAATTTCGTCGTCCGATAAAAATCGGGCGGCTTTTTTGTTTGCGGGATTTTTACGTTTTGCGGCGAAGAAAATTTTTGAGGAGTTGAAGTTCATGGCGAAGAAGAAAATAAAATACGTTTGTCAAGAGTGTGGAGCGGAATCTGTCAAATGGTTGGGCAAGTGTCCTGCGTGCGGAAATTGG
>JAFXTD010000021.1 GCA_017535925.1 Selenomonadaceae bacterium | reverse complement strand
GCAGTTGCACTTACAATTCGTCAACAAAGGTTATCAGTGCCTCCTATTATAATATTGCTTCTTCCGGCAGTACATTTAATATTTCGCTCTCTGCAGCAGGCGAATATAACTCAGCAACTGCTATTTGGACAGTCTGGAGAGCCAGCGGCGGCGGCAGCGATGTTAATTAAGGAAGTGTTTGAATGAAAGGCATAGACGTATCATTTCACAACGGCGTGGTTGATTGGCAGGCGGTGAAGGCGGCAGGTATCGACTTTGCCATTTGCAGGACAGGTTACGGCAAGAGCGGCTTGGATGAAACTTTTTCACGCAACGTCGAAGGTGCTCATGCGGCAGGATTAATTTGCGGCGCATACCACTACAGCTACGCGCTCACTCCTGCCGACGCGATAAGAGAAGCCATTTTCTGCAAGCGAATCATTGAGGACGCGGGTTGCCTGCTTGAGTTGCCTGTTTTCTTCGATATGGAGGACGACGACGGCTACAAGTCACGGCACTATTTCAATTTCACACGCCGAAACATTACAACAATCTGCAAGGCGTTCTTGGACGCCATTAAACCTCTGAACGCAGGTGTTTATGCAAGTTACTCTTGGCTTGAACGATACATTGATTGGCAAAGTTTGGATTGCGCAATCTGGAATGCTCAATGGGGCTCACGTGACGACTTGCAAGGTTACATATGGCAGTTCACCGACTCGCTTAATATCGGCGGCAAACTCTTCGACGGCAATATTTTGTATGACGAAAACGATAAAACTCACCCATAAAAAATCAGCCCTTTCCTTTTCGGAGAGGGCTTTTTTGTTTATGGCGGTAGACCACAGGTAGACTACAAAATTTTTACAAGGCTTGTTGCAACACCGTTTTTACACTTGAAAAATTAGGGTGTATTGGTAAATTTAAAAGTCGAGGGTAACAAAAGCCCGACCGCACACGGACGTGCGACCGCCCGCGTTAAAAACAGCTGCTAAAGAAAGGTAAATTTAAAATACAAAAGTCATTGAAACGCTTAATCGGAGCCGACGATTTAATTTACCAACAACCCCTAATTTAAAGTTAAGTGAAAGAAAACCCTTACCTCTGTCCCCCGACCCCTGTCCCCTGACACCTGATAAGTGATGAGCCGCCGCCCGCGCTCAATCACTTTTTTTATTGGCAATGAAGGAACTTTAGCTTGTCGGGCGAATATTAGCCATTAATTGCTTTAAAACGGTTGACAGTGACGGCTGTCGACGTAAAATATTTTTCGGACAAGGGGAGGCGTCCAAAGTGATTCGTGTTTTGATTGCCGATGACTCTGCTTTTATGCGAAAAGTCCTCTCTGATTTATTCAAAAGTCAAAGCGACTTCGAAGTCGTCGGCACGGCGGTGAACGGTCAAGACGCCATAGAAAAGGTAAAAAAATTTCAGCCTGATGTTTTGACGCTTGATGTTATCATGCCGGTTATGGACGGGCTCAACGCACTTGCAGTAATCATGGAGCAATGCCCGCTTCCTGTCGTCATGGTCAGCTCCACGACGCAAAAGGGAACGAATGAAACAATTCGAGCTCTTGCTTTGGGCGCAGTGGATTTCGTCAGCAAAGCGGGCGGTGCCATTTCCAAAATCGACACGATAAAAGACGAGATTTTGGCGAAGTGCAGATTGGCAGCCAAGACACATGCCAGAAAAAATTTCGCCGCAAGCAAACCGATTGTTTACAAACCCGCTGTGGTCGGCGAACCTGCAACGCGTCGAATCGAGGTAAAACGCAGGACAGGTTTTGTTCCCGGTCAAAAGCCGACGATAAACCGCGTTCCTTCCTTGACGGCTCCCGTAAGAAAAATTATTCCCGGCACAGGAAAAAAACTTGTGCTTATCGGAACTTCAACGGGCGGCCCGCAAGCTTTGCAAACAGTAATTACACGCTTGCCGAGAAATTTACCTTGCGGTGTCGTCGTCGTTCAGCACATGCCTGCAGGTTTCACGAAGTCATTGGCGGAAAGGCTCAATTCGATAAGTGAAATAGCGGTTAAGGAGGCAGAACACGACGAAATTATAAAACCCGGGCAAGTCTACATTGCACCGGGAGATTATCATTTGCGAATAGCACCCGCCGGCGGCGAACGAAAAATTGTTTTGAGCCAAGAAGCACGCGTCGGCAATCTTCGCCCCACAGTCAATTACATGTTCGACAGTGCCTCGCAATTCGGCAGAGATTTGGTCAGCGTAATTATGACGGGCATGGGTTCCGACGGCTGCGAAGGCATGAAAAAAATTAAAGCTACGGGCGGTTATTCAATCGCGCAAGACGAAAACAGTTGCGTCGTCTACGGCATGCCCAAAGCTGTGGTTGACGCCGGGCTTGCCGACGAAATTCGCCCTTTGGATAAAATAGCCGAAGCTATCGTTGACGCAGTGAGAAGATAGCGGCTTTATTCGACCGACAGAAAAAAAACAGGAGGAGTTTAAATGGAAACTAATCAATACATGGATATGTTTCTCGACGAGTCGCATGAACATTTGCAATCGCTGAACGACGGATTGCTCGGACTGGAGGATAACGCCGAGGATTTGTCGATCCTCAATGAAATTTTCCGCAATGCTCATACGCTCAAGGGCATGTCCGCGACGATGGGTTACAACAAAATTGCAGAGCTCACTCACGAAATGGAAGACGTGCTTGACATGCTCCGCAAGGAACAACTCAAAGTCACCGGCGATATTATTGATACGCTTTTCAAGTGTATTGATTCCCTTGAGCAAATGATTAATAACATTGCCAACGGCGACCCCGAAGATTTAATTGATGTTTCCGATTTGGTTGCCAAATTGTCAGGGATTCTGCGCGGCGAAGCAGCTCCTGCGCCGGCGGATACCGCTTCTTCAACTGCACAACCTGCAACCGACAGCTCTTCGACGGACAGTAGTGCGCCCGTTACTTTGACCGATACCGAAAAAAATCTTATCGGTGAAGCCGAAAAACGCGGCATGCACGGGCTTTACCTCAAAGTCACTCTTGCCGAAAGTTGCCTCCTTAAATCCGCTCGTTCCTATATGGTCATGAACGCGCTCGAAGAATTGAGCGAAGTTATTCGTACCATTCCGCCCGCCGAAGACCTCGAACAGGAAGCCTTTGAACGTTCCTTTGAAGTCATTTTGATTACCGCAGCCGAAGAACACCAAATTCAAGAAGCCGTCATTGCCATTTCAGAAATTGATTCCGCTGAAGTTCAAGTGATTCGTTCGCAAGCAGGCAATGAATCTGCTCCCGCTCCCGCTCCGACTCCCGCACCCGTCACCGAACAAAAATCAACCTCGCCTGTGACAACTCCCACACCCGCGCCTGTTCAAAAATCCTCTTCTGCGTCAAACAAAGGCGGCGGCTCTCAACAATCGGCAACGGCTCAAAAGAAATCGCACGCAGGGCAATCCGTTCGCGTCGACATTGAAAAACTCGATACCCTCATGAATCTCATGGGGGAACTCGTCATTAATAAAGTCCGCCTCGAACAAATCGGGCAAACTCACCGCTTGCGCGAACTTACCGAAACGCTTGAGCAAATGGACAGGGTCACCACCGACCTTCAAAATATCGTCATGAAAGTCCGCATGGTTCCCGTCAGCCAAGTCTTCAATCGTTTCCCGCGCATGGTTCGCGACGTCACAAAGGAACTCAACAAAGAAATTAACCTCACTATCGAAGGCGAAGAAACCGAACTTGACCGCACCGTTATCGACGAAATCGGCGACCCCATCATGCACCTCTTGCGCAACTCCCTCGATCACGGTATCGAAATGCCTGACGAACGCGAAGCCAAAGGTAAACCTCGCGTCGGTGAAGTCGGACTTATCGCTCGCCACGAAGGCAACAACGTCGTTATCATGGTCACTGACGACGGCAAGGGTATCGACCCCGATGTCATTCGTCGCAAAGCCGTTGAAAAGGGGCTTTTCTCTCAAGATGAAGTTGACCAAATGGATGACGCGGACGCCGTTCGAATCGTCTTCTTGCCCGGCTTTTCCACCGCCGAAAAAATTTCCGATATTTCCGGGCGCGGCGTCGGCATGGACGTTGTCAAATCCAAAATCGAATCTCTTTCCGGTCAAGTCGACGTTGAAACTCACGTCAACGAAGGCTCCGTTTTCAAAATCAAACTTCCGCTCACCCTCGCCATTATTCAGGCAATGCTCGTTCAAGTTCAAAACGAAATGTACGCCATTCCGCTTGCCTCAATCGACTCAACTCTTTCCGTTCAACCAAATGATATTCGCACCGTTCAAAGTAACGAGGTTATCGTCTTGCGCGGCGAAATTATTCCAATTATTCGTATCGAAGAAACTTTAATGGTTCCGCATATGCGCGATACTCAAGAGCTTTTCGTTGTCGTTGTTCATGCAGGCGATTCCAAAGCCGGCATCGTCGTAGATAAATTAATCGGTCAGCAGGAAATTGTTATTAAGACTTTGGGCAATCTCTTCATGGGTCTTAAAATGTTCTCCGGTGCCACCGTTCTCGGCGACGGCAGAGTTGCTCTCATTCTCGACGTTGCCACCATGCTTAATTAATTAGGAATGAGGAATTAGGAATGAGGAATTAAAGTTCGCAAATCATTCCTAATTCCTAACTCCTAATTCCTAATTGAATAAAGGAGGTATTTTTATGGCTAATGATCAAATTGCCAATAAACCCGTTTCACTTGACGACGACGAACAAGTTGCCGCAATGCAAGTTGTCGCCTTCAAACTTCGTGACGAAGAATTCGGCGTCAATATTTTTCAAGTCCAAGACATAAACGGTATGAGCGATATTACTCGCGTGCCTTTTGCCGCCTCTTTCATTAAGGGCGTTATCAATCAGCGCGGCTCGGTATTGCCCGTTATCGATTTGAAAAAGCGGCTCGGTATCGAGGAAACGCCTTACACTTCCACCGCAAGAATTGTTACCGTTATCGTCGGCGATTTGCAAGTCGGCATGTTGGTCGATTCCGTCACCGAAGTTTTAACTATCCGCTCCAAGCTCGTCGACCCCAAAAAAACCGTCAACGACAGAGCTATGGAAAAATTCTTGAGCGGTATCGGCAATATCGACGGCAGGCTCGTTACCATGCTCAACTTGGAAGAGATTGTTGCTTTGAATTAAAAATTTCTCAAATACTTTCATGGAGATGATTTAAATGATTGATGAGTTCAATTTGACTCCTAATCAACTTGACGCAATGCGCGAAATCGGCAACGTCGGCGCGGGTAATGCGGCAACGGCTCTTTCTCAAGTGCTTAACAAAAAAATCGATATGAACGTTCCGAAAGTTTCGCTCATTCCGATTGAAGAGGTTCCCGACCTCGTGGGCGGCCCCGATTCTTTGATTGTCGCTGTTTTCTTGCGCGTCTACGGTAAAGCCCCCGGAAATATTCTTTTCCTCATGCCAAAAGAAAATGCTTTCTTCATGGTTGATGACTTGATGGGCAGACCGCACGGCACTACGCAAGAGCTCGGCGAAATGGAAGTTTCCGCGCTCAAGGAAGTCGGAAATATTTTGACCGGCTCTTATCTTAATTCCTTTTTCCACTTCACCAACATTGCAATGATTCCTTCGATACCCTCAATGGCTATGGATATGGCGGGCGCAATTTTAAACATTGTTCTCGTTCAGCTGGGGCAAATGGGCGATTATGCAATGGTTATCGAAACAAAATTCTTGGCTGAAGACGACAGCGTTCAAGGACACTTCTTCCTTGTACCCGACCCCGGCTCGCTGACCACTCTCGTCAAGGCAGTGGGAGTTGAATAATTATGGCAGACCTTATCAAAGTCGGCATGGCTGATTACAAGGTCGGTCGCAGTCCGTCTACTCTCATAAGTTACGGCTTGGGTTCTTGTATCGGCGTTTCTCTTTACGATCCGATAAAAAAAGTCGGCGGGCTTTTGCATATCATGTTACCTGATTCAACGCAGGCAAGAGCTTCCGATAACCCCGCAAAATTCGCCGATACAGGCATTCCGCTAATGATTAACGACGTTGTGGCACTCGGCGCAACCAAAGCTCGGCTTGTCGCAAAACTCGCGGGCGGCGCGCAAATGTTTGCCTTTTCAAATGCAAGCGATATTATGAAAGTCGGAACACGCAACGCCGAAACTTGCAAGCAAATCTTACGGCGCAACGGCATTAAAATTATCGCAGAGGATACCGGCGGCAATTACGGGCGCACGGTTTCTATCGACTTGTCCAACGGCTCTTACAAAGTCAAAACCATCGACCGCGGCGAAAAAAATATTTAGGTGATGTATGTCGTGAACGAACTCGAACGTTTCATGCGCGATGTTGAAGCCGACGAAGACCTTGCTAAAAGATTCGGCACCGTCGCAAATCGAATCGCCCTTGCCAACGATACCTTGAGTGAAGCCGAAGTTAAATCGCGTGCGGCTAATGAACTCGGCTACAAAGTCACGGCAATGCAACTTGAGATTGCCGCCGCCGAAGCCGAACTGCTCGACGACGACGAACTCGAACAAGTCACGGGGGGAAGGTACCACAGACATTCTAAATGTACAGGTAAATTTCAAAGCGGCGAAATTCCGCATTGCTGGGGCACAAACAACGGTTGCAAATTGATATATAGCAATTAATCGCGGACGGAGGACACCATGTATTACAAGCTTGCGGAGCCGTTCGCGTTTCGGGGTTTTAAGCGGTTGCCGTATGCCGTGCGTGCCGAGCGCGGTGAACACGTTGACGACGAGCCGATTTTTTTCGACAAGCCGACGTTTTTGGAGCTGTTGCACTGTGACGGCGAACACGACATCTGCGACCTGTCCGACGACGTGCGCGAAGTTTTTGACGACATGATTAACGCGGGCGTGCTCATCAAGTCCGACAATCCGCTTGAGCCGCCGAAGTCTTATCAACGCTACAAAATTTTTCCGTGCCGCTACGTCGACAAGGTGCAATGGTCAATCACGGGCAAGTGCAACTTCCGCTGTCGTCACTGTTTGGTTTCCGCGCCCGACAATCGTCATACGCAACCGACGCTTGAGCAATGTTTGTTCACAGTCAGCGAGCTTGAACGTTGCGGGATTCGCAAGGTTGACATCACGGGCGGCGAACCTTTTATCCGCGACGATTGGACAAAAATTTTCGACGCACTTGCCGCCGCGCAAATAAAAATCGGAATCGTCTTCACCAACGCGAGCTTGCTTGATAATCATGTGCTTGACGTGTTGGAAAAAAATAATCAGCGACCGACTTTCCAACTAAGCTTCGACGGCTTGGGGCATCATGATTGGTTGCGCGGTGTCAAAGGTTCCGAACGTCAGGCTGACGGTTTTAAACTTTTGCAACAAAGAAACTTTCGGGCTACGGCGTCAATGTGCTTGCACAAGCTCAATCGCGATTCATTACATCCGACGGCAAATTTTTTGGCAAAGCTTGGAGTTGCCGTGTTAATGGTCAGCACGCCTCAAGAGCTTGGCATTTGGAAACGATATTCGCAGGAGTTTGCGCTCACGTTCGACGAAGCTTGGGAAATTTACCGCGAATACATTCCGCAATGGTACGCCGACGGCTCGCCGCTTGACATCCACTTGGAAGGATTTTTTTCCTGCCGACGCGAAAACCCTCGCAATTACGAAATCCCTTTCATGCAAAAATTTTCCGCCGGCGCAGATTGGTCGAAGATAGCTGCTTGCGGCAGCATCCAACACAGTATTTTTATCGGACCGGAAGGACGCGTTGTCCCGTGCATGGGCTTTTCCGATACGGTCATTGCCGACAAATTCCCCGCGATTTTCGAGCACACGTTGCCTGAAGCTTTGGAAGACAAATTTTATCGCGGCGTGTTGGAAATAAAAATGGCGGATTATCTTAAAGCGCAACCGCAATGTTCCGTTTGTCCGCATTTGAATAGTTGCGGAGGCGGTTGTCTGTTGGACGGAATCACGGACGCGGGCGACTTGCTTGTCCCGGAAGAGCGCGTTTGCCGTTTCCAAAAAAATATCGGCGCGGCGACTGTTAAAGAAGTTGCAGACACCGCCCTTGCAAAATATTTTGATTGAACAGAGTTTTATTGATTAACAGTGGTGAAAAACTTTGACAGGATTTTACGGCTATCTCGAAAGCGTCATGCCCCTCAAACGGATTTTAATTTCGCTGGCAGTCGGCATGGTCTCATTGTTTATCGTACTTATTTCGGGGCTGACAAGCGATTTTGTTCGTTCGGAAACGGTTGCCTCGCGCGCATTTTCTGCCTTTTCTTTTACGAGCTTGGTGACGTTTATTTTTTTGATGTGTTGCGAGGAATATGCGATTTTCAAAACCAAACGTGAGCTTGAACTTTTCATCGACGACGCGCAGGTTGCAGAGACCGACGAAAACTTTGACAGGAAAGAATATCTTCACGAAGAGGAAGAGCCTGCGCCTGTGGAAGTGGAAATGCCGGATAACAGTTTCCGACCGATGAACTTTGCCAACTTCTCCAATCAGCAATGAAAATTTTTGGAGGTAACTCATGACGGACAAGACCGAAAATGCATTGAATGATTTATATTCCAATGTAATGGACTATAAAGGTGCGCAATACCGAATCCGTGATATGTGCACCGCAACGCTTAAAACGATTGTCAAAGAAAAAGACCGCAAATCGGCGGAAAATGCAATATGGGAAGCGTTGAGACCCTTTCGCGAGGAACAGGAGCAGGAAATTTACATAACGGCGAAAAAATTTGTCGAAGCCTACGAGGCGAACGAATTGGGCAAATAAAATTTTTAGCGGGCGCGAGGGACGGTGAATCAACTGTGGAAAATGACGCGAAGACACAAGACATGACGGCGTTGTGGCTCAAATATCGGGAAACAAAAACCGTAGAGCTTCGAAACGAAATAGCCGAACATTATCTGCCGCTCGTCAGAATTGTTTGCGGGCGTTTGGCAGTCAGCTTGCCGCCTCACCTCGACAAAGACGACCTTTTGAGCAGCGGCTTTTTCGGCTTGCTTGACGCGATTGACCGTTTCGACATCACGCGGAACATAAAATTTGAAACTTATGCGGGCGTGAGGATTCGCGGTGCCATGATTGATTATCTTCGTTCGAAAGATTGGATACCCGTTTCCATGCGCCAGAGGATTCGCAAATACGAGCAGACTGTTTGTCGTTTGGAAAATGAATTGGGAAGAGCGGCGACCGATGAAGAATTGGCGGAGGCGTTGGAAATTTCGATTGAGGATCTTCAAACGCTCGTCAATCAATGCAATTCGGCGACGATTATTCCTATGGAAGATTATCTCAAAACGGACGCGAACGAGGCAGTCGACAACAACCCCTCGAATTCGACGGAACTTTTTGAGATTCGGGAGACGCTTGCCAAAGCTATCGAACGTCTTCCCGAACGGGAACGAATTGTCGTATCGCTTTACTATTACGAGGAAATGACGCTTAAAGAAATCAGTATGGTTTTGCACTTGACGGAGGCGCGAATTTCGCAACTGCACACGAAGGCGATTTTCAGAATGCGCGGCTATTTGGCGCAAAGCAAAGAAGACTTACTTTAAATTAGGAATTAGGAATGAGTAATGAGGAATTGAATTCGCACCGTAATAATTCCTAATTCCTAATTCCACATTCCTAATTGATAGAAAGGAGGACGCGGGATGAGTGAAAATGAAAATCTGATAGTGGGCGGTCCGTCATCGGGCTACAAATACGAATTCAAATCGGACGGCGTCTATTTGACGGTTTATCCCAATGTGGACGGCGAACGCCTTTTTGAGCTGTCTGATATGCGCCAAATTCTGCGTGACTGTAAAGTTTTGGATTATGATGTGGGTATCCTTTCGCGAACAATGCGTGAGGCAAACGGACGCCCGCAAAAAATCGCCGAGCCCGTGTCAATCACGGCGGAACAATTACAAGCGGTCTTTCAAGGCGAAAAAATATTCACGGGCGAGGAAGCCGAACCTTACGCCCGAATAATCGTCGAAATGACACGCGACAGAATGAAGGCAACGATAAAATACGACACGCGGGAAGGTGCGCGCCTGCCGACAAAAGAAATGGTTTTGGAGGCACTTGCCTCGGCGGGAGTAGTCTACGGCATTTCGGAAGGCGCAATCGAAACCGGTATTCGAAGCTTGACGCCTTTCGTTTGTGCGGAAGGTCTTGCCCCGATTCCCGGTGAAAATGCTTATATCGACAGAAAATTTAATTTGGGCACGCAAGGCAAGCCGACCCTCGACGAATACGGTAAAGCCGATTACAAAGACTTGAATCTTTTTGTCTTGGCAAAAGAAAATCAGACTTTGGCAATTCGCATTCCGCAGACGAAAGGCACGCCCGGCAGAAATATTTTGGGTGCGGAAGTTCCCGCTCAAAACGGCAGACCTTGCCCCATGCCCGAAGGTAAAAATACAAAAGTCGTCGGCGAACACCGCTTGATAGCCACCGTCAACGGGCAGATAGTTGACAAGGGCTCGCGCATAAACGTCGACCCTCGCCTTGAGATAAAAGGAGGCGTTGGTGTCTCGACGGGCGATATTGACTTCGACGGCACGATTCAAATTCGCGGCGACGTGGAGCAGGGCTTTTCGGTCAAGGCGACGGGCGATATTGAAATTAAAGGCTCGGTCAACGGTGCTTTTGTTCAAGGACGCAATGTCTACATTTCGGGCGGCATCACCGGCGCGGACAGGGCGAAAGTTTATGCTGAGCAAGATGTTCGCACGGCCTTTGCCGAAAATGCATTGATTGAAGCGGGCAAAGATGTTTTCGTGGCAGATATTGCCTTGCACAGTCAAATCAGAGCAGGCAAGCGTTTGATAATGGAAAGCAAGCACGGGCAGATAACAGGCGGTCACTGTGTTGCAGGCGAGGAAGTTTCCGTGAAGATAATCGGCAATTCCTCGTTCGTCGTCACGAAAGTTTCCGTCGGCGTCGACCCGAATCTGCAAAAAGAATATATTTCTCTTCGCAAGGCTTACAAGGAAGCAAAGAAACGTTTGACGCATATCACACAGACGCTCAACACCTTGTCGAAGATAGACGTGAACAAATTGCCCAAGAGCCGCCTCGAATCCCTCAATGCTTTGACGCGTTCGCAATTTCCTTTGGCAGGACAGATAAAGCGCGACGAAAAACGCCTCCTTGAAATCGAGGAGCAACTTACAAACATGAAAAACGGCAAAATCCGCGTGAGCGATACAATTTATCCGGGCGTTCGCCTTTCCGTCAACAATATCTTGAAAAGCATTCAATCGGAGTACAAACGCTGCACCATTTCTCTCAACGACGCGGGCGAGGTCGAAGTCGGAACGTATTGATTGGAGGAATTAAAGATGGAACTTGCACCGGTTGGAGTACAAATGACTTATGCCAATGCAAATAACGCGGCTCAAGTTCAGCACGACATGAACAACGCCTCGGCTTTGCAGATGGCTTTTGAGACGGTTCGCGAAAAGGAAGACGCTCAACTCAAACAAAAACAAGTTCGCAACAAAGAAGAAGCGGAAGGTCGTTTAATCAAAGACGACCCCGACCGTCGAAGCAGGCAAGGCGGCTATTATTATCGCAGTCAACAGCGCGAAGAAGATTTTGAAGACGAAGAAGAAAATTACGCCGTCGACCCCAGACGCGGACACTTCTTGGATATTTCTTTGTAAGTCATGATTACCGAATTGATGTTGTTGCTGATTGTGCTCGGCAGCGGAATTGTCTTTATCGCTTGGTCGAACACGCGCAGACGCAAACAAGATGCTTTGGAACGCAGGGAAGTCGAAGATTCGACGGGCAAGCTCAAGCAGGAATTGGAGCGGACTGCCAACGAAATTATCGGGCGCATGGAAAATCACGTCACGCACCTCGAAAGCGTTTTGGAAGAATCCGAACGCAATCGCACGCAACTTGAAGGGCGCGTTTCCGAATTAAAAAAATTACTCAAGAAAGGCGAGGGACAATCGGGCGAGATACGTGATTTGCTTGCAAGATTGGACGACGCGGGCGCGGAAGTCAATTCAATGCAACGGAAAATGGATGTCGTCGAACGAAAATTGAATTTGGCAATGACGACGCCTCTTCCGATTCAACAACCCGTTTCAATTCCGCAAATGACCGCGCCGCTCGTGCCGCCGATAATCCCGCAGAACGTTTCGCCGATAACACCGCCGCCGCTTGTGCAAAGAAACACTCCGCCCGCGCCAATCACGCCGATTAAAAATCAATCAGCCGCGCAGATAACGACACCGCCGCCCGAACCGATTAATCCTCTCGGACCAATCACGATGCCGCAAATAACTCGTCCCGCTCAACCCGCGCCGAAAGCTGAAATTGAAAGCAAAGACTTCGACAAAATTTTGGAAGAATCGATAGCCGAGCCGCCCAAGACGGAAAAGCCTCCGCAACCTCGAAAGTCAATCGTATTGTCTCCCGAAAACAAACAGCCCGTGACGGTCGTCGAAGGAGACCCCGTAAAAATCGAGGCGACGCGAAAAAAATTAACCGAAGTTTCTGCAGAGCTGGCAAAAAATTCTTCGGGAAAATCTGACGGCAATCAGGCACAAGCTCTTCAAAAGAAACGGCGAAGTTCACGTTCCGGGCGCGACGTGAGAAAAGCGGCAGTCGAGGCGATAAAGGCTGCGGAAAAAAGCAACTCAATCGAATCAATGCCTCCTCCGAAACCCGAAAAAGAAATTCTGCCCGAACGCCGCGATCTCAAACTTGAAACAACGAATTCGGCAATAATCAAAGAAATGCTTTTGTCGGGCATGTCAATCGAGGACATATCGCGCGAGACGGGACTGGGACGCAACGCAATAGAATTGGTGCAAAGATTGACTCGACGACAACTTGAAAGAAGATAACGAAGCTGCTCATAGAAAAGTGAGCAGAATTTTTTTAGATTTATTTACGAATCAAACGAGGTGATTTTATGATAATGACAGGCGCGAGGGCAATCGTCGAGTGTCTGCGCGAGCGAGGCGTCGATATGATTTTCGGCTATCCCGGCGGAATGATTCTGCCGTTGTATGACGCGCTCTTTGACGAAAAAGAAATCAAACAAATTTTGGTGACGCACGAACAAAACGCGGCTCATGCGGCTGACGGCTATGCACGGGCGACGGGCAAGGTCGGTGTGTGCATGGCGACGAGCGGCCCCGGCGCAACAAATTTAGTCACGGGAATTGCTACGGCGTTCATGGATTCAATCCCGCTGGTTGCGATAACCGGTCAAGTCGACACCGCGCTTTTGGGACGCGACGCCTTCCAAGAAACTGACATACTCGATATAACAATGCCGATAACCAAACACAATTTCAAAGTCAAAGAGGCTCGGCTTTTGGTTCCGACGATTCGACAGGCATTTGAAATTGCAATGAGCGGCAGACGCGGTCCGGTACTTGTCGACGTGCCAAGAGATTTGTTTTTCGCGGAAGTCGATTACAAAGTTCAACCTGTCGAGGAAAAAGTTTGGTCTCAACCCGATGCCGATTTCATAATCTGCGCGGCGGAAGCGGCTGAAGAAATTACCAAAGCCGAACGACCTGCGGTGATTGTCGGCGGCGGAGCAATCTCGGCGGGCGCGTCCAAAGAAATTATCGCCTTCATTGAGAAATTTAATTTGCCCGTCGTCAACACGCTCATGGGTATCGGAGCAGTTCCTCGCTCTCATCCTCAAAATTTGGGCTTCGCGGGCATGCACGGCAAGAAGGCTGCCAATCACGCGATAGCGGCGGCGGATTTAATTATCGCGGTCGGAAGTCGTTTCGGCGACAGACAAACCGGCAACGTTGCCAAGTACACGCAGGCAAAAAAATTTATTCACATTGACATTGACCCCGCAGAGATTGATAAAAATATCGAAGGTTCTCTCGGACTCGCCGGCAACATGCAAGTTATCTTGAAACTTCTCATGCGTCACGAGGCAAATAAAAATCGCGTCGATTGGTGGCGACAAATTGAAAGCTGGCAGGAAGAATACGACTACGATTATCAAGTCAATCGCTTGACCGTGCCTTGGGCGATGAATCAAATTGCAAAGAAGACGGCGGGAAAAAATTTTGCATACGCGACGGACGTCGGTCAACACCAAATGTGGGCGGCTTTGCATTTGCATGTTGAGGAGCCTCGAACTTGGTTGACTTCGGGCGGACTCGGAACGATGGGTTTCGGACTTCCTGCGGCAATGGGTGCTCAACTTGCCTACGGAAAAAATCGGCGCGTCATTTGTGTCAGCGGCGACGGCGGAATTAAAATGACGGGCAACGAATACTACACAATCGCCCGCCTCAAGCTTCCGATAATTTCTCTGATTGTCAACAACACAAGTCTCGGCATGATTCGCCAACTGCAAAAAGTTTTTTACAAGGAGCGATTCATTGCCTGCGAATTTGATTATCAGCCGGATTACGTTGCTTACGCTCAAAGTTTCGGCATAAAGGCGGAGGCGGTCTCGACGCAGGAAGATTTTGCTCACGCCTTGAACAAAGCCCTCGAAGACACGGAAAATCCTCGCGTCATAGTCTTGAACGTTTGGCGGAGTTTCGTCGAACCCATGACCAAGGGCGGCGCGAATATAAATGAGTTTGTCGAGTTTAAATGAGGTGTTGCCAATGAAAAAATTTTTAGCCGTGATAATGTTCGCGTTGATGTTGACGACGACGGCGCGGGCAGCGGAATTTGAAATGGTCGAGTATTCCGCGCAAGTCAAGTTGCAATGGCTGGCAGCGGCAGGCATTCCCGAAGCGCAAAAATTTTTGAAACTGATTGACCGCCCCGTCTTCTTCACTGCCGACAACTTGAACGACTTTGAACGAATCGAATTGACGAACGCGCTTTATCAGGAATTGAACATGCACGCCGCAATGGAATACGTCCGCGAACAAAATTATAAAAACGTCATGGATTTGGCTTGCAGTCTTTCGCCGCGCCCGATGCTTCTGGGCGACGCGGGGCATAATGTCATTGTCGGCGAATTGCAAACGGTTTGTCTTCTCGGCGATTGGTGCCTTGAAGAATTCGGCAGCAAGAAGGCGATAAAAAATGTTGAGTACAATGCGTTTTGGCTCCAAGACAAAGCCGGAATGATGGCGAGCGCGGACAAACTTAAAGGCGAACTTTGCATTATCGAACAGGGCGTGATTATTTATCTTACCGACGAGGTTCGCGCTCAAATGTTCGACAACCTCCGCGACGTTTTGAAAAAGCACGGCGGCTGTTTGATAACCTCCGACTTCACGCAGAAAAAATATTTCACGGAAGTGGCGGCGGCTCTCTACGGCGAGGCAGAGGCTCCCGTGATTTACAACGAGACAAAAAAAATGTATGAAGATGTTTTCGGCGATAAAATTTCCGACGAGTCATTGCAAGACGAGGCAGAGGCAATGGATTTTCTCAAGACGCACGGACTTATCGCCCGCAAAGTTCCGCTCTACAGAAGGACGCCCAAACTTTACATCAACTCCAAGCTCACGCCCGCGCAGATTGAAAAAGTCGACGAGCTTGCCGCGAAAAATTATCTCTGGGTTATCACCGCGCTTTAAAAAATTTTTCCTCGACTCCTTCCGTTTTCGGCGGAAGATTTTTTTTGCTGTAACAAACTTTGTAAGAAAAAAATTTTTGGGCGTTGACGTTAAAAGTTTCTAAAAGTATAATGTTGAAGGTGTTTCAACCAATTAAATTATTGTGGGTTATTTTTTTAGAGGGGTGTGGTTTTTTTATGGCAAAAGACATCCGAATAAGCAGCCCGCTGAACGGTAAATTGGTTCCGTTGAATTCAATCAACGACCCCGTTTTCGCGAGCGGCGCAATGGGACGCGGCGTGGCCGTCCAAGATCCGAAGGGGCAAGTTTTTTCGCCTTTCGATGGTGAAATTACGGTCTTCTTCCCGACAGGTCACGCTATCGGTCTCAAATCGGATGACGGTATCGAATTGCTGATTCACGTCGGCATGGACACCGTCAAAATGAACGGCGAAGGTTTCACGCCGAAAGCAGAAGCGGGCGACAAAATTAAACGCGGTCAGCTCTTGCTCGAATTCAGCCCGGAAGCAATCAAGAAGGCGGGCTACGAAACCACGACGCCGGTTGTCGTCACGAATCATGCAGACTTCGGCGACATCACGGTCGAACTCGACGGGCAGGAAGTCACGGCTAAAGCTGCGGCAGAAGAAGAAGCAGCCTCTGCCGGTCCCGTTGACGACGACGATGTCATTAAGCAGTTTGCGGGATTGCCCGATGCGGAACGCGTTGCGAAGTCGATTATGCATTACGTCGGCGGTCCCGATAACGTCCGCACAGCTGAACACTGCGCGACACGTCTTCGCCTTATCGTCAACGACAAGTCCAAGATTCAGGAGAAAAAAATCGAGAACATCGAAGGCGTCAAAGGACAATTCTTCGCGGCTCAACAGTATCAAATTATCTGCGGCACGGGCTTCGTCGACAAAGTCACGGAGGAATTTATCAAGCTTAAACCTGCACTTGCGGGCGGCGGCGGTAAAGAGGCTGCTTATGCCGAAATGAGCTTGATGCAAAAAATTTCTCGTACACTCGGCGACGTTTTCGTTCCGATTATCCCCGTCCTCGTTGCAACAGGTCTTTTCATGGGTTGCCGCGGTGCCATACTTTCTATGGGCAGCGAATGGGATCCCAACTTCTTATTAATGACGCAAGTTTTGACTGATACGGCGTTTGCATTTTTGCCTGCATTGGTCTGCTGGTCGACGATGAACAAATTCGGCGGCACAGCTGTTATCGGTATCGTTTTAGGTTTGATGCTCGTTTTCCCCGGTTTGCCTAACGCTTATGTCGTCGGTGGTTCGGCAGCTGAAATCGCGGAAAAAGGTCTCACATGGGTTGAGGCTTCCGCTTTACCCGAATACGCCGGCAAAACTCCTATCCCGCTCGATTTGGGCTTTGTGACAATTCCGCTCGTCGGCTATCAAGGCTCTGTTCTTCCGGCACTCGTTCTCGGTATCTTCGCAGCTAAATTCCAGCAATTCTTGAAAACTTTTATTCCCGATATGATTGACCTTATCGTTACTCCGTTCCTCACCTTGACCGTCTCGATGGCTCTCGGCTTCTTGGTAGTCGGTCCTATCATGCACGGTTTGGAATCCATCGTCTTCGGCGCGGTTCAAAACTTCTTGACGATTCCTGTCGTCGGCGGTTTGATTATCGGCGGCTTGCAACAGGTTATCGTTATCTTCGGTGTCCACCACGTCTTCAGTGCTTTGGAAATTTACCTCCTCTCCACTCAAGGCTCCGACCCCTTCAACGCAATTATCACTTGCGCGACGATCGCTCAAGGTGGCGCGGCATTGGCAGTTTCGCTCAAAACTCAAGACCCGCGTAAACGTGCTCTTTACATCTCCTCGACTGTTCCGGCGTTCTTGGGAATCACCGAGCCGGCTATCTTCGGTATTAACCTCCGTCTCATGAAGCCCTTCATGTTCGGTTGCGTCGGCGGCGCGGCTGGCGGTGCTGTTTCCAGCTTCCTCGGTCTTGCCGGTACAGGCATGGGTATCACGGTTCTGCCCGGCATGCTCCTTTACATGAACGGTCAGATTCTCCAATACATTATCGTCAACATAATCGCCTTCGCGGTCGGTTTCGCTTTGACTTACACGCTCTTTAAACACGACGAATAAAATTTCACACGCCTCTGATTTAGAAACATTGCCGCGCTCGTTTGGTTTTGAAAATTTCATACGGGCGCGGTTGTTTTTAAATAAATTTGGAGGTGTTCATCATGACGGAACAAGAACGAATCAATTCGGAAGTCCAAACGAAGTTAGCCTTGCAAGACGCGAAGTTTAATGCGTTCGTTGAGGAAATGCGCGACTTCAAAACCGAAATGCGTCAACAAAATGAAATGCGAACGGAAGATATTCGCGAAATTCGCAACAGTATCAGCGACATGGGCAAGCACGTTCGCAACTTGGCAATAACTTCTATGGCGGCTATCGGAGCTATGGTCGTCACGGTGATTATCTCTTTGTTGAGAAATTGAGGGGAGATGATTATCATGACAGAACAAGAACGAATCAATTCGGAAGTCCAAACGAAGTTAGCCTTGCAAGACGCAAAGTTTAATATGTTCATGAAGGAAATGCGCGACCGCGACAATCAACGTGCAGAAGACATTCGCGAAATTCGGACGAGTATTTCCAATATGCAGAACAGTATCAGCGACATGGGCAAGCACGTTCGCAACTTGGCAATAACTTCTATGGCGGCTATCGGAGCTATGGTCGTCACGGTGATTATTTCTTTATTAAAAAATTAAGGAGGAGTTTTTATGGCAAAAAAATCCGGTGAAACCTTGGAGGCTATCAAGGCCAAGTTCAACAAGCAAGCAGTTGACGAACGCGTTCGCGGAGAAATTCCCTACACGACCCGCTGGCACAATCACTTCCATATCGACGCGCCCCATTCGCTGATAAGCGACCCGAACGGTCTTTGCAACTGCAACGGTACCTATCACATCTTCTGCCAATGGAATCCCGTTCCCGAAAACAAGCAATGGCACAAGAATAAATCTTGGATGCACACCGCGACAAAAGATTTTATCAACTACACAATGCCTGAACTCTCTCTTTGGCCGCGTGACGAACACGACAAAGACGGTTGCCACAGCGGTTGCGGCTTCGTCGAGGACGGCAAGGTTCGTGTCTTCTACACCTGCAACGCCCGCGACGAAAATTATTTGCGCACGGTTGCACAGCGTTTCGGCACCATGTTGGACGACGGCTCCATTCAGTTGGATGAAATTCAAGTTTACGGCAATCCCGAAGGTTACACCGCCCATTTCAGAGATCCCAACTTCTTCTATCGCAACGGCGTTCGCTATTTCGCAATGGCGGCTCAACGCATGAGTGACCCCTCAAAAAGTTCCCGCCCGACAAACGGCGCAGTCCTCATTTACAAGGAAAAACCCGAAGGCGGCTGGGAATTGCTCGGCGAAGTCAAAACCGATTACTACGATTTCGGCTACATGTGGGAATGCCCCAACCTCTTGCAGTTTGAAGATATGGACGTTCTCATTGTCTGCCCGCAAGGCGTCAAGCACGAGGAACTCAAATATCAGAATCACTGCCTCGCCGGCTACTTTATCGGTCACTTTTCCGTTGACAGCCTCGACATGATTCACGGCAAATTCCATGAACTCGACAAGGGCTTTGATTTCTATTCTCCGCAGGTCTTCGCAAATGAAGCTCGCCACATCATGATTGGTTGGGTTGGTATGCCCGACCTCACCGACACAGTCGAATCCGCAGAGGACGGTTGGCTTTATTCTTTGACAATGCCTCGTGAACTCACAATTCATCAAGGCAAAGTCCGCAGTCAGCCCGTCAAAGAGATGGAAGCCCTTCGCAAAGAACGCACCGATGTTGACGTTTCCAATGTGCAAAGTACTCCCATTAATTTGCCGGACGGTTCCGAATCCGAAATCACAATCACCTTCGGCGCGGCTCGCAAGGCTGAAGTCGCCGTCAAATGGGGCGAAGAAAAATTCGTCATTAAATACGACCGCGATACTCAAATCATCACTCTCGACCGCAACGGCATGAAACTCGGCGGCAAAGGCATTCGCCCGTTCAATGACGGCAAGAACACCGACGTTAATATCGGCATTCGCAAATTCAAACTCTTCACAAATTTGGAACTCAACTTCCGCCTCTTCGTCGACAAATCCGTTATCGAACTCTTCCTCCAAAACGGCGAAGAAGCTTGCAGCCTCCTCGTCTATCCGGAAGAGGACGTTGCGCCCGTGCTCGAATTCTCTGCCGATAAACCTATTCAAAGAATTTCCGGCAAGGTCTGGGCTCTCGGCGAATTCACGTATAAATAATTTCTGACATAAAAAATTTTTGGTCGCCTCGAAAAAATTTTGGGGCGGCTTTTTTTGCGAAGAGTACTTTCAAATTAAAAAGACCTCCTCCGATTTTGGAAGAGGTCTTTTGCTTTCGAAAAAATATTTCAGTTCGGGTCGAAAGTGATTGTCTCAAGGATTTTGTCGCGGCGAGCTTTGGACTTGGCAAAGTAATCGTGGACGGCTTGCCTGTCGTGATTTTCAATCGCCGATATTACATTGCCGAGAATATTTTGCAAGTCGCGCAGATGATTTGAAATGGCGTCGCCGTTCGTCATGCAAATATCCGCCCACATATCGGCATTTGAGCTGGCAATTCGCGTCGTGTCCTTGAAACCGCCGCCAACGAGTTTCAAGCACGAGTCGAGGTCGTCGCCCGCGTCGTTCAGCAAAGTCACGAGAGCCGCCGCCGCCAAATGTGGAACGTGACTTATAATCGAGGCGCATCGGTCGTGCTTGGCAATGTCGATTGTCAAAAAATTTGCTTCGGTCAAGCGCAGGACGCTCATCAATTTTTCCATAACTTCGGGAGGCGTGCCGGTGTCTTCGGCGATAACATATGCCTTGCCCTTGAAAAGATTTTTATCCGCTGCCTCGACGCCGGATTTTTCACGACCGGTCATTGGGTGCCCCGCGACGTAAAAAATATCGGGCGGAAGAAATTTTTTCAGCTCCTGCCAAATGAATTGCTTTGTGCTGCCCGCGTCAGTGAGGATTGCTCCGCTTTTCAAGAAGGGCAAAATTTTTTTAACCATCGGGACAATCTGCAAGACGGGCGGGCTCAAATAAATTATGTCAGCGTCGCCGACGACCGTTTCCAAATCCGACGTTGCCAAGTCGACTGCGCCGAGTTCCATTGAACGCCGCATTGATTTTTCCGAACAACACAAGCCCGTTATAAAAATTTTGTCGCCGAGTTTATCTTTGAGGCATAAGCCCAACGAGCCGCCGATTAATCCGACGCCGATAATCGCAAGCTTAAGTTTTAGGTTTCGGATTTCAGGTTTCAAATTTTCCATTCCCAATTCCTCATTCCTAATTCCTAATTCCTAATTTAAATCGTTCGTCCCATAACTTTTGCAATGCCGTCGAGGTTGCCCATGAGTTCTTTGAAGGCTGCGGGCGTGAGGGATTGGTCGCCGTCGGAAAGTGCCTTTTCGGGATGAGGATGCACTTCAACAATCAAGCCGTCAGCACCCGCCGCGATTGCCGCTCTTGCCATTGGCGCAACCATTTTCCAACGCCCCGTGCCGTGACTGGGGTCGACGACTATCGGCAGATGTGACAGCTCTTTGACAGCCGCCACTGCCGACAAGTCAAGCGTGTTGCGCGTGAAAGTTTCGTAAGTTCTGATTCCGCGTTCGCAGAAAATGACTTGCTCGTTGCCGCCGCTCATGATGTATTCGGCAGCGTTGAGCCATTCCGAAATCGTAGCCGAAAGCCCGCGCTTCAAAAGAATCGGTTTCTTGCATTTGCCCAGAGCCTTGAGCATTTGGAAGTTCTGCATGTTCCTCGCGCCGACTTGGAGGATATCGGCGTAGTTGCAAAAAGTTTCAATGTCATCTTTGTCGACAATCTCCGTGACGACGAGCAGATTAAATTCGTCGGCGACCTTGCGCAAAAGTTTCAAGCCGTCCACACCGAAGCCTTGAAAATCATACGGCGAAGTTCTTGGCTTGAAGGCACCGCCTCTTAAAAATTTCGCGCCGCAAGCTTTGACGGCTTGGGCAGCCTCGCGCAGTTGGTCAAGACTTTCGACGGCACAAGGACCCGCCATAACGACGATTTCATTGCCGCCGATTTTCACGCCGCCCGCGTCAATTATCGTATCTTCGGGGTGGAAGTCGCGGCTGACAAGTTTGTATTTTTCGGTTATGCGAACGGTTTTTTCGACGCCCGCCATCATCTGCAATTCAAGATTGGCGATAATTTTTTTGTCACCGATAACGCCGACGATTGTAACTTCCTCGCCTTTGGAAAGGTGCGTACGAAGTCCGGCTGCCTCAATCTTCTTGACGACTGCCGATAAATTTTCTTGAGTGGAGCCGGGTTTCATTACTACTATCATTTAAAAAACTTCCTCCTTACATCGTGTGTAAATTTCGGGTGTGTTGAAAGTAAAACCGTGAAAAATTTTATAAGATATTTATCTCGTTTCAGTGATTAAAAATTAACCCTCCTGCAGGGAGGGCTTTGGGTTAAATCGTCGGCTTAACTGCCTTAAATTATTTTATCGGATCAATCGTTTATCTTGCAGGTGATTTTCGCGATAACGCCGTTGACAACTTTGAACTCAATCTTTTTCGTGCGGTCGTTGCTGTAGTATTCGTACTCGACGCCGTCGCTTTCATAATCGACTTTGTCCGCCGCGCCGAACGTCGAATTCAAAACATCTGCCGCCTGCCCTACGCGGACACTGTTGGGGGTCGTGATTGCCTCCGTGCGCGTGGAAATTTTTTCGACAATGCCGCGTTCGACTTCGACTTGGAAATTTTGATAAGTCCAATCGTCGCCGTCACGATAAACGGGCTGACCGAAAGCGTTAAGCAAATCTTGTTCACTCATGCCCGGCGAAATTCCTCCGAGCGCAATTTTTCCGCCGTCGACCGTCGCAAAGCACAACGACGAGCTCAACAATATCGCGCCGCAAATGAGAGCCGTTAAGCCTTTAAACTTCATGGCAACCACTCCTTACTACTTTTCAAAACGCTTGACAAAAACATCTTCGGTTTCGGGATAGCCGAAGTAGAATCCTTGAATAATATCCGCGCCGCAAACGTCGCGCAGGAAAATATAAGTGGGCTCGTCCTCGACGCCTTCGATAACAACTTCCATGCCGACCGCGTGGCACATCATGATAACGTGCTTGATAATTTCGCGGTCGTATTCGCTGTTGATAAGGTCTTCGACGAAGAAACGGTCGATTTTAATCTGGTTGCATTTGAAATTTTTAAGGAAGGCGAGGTTTGCATAGCCCATGCCGAAATCGTCCATTGCGATTTTAATTCCCAGCTCGTGAAAAGCTTGGAACTGCTTGTTGACGAAATCCCAATCGTAAACCTTATTGCTCTCCGTCAATTCAAAAACCAAGTTGCGAGGATTGACTTGATAGCGGTCGATGCAATCCTTGACGAAATCATAGAACATGTGCTCTTCCAACTGATAGAGGGAAATGTTCACGCTTATCTCAAAGTTCGGCATAAACTTTTCCCACTTCTTGACGGTCTTGACCGCGTTTTCGATAATCCAGTGACCGACGGGAATAATCATGCGCGAACGCTCAAGTAGCGGAATAAATTGCATGGGCGCGACAACCGAACCGTCTTTGTCGTACCAGCGAAGAAGAGCCTCCGCGCCGACGAGCTTGCCGTCTTTGGCATCGACTTGAGGTTGATAACAAAGGAAGAAATCTTCGCAACCGCGAGCAATCGAATTCTGCATGAGGTTTTGCATGCCGATATCGTAACGCCAACGTTCGTAGTATTCGCTGTTGAAGAAAGCGATTTGGTCTTTGCCTTTTTGGCGAGCAAACTCAAGCGCGACTTCGGCATAACGTGTCACATTAACAACGTCGTCTGCGTCGTCGGGATAGAACGCCGCGCCTCCCGAAGCCGTGCAGAAAATCGTATCTTCAATGTTGCGAATTTCGCGCATGCAAAGCTGAATGCTTGAGAAAATAATTTCAAGCTCTTCGGGATAAACGTCCGAGACGTAGAAGGCGAACATGTCATTATCCATTTTGTAGAGGCGGATATCGGGCGGCAAAATATTTGTAATGTCTTGCGCGAGTTGTTTCAAGGCGTTATCGCCGAATTCGTAGCCGTAAGTTTCGGTGATGAGTTGGAAGTTATCAAGCCCGACGAAAACCACTGCGCCGCGAGCATCGGGCGAGCTGTTGAGTTCTTTCATCAAGTCGACGTAGAAAGCATTGCGATTGAGAAGCCCCGTCACGTAATCGGCTTTTAATTTCAAATCCATGCGGGCAATCACGCCGGCAACAAGTTCGGGCTGACCGAATTCGTCCGCGCCTGCCGTCATGCGCAGATTAACCCAGCCGTATTCGCCGTTGCGATTGAGCATGCGGAACTCACCAAAAATTTCGACGCCGGGTGTTGCCGAATCAAGTTCACTCATCGCCGATTCCAAAATTTCACGGTCGTCATACCAGATAAACGGCGTAAGGATTGTTGCAAAATCTTCGACGAGGCTGTCGGGGAAGTTGAAATCGCGCACGAAATTTTTGGACAACATAACCTGCCCCGTGCTCACGTCCATTACGAAAAGATATTCGTCCGCAGAATTTTGCAAAGCGTCAAAATAAGTTTTGATTCGACCAAGCGGAGAGTCTTCGCCGATTTGGAATAAATTTGTGTTCATAGTCATTCTTCCTTTTGAATTTATCGCGCTTATTTTTATTGGCAAATTCGACGCGGCGTTAAAACTTCCTGCAAGCTTTTAATCAAACCCAATCAATCTTGAAATTTCTGTACATGTCCAGCCAATGCCCAAAAGCAAAATTAGATTCGTTAAAATAGCTGTAGACGTAACGTCTATCTTCATATTTTGCCCAATCCCAAAGAATTGCCTCAAGGTCAATCAAAATCAGATAATCATGAATAAATTTCCAATTCGTTTCAAGAAGTTTGTTCTCGTCAATGGGCGCAATGTGTTTTTCATAAAAAGTTCTTGCAATGTAAACTTCTGCCCAGCTCCAACGGTTAATCATCTTGTTTAATTTATAAAGTTTGTGATTTTGCTCGGTCACGGAATTATAATCAAAGAGATATTTCGGATTACGCAAGATCGCTCGTATTTTAAATCTTCGCCGTACATGTTTTATGGCATACGCTATTTCTCCGGAATCGTAATGAAGCGGTATGTCATAGAGTTTGAAAATATCCTCGACGTGCCCGAACGCCAGAAAATCGTTGATATAAAAAGGCCAGAACTTTGAAACAGGTGAGTTGAGAAAAATTATTCTTAGATTAAGTTTGTCTCCGTTTGGCGGGAAAGTCTCTAACAAATTTTTGAAGTAAACCAAAAACTCACAGCGGTTAATGCGTTGGTCTGTCCGAGTCTTGAGCACGAATTTTACGCCGGTATTTTCTCTGAGGTATTTGACGCCCTGATACGAGCTTCTGATTTGCATGTTTTCGTTGAGCAATCCGCGTTCTTTCGGCATTTCGTTTTCCAAAAGGACGATTGAATTTTCTCGGCACGCTTTGCGAAAATCATTTGTCGCCTCGCCCTTCCAAGTGGAAACGACAATCGGCGCATTCGGATAAATTGAGCGATAGAATTTAAAAGTTTCGACAGTGTAATTATTGTCGTAAGCAATCGGACCTTGAATCACAATCGCCGTGTCGTCGAAGTCGTAAGTCGGTTTAAAATGTTCGCGCCTGTCCCAAAGTTGATATTTAAAATCTTGAAAGTTCGGGTGCAAAAAAGTTGTCAGACCTCGAGCAAATCGTTGGGCAAGTGCAGACGGAGTTTTTGTTACGTCAGTGATGCCGTCCGCCGCATACATGTCGATAAATCCTTTCAGAATCAAACGGTCATAAATCGCCGCGGCTTCTTCGTTGGTCATGACAAACGCGGGGACAGTAATCACCCCCCCCCGTATTGTAAAATCAAAAGTCGTTTGAATGAGCGGCACGGGTTTTTTTGAGAGGATGATTAAAGCCGTGCGCTCGTTGAAGTTTGCAGACGCCGCTACCGTTTTGACGACGGGGAAGCCCCAAAGTTCTTTTTCTGCCGCCGTATCAGACATTATCGCTGCAACCGGAATTTTCAGCCGCCGAAAAAGTGCCGCCGATTCTGCAACAAAAAGTCCGTCATGTATCACGTAGACGTTGTCGAATTCGTTCGGGATTTTCATGAGGAGTTTGGCTATTCGATGAATTTTATCCGTGTCAAACATTATCGCTTCCTCCGAAAAATTTTTAAATCAAATTCGCCTTGAAATTTCTGTACATGTCCAGCCAACGGGAAAATGCGCTGTGCCTTCCCGAATTGGTGAAAGCTTTATAACGCGTATTTTCATATTTCGGCCAATCGGCAAGAATTGCTTCGGGGTCAATAAGTATGAGGTACTCTGCGGCAAATTTCCAACTTGTTTCCGGAAGTTTGGTCTCGTCAATCGGAGCGATGTGCTGCTCGTAAAAAGTCTTTGAGATATACATTTCCGGAAAACAAAATTTGCGCGCCCACCTTTTAGCTTTGCAAGCGTTTGGATTTTTCGCGAAAGCCGAATCATAATCCAACGAATAACGATTCGAAAGAACCTTGCCCCTAATTTTAATCATACGGCGATAATTTTTAGCCGTATATGTCATTTCGCCGGGCTCGCTGTGAAACGGTATGCCGTAGAGCTTCGAAATATCCTCGACGTGCCCGAACGAAAGATAATCCTGATAATAAAAAGGGAACTGCGTCAAGTTGACAACACTAAGGAAAATGATTCGCTTGTGAAGTTTGTCGTCTTTGGGCGGAAAAGTCTCAAGCAGATTTTTGAAGTGCACCAAGAAATCGAAACGGTTAATGCGTTGGTCTGTTCGAGTCTTGAGCACGAATTTTGCCGACGTGTGCTCTTGAATAAACTTGACACCTTGCAAAGAACTTTTGAGTTGCAGGTTCACGTTGAAAGCCCCGCGCTCTTGAGGCATTTCGTTTTCCAAAAGGACGATTGAATTTTCTCGGCACGCTTTGCGAAAATCATTTGTCGCCTCGCCCTTCCAAGTGGAAACGACAATCGGCACGTTCGGATAAATCAAACGATAGAGCTTGAAGGTTTCGACGGTGTAATTGTTGTCGTAGGCAATCGGACCTTGAATGACAATCGCCGCGTCGTCGAAGTCGTAAGTCGGTTTAAAATGTTCGCGCCTGTCCCAAAGTTGATATTTAAAATTTTGAAAGTGAGGATGCAAAAAAGTTGTCAGACCGCAAGCAAATCTTTGCGCAAGTGCAGACGGAGTTTTTGTTACGTCAGTGATACCGTCCTCCTTATACATGTCGATAAATCTTTGCACCATCACGCAGGAATAAATCGCCACAGCTTCTTCGTTTGTCATGACGAACGCAGGGACAGTTAACATCTTGCCTCTTACCGCGAAATCAAAAGTCGTTTGAATGAGCGGCACGGGTTTTTTGGAAAGAATGATTAAAGCGGTGCGTTCGTTGAAGTTTGCAGATGCCTCTGCCGTTTTGACGATGGGAAATCCCCAAAGTTCTTTTTCTGCCGCCGTATCAGACATTATCGCTGCAACCGGAATTTTCAGCCGTCGAAAAAGTGCTGCCGGCTCTGCAACAAAAAGCCTGTCATGTATCACATAGACGTTGTCGAAGTCGTTCGGAATTTTTATGAGGAGTTTAGCTATACGATGAATTTTATCCGTATCAACCATTGCCGCACCCTCCGAAAATTTTTACTTCAGCGGGTGTGCCGAGCACATGAACGAATTCGGAGGGGATGTCTTGAATGTAAACCGCCGCGCCCCGCTTGATTAAAAGATTGTAAATCGGAGCAATGTATTGTTCGACACGCCCCGAATCGTTGACGTAAAAATTTTTGTAGAGGTCGGCATAAAGTTTCGCGGACTTGAAATAATACGCGCCGATTGAACAATGATTTGAAATGCGTTGCTTCTCGCGGACTTCAATCGCTTTGCCGCTGTCGTCAAGCTTAACGAAACTCCAATGGGTGCCCGCCGCCTCGAAGCAAGGAATAAATCCTTCGCCGCGAATGACTTCCGTTTTGAGTTGTCCCGGCTCGACGTAGGTGTCGATGTTGTAAATCAAGAGCGGCTCGTCTTCAAGCCAAAATTTTTCCGCGAACATTGCTGTTTCAGCCTGCCCGCGTGTCAATTTCTCAAGCTCGATAATTTTTCCGTCAATGCCCAATTTCGCGCAGGACTTCTTGATAAAATCGGTCGCGTTGTCAGCTTTGCGAACGATAAAGATAAACGGTTCGCCGAAAAAATTTTCCAAGCTCGACATTGACCACTCGAAAAGAGTTTTGTCGCGAACTTCGATTTGATATTTCGGAACGGTGTAGCCCGCCTCGCGAAAGCGCAAGCCGAGCCCCGCCATAGTTATCACAATATTCATTTCGGCTCCTCCAATACGGATTCAAACAACTCGACGCCCCGCGCCAACATGACTTGCTGTCGGCTCAAAGAATCGGCGTGCAACGGAATCATGCTCAAAAAAAGCGTCGCCTCAATCAATCTCAAGGCGGGCAAGTCTTTTAATTGCTCCTTGAAGACCTCGAAAAAAATTTCTTCAGCCTCCGCGAAGTCAAGCTTAAATTCGTAATCAATCGCCGCACCTCGAACGCTTGCCTCGAATTTGTCAGCGATTATGAAATCGTAATTGCCCTCCAGCGAATGAAGAAGTTTCGCCAAGTCGTAACGCCGGTCGCCGTATATGTCGAAGTCTCCGAATTTTCCGCGAGGGTCAATAAGCCGCAAAAATTTATGCTCCTCCTCAATCAAAATATTCGGGAGGCACAAATCGCCGTGAATAACCGAAAAATATTCTTCAACGTTTTCAAAGAGCAGGCGGGCAACCATATCGGGCAACAAAGAAATTATTTCGTTCAGCGAAGGATAAGACTTGCCGTTGATGATAATTTTCTGCGTGAAAAAATTTTTGAAGTCGTCGTTCCCTTTGAGCCTGTCCAAACGCTGCAAAGTTTTATCGACGCACATAGACCGGACGGCGGCTTGAGCAATTTTTTTATCGCATTGAAGTTTGCAAGCCTGCATGTCTTCCGCAATGAAAAGCAGCCTTCGGAAAATTTTTTCGCAAGTCGAGCGGGATAATTCGTCGTGTAAAAATATTTCGTGCAGCGTTCGATAGCCGTAGAATTCCATTTGTATATACGGCTTGTCGATGTATAAGGAATAGTTGAAAATGCGCGGCGCGAGGTAATGAAGTTGCTTGGGAAGTTTGAGGTACCACTGAATTTCCGTGATAAGTTTTTCTCTGCGCAAGCTCCGCTTCGTGAGGATGCCGCGCATTTCGTCGAGTTCCAAAAAGTTAAACGAACGCGGTGCAATTTTGATTTGCTCATCCATGAAAGGTTTTCTCCTATTGGACGATTTTTCCGAAGTCAGCGATTTTTGCAAGCAGGTTGTCTATCGACTTCAACAGCGCGAGCCGATTTTTGCGAACGGTTAAATTTTCGTCCATGACCATGACCGAATCGAAGAAAGAATCAATCGGCGTGGAAAGTTTCTTCAACACGTCGAGTGCTCCGAGAAAATCCTTCTTGGCAATAAGTTCGTCCGCCGCAACTTTTATCGCCGCGAATGCTCCGTGCAAAACTTTTTCCGCGTCGAGTGTGAAGAGTTCCGCGTTGAGTTCGGTTGATTCGGCTTTCTTTGCAAGGTTGCCGACGCGCACGAACGATTGAATTATTTTCGTCGAATCGGGCGCAGCGAGGAATTGTTCGAGAGCCGCCGCCTTCAAAGTGACTGCAAAAATATCGTCAACGTCGTCAATCACCGCGTCGATAACGTCATAGCGTGTCGAGCCGCTCAAAACATTTTTGACACGCAGGCGCATGAAATCGGCGACTTCCTGCTGAATTTTTTCGCGACCGACTTTATCGGTAATCTTGAGCAAATCCATTGAGACTTCGACGACTTCGCTAATCGACAACGACCAACGCGCACCGCTCAAAAGATTGACGATACCCAAAGCTTGACGGCGCAGAGCAAACGGGTCTTGCGAACCTGTCGGCACCAAGCCTCTGCTGAAGGTTGCAACGATGTTGTCAATTTTATCGGCGAGGCTCAAAATTTTTCCGGCAGTCGTTTTCGGTTGAGCGTCCCCTGCAAAGCGCGGCATGTAGTGTTCGTCAATCGCCGCGCAGACTTCAGCTTCCTCGCCGTCGAGTTTTGCATATTCGCGACCCATGACGCCTTGCAATTCCGTGAATTCGGTGACCATGCCCGTGACGAGGTCGGCTTTGCAAAGTTCCGCCGCACGAATCGAATTGGTTGCGTCGACGCCGAGCATTGCGGAAATTTTTTCGACAAGCTTAACGAGGCGTTCGCTCTTTTCATAAACCGAGCCGAGCCCCTCTTGAAAAACGACGGTCTTAAGTTTTTCGCGGTGAGCGTCGAGGGATTTTCTCCTGTCCTCGTTGAAGAAAAACTGCGCGTCCTCCAAACGAGCTTTCAAAACGCGTTCGTTGCCGTGTTGAACGATGTCGATATAATCTTTGCCGCCGTTGCGAATCGTTATGAAAAGCGGCATCAATCTTCCGCCGATAGTCTTGACGGGGAAATAGCGTTGGTGGTCGCGCATGGGAGTTATCACGGCTTCGGCGGGCAGTTTCAAATATTTTTCCTCGAAAGAACCCGCAAGTGCCGTCGGATATTCGACAAGATACAAAACCTCTTCCAACAAGTCGTCGGTAATTTCTGCAACGCCGCCTTTCGACGAGGCAACTTCTTTAATCTGCGCGGTTATTATTTCGCGGCGACGGTTTTGGTCGACGATAACAAAATTTTTTTCGCAAGCCTCGACGTAATCGGAGGCATTTGCAATTTCAAATTCTCCGCGCTTCAAACCATTCCTAATTCCTAATTCCTCATTCCTAATTGTTAAAAATCTGTGACCGCGAGAAATTCTGCCGCTTTGAACGCCGGCGACTTCAAACGGGATAATTTCTTCGCCGAAAAGCGCGACAAGCCACCTCAACGGACGAATGAATTTGAAATCCAAATTGCCCCAGCGCATGTTGTTCGGGAAGTTCAAATCGCAAATGATTTTGGGAAGGAGCGTCTTGAAAATTTCGGCGGAAGATTTTCCCTGTTCGCGAATCACGGCGTAAACGTAGCCGTCACGAGAGATTAAATCTTCAGGCTTGACCTTCTGTCCGCGAGCAAAACCTATCGCCGCTTTCGAGGGCTTGCCGTCTTTGTCGAAGGCTATCTTTGTCGAAGGCCCGCGCTTTTCCGTTTCAACGTCAGCCGCCTTGGTTGCAACGTCTTCAATCAGCAAAGACAACCTGCGCGGCGTGCCGAGTGTTTGAATTTTTCCGAAAGTGATACGCGCCTCCGAAAAAGATTTTTCCGCCAAAGTTTTCAGCTGATTCAAAATGCCGGGCCCGGCGTGCGCGGGGATTTCTTCCGTACCGATTTCAAGCAATAAAGTTTTCGTGTCCATTACGCATTCACCTCCGCAGATTTTTTCAGCAACGGGTAGCCGAGTTTTTCACGCTGCTTGAGATAAACTTCGGCACACATGCGAGCCAACTTCCTCACGCGCCCGATAAACGCCGTCCGCTCACTGACACTGATTGCGCCTCTTGCGTCAAGCAGATTGAAAGTGTGCGAACATTTCAAAACATAATCGTAGGCGGGGTGAACGTAGCCGAGCTTGATAATCCGAACAGCTTCCGCCTCGTATTTGTCGAAGAGTTCAAAGAGCAAATCCTCGTCACTCAAGTCGAAGGCGTAACTTGTTTGTTCGAATTCGTTTTGGTGGAAGACATCGCCGTAAGTGACGCCTTCCGCCCATTCGACGTCGTAAACATTTTCGACGCCTTGAATATACATTGCCAAACGTTCAAGCCCGTAAGTTATTTCGACGGCAACGGGTTTAACGTCTTGGCTGCCTACTTGCTGAAAGTAAGTGAATTGAGTTATCTCCATGCCGTCAAGCCAAACTTCCCAACCGAGACCCCACGCGCCAAGTGTAGGCGATTCCCAGTTGTCCTCAACGAAACGAATATCATGCTTAGCCGCTTCAATGCCGATAGCCGCGAGGCTGTCCAGATAAAGCTCTTGGATGTTGTCGGGCGAAGGTTTCATGATAAGTTGCAGTTGATGATGTTGATAGAGGCGATTGGGATTGTCTCCGTAGCGACCGTCAGCCGGTCTGCGCGAAGGTTCCGTATATGCCACATTCCAAGGTTCGGGACCGAGCACTCTCAAAAATGTAAACGGGTTCATCGTGCCCGCGCCTTTTTCCACGTCGTAGGGCTCCGCCAATATGCAACCCTTATCCGCCCAAAATTTCTGCAATGCGAATACCAATTCCTGATACTTCAATCGAGTTACCTCCTTAAAAAAATTCAAGCCCGTTATAACAAATGAAACTTTCAATGTCAAATTAAAACACGTCGACAGGAGCAAAATTAGAGTCTGTTGTTAAATTTAAAAGCAGCTGTTAGCTGTTAGAATTCTAATCCCTGAAACCTGATACCTGACCCCTGATACCTGACCACTTTAAAAGAAATTTACCAACAAATTTTCAAGCGGGTTGTTTTCGATTCGGCGTTGTAGTATATTGACGGGCGAACTTAGTGGTTAGTGGTTAGGGTGTGTTGGTAAATTAAATTGGCGGTTTCGATTAAGCGTTTCAATGATTTTTATTTTTTCTTCTACTTTTCTTTTGTTGCGCCCAAAAGAAAAGTAGCAAAAGAAAAGGGCGTTAGTCCGGCGGATGAACATCCTGT
>JAFXTD010000020.1 GCA_017535925.1 Selenomonadaceae bacterium | reverse complement strand
TCCTAATTCCTAATTCCTAATTCCTAATTGCTTAATCGGCGGGTCGAGAGCCGCTCTTGCCGTTGAACTTGTGATAGCTGCCGCCCTTACGACGATTCATAAGTTCGGCGAAAAGTTCTTCGGGCTTAATGCCGTGCCAAGCCAACAAAACGAGGCAATGATACCACAGGTCACCCATCTCATATAAAATTTTTTCGTCGACGCCGTTCTTCGAGGCAATGATGGTTTCGACAGCCTCCTCGCCGACTTTCTTTAAAATTTTGTCGTGCCCCATGTTGAAAAGATAATTCGTGTAGGAGCCTTCGACGGGGTGGCGTTGCCTGTCTTTGATAACGGAATACAATTCGTAGAGGACGAGCGATAAATCTTCGGGCGGTTGATCAATGACGGCGGGAAGATTTTTATTTTCGTCGAGCCTGCGCCCGCTGAAGCAAGAGTAAGTTCCCGTGTGACAAGCCACGCCCGTTTGATGAACTTTGACAAGGAGAGCATCGCCGTCGCAGTCGTAGTAGAGTGCTTTGACTTGCTGAACGTTGCCGCTGGTCTCGCCCTTCTTCCAAAGCGTTTGACGACTTCTGCTGTAAAAATGCGTGTAGCCGGTTTCAATCGTTTTCTTGAGTGATTCTTCGTTCATGTAGGCAAGCATGAGGACTTGTCCGCTTTCTTCTTGCACAATCGCGGGAACGAGCCCGTGCTGATTGAATTTAACTTTGCTGATGTCAATATCCATAAAAATTCCTCCTTGCCCGCAAAGTTTATCACGCTGCAAAACTTTTTACAACCCGCGAATTATCTTGACACTGCCCGCCGCTTGTTATATATTTAATCAAATGAATTTTCACTGAAAGAAGCTCGGATTCATGAAGAAATTTTTACTTGCAATGTTGATACTCATCTTGGCGGCGGCGGGATTTATTTTTTGGTTGTTTGAGCGTGCGGCGGACGGCGTTCCGATTTTGCTTTATCATCGCGTGAGCGACACCGACACCAATCCGACGACGCTCAAGGTTGCCGACTTCGAGGCGCAGCTGAAATATTTGGTCGACAACGGCTATCATGTCATTGCGCCCGACGATTTGCTTGACGCTTGGGCGAGTGGAAAGACTTTGCCGAAAAATCCGATTGTGCTGACCTTCGACGACGGGCACGAGGATATTTATAAAAATGTCTTCCCGCTTCTGCAAAAGTACAACATGCGGGCGACGGTCTTTATCGTGACGGATCACATCGGCATGAAAGATTATTTGAGTTGGGATTTTGTTCGGGCGTTGCAAGCGGGCGGCTTCATGGATTTTGAAAGCCACACAATGACTTACAAAAATCTTGCGACGCTCAAGGGCGACAAGCTCTGGAATGAAATTTACGGCTCCAAGCAGGCGATTGAGTGGGCTCTCAAAAAACCCGCCAAGTTTATCGCTTACCCCGAAGGCAAGTACACAATCGACGCCGAAGAAACTTCCAAAGAGGTCGGGTTCCGCGCAGGCTTTATCGAGGATTACGGGCTTGCCGAAAATGATTCCGATAATTACGTTTTGACGAGGATTCCC
Source organism: Selenomonadaceae bacterium (assembly GCA_017535925.1). Lineage (GTDB taxonomy): Bacteria > Bacillota > Negativicutes > Selenomonadales > Selenomonadaceae > Quinella. The sequence continues at coordinate 83,382 of JAFXTD010000020.1, read as the reverse complement.
GTGCTCGGAAGCAATTCGCAAACGCTTTTGAGGTTTAAACTTCGCTTGAAGGGTTCGCCGATTTTTGCACCGCTCCACAGATTTAAAACGGACATCGCCGAAGGCAACCCCGAAATTGCCGATTTGATTTTTATTCCTTGAGGTGGCGACATGGAAAATTTTTCTGACTTGACAACGGAGAAAATAAATCCCGCGACGGCTCATATCGACGAATGCTCAACGCTCGAAATGGTCAAGCTGATTAACGACGAGGATAAAAAAATTGCAACGGCGGTCGAACGTGTCTTGCCGCAAATTGCTCAAGCTGTCGACGCGATTGCCGAAAGTTTTTCACGCGGCGGCAGATTATTTTATATCGGCGCGGGAACTTCCGGAAGACTCGGAGTTTTGGACGCTTCGGAATGCCCGCCGACTTTCGGTGTTTCGCCCGACATGGTTCAAGGATTAATCGCGGGCGGCGAAGGTGCTTTGATTCGTGCCGTCGAAGGTGCGGAAGATAATTTCAGCCTTGCCGAAAAAAATTTGTCCGAAAAAAATTTCTGCGCGGCGGATATTCTCGTCGGTATCACGGCTTCGGGCAGGACGCCTTACGTTTTGGGCGGCGTCGACTTCGCAAAAAAAATCGGTGCGAAAACAATCGGCGTCTCTTGCGTCGAAAATTCCGGTTTGGCTCAAGTCGTCGACATTGCGATAACTCCCGTGACGGGCGCGGAGGCTTTGACGGGCTCGACACGCATGAAGGCCGGCACTGCCACAAAGATGGTACTCAACATGCTCACGACTGCGGCGATGATTAAAATCGGAAGAGTGCGCGGCAACTTGATGATTTGCGTGCAAGCGACCAACGACAAACTCCGCGACCGAATCAAAAGAATAAATGAGCGGTTAGCTGATAGCTGTTAGTGGTTAGCTGAAAGCTAAAAGCTGACAAAGGAGATTTTGCTATGCAGAACGGAATATCAATTTACGCCGGGCTCGACTACTCAAGCGAAGAAAATCTTTCGCTGATTGAGGCGGCGGCGGCTCTCGGCTTCAAACGATTATTTACCTCCGTGCAGATTCCCGAAACGTCGAATGCCGAAAATTTTTTTGACGACTTGACGGATATTTTGACAACCGCCGTAACCAACGGCTTCGAAATTATCCTCGACGTGAACGCCGAAAATTTTTCGCAATACGACATCGACGGGATAACTCTTCGACTCGACGACGGCTTCTCGGCGGAAAAAGTCGTTGAGCTTAGTCGCAAGCGGAAAATCCAACTCAATGCCTCAACCGTCTCGGAAAAATTTTTGGACGACCTGCTTGACCTCGACGCAAACTTTGAAAACATTTCCGCGCTCCACAATTTTTATCCGCATCCTTATACGGGGCTTGACACTTACTTTTTCGAAAATCAAAATCGCCTCCTCCACGACTTGGGCATTGAAGTCGGCGCGTTCGTTCCAAGCAAGGACGGCAAACGTCGATTGCCTCTGCGCGAAGGGCTTCCAACTCTCGAAGACTGCAGAAATTTTTCGACAGACCTCTCCGCAAGATTTTTGGCGGCGTTCGGCGTCGACTTCATAATTATCGGCGACGGTGCTCCAACCAAAGAGGAACTTCAAGCCGTTGCCGCGATTCAAAGCGACGAAATTGTTTTTCACGCTCAACTTCTAAGCAACGACTTGACTACCGCAGAAATTTTGAGCCGCAAATTCACACGCCGCCCCGATATTGCAAAGTCGGTGATTCGGGCGATTGAAGGTCGACAATATTTTAAAGAAGTCAGCGGAAAAATTCCTCCCGAAGAGCCGGCGATTGAACGCAGCTTCGGGGACGTGACGATTGACAATGAAAACTTCGGTCGATATGCGGGCGAAGTTCAAATAGTTCAGGATGTGTTGCCTGCCGACGGGCGTGTCAATATCGCGGCGCACATTTTGGACGAGGAAATTTTTTTGACGGGCTACCTCCGACCGCACCGAAAGTTTTCATTTAAATTTGTTTAGGGTGCAATGCGCAATGCTTAATGCGTAATGATTTTGGTTTTAATTGCGCACTACGCATTACAAATTACGCATTGCATTTTGGAGGCAGATGCGATGAAATTTAAAATTGCAGTAACCGCCGCCGCAATCGTAACACTATTGACCGGCACGACTTTTGCCTCGCCGACACTCTCGCGGAATTCTCGCGGCAACGATGTTTTGACTTTGCAGAAAAAACTTTATCTTATCGGCTACGACATAACCGAACTCGACGGGATTTACGGCAACGAGACCGAACGTGCGGTCGCCGCCTTCCAACACGACAACAAAATTTCCGTCACGGGAATTGTCACAAACGTCACATGGCGCGCCTTGAAGAAAGCTAAAGAAAAGAAAGGACGAAAACTTCCCGAACTCAAAGTCACTTCGACAGATGTTGATACGACAAAATCGACGACGCTCGCGCCTTTCGGAAGAAGTTTTATCAGCGGCACTCAAGGCAAGCAAATTGTCGCAACGGCACAAACTTTTATGGGTATCCCTTACGTATTCGGCGGCACGACTCCTTCGGGCTTCGACTGTTCCGGCTTGATACAATACGTTTTCAAAATGCACGGCTTGACCATTCCGCGCCTCGCAGATGAACAATACAATCTCGGCAAGTCCGCAAAGATTAATCAGCTCAAGCCGGGCGATTTGGTTTTTTTCACGACGTACGAGACGGGCGTCTCACATTGCGGAATTTATATCGGCGACGGAAAATTTCTTCATGCCTCGTCAAGCAAAGGCGTTAAGATTGACAGCCTCGACAACGAATATTGGAAGCCGCGTTTCGTCGGAGCAAGGAAAGTGGTTAGTGATTAGGGACTGTTGGTAAATTGCTTTTAAAAAATTTCTTCTACTTTTTCTTTGCAGTTTTCTTCTACTTTTTCTTTGCGTGCCCAAAGAAAAAGTAGCAAAAAGAAAGGGCACCTCGCGGGGGCGTTCAACCGGCTGTAAAAACATCCTGTTTTTAACGCCGGCGGCCGTCATCCGTGACGGCCGGGTTTCAACTACCCGTTGCGTTTCGATTATCAACATGTTCCGATGGTTAGTGGTTAGTGATTAGGGGTTAAGATTCAGATGGGAAAAATTTCAGTGGTCGGGATAGGACCGGGCGGACTTGATGAAATGACGCCCAAAGCTCGTAAGGCGATTGAAGAGGCTCAAGTCGTCGCGGGCTACAACACTTACATAAAACTCATTGAAAAAATTCTCGGCGGGAAAAAAATTATCGGACGAGCCATGATGCAGGAAGTCGAACGTTGTCACTTGGCGATTGAAGAAACTCTTGCCGGTCAAAACGTTGCAGTCGTCTCAAGCGGCGATTCGGGCGTTTACGGCATGGCGGGGCTTGTCCTCGAAATGATTCTTGACTTGCCCGAAGACAAACGACCGCATTTTGAAATTATCGCGGGTGTCTCGGCAGTCAATGCGGCGGCAGCGATTTTGGGTGCGCCTCTCATGAATGATTTTGCAATTATAAGTTTAAGTGATTTAATGACGCCGTGGGAGCTCATAAAAAGGCGCGTGAGTTCGGCTGCGGCAGGCGATTTCGTTATCGCCCTTTATAATCCCAAAAGCAAACGCCGTGTCACTCAACTCGTCGAAGTTCAAAAAATTTTGCTTCAGTTCCGCGAAAAAAATACGCCCGTCGGCATAGTGACGAACGCGGGACGGATTGGCGAATCAAAAATTATCTCGACGCTGGAAAATTTTATTCAAGAGGAAGTCAATATGTTTTCGCTTGTGATAATCGGCAACAGTCAAACTTTTGTCAAAGCCGGTTTCATGATAACGCCGCGAGGCTACAAGGTTAGCTGTTAGCTGGTAGCTGTTAGCTGTTAGAATTTCTAATCACTAACAGCTAATCGCTAATCGCTAAAAGCTAAATCGACCGAAGGGAGATTTTTCAATGCGATTGATTGTCGGAATGACGGGCGCGAGCGGTGTCGTGCTTGCCGTCGAACTTTTGCGGCGGCTCAAAGAAATTGATTCGGTTGAAACGCATTTAATCATAACCGAAGGCGCGGAACTTACGATTCGCGATGAAACCAACTTTGATATTTTTGAGATTCGCCGCCTCGCCGATTGCGTCTACGATGTCAAGCAAATGGATGCCTCCATTGCCAGCGGAAGTTTTCTTGTCGACGGAATGATTATCGTCCCTTGCACAATGAAAACTTTGGCGGGGATAGCGTCGGGCTATTGCGAAAATCTTTTGCTGCGCGCGGCGGACGTTTGCCTCAAAGAAAATCGAAAACTTTTGCTCGTGCCTCGTGAAATGCCTTTCAGCCGAATCCATTTGCGCAACATGAAAGAGCTTGCAGACTGCGGCGCGATAATCATGCCGCCCGTCATGACTTTTTACAACACGCCGTCGACCCTGCAAGCGCAAATAAATCACGTCGTCAACAAAATCTTGCGCCTGTTCAATCTTCCGGAGGACATGCCGCAGTGGCGACCGCGATAAAAAAATTTAACCGAGAAGTCTTCGTGACCTCTCGGTTTTTTTTTGCGAAAAATTTTTCAGAGCAGAGCCTCAATATCTTTGGCGATTGAAGCGGGAGTCGTCGTCGGTTCGAAGCGGGCAACAACTTCGCCGTCGCGCCCGATTAAAAATTTCGTGAAGTTCCACTTGATGCCGTCGCCTTCGAGGTATTCGGGGAAATTTTTTTGCAAGGCGTCAAGCAACGGTTTTGCAACGGGATGATTCATGTCGAAGCCTTCAAACTTTTTCTGCGCGGTGAGGTATTTGAAAAGCGGTTGAGCCGTTTCGCCGCGAACGTCGCCCTTTGCAAAAATCGTGAACGTCACGCCGTAATTGACCTTGCAAAAACTTTGAACTTCGTCGTTGGTGCCGGGCTCTTGACCCGCGAACTGATTGCAGGGGAAGCCGAGAATCTCAAAGCCTTTGTCCTTGTAAGCGTCGTAAAGTTTTTGAAGTTCCTCGAATTGAGGGGTGAAGCCGCATTTGCTGGCGGTGTTGACGATTAAAAGCACCTTGCCTTTGTAATCCGCCAAAGATTTTTCTTCGCCGCGTTTGGTTTTTGCCGTGAAGTCGTAAACGCTCATGAAATTTCCTCCTTAAGCCGTCGCAAGCAACTCTTCAATCTTGCGCTTGTCGAAGCCGACAACGTAATTCACGCCGTCAATCGTCGTAACCGGAACAGCCAAGTCGCCCGAAATTTTCAAGCACTCTTTGGCAGCCTCTTCGCTCTCTTCCACGTCGCGCACTTCGTATTCGACGCCGCGTGCTTGAAGATATTTTTTCACCTTGTCGCACCACGGGCAACCTTCGAACGAATAAACTTTAACCATAAAATTTCCTCCTTATACATAAGATATTCTATCGGTTTGTTGAAAATCTCGGCGAGCTTGGCTTTGTCCTTCGCCGTGAAATTTCTTTGTCCGAGCATTTTGCGCGAAATATTTTGACTCGATAAGCCAAGAAATTTTGCCAGACGCTTATAAAACAAATAATGTGCATCAATTTCAGTTGTCAAATTTTTGTACGGACTGTCGCCGCGTTTGCCTACAGAAATATTTGCAGAATGCTCGAGAGTTTTTGGAACGCCTGCGAGAGTTGCTCCAATCTTTGCCCGATGTTCTAATGAAAGCGTTATTCTTTTTTTTCCCGCTGAAATATTCGCGCAATGTTCCGGTGAAAAAAATTTGCCTTTTTTTGTAATAGAAATTTTTGAGCAATGTTCGGGCGTGCGTTACAAGCCGACAATCCCTTCGCCGCCGTCGGTCAAGAAAGTAGGAACTTAGTAAATAGGAACTAGGAACTAGTAGGGACTAGGGATAAGAAACTAGTTCCCAGTTCCCAGTTCCTAATTCCTACAATTGTATCCATTAGGAGACTTGGTGTTAAGCAGGATTATGAAAAATTTTCCCCACGTGTCCATTTCGTCTTTCGACGCGCAAGTTTTGATGACGCAGCAACGAAAACTTTTCCAGCCATATTTTTTAATAGCCCTGTCGACATACCGGTCGCCGCATTTGTGCGCGGTGATTCTGCTCCTGAGATTTATCGTTTGCCCGACGTACATTTTGCCGTTAATCGTGTTGAGCAACAGATAAATCATGCCGTGAATCATATAAATCCCTCATTACAGGCAAAGCAATTTTTCCAGAGCCTCTTTGTCGTAATCGATGACGTAATGCTCGTTGTCAATGGTCGTCACGGGCACTGCCCAATCAATGCCGGTAAGTTTCTTGCAAGCCTCGCGGGCGGCGGGGTCTTTTTCGATGTCGAGTTCCTCAAATTCAACGCCTTTGGATGCAAGAAATCTTTTCGTCTTAAGACAATACGGACAACTTTGAATCGTGTAGACTTTAACCATTTAAATCCATCTCCTTGAGTTTGTTGAAGAATTTCTATAGGCGCAAAAAATTTCCTGCACGGAATTTTGAAACAAGCCTTTGTTAAAATGTGTTAAAATATTTTTGAAAAAATTTTTGAGGAGGCGAAACAAAATGATTCAAGGTACTTGCGGTGAAAATTTGAAGTGGACACTCAACGACGAAGGTACGCTCACAATCGGCGGCACAGGCGAAATGGAGGATTATTCTCATGTGCGCGGTGCCGAACACTATCCCGAATGGTATGACGAACGCGATTCAATCAAAAAAATTATTATCCATGACGGCATTACAAAAATCGGCACGACTGCCTTCAGCGATTGCAAAAGTTTAAAGTCAATAAAACTTCCCGACTCCTTAACAGCTATCGATGAATATGCTTTTTGCAGTTGCGAGAGCTTGACTGAAATAACAATCCCCGCCGGCGTTACAAAGATTTTTCGTGATGCTTTCAGTAAATAAATCCCTGCTTCCGTTAAATCGATTGGAAGAAGTGCTTTCAGCGGTTGCGAGAGCTTAACCGAATTAAACCTTCCCGATTCTGTAACGACTATCGGAGAATATGCTTTCAGCGGTTGTAAGAGCTTACCCGAAAAATTCTTCGACAGATTCTTAAGCGGCACTTGCGGTGAAAACGACGAAGGCACGCTCACAATCGGCGGCTCGGGCAAAATGGAAAATTATTCTTCGGAAAATATCGCTTGGTGGAACCACAGTCTTATATCGATTGAAAAAATTATAATCGAGGACGGAGTTACGACTATCGGCGATTATTCCTTTAATAATTGCCGGCTTTTGACGGAGATAAAAATTCCCGAAGGCGTCACTTCAATCGGCAAAGAAGCTTTTCGAGCTTGCGGCTTGCAGGCGATAGACACTTGGCGAAGGAGCTTTTTGCGCTTGCGACTTGAAGGCGATAAAAATTCCGAATTCGGTCACGACCATAGGCAAAGAAGTTTTCGACTGTTGCACTGAATTGACGAGGATAACGATTCCAAATTCAGTCACGACCATAGGCAAAGAAGCTTTTCGAGCTTGCGGCTTGAAGACGATAGAAGATTGAAGACGCGGCTTTCAGCGATTGTTATGATTTGATTGAGGTAACGATTTCCAATTCAGTCGAAAATCTCGGCAATTTTCTTTTCGCAAATTGCATAAAATTGACAAGTGTAAAACTTCCCGCCGGTCTCACTGAAATAAATGAGGGGCTTTTCAGCGATTGTGAGAGCTTGACTGAAATAACAATCCCCTCCGGCGTCACTTCCATCGGTTGGTTTGCTTTAAGCGGTTGCAAGAGTTTGAAAGAGATAGAAATTCCCGATTCGGTCACGTCGATTGAGGAGCACGCTTTTTGGAATTGCACCGGCTTGGAAAAAGTAAAACTTCCCAAGTCAGTCACCGAAATTTCTTATTGTGCTTTTGAGAATTGCTTCAGCTTAATTACGATAAAAATTCCCGAAGGCGTCACGACGATTGGTGAATGCGCTTTCAATAATTGCGAGAACTTGTTGGGGATAAAAATTTGCGAACATGCTTTTTGGGATTGCAAAAATTTGATGATGGTAAGAATTCCCGACACTTTAGTCGAAATGAGCGGAGATGCCTTTGAAGGTTGCATAGGGTTGGAAGCCGTTGTTTTCAGCGGCAACGAAAATTCGCAAATGCATTAAAGACATGACGCCCTACAAAAAAGAAGAGGCGAAGTCGATTTGACCTCGCGCTCTAAAAATTAATTACATCGTCCGAAAAATTTTCGCGGCGATTTTTTATTTTGTCTCATGAAGTTTTGCCAAATATTTTTCGGCAAGCAGAGCCGCTGTCGTTCCGTCGGCTGCCGCAGTCGTCAGTTGCCGAATTTCTTTTTCGCGAACGTCGCCCGCCGCAAATACTCCCGCAATTTCAGTTTTGCAATCTTCGCCCGCAGGAATTCTTCCGCCGGCCGTCAATGTCAGCTCGTCTTTGAAAAGTTGCGTGTTCGGTTCGACGCCGATATTAACAAAAATTCCGTCGATTGACAAGGTTTTGACCTCGCCCGACTTTTTGTCGAAGACTTCAACTTCCTCAAGGCGTTTGTCGCCGCGAAGAGCTTTTATATCCGTCTGCAACATGATTGTGACTTTTTCATTTGCGCGAAGTCTCTTTTGCGAAAAATCATCTGCGCGAAGTTCCGAACGGTGAATCAGATAAAGTTTCTTCGCGTACTTGGTTAAAAAGTTTGCCGCGTCGACAGCCGCATTTCCGCCGCCGGCAACCGCAATAATTTTTCCGTCGTAAGCGTGACCGTCGCACAGCTCGCAATAGTGAACGCCGCGCCCCGAAAATTTTTTCTCTTCGGGCAAGGGAAGTTTTCGACGATTCATGCCGCTCGCGATTATCACAACGTCAGCCTCGTAAATTTTTTCCTGCGTCTCGATAATTTTCGGCGAAGTCTTCAACGAAACTTTTTCAATCTCGTCGAACTCGTCAATGACCGCGCCGAAGTTTTCCGCTTGAGTTTGAACGGTCGCAATCAAATCGCCGCCCTTAACGCTCACGAAGCCGGGATAATTTTCAATGTCGGTCGCGTTGGCAATTTGTCCGCCGATTAAACCGTTTTCCAAAACCAAAGTGTCGAGATTCATGCGCCCGCAATAAAGAGCCGCCGTCAAGCCCGCCATGCCCGCGCCGATTATCACAACGTCTTTGTGAATTCGTTCTTTCATAAATTTTCCTCCTTAAGCTGTGAAAAACATGTGCGCAACGGGAGCCGCGATAAGCAAACTGATGATTGTGCGTTCAAGGAAGAGGATGAAAAGTTCGGGGAGGTTGACGGGGATTTTCGAGCCGAGAATCAATCCGCCGACTTCCGACAAATAAATCAGCTGCGTGACGGAAATGACTGCCACGATAAATTTTGCCATCGGGCTGGTGATTGTGCCCGCCGCCAAAACCGACGGCGTGAACATATCCGTGAAACCGACAATCATTGTTTTGGAAACCGCTTCGGCTTGAGGAACGTCAAGCAGTTGCAAGAGCGGCAGGAAAGGCAAGCCGAGTGTATCGAAAATCGTCGTGTGATTCGCCAAGACCAAAGCCAAAGTTCCTATGCACATGACGACCGGCAAGACGCCGAACCACATGCCCGCCGCGTTTTTGAAAGCACCTTCCATGAATTGTTCAAAGCCGCGATGTTCCGCGACGCGCTCACGAGCCAAAGCAATTCCGTATTGAAAAGAGGTCGTGTAGCCTTCGGGAAGTGATTCGCCCATTGCCTTGCCGGGAACCAAATACTCATCCTTCTTCAAAGACAACGGAGGGATTCTCGGCAAGATTAATGCGCAGACAATTCCAATCGCGCAGATTAAAAGATAGTAAAGCCCGAAATATTCCATCAAGTCGACTTGAGCCAAGACGACGATAGAAAAAGTTATCGACACGGCGGAGAAGGTCGTCGAAATGATAGCAGCCTCGCGTTTGGAGTAGTAGCCGCCCTCGTATTGATTCGCGGTGAGCATGACGCCCAAAGTTCCGTCGCCAATCCAAGAGGTAATGCAGTCGACGGCAGCGCGACCGGGTATCGTGAACAGCGGGCGCATGACTTTTGTAAGCATTGCCCCGATAAATTCAAGCAGCCCGAAGTCGAGGAGCAGAGGCAAGAGCAAACCTGCAAGCAAAAAAATTACGACGAGGACGCTCAACAAATCATTGAGGACGAAGCCGCCGTTATCGCCTGAAGTTATCAAACCTATCGTGCTGTCGGGATTGTCCGCGTCGACGCCGAAATACGTCAGCCAAATAAAAATCGCGCCGACGATTCTAATCACGACCCAAATTGCCGTCGTCGAAAAGGTGTTGGCAACAATCGGGTAAGTCGCAATGAAATTCGGCTTGCCCAAAAAAATCACGCCGAGAATTGCCGAAACCGTCACGATAATCAGGCACAGCCCCGGCAACATGTCGCCTATCGCATTGCTTATCATGTCCGCGATAATTTTCACGACGATTGTCCAGCTCCCGTCGTATTGCACGGGAATCATGAACAGGATAATCCCGATGATTGACGGCACCAAAAAGCCCGCCAGTGAACCTTGTTGTTTGTTTTCCATTTCAATCTCCTTCGCAAAATTTTTAGAGAGAAACTCCCGAAACAAAATCGCCGATTATTATAGCACGTCTCGAATGACTTTCAATAAAAAAATCCCGCTGCTTTGACGAGATAAAAAAATTTTTTTCCACACAAAATCCTGTGAAGCTTATTTCGGAATTGTGCCGGCTTGTCGTTTTAAGGCAGGAAAATTTTTTCGTTGACAGAATCAAAACGCAGATAAAGGAGGCTGAAATTTATGTCAACAATAATTGCGCCGTCGATACTCTCGGCGGACTTTGCACACCTTGCGGACGAAGTTAAAAAGGTCACGGAGGCGGGGGCGGAATACATTCACATTGACGTTATGGACGGGACGTTTGTTCCCGAAATTACAATCGGTGCCGGCGTCGTCAAGAGCTTGCGCAAAGTTACGGACGCGGTGCTTGACGTTCACTTGATGGTTGAACACCCCGAAACGCATGTTGAAAGTTTTGCGGCGGCGGGCGCGGACATTATAACTTTTCACGTCGAGGCAACGAGGCATGCTCACCGCTTGATTCAAAAAATTCACGAGCTCGGTTGCAAGGCGGGCGTCGCGCTCAATCCCGGCACCTCACTTTCCGCGATTGAGGAGCTGGTCGAGGACGCCGATATGATTTTGATTATGACGGTCAATCCCGGCTACGGCGGACAAAAATTTATCGAATCGCAGCTTGGAAAAATTCACATGCTCTATCACATGATTGACGAGATGGAAACCGAATGCGATATTGAAGTCGACGGAGGCATTAACGCCGAAACTTCCGAAGCCGTCAGAGAAATGGGCGCAAATGTTTTGGTTGCGGGCTCGGCGATTTACGGCGCGGAGGATGTTGCTCAAGCTGTCAAAGATATTCGCGGCAAAGAAATTGTTCATCACCATCACCACGACGAGGACGAAGACGATGTCGAAGAATTTTAAATTTATAGATTTGTTTGCGGGTATCGGCGGGATTCGATTGGGATTTGAAGCTGTCGGCGGCGAATGCGTTTTTTCTTCCGAAATTGACGAGGACGCTTGCAAAACTTACGCAGCAAATTTCAACGAACACCCGCATGGCGAAAATTCCGGACTTTGACATTTTGCTCGGCGGTTTTCCATGTCAAGCCTTTTCCATTATAGGTAAAAAAAACGGATTCAACAACGAAACTTCGGGAACGTTATTTTTTGAGATTGAAAGAATTTTAAAAGTTAAACGTCCGTCTGCTTTTATGTTGGAGAACGTCAGGAATTTGACGGCTCATGACGGCGGTCAAACTTTCCGCGTGATAACGGAGCATCTTCAAAATCTCGGTTATACTATTTACTCGAAAGTTTTAAATGCACTTGATTACGGGCTTCCTCAAAAGAGAGAGCGAATTATAATTGTAGGTTTTTCGGAGAATGTTTTTTTTAAATTCCCCACACCTGTTCTTAATCGAAAAACTTTGTCGGATATTTTGGAGCAGGATGTCTCACGTCGTTAATTCGCACCTCGCGATTTTTTCCGAAGCCTTATATATCACATGAAAATGTTTCAAAATCTGTGACTCCGCACGAATATCAGGTGCTTCCGCCAATTACATATTAATAAATGACGAGCGCAGAGATTGCAAGGTTCGTTGTTCCTTACGGCAAGGGCAGTAGCCGTCCCAATGATAGAGGCGCTAGCTCGCGAAATGATTTTTATGGCTCCCAAATCTGACACAGGTAAAAATCCGCCGTATCCTCTCGGTAACCATTGTCGGCAAAGAAAGCCATAGGTGCGCAGTGGAAGCCATCCGTCGTTGGGTTGGATGATGTTACTTTTGGAAATTGCGCATGGTCAGCCGGGTTAAGGGTAATTTATCTCAAAAGCGAGTTCGACTTATCAGCGGAAGAAATATGCCAATCCTTTATCGCCATTTCATGCGAAGCGTCGGAACTTGCGAACGCTCAGAATTTTTGAAGTAGAAACCAAACTTTATAACGCCGGACATTATAGTTGGTCGTGGAATAAGCGCCCAAATTTGGAAGGATATAAAAACGGCAAGCATTACAGTCAATTCACAATTATTGAAGATGTTCCCGATAAAACGAAGAACAGATTTTCATCATGGATAAAGTTGCTTTGAGGAGGTTTGATAAATGATTTTTGATTCACACATGCACACGAAATTTTCTGCGGATTCTCAAATGGCGGCAGAGGACGCGATTGCCGAAGCGAAGAGTTTAAATTTGGGCGTAGTGTTCACGGAGCATTTCGATTACGGCTTGGCTCTTGGCGGCAAAGATTTTTCTTTCGACGCGACCGAATACATGAGCGTTTACAAAAATTTTCGCGGGTCAAGCGTTCGGCTCGGTGTCGAGGTCGGCTTGAGGAAATTTGCGCGCTCTGCCAACGAAAATTTTATCGCGGCGGCTGATTTTGATTTCGTTATCGGTTCGATTCATCTTGTCGACGACTTCGACATTTACTATCCCGATTTCTACGCCGGCAAGGACAAGGCGACGGCTTACAAAAAATATTTTGAGCAAATGGCGGAAGAATTTTCGGTTGCCGACTTCGACGCCGCCGGGCATATCGATTACATTTGCCGCGCCGCGCCCTACGACAATCCCGAAATTGATTATCCCACTTTCAAAAAAGAAATTGACGAGGTCTTGAGGATTATCGTCGAACGCGAAAAAGTTTTGGAACTTAACACGCGAAGATTTTACAGCACCCGCGCAATAGAGGAGCTTGTGCCGGTTTATAAAAAATATCGCGCTCTCGGCGGGCGATTCGTCACAATCGGTTCGGACGCCCACAAAGTCTCGGCGGTCGGAAATTATTTTGAACACGCTTTGGATTTTGTTCAAGAGCTTGACTTAATGCCCGTGACTTTTTGCGAACGCAAGCTTGAAAAAGCGTAAGGTCGTCGCGTCGAAAATATTTCTTGAGCAGGTTCAATCGTCGTCGCGTTCAATCAAATATTCAATCGGCTTGTCAAAAATCTCCACGAGTTTTGCGACCTGTTCTTTTGTGAAATTCTGCTTGCCGCGCATTTTGGCAGAAACAGCTTCTTTCGTAATACCCAAATGATTTGCCAAGTTTTCCATTTCGGCGATTAAATTCTTGTAGGAAGTTTTGGCACGGCTTGCAATGGAAAGAAGTTTCCTTCGCGTCGCTTCCGTTAAACTTTTTCCTTTATGCGCCGCAGAAAGTTTTGCTCGCGTTTCATCCGAACAAACATATCCTGTCGGTTCGTCGCCTCCGTCCGAGCGATTGTATCCGTTCGGGGTTTTGCAGTTAAGCGCGGCAATCCAAAAAATTTCGCGCTCGTTGAGTTGTTCTTTCGTGTCGCATTCTTCCAGCACTTCGACGGAAAAATTTTTCCAACCGAACTTGCGAATTGCCTTACCGATAACGGTATCGGCGCATTTGTGAGAAGCCAATCGCTGTTTGAGCGGTGTCGTCGTTTTACCAACATAGCTCTTGCCGTTAATCTTGTTCGTGATTTTGTAGATAACACCGTACATAAGAATTTCTCCTTTCGTTGACAGCACGGCGTGAGCATGTTAGAATCAAAATCGGAATATGGCTCTGCCGTGTGGTTTGGATTGTTTTGTATCGATTCAAGTTTACACGACGGAGCTTTTTTCGTCAACAAAGCACAAAGATTTTTTGACGCAGAAAAATTTTTCGTGTAAAATCCTTTTCAAATCTTGCTTCGGAAAGGAGCTCACTATGGAAAAATTTTTTGAACTAAAAGAACGCGGCACCGATATACAAACGGAAATTGTAGCCGGAATTACAACGTTTGTAACCGTCAGCTATATACTCGCGGTAAATCCGCTCGTATTAGGGGCGTCGGGTATGGACACCGGAGCAATATTTACGGCGACGGCTCTGGCTTCTGCGTTCGCAACCTTTTTAATGGCAACTTATGCGAATATGCCGTTCGTACTTTCGTCAGGTATGGGGTTGAATGCATATTTTTCGTATACGGTTGTTATAGGAATGGGCTACACTTGGGAGCAGGCACTTGCCGCTATCTTTGTTGAAGGTCTCATTTTTATTTTTTTGTCGCTGGTGAACATCCGCGAGGCAATTTTTAATGCGATACCTCCCTCGCTGAAGATAGCGGTCTCGGTCGGCATAGGGCTTTTCATAAGCTTTATAGGCTTGCAAAACGCGCACATCGTCGTTGAGGGTCCAACGCTCGTCACGCTGTATTCCTTCAAGCACTCGGTCGAAGGCGGCATGTTTCAATCGGAAGGCATAACGGTTTTGCTCGCGCTGATTGGTCTGCTGATAACGGCTTTTCTTTTGATAAAAGACGTTAAAGGCTCGGTGCTGTTCGGGATAATCGCAACGTGGGGGCTCGGCATGATTTGCCAAGCAATCGGGCTTTACGTTCCCGATCCCGAAAAAGGTTTCTTCAGTCTCTTTCCGAACGGAATAATTTCAATGCCTGCCTCGCTTGAGCCGACTTTCATGCAAGTTGACTTCAGCTCGGTTTTCTCGTTTGAATTCTTCTCGATATTGATGGCTTTTCTCTTCGTCGACTTATTCGACACAATCGGCACGGTCATAGGTTGCGCCTCGAAAGCGAATCTCCTCGACGAAAACGGCAAGCTCCCGAAAGTCAAACAAGTTTTGTTGACGGACGCAATCGGGACAACTGCAGGCTCGCTCTTGGGCACGTCGACGATAACGACTTTTGTTGAATCTTCTGCGGGCATAGCGGAGGGCGGCAAGACCGGTTTGACTGCCTTGACTGCGGGCACATTATTTCTCTTGGCGTTGTTCTTCTCACCGATTTTCTTGGCGATACCTGCGTTTGCTACGGCTCCCGCGCTGATAATCGTCGGCTTCCTCATGATGCAACAAGTTTCAAAAATTAATTGGACAAGCGATGTTCTTACGGCTGTGCCCGCTTACATAACGATTTTCTCTATGGCGTTCATGTATTCGATTTCGGAAGGAATTTGCTTCGGCGTCATAAGCTACACGCTGTTGCATATCTTTTCCGGCAAGAGCAAAGATGTTACGCCGCTTATGTATATCTTGACGGTTCTGTTTATCTTGAAGTATGCATTGCTGTGAGGATTTATCATGACGAAAACTGAATTGAAAAATTTAATTGAGGCGGCGGCGGGCAGAATCAAAGCCGACCTCGTCATAAAGAATTGCAAAATAGTCAACGTCTTGAGCGGAGAAATTTATTCGGGCGAAATCGCTGTCAGTGGCGGAAAAATTATCGGCATGGGCAAGACGGAATACGACGGCGAAAAAATTTTTGACGCTCAAGGAAAATTTCTCGCGCCCGGTTTTATCGACGCGCACATTCATATCGAATCCTCTTACATAAGCCCCGAACAGCTCGGCAGGATAATCGTTCCTTGCGGCACGACTTCGATTGTTGCCGACCCTCACGAAATTGCAAACGTCTGCGGACTCAAGGGCTTGCGTTACATGCTTGACGCCGCCGAAAAAACGAGGCTCAACATAATTTATGCCATGCCCGGTTGCGTTCCGTGCACGCCTTTTGAAGACGCGGGAGCAATCATTGAAGCGAAAGACATGTGGGAGCTTATGTTCGAAAAAAATATTTTCGGGCTCGGCGAATTCATGAACGCGCCCGGCATAATCAACTGCGATGAAAAAGTTTTGGATAAAATTCTTTTGGCGAAGAACCTGTGCAAGCTGATTGACGGTCATGTGCCGCTCGTCACGGGCAAGGAACTCAACGCCTACATGAGTGTGGAGATCGTCGGCGACCACGAATGCCGCACGCTTGACGAAATGCACGAGAGAATTGCGAAGGGCATGTACGTTTTGATTCGCGAGGGCTCGGCTTGTCACGATTTGAAAAATTTGATTAGAGGAGTGACGCCCGCGAACAGTCGGCGCGTTTTGCTTTGTTCGGACGACAGGCAACCCAAGACGATTCTCGAACACGGACACATGGAGAGCAGCTTGCGGCTTTGCGTTGAAGAAGGACTTAACCCGATAACCGCGATTCAAATGGCGACGATAAATGTTGCCGAAGCTTTCCGACTTCACGACAGAGGCGCGATTAAAATCGGTGCTCGCGCAGATTTGGTTTTGCTTGACGACTTGAAAAATTTCCGCGTTGATAAAGTTTGGATAGGCGGCGAACTCGTTGCAGAGGACGGAAAATATTTGCCCGAAATTTTTCCCGCCGATATTTCAAGCGTTCGCGGTTCCGTCAAGGTTAAAAATTTTTCCGTCGACAGATTGAAAATGAATTTGACGAGCGGCAAAGTCAACGTGATTGGAATTGAGCCGGGCGGCGTCGTCACGAAAAAAATTTTCGCCGAAGTCAAGCGCGACGAGTCAGGCGATTTTATTTTCGACACCGCGCAAGACATTTGCAAAGTTGCTGTTATCGAACGCCACCACGAAACGGGCAAGGTCGGCTTGGGACTTTTGAGCGGCTACGGAATTAAATGCGGTGCGATTGCAGTTTCGGTTGCTCACGATTCTCACAACATAATCGCGGCGGGCGTCAACAACGAAGAAATTTTCCGAGCAGTCGAAGCTCTGATAAAAATGGAAGGTGGCATGGTCTTGGTCAAAGGCGGCTCCGTCATTGCGTCGATAGCGTTGCCGATTGGCGGATTGATGAGCGAATTGAGCGGCGAGGAACTCAAAGAAAAACTTGACACTCTTCACGAAAAAGCCCACGCCGAATTGGGAATCAGTCAAAGCGTCGAACCGGTCATGACTTTAACTTTCATGTCGTTGCCCGTCATTCCCGAAATAAAATTGACGGCGCGCGGACTCTTCGACTATGCCTCGTTCAATTTCATTCCGATTGAAGTAAATTAGGAACCGGGAACCGGTTCACTAATCCCTACTACTTCCCGGTTCCTATTTACTAGGGTGTGTTGGTAAATTCAAAAGCAACGGTTGGTGAGTGCCCGGCCGTCATGGATGACGGCCGCCGGCGATATGAACAGGATGTTCATCCGCCGGACTAACGCCCTTTTCTTTTGCTACTTTTCTTTTGGGCATCGCAAAAGAAAAGTAGATTTAAAAATAAAAATCATTGAAACGCTTAATCGGAACCGACGATTTAATTTATCAACAACCCCTAGTTCCTACTTGACGTTTTGACGGCTTTAAAATATACTTGCGCCGAAGTTTTCAACGTCATAAATTTTTTTCGGAGGGTGAGTAGTTTGTTCTTCTCAAAAAAGAAATTCAAATTGGCATCTATGATTGCTTGCGGCATCTTGGCGAGCGCATTGTTCACGGGCTGCGGCGGCGGAGATTCTGCAGGCGGCTCTTCGGGCGGCGGCGATAAACCTGCCGGCGACGAGATTGTCATCGGCGCGAACTTCGAGTTGACGGGTAACGTTGCTCAATACGGCGCGAACGCCAACAACGGTCTCAAGCTTGCGATTAAAGAAATCAACGACGCGGGCGGCATTAACGGCAAGAAAATTAAAATCGTCGAGGCTGACGCAAAATCCGAAGCGGCAGAAGCCGTCAACGCAGCGACCAAATTAATTTCCGACGATAAAGTTGTTGCGCTTGTGGGTCCTGCAGTCACGGCTAACGTTATCGCCGAATCGCAAGTTGCAACTGACAACAAAGTCCCGGTTATCGGACCCGCCGCGACCAATCCCGACGTGACTGTCGAGAACGGAAAGGTTAAAGAATTTATTTTCCGCGCTTGTTTCATTGACCCGCAACAGAGTGAAGTCATGGCTCAATTCGCCGCAAAAGATTTAAATGCTAAAACCGCCGTGCTCTACCTTGATTCCAGCTCCGATTATTCCAAGAGCTTGGGAAAAATTTTCAAAGAGAAATTTGAGGCGGAAGGCGGCAAAGTCGTAATGGAAGAGGCTTTCCTCGCCAAAGACCAAGACTTCAAAGCTGCCTTGACAAAAATTCAAACCGCCAATGCAGACGTTATCTTTGTTCCCGCCTATTATGAAGAAGTCGGCAAAATCGTCAAGCAGGCTCGCGAACTGGGAATAACCTCCGCGATTTTGGGCACCGACGGCTGGGACGACAGCAAAGTTATCGACATCGCCGGCAAGGACGCTCTCAACAATACTTTCTTCTGCACGCACTACTTTGAAGGCGATGCCGAAGTTCAAGACTTCATCAAAGCTTACAAGGAAGAATACAAAGCAGACCCGAACGTCTTCGCGGCTCTCGGCTACGACGCAGGCAAAATGTTAATCAACGCCATTGAACGCGGCGGCGACGACGGACAAAAAATTCGCGACAACATTGAAACAATTAAAGATTTGAAAGTCGGCACCGGCACAATCACAATGGACGCTTCAACGCACAACCCGATTAAAGGCATTGTCGTTATCGAGACCAAAGACGGCATGCGTGAACTCCGCGCAAAAATCGCTCCCGAAGGTTAAACTTTATTCGCCGGTTTGTGCAAAGTAAGTTTCAATAAAAATAAAGCGTGACAATATCGCCGTAAAAAGTTAAAATCCTCCTTGAAAATTATCAAGGAGGATTTTTTTATGGACAACAAAAAATTTGCTTTCGAGTCAGACGAAGTATCGATTGCCTTTGTATTAACGAACGGCTTGGGCGATTGCATCATGGCAAAAAAAGTTTTCAATGCACTGGTTGAACTTGAACCAAATTGTATTATTGATGTGTTTTGTGTGGAGGAAATTAATAAGATATTCATCGAGTCTTTTTACACAGACAGTAAAAACTTAAATCTCATACTTACGCTTGACGAAAAATCCCAAAATATTTTTAAGCAATACGATTTGGCTCTAAGTGTTTCGGGAAGTATTACTGTTGTTTTAAATTGGGTAAACGTTCAAAGACTACAAGAAATGTCATCGGTTCTTCTGAAGAGTGCCATTGAAATAGACAAGCACAATAAAAGAAATAATCACAACTTGGAACTGTCAATTTTACGTAACTTGACAATGTCCAGAATTTTGAATAAGAATTGGTCATGGTTTTTATCTTGTAACGAAGCTCTTCCGATTCGAGACGACAAGATTAACATTCCTCTCCTGCCCGAATTCAAGCCGCAATTCGACGCGCTCAAGCTCGATAAATACATCACGATTTATTCGGATATCAGCCGTTTCGGTTTACCTAAAGCAAAAGCATGGCCGATGAGATGCCTCGTTGAATACGTTTCGCGTATGAAAAAACGAATGCCGCAAATCGAAATCGTTCAAATAGGTGGGGGGGATATGAAAATAGATAATGCTGACCATCATTATCTCGGCGTGAATTTGGAACTCACTAAACATATTTTGGCAAACAGTCTCTTACACGTCGGTTGTGAGGGCGGCTTGATTCATTTGGCGACGGCTTTAGGTACGAAATGTTTGGTGCTTTTCGGTTATACGAGCATCCATTATTATTCATATCTTAGAAACATAAATTTAGCTTCTGACATATGTTATCCTTGCATGTGCGTTTTAAAAGATGGCAGTTTCGATTATCGGGCTTGTGTATTGGGAGCCAAAGAACCGCCTTGCATGTTGAGCCACACGCCGCAGGCGGTTTGCGAAGTCACTTGCAACTACTTGAAAAATAAAGCGTGACAATATCGTTTTAAAAAGTTAAAATCCTCCTTGAAAACTATCGAGGAGGTTTTTTTATGGACTTTATCCATCAACTCGTTCAGCAGTTGATAAACGGCGTGAGCCTCGGCAGTATCTACGCGCTGATTGCCTTGGGCTACACGATGATTTACGGCATTATAAAGTTGATAAACTTCGCACACGGCGACGTTTACATGGTCGGCGCGTATATCGGCTTCGCGGCGGTCACATTCGGAGGCTTGCCGATTTTCCCCGCACTTTTAATTTCAATGGCGTTGACGGCGTGTCTGGGCATGTTGGTCGAGCGAATTGCCTATAAGCCTCTGCGTCATGCGCCGCGAATTTCTCTGCTGATAACGGCAATCGGCGTGTCATTCTTCCTTGAATACACAAGCATGTATTTCGTGACACCGACGCCGCGCACTTTCCCCGAAGTCATGCCGAACATTTCATTCAATTTGGGCGGTTTCATTGTCAACGGGCAACAGCTTTTGATTTTCGGAATTACAATCGTGCTCATGGCGTTGCTGACTTACATTGTTCAAAAGACAAAGCTGGGCAAGGCAATGCGGGCGGCAAGCTTCGACACGGAGACCGCTCAACTTATGGGCGTCGATTCGGATAAAGTTATTTCAATGACGTTTTGTATCGGCTCGGCATTGGCGGCGGCGGCGGGTGTTTTGGTCGGCGTCTACTACAACACGATTGACCCGCTCATGGGAATCATGCCCGGCTTGAAGGCGTTCGTTGCGGCTGTTTTGGGCGGTATCGGAATTTTACCGGGCGCAGTCGTCGGCGGAATTGTTTTGGGCGTCGTCGAAGCTTTGGTTTCCGGCTTTATCTCTTCCACCTTCAGAGACGCAGCTGCCTTCGCGATTTTGATTTTGGTTTTGCTGATTAAACCCAGCGGACTCTTCGGCAAAAATACTAACGAGAAAGTGTGACGATATGAACTCGGCAAGAAAAAGAGATTTGGTAATGCTTGTCTTCGCGCTGGTACTCTACGGAGTCTTACAGACGATGATAAGCGCAAAAGTTATCGGCTCGTTTTGGGAGCTGAACATAATTTTAATTTGCGTGAACATAATTCTTTCGGTGAGCTTGAATTTAATCAACGGCTACACCGGACAATTTTCACTAGGTCACGCCGGCTTTATGGCAGTCGGAGCTTACGTCGGGGTCGTGGCGACGGTCAAGTTCGGTTTGCCTTTAATCGTTGCTTTGATTCTCGGAGCGATTGCCGCAGGCTTCTTGGGCTTTTTAATCGGCTTGCCTACGTTGCGACTGCGCGGCGACTACTTGGCGATTGCGACGCTCGGTCTCGGCGAAATAATTCGTATCGTCATTATGAATATCGATTACGTCGGAGGCGCGGCGGGCTTCAAAGGCATTCCGCATTTGACGAACTTCACTTGGGTTTTCTTCGTCATGCTCGTGACTTTGTTCTTTATAAAAAATTTCGTGAACTCGTCACACGGTCGGGCTTGCATTGCGATTCGTGAAAATGAAATTGCGGCGGAGGCTATGGGCGTCAACACGACCAAATACAAAGTCATGGCGTTCACATTGGGAGCAGCTTTCGCGGGCGTTGCGGGAGGACTTTTCGCCCATCAATTTTATCTGATAAGCCCCACGTCGTTTACCTTCCTGTCCTCGTTCAATTATCTGATAATGGTCGTCATGGGCGGCATGGGTTCAATCACCGGCTCAATCGCGGGTGCGTTCGTCGTCACGTTCATATCGGCGGCACTTGCCTCCTTCCCCGAAGTGCGCATGATTATCTACGCGCTGGCTTTGATTTTGATGATGTTCTATCGTCCGCAAGGATTATTCGGTTACATGGAACTTACGAACGTCGCGCCGATAAAAAAATTCTTGGATAAAATTTCGGGCACAAAGGAGGCGGCAACATGAACGAATTCAAGCAAGAGGCTTTCGCGCTAATCGAGAGCATTCCCGACGACAAGGCGGAGATTGTCTTAAACATTTTGAAAAACATTTGCGATTTGCTCAAAGTCGACACGAACAAACAAGAGCTATTGACGGAACGCGTCGAAGAAAAATTGGCGATTATGGAAGAGGTAGAGGCTTTGGTCGGCGAGGAACTTTGGGATTACAAAAAGTTTGAAGATTGACGGCTTGCAACAAAAATTTTTTCGGAAAGGAATTTTCTATGGCTGATAAAAAACATCTGCTTGAGACTGTCGACGTGTCGGAAATCTTCGGCGGACTCAAAGCAGTTTCGGATTTTAACATTTACATTGACACGGGCGAGCTGATTGGTTTAATCGGACCGAACGGCGCGGGCAAGACTACGGCTTTCAACTTGATAACGGGCGTCTACAAACCTACGACGGGCGAAATAACTTTTGACGGCAAATCGCTTGTCGGGCTCAAGCCTTACGAAATAACTCAACGCGGCATTGCCCGCACCTTCCAAAACATTCGACTCTTCAGCGAATTGAGCGTCCTCGATAACGTCAAGATAGCTTATCACTGCCACGTCAAATACGGCTTGTTTGAAACGGTCTTGCGAATCGGTCGTTACTTCGGCGAAGAAAAATCTATCGAGGAAGAGGCTCTCAATCTGCTGAAAATTTTCAAGCTTGACGAACACGCTCACGAGGTTGCGAAGAATCTTCCTTACGGTGCACAGCGTCGTTTGGAAATTGCCCGCGCCCTCGCCGCCAAGCCCAAACTTTTGCTCCTCGACGAACCCGCCGCCGGCATGAACCCGCAAGAGACACAGGAGCTTATGGAAATGATTCGTTGGATTAGAAAACAATTCGGCTTGACTGTACTTTTAATCGAACACGACATGAGCCTCGTCATGGGCATTTGCGAACGCATTTACGTCCTCGAATACGGAATGATTATCGCTGACGGCACGCCCGCCGAAATTCAAAACAATCCCGAAGTTATCCGCGCATATCTCGGGGCGGAGGCGATTAATTAAGGAGGAATTTTCATGGCTTATAAAACTTTGCTCTTCGGCACCGATGATTTATTTGAAACTTTAAAGCCTTATTACTTGAAAGCGGCGAAACAAGGTAACTTGGAAATCGTCGCCACTGTTAAGGATTCGAAAAAGGTGAATGTTAATGACTTTGACCTTGCGATAATTTCCAGCAAGAACGATTTTTACAGGCGAATGAAATTGCTTGAGGCTCAAGGTTTCCCTCGCAACCGAATCATTGACGGTCGAGTTTTTAAGACGCCGAATTTGGATTTCTCACGATTTTTGGAGGAAGGCATCGCTTATGGAACTTTTGATAAAGATATTTTCGACGCGGATTTGCGCATAATCTATCCGAAAGTTTTTAAAAGCAAAAACGGAAAGGTAACGTTGTCGCTCGGCAAAAAAAGTTACATAAGATCCGACAGCCGCTTTGAAGGCAAAGGTTTGATTCAGTTGGGAAATTTTTCTTCCTTTGCAAAGAGAATATTTTTTCGCTTGGGACAAAACCACAGCCACAATTATCATAACGTCGGGACAGTTCCTTCGAAGAGTTTGGATTGGGAATTTCCGAAAGACTTTTGGCCTTCGCGAGGAAAGTGCAAAATTATAATCGGCAATGACGTTTGGTGCGGGCACGATTGTATTTTCAAGTGCACCAACCCGAACAAGCCGTTGACTATCGGTGACGGCGCGGTTATTGCCTCGGACAGTGTCGTCGTGAAAAGCGTTCCGCCCTATGCAATCGTCGGAGGCAACCCCGCGCAAATTATCAAGTATCGTTTCGAGCCGGAAATTATCGAGTCTCTGTTGCGAATCAAATGGTGGGATTGGAGCCTCGATAAAATTCACGACAACTTTAAGTACTTCAACGACGTGGAAAAATTTATTTCACTTCATGACAGGAGTTGAGTCTATGAAAAAATTTTTAAGCGCGTTTTTGTTCACATGGTTATTTCTCTTCGCGCAGATTGTCTCGGCGACCGGTCTCGACACGATTAAAAATATTTCGGCGGAATACTACGCAAACGGCAAAGCTCGCGCTTGGCAATTCGTTGAGTTGCGAACCTACAGCGACCACGGCACTCACCACGCGG
This sequence comes from Selenomonadaceae bacterium, assembly GCA_017535925.1. Lineage (GTDB taxonomy): Bacteria > Bacillota > Negativicutes > Selenomonadales > Selenomonadaceae > Quinella. Next base: position 59,324 of record JAFXTD010000020.1, on the reverse strand, counting down.
CATTGGTTGCAATCAAGTCAAAGGAAGCGGCTGACGCCATCGAACGCGCCGGCTTTGGCAACGTGTGGTATTCGTCGATTGACAGACTTGAACTTGAAGTTGCGGCAATCATGCACGATACCGGAATGGACGGCGGAAAGTTCAAAACTTACACCGACGGCAACACCCTGCGCAAAGACCATTCGTTGAATTCGGCGATTCACGTCCTCGAAAACCGCGAGGCAATTGCGACACTCGGCGTCAACGTCGATGCGGTTGCACTTGATTGCATGGGGCACAGCAAAAGTTGTTCGGGCGTTCGCGATTTGACAAGCCGCGAGCAATGGACGGATTGTTTCAATCGCATTGATTCCGCCGTCGAACTTTACAATCAAAAATTCCCCAACGCGCAAATTTATTTTGACAAGTCGACTTGGACGAACGGCGACACTTATCAAAAACCTTCCGAAAAAAATCCCAAGCAACTTGTCGAGATTTACAATTTCAATCGCGAAACTTTGGCGAGAAGTGCGGCGACTATTGCTGCGTTGAGATTGGGCGACGCGAATCGTGAGGCGGCTCAATTCCCCTACACGCAGGGCGGCGAGACAATCGAGGTCGATTTTGATTCTTACGTCACTCCCGCAAAAACTTGGCGCGATGAAATTGCTAAAGCGAAAATTTTTATGATTGACGAGAACGGAACGCGGACTTCGCTTTTGACGCAAGGTGTCGATACAAACGGCTTCGGGCGCATGTACATGTCGGGCGAGGGCAATCTTTCCATGAGCTGCGAATTTAATTCCAAAACTCAAAATGTCCGCGAGGTCTTCAAAGTTTTGCACGGCACAAGTTTTCCTCTTTCAACGCAGGAATGTATCGAGGAGCGGCTCGGCGAACTTGACACCATGAAAAAATTTCCCGTCGAAGCTCATATCATAATCGTCGGCGATTATTCAAAGCTTGACAAGAAAAAAATTTCCCGCACCTATGAACGCTACTGCCGCGAGGCAACACGCAAGCATCAATTCCCTGTGACGTTTGAATTTATCGGAGGATAATCTCATGGCATATAAAACTTTACTCTTCGGCGTTGATGATTTGTTCAACGAACTCAAACCTCACTACGCCCGCGAAGTTCAGCGCGGCAATTTGGAAATCGTTGCTTATGCAATTCTTGAAGGCGGCAAGGTTACTCTTGTCGACGCTGCAGGTAGACCGGGGGGGGGTGTTTTAAATTTTCAGCTGGCGATAATTTCCTCCATGAACAATTTTTATAACCGCATGAAGTTTTTGGAGGCGCAAGGCTTCCCTCGCAACCGAATCATCGACGGCAGAGTTTTCAAGACGCCGAATTTGGATTTTCCTCGCTTGATTAATGAAGGTGTCGCTTACGGTTTTTCACAAATTCCATTTGAAGACACCACCAAGACAAATTATCAGCGCGTATACAGATTTGCGGCAAATAATTCCGTTTTCAAATTGGGCAATAAAAGTTATATCGGCAAAACCATAATTGAAGGACACCACTGCATTATATCCGTTGGAAATTTTTCTTCACTCAGCTGGAATATAACTTTTGAAGCGTTGCCGAATAACGCTCACCACTTCGAAAATGTCAGCTCTTACAGCTTTCCTCATTTGGATTGGGATGCCGGTGATGATTTTATCAACTCTCAACGCGAATTTTGCAAAATAAATATTGGCTCGGACGTTTGGATTGGTCGCGGCTGTTTTTTGAAGGTAACGAATTTAAACAAGCCGCTGATTATCGGAGACGGAGCAGTAATCGCCGCGGACAGCGTCGTTGTTAAAAATGTTCCGCCCTATGCAATCGTCGGAGGCAACCCTGCAAAAATCATCAAGTTCAGATTTCCCGAAGACGTTATCGAATCGTTGTTAAGAATCAAATGGTGGGATTGGAGCCTCGATAAAATTCACGACAACTTTAAGTACTTCAACGACATCGAAAAATTTATTTCACTTCATGACAAGTAAAGGAGGTTTGCTTATGGCAATGCTTGAAGTCAAAGACATAAACGTTTATTACGGAGCGATTCACGCGATAAAAGGCATAAGTCTTTCGGTCGAGGAAGGTGAGATTGTCACACTGATTGGTGCGAACGGCGCGGGCAAGTCGACGACACTTAGAACAATTTCGGGACTGCTCAAGCCGAAGACCGGCGAAATAAAATTTCTCGGCAACAACATCGCGGGCATGCCGGCTCATAAAATCGTTCGCGAGGGAATATCGCAAGTGCCCGAAGGTCGACGAATCTTCGCGGAAATGACCGTGCTGGAAAATTTGGAGTTGGGAGCCTTCACGCGCTCGGACAAGGACGGAATCCAAAGCGATATGCAAATGGTCTTCAAACGTTTTCCGCGCCTTGAAGAACGTCGACTTCAGCTGGCGGGAACTTTATCCGGCGGCGAACAACAAATGCTTGCAATGGGTCGTGCGTTGATGAGTCGCCCGAAACTTTTGCTTATGGACGAACCCAGCATGGGACTTGCCCCGCTTCTAATCAAAGAAATTTTTTCAATCATAGTCGACATAAACAAGACGGGCACGACGGTTTTGCTCGTCGAACAAAATGCAAACATGGCTTTGTCGATTGCCAACCGCGCTTATGTTTTGGAGACGGGGCGAATCACAATCACCGGCGACGCCAAAGAACTTGCTGCCAGCGAAGACATCCGCAAAGCTTATCTCGGAGGCTGAAAATCAATTTGGAATTTGGAGATTGAACTCATGGAAAAACTTCAACAAATCAACGACTTGCGACGAGATTTAAACGACCTGCGCGAGCTTGGCGTTGCCTTCAAAAAAAATTTGTCCGACATTGAAAATATCATTGACAACGACAAATTCGCGACGCCTGATGGCTTGGAACTTTGGAGCGAAAATTTTTTGGCATGGCTGAAAAAATCAAACGCATGCTTAAGACTTTACACGCAGATTTTCGAGGAGCCATTGCCCGAAAAATTTTCCGACCTCGAAAAAATTTTGGAAGTCGAGGAGAAAAGAATTCGCGAGGCAAGTGTCTTCGGGCAAGCCGAAAAATTTTTGTTGTTCGTGACGGAAGCAGTCGACTTGAAAAAAATTTTGCGCGAACATCAAACGGCTTTGAAAAAATTATTGGCGAGGAAACGACAGACCGACAAGTTGAAAGCCTCGCTTGCGCCCTATGCAAAATTTATCAACGCGACGGAAGAGGCTGACATCGGCAAAAAATTTTCGATAAGCAACGAGCTGCGCGAATTTTTCAGCGACGATTTTCTTGGGCGCGGACTCTTCGGCAACGAATTGACTTTGGTGACGCCTGAAGAAGTCGAGGAGAAAAAAATTATTCGTCAACGCAAGGCAAAGGAAATTATTCCGCCCGCCAAGCCGCCAAAAAAAATTAACTTGGAAAAACTTTTCGCCGCGCCCGGTGCACTGCTCACCGAAAATGATTTCGACGTTTGGAAAAAATCTTTCACAACAGACAACAGCGAACGCAACAAAGAATTTTCCGCGAAAAATTTCAAGAAGGAATTCACCAACCCCGAAATGCTCAAGCCCGTCCTGCGTTATGCCGCCGCGAAAGGAATGCTTTGGCTGCCGGGATTTTGTCCGAAGAAAATGCCGGTCAATGTCGTTGAAAGTATGGTGCAGATGCTTTTCGCGAAGGGCTACTTCAAACGCTACAACTTTGAGAAGTTCGGAAGTTTCTACGGCTTGACAAAAAATTTCGCCGAATTCTTGAGAACCGAAAACGGCAAGAAATTTATTTCCAACTCGAAGCACGGCGAAAAATTTGAGTTCGACAACGCGCCTTTCCTCACCGACGATATGAAAGTTGCTTTGACGCGGATGCTCTTTTTCCACATTCACGAAATCGCGGCGGCTCATGACGATGGTTTCCACGACGTAGATTTTTCTCCGCAATCGTTCAGGACGGAATTTATCGGACCGGAAAAGCGCGATTTGTTTTTCGGATTTTTCTGGGACACGACGGAGGATGTCGAAAGATTTTTTAAGCGGCTCAAGAATTATTTCAATCGCGGCAAGAAAATTGACAGGATATTTGTCGCGGGCTTCAATCGCGTTCACGCCGAAAAAAATTTTGAAATCCTCGAAACTTTTTTCAAGGAAGACTTCCCGAAGAACGCCGACCGCTATCTTTACGACTTCAGTGAAAAAAATTTTTATCAGAAGGACACGCTGGAAAAAATTTCGGAAGAGGATATTTGGAAGACAACCTCGCCGCCCGACAACGAACCTCAAGGCGAAAAAAATTCCGACGAACCGGAAGAACTTCCCGACGTTCAAAAATCCGAAGCACCTCCTGTTGATTCGACGCTCAAAGAAAAAATTTTGCATGACGTTAAAGACTTGCTGTTGAAGAAAAAATTTTACTGCGCGACGGCTTATCTCAAGGCGCAAAGTTTGGAGGTTCCGAATACCGAATATCTTTATCGTCAACTTGCCTTCGCGCTCGACGACCCGCTTTTGAAGACGGGCTACAGTGCCGATACGATTTCCGTTTTGGCGACGAATGACGACGATTCTTTTAACGAGGCGTTGCTGACCGCCGCCGCCCTCCGTGCATTTTTCTACAACGATTTCGGCGTTGATTACGGTATCCCGACTTTGCATGCCTTGACGAAAAGTTTTGCGCCTGTCAAGTCGAATGCGACTCTTGCGAATTTGATTGACACTCTGAAAAATTTTAAGACCTACGTAAAAAAAGGAGTCGACTTCTACGCCGACTATCAAACCAAAGAACGCGACGCCGCCGAAAAAAATTTGGTCAAAGTCATTCGCGACGCCGAAGATTATTACGCCCGCTACTTCGAAGGGAAATTGACCGACCGCGCCGACAACGAAACTTTTATTCGCATGGAGCAAAATATTTTTTCGCGCAACGGAGACTTTGCGCAAATTTTCAACGCGATAAAAGATAAGGCGGAGGCTCATTCGGTTGACACGCTCAACTTCATTAAAGATTTTTTGACGGAAACTTTTATCGAAAAGGATGCAAGCTTCGACAGGGTGAATATCGACGACGAAAAGCTCGCTCAATTTATCGACGACAAATGGGACGAGGCTTGCGGCAAGAAAAATCCCGGCAAGCTTGTAAGTCGTCTTCGCAACAACATAACAAAAAACATGGAGCGCGCCGTAGAAATTATGTGCGCTTGGGTTAATTGTGCTCAAATTCTCTGCGCGGGCGGCGAGGACAGCGGCATTGTCGAATACAAAAAAATTCGTTCGCAACTTATCGACAACGTTCAAGCGGCTCAAAAAAATTTATCGAAAGATGCGGGCTCAATCGTCTTGATTCGGACGCTCAAAGAAATTTCTGCGCGGCTTGACGGCTCCTACAGCAGGCTTGAACATAAATATTTTTACGCGGAATTTTTGTGCGGCGATAAGATTGTCCTCGACGAAAATTATTTTCCGAAATTCGACTTGAACATTTCCGACGGAACGCATGAAGGCATAACCGAACAAATAAAAAAGCACGCGGCTTTGAAGTTGCCGACGGTAGAGGCACGTATCGAACAGATTTTCGAGGCGGGCGGCGACGATTTCGGTTCCGCGAAACTGCTTGACGATTACCTCAAAAATTTCAAAGGCGCGTCGTTCATTGAGCAGAAAGAATACGACGTGGCGAAGTGCATAACCAGTGCCGCCAAAGACGCCCCGCGTTATCGCGAAAATTTTATCGGCGGTCTTGAGCTTGCGCAGAGCTACGGACAATTTGACACGTTGCCCGAAGGCGAAAAGGAAAAAATTCTTCAGCTCGTCGAAAACTGCTACAAGTATGCTTCGGAGACAAAAAATTTCGGCGTGTTTTTCCGCGTGAAAAAATATTGGGAAGACGTGATTGAAGACAACGCCGTTAAGCGCGGCGAAGTTCTCAAGAAAGATTTGCAGTCGGCGATTGAAACTTACAAAAAAATTTCGGACAACTTCAACGAGGCGGAACTTAACGACAGCATTGCAGAGATTGAAAAAATAATCGCGGCGCGAAATTTTACGGCGGCTCAAAGTTTGATTTTCAAGTTGAGTCGCGGCGAACTTTACAAAAAATTCGACGACACGGAAGACACGCCGCTTAACAGATTTTTGGACGCGGAAGAGTACGTCGATTGTTATAATCGCGTCAAAGACAGCGGCGATTCGTTGGAAAATTTAATCGGCAAGAAAATTTTGCCTCGCGATAAAATTTCTCGCGCCAAACTCAATCTCATCAAAAGTTGGATTACAAATTCCGTCAACGAAGACCGAATTAAAACTTTGCTTGAGTTGCTCGGCTTCAGCGTCGAGGACGTTCAAAAAATTTCTTTGCCCGCTTCAAACACGATTAATTTCCACGTGAAGATTTTCGGCGCGGGACAAAAATCCGGTCACCCGATAGCGGCGTTCGGCTCGGATGCGGAAATTGCCGGCTTCAATGTCTCGTGTCTCTTCGGCAAGTTCGACGAGAAAAATCTTATCGAAAAATTCAAGGAGCTCGGCAATTCCAAACACACGCTGATATTTTTGGATTACGCGCTTGACTTGCCGACGCGTCGTCGCCTCGCAAAAGAGATTAAGCTTGACAAGAGCTTGACAAAAGTTTTTGCGGTCGTCGACAGAGTAACGATAATGTTCCTGTTGAAAAATTGCGCGGCGCAGCTCGGCACGAAGAGAGTCACCGATACTTTGATGTCGCTGATAATGCCGTTCGCCCGCTATCAACCTTACATTTGGTCGCCGCGAATTCCTCTGCCGCCCGAAATGTTCATCGGTCGCGAAAACGAAATCAACGAGGTCATGAATCACGGCGGAGTGAATATCGTCTGCGGCGGTCGTCAGCTGGGCAAGTCGGCTCTGCTCAAAATGGCGTGTCGAAAAGTTGACGGCAACAACAACGAGCGGGCGATTTTCATTGACATTGACGATAAAAATTATCGGGAAGCGGCTTTGCTTACAAGTCACGAGCTTAGCGATAAAAATTTCTTCGCCGAACCTTTCGAGACCGACGATTGGGAGGAACTTACCCGCGCCATAAGAAATCGTCTGTCGAGTGACGCGCCGACGAAAATTCCCTACTTCCTCCTCATGCTTGACGAGGCGGATAAATTTATCGACTCTTGCGCGGAAAATAATTACGCCCCGATTGTCGCGCTTGCCAAGATTCAGCAGGAGGATTATGACGGCAGCCGATTCAAATTTGTTATCGCGGGCTTGAGGAATATCATTCGCTTCGAGCGCGAAAAAACTTTCAGCAACAACAGCATTCTTCCCACGTTGAAATCTTTGACGATAAAACCTTTCAACGTCGAGGACGCCCGTCAACTTTTGGAAGTGCCGCTAAGATATTTGGGCTTGTACTTTCCGGAAAGCGAAAAGGATTCTTTGATTCTTACGATTTTGGAGACGGCGAATTACTTTCCGAGTTTGATTCAGCTTTACTGCGAAAAACTTGTCAAGGCTTTGTTCGAGGCGGGCTATGCGGGCTACGACGCCGATACGCCGATTTATCGAATCAGCGAGGAGCACATAAAAAAAGTTCTTGCCGACCGCGAATTCACGAAGGACATAAAAACCAAAATCGAAATCACGTTGCGGCTCGGCGAGGACAAATATTATTTCGTTATCGCGAATTTGTTGGCGCATCTTTATTACAAGCAAAATCGTTTGGAAGGTTATTCGCCGCGAGAAATTTTATCAGCCGCCGCCGAATTCGGATTGATTAAGGAACCGTTGCTTCCGAACGCAGAGGAAAAAGTCGGCGCGCTCATGGAGGAACTTTGCGAGCTGAACATCTTGCGCAAGACGGGCAAGGCGGAATATCTTTTTTCGCGGCAAAGAATTTTGCGGATAGTCGGCACGCTAAACGAAGTCGAAGAAACTTTGCTAAAGCTGATGGCGGAGGCTGAACATGAATAATCGCGACGAGTTGTTTGAAAAAATTTGGTGGGAAGATTTAAACGGTCCGCGCAGATTTTTGAGCGAGGCGGTCGAAAAATTATCGGGCGGCAAAAGTGTCGTCCTTTGCTTGCCGAATCGCGTACCTTTTGAAAAATCTATGCGCGACGTTTTGGAAAAGTTGTTGCGAAGAGGCACGCAGAGTATCAAAGTTGTTGACGCGGAAAAAATTTCTTCCGAACCTCAAGAATACGTCCTCAAAGAATTTTGTGACGACAAGGACGGCTTCCGCCCGTTCAACAAAGGAGCTTACGCGGAGTTTCTTGCAAAACGCAAAGGCATTTCCTTAAACAGCACCTGCATTTGGATTCGCAACGCCTCGCCCGCGCAGATTGATAAATGGTTTTCGTTCATTGCCGATTATCAAAAATTTCTTGACGGTAAACGCGGCGGAGTTTTTCTCTTGGAAGCCGGCGATTATCACTTTGGAAAATCCGGTGTGGAAATTCTTTCCTACGCCGAAAAAATCAGCGCATATGACAGCTTTGCCTTCAATATTTTTGCGGCGGCGGACTTTGCCAACGAAAATCATTTGATGAAACAATATCTTGCCGAATTGGTCAGTGCGCTCACCGAAGGCGATGTTGAGTTCGGCGCGGCGTGTATCGCTCGCAGTGAGGACTTCCTTAAAGACCCCGAAGAATTTTTTAACGATATTTTGTGGGAAGGAAAATTTACTTCCGGCAAAAGCACCGACGATATTGAACAGGCAATTTGGATGACGCAGCTCAAATTGATTTTCCCACTCGTCGAAACTTTCCGCCGAAATTTTATCCGACAATACGAACAGCAAATAAAAAATACGCCGCCTTTCTACTCCGCGCCCGAAGAAGTGGAAATCGGTCAGCTTTACGGGCAGTTCAATCAGCGGCGTTGGTTAATCGCCGAAAACGACGCCGACGACTTGGAATTTTATCGGGAAATCCGAAATAAATTGGCGCACTTGGAGATTTTATCCTTTGAGGAATTGAAAAAAATTTTCGAGAAAAATTCGCGCCGATAAAAAGTTTGAGGTGTTTAAAATGATTTACGAGAGTAAAATATTAAATGTCACGCTGAAACGGGCAAAAATTCATTTCGTGCCCGATGTCGTTTATGGGCAAGTGCCGACATTCGAAAAGCCGAATCAACTTTTGCAAATGGATTTGTTGATTCCGCAAGTTCAAGAAAAATTGCCCGCAGTTATCTTTGTGACGGGCGGCGGATTTATTTCATCGAATCGAGCGCGTATGCCGCAACTTAGAATGCATTTGGCAGAAAAAAATTTCGTCGTGGCGAGTATAAATTATCGCACGATACCTAATTCAAAATTTCCCCAGCCTATTGAAGACGTTAAATCCGCAATAAGATTTTTAAAAGCGTCTGCGCAGAAACTCAACATTGACGCGGAAAAAATTTTTTTAATCGGCGACAGCGCGGGCGGATATTTAACTGCATTTGCGTCGGTAACGAACGGCGATAAACTTTTTAACGTCGGCGACAATCTCGATTACTCCAGCAAAATTTTGGCGGCAGTCGATTTGTACGGCATTTCAGATTTGCGACAAATTGCAGAGACTTTTCCCGAAGAAATTCAAAGTCTCTACAACTCGGCAGGTTCGGTGACTTCTCTGTTTGTTAATGGCGTGCCTGCATTTGGAGGAGTCGACGGCGGAATTTTAAAGCATCCTATTTCTGCTGAACGAGCCAATCCGATTAATTACATCACGAAAAATTCCGCGCCTATGCTTTTAATGCATGGTACTGCTGATAATGTCGTTTCGCCCGCGCAGACTGATTTATTATTCCAAGCCTTGAAAAATCGCGGCGTCGAAGCTGAACGTTATCTAATTCCAAATGCCAATCACGCTGATGATTATTGGTTGCAGGAAGAAGTTTTTGATCTTATCACAGAATTTTTAACCCGATATTTATAACGCCAAGGAGGTCTTAATAATGTTTGTGGCATCAAGAATGACAAAGCATCCGATATCAGTGACAAGCGACGCGACGATTCAACAGGCGGACAGGCTCATGAAGAAACACAAATTTCACAGGATGCTCGTCGTTGATAACGGAAAACTCGTCGGCTACTTCAGCGACCGCGATATTATGCGCGTGGCTCCCTCGCCCGCCACCACTTTATCAAAATTTGAAATTCGTTCGTTGCTCGATAAAATTTCCGTCAAAGACATCATGCACGAAAAGGTTATCACCGTCAACGAAGACGCAACCCTCGAAGAAGCCGCTCTGATTATGTATCAAAACAAAGTCGGAGGCTTGCCCGTCGTCTCGGAAGTCGGTGCAGTCGTCGGAATTATCACTGCCACCGATATTTTAAAGACCTTTATAAAAGTTATGGGGCTTATCGGCGGCAAAACTCGTTTGACTTTGGAAGTTGATAACAAGGTCGGGGTCATTGCCGATATTACAAAAATTTTCGCGGATAAAGGTATCAATATCGACAGTTTCATCACTTGCCGCCACAAAAATAATCGGTATGAACTTGTCGTGCGCCTCGACGACCGCCCCGAAGGTTTTAACGATGTTAAAAAAATTCTCGAAGAACGCGGCTATAAAATTATCCATACCGTTCATATCGGTTAAAAATTTTTTCCTCTGCCTGCGGGCAGATTTTTTTTTGTTCATATGCTATAATCGCGGCGAATAAAAGTGGTCAGTGGTCAGTGACCAGTGGTCAGTGATTAAAATTCTAACCACTAAAACAGGAGGTTTTATCATGAAGAAAAAGATTTTGGCGGCTATCGCTGCAGGTTTAATCACTCTGGGCTCGTTCGGCGTGTCCGATGCCGCCTCTCGCGAAGAAGTCGCGGCTATTCATGTCGAAAAAGCGTCCGATTTCCAATATTGGAACGAGGATTCGCCGACCAAACAAAAAATTATCGAATTCGTCGAGGACGTGACCAATCCTTACAGCACGAATTACATTCCGCCCGAAGACAGAATCGCGACCTTCGACATGGACGGAACTTTTTACTGCGAAACCGCTCCGATTTATTTTCAAGAGGCAATGTTCCTTCACCGCGTGCTTGAGGATAAAAATTACACCGCGCCGAAGAAATATCTTGACTTGGCAAAAAAAATTAAGCCGAAATATTACAACAAAGAGAAACTTACGCCTGCAGAAGACAAATTGCACCTCGAAGGGCTCACTGCGGTTTATGCCGGCATGACGGATGAAGAATATCGCGCTTACGTCCGCGAATTCATGAACGACAACGAAGACGGCTTGACTAATCTCAAGCGCGGCGAGGCTTTTTATCTTCCGATGGTCGAAATTATGTCTTATCTTACAAACAACGGCTTCCAAGTCTACATTGATTCGGCTTGCGGCGTTTCAACAACCCGCGAACTTGTCAACGGCGTCATTCCTATCCAATTCGACAGGATTTTAGGCTCCGATTTCAATTACACGTCTACAAATATGGGTAAAGATAATCCTCACGACCATTTCTTCGACCGTTTCAAAGAAAAAATCGTCATTTCCGGCAAGACGCTTACCGATAACGCCAAAACGCTTAAAATCTTCTCCATTCTGAACCAAATCGGCAAAAAACCCGTGCTTGCTTTCGGAAATTCCGGCGGTGACAGCGGCATGCTCGAATACACCTTGCAAAATAATAAATATCGTTCGATGAGCTTCTTTGTTATCTGCGACGACGTTGAACGCGAACTCGGCAACTTGACGCGGGCGAAAAGTGATACGGCTTTGGCTCTCAAGCGCGGCTGGAACCCCATTTCCATGCACGACGAATTCAAAACCATTTACGGTGACAACGTAAGGAGAAATATTTAATGCGGAAGAAAATCTGCGCGGCTGTAACTGCCGCTTTAATCGCTTTTGGAACGTTCGGAGCGGTTGACGCCATGCCCCGCGAGCAAATTGCAAAAATTCAGGTCAAAAAGGCGTCCGATTTCAAATTCTGGACAAAAAATTCCGTTCCGAAACAAAAATTAATCGAATACGTCAAAGATGTCACCGACAAACGCAGTAAAAATTTTATTCCGATTGAAGACAGGATAGCGGTTTTCGACGTTGACGGAACGATTGCTTGCGAAACTGCCCCTTTTTGCTTCGATTTTATGATGTTCGTGTATCGTGCACTTGACGACCCGAATTATATTGCCTCCGCGCAGGACAGAGAAAACGGCGAATTGGTCAAAGCCGCGATTTACAATCACAAAATGACAAATGACGTGCGCAGGAAGCATTGCGAATCAAATGCAAATGTTTTCGCGGGTATGACGGCTGAAGAGTTCGCCGCTTACACGAAAAATTATTTGAACACGCCCGTCGAAGGCTTTGACAACTTAAAAGTCGGCGAAGCATTTTATTTGCCGATGATTGAGGTAATTTCCTATCTTAAGGCGAACGATTTTAAAATTTACTTGGTTAGCGGCGCGGACAGAGATTATATGCGCACTTCGGCGGAAATTTTGCCCGTTGACAATATGATTGGCACCGATTATAAGCACATAGCAACGAATCAAGGCGATATTGACGGCATGGATTACACTTTGAAGCCCGAAGATAAAGTTGTGCGCGGCGAATTTGTCAGCAAAGACATAAACATGAACAAAGTTTCCAATATGGCTCGCGAAATCGGCAAAAAACCTGTTTTGGCGTTCGGAAATTCAAGCGGCGACAGTTCCATGATAAATTTTTCTCTGCGCGGCAATAAATATCGGACTGCGGCGTTTTTCGTGATATGCGACGACCTTGAGCGCGAATTCGGCAACATTGACAAGGCAAATAAATCCATAAAGCTTGCCGACAACAACGGCTGGATAAAAATTTCCATGCGCGACGACTTCAAGACGATTTACGGCGACAATATCAGGAGGACTAAGTAAATGCAAAAATTTTTAGAACACGCCGGGTTTTTATTAGCATTGATGGCTTTGATTACGGCTCTTTCTGCGACGGGCTGCGGCGGCGAAAAAACTTCCGCGCCCGAATCAAACAAAGAAAAAGTCACAATCGGCGTAATTTCTCACTTGAACGCCAGCGAAGTGGAATATAACGACCTTATGCAAAAGTTGGAGAAAAGTTATCACCCGTCGAAAGCAAATATCATTGCCGAATACAAATACTTCGACAAGATGAACGATATGCAAATGGCTCTTGAAGCAGGGCAGATTGATATGCTCTCGACTTACCAAAATGTTGCCGATTACATGATTCAACGCTCGGATAACAAAGAAGTTTTGCAAAGCGAACGTCGCCTCGAAGATTCTTTCTGTTTTGCACTGCGTAAAGGTGATACCTTGCTGAAAAACGACCTCAACAAGGCGATTAAGGCGATGACTGCTGACGGAACGCTTGCAAAACTCTTGAAACAATACATCACCGACTTAAAAGAAGGCGAAGAACCTCCTGCTGTCTCGATAACTCACATCGACGGCGCGGACACGATTAAAGTTGCCGTCACGGGCGATTTGCCGCCTTTCGATTTGGTTTTGGCTGACGGAACCCCCGCAGGCTTCTCAACCGCTGTTTTATCTGAAGTTTCAAAGCGAATCGGAAAAAATATTGAGCTTGTCAACATTGACAGCGCGGCTCGTGCCTCGATTTTGACTTCAAAGGGCGCGGACGTTGTCTTTTGGGTGGCGGTGCCCAAAGACAGCACGCTTCTGCCCGCGAATATCGACCAACCCGAAGGACTTGCAGTCAGCGAACCTTATTATCACGATTTGATTACTCATGTCGGCTTGAAAAAGTAATTCGATAAAATTTTCTGCCCTTCGGTTGTCGAGGGGCGTTTTTTTTGTATAATCAATAAAAGTCAGAGCAACGATAAAAATTTAAGGGAGGTTTCTGTTATGAGCGATAATTTACGGGAAAAAGATTTTGTCCGTGAACTTTCCAAGATTGAACAACACGTATTGCATGAACACGCGCCGCTTCCGCCGCAATTAATATTTAAAATCATACGTCAGGAAGGCGAGGAAGAATTGGCGCGTTCATTCCGAGCGTTGGCATTTTCAGCTTTGGCGGCGGGAATTTTCGTTTCATTTTCGTTTTTATTCCGCTCCGTATTTCATTTGCACATGGGAAATTCGCAATTTGAGCCGTTAATTTCGAGTTTGGGCTACACGGTCGGATTTTTGATTGTAATATTGGGTCGAATGCAACTTTTTACGGAAAATCCCATAACAACCATTGTTCCGCTTTTAAGTGAGTGGTCTTTGAAGAGACTTTTTAAAGTTCTTCGCCTCTGGAGCACGGTTTTTTTGTTTAACATAATCGGCACGGCGATTGCGGCAATATTTTTCGCGAGTCCATACACTTTATCGCCCGAAGTTGAATCTGCAATGCACTCTGTTGCCTCAAACGTCATGACATTGCAACCGATAGAAAATATTTTGCGAGGAATCCCTGCAGGCATAATCATCGCGGCGATTGTTTGGACTTCTCCGCAAACAAAATATTTCAGGTTTGTTATGATAATGTTTTTTGTTTATTTCATTGCTTTGGGCGATTTTACTCATGTTGTGGTCGGTTCCTGCGAAATGGCATATGAAGTTATCAAAGGCGACGCCGGTTTCTTTGAATATTTCTTTAAATTTCTTATTCCGACGGGTTTGGGCAATGTAATCGGCGGAACTGTGATTTTTACCTTGCTGATTTATAATCAAGTCAAGAAAGAGCTTTCGCAGAAATAAAATTCACAAAAAAAATCAGGCTTGCTTCCGAAATTGAAGTTAAGCCCGTTTTTTATTGTTTATCGGCGCAGATTTTACCGGATTATCAATAAATTTTGCGTCATGATATATTCTATTCGCGCTTGTTCCAATAATTTCGCATTGAATTGCTTGCGTTTTAATTTTTTTGCACGTTCGTGTTCAATTTGTCGCAAAGTTTCTTCATCAGGAGCCATTATTGTCCCGCCGCTCGTCACTACGCAATTCTCTACTTCGCCTTCGGCATTTAATATCGTCACCGAGCCGAAAATTTTCGTTCCGTATTCTTTTACGCCGGGCATTTTAAATGTCGGTGTTTGAGTGTGAAATTTATAGATTTTATCTATGTTCGCGATGACTTTCTCTCTAAGTTCATGGTCGGTTTTCAATTTTTCTTCGAGTTCGGGCGGAACTATTACGGCATGTTTGCCTAAAGTCGCAGTCAATTTGCTTTGAACGTCCGAATTTAATTGCGGCGGATTGATTCTTAACGGTTTCCAAGTCAAAACTGATTCATCAACATTATTTGCAAGAAATTTTTGATACGGAAAGTCATTATGTGACCAATTTTCCGGAGAAATGCCTGCCGCGTTTATAACATGATAATAATTTTGTGATGATTGACCAAAATATTTCTGCCAAGTCTCCGAACACATTTCCTCGAAATTTTTTTCGGATTTTAATTCGTCGATAAGTACAGATTTGTAATTTGAATCGAGTTTCTTTGATTTTGAGCCGGTCGTCGACAGAAAATTTAAGAAATCGGATTGTCTGATGGGAAAAGCGTTCATATTAATCAACTCGCCTTCATTTACTTTACAATATATCGTAAAAAACATGGATTTTTTTTAAGAAAAGCGGGTTCAATAAATAAAACTTATTGGTTAGCTCAATCGGTGCCGTCATTTAAATTTACCGGCAACACTCGGTAGTTAAGGGTTGTTGGTAAATTCAATCGACGGCTACGATTGAGCGTTTCAATGAATTTTATATTTTAAATCTATTTTTCTTTTGCTGTGCCCGTTTTAGCTGTTAGTGTTTAGCTGTTAGCGGTTAGAAAAATTCTAATCACTGACCCCTGCCCCCTGATCACTCTTTTTGCTTTCTGCCTTTGGTAATGTTTTTGGCAATGTCGATAAAAAGTTTTCCGTCGAGGTGGTCGAGCTCATGTTGAATGCAACGGGCAAGCAAGCCTTCCGCCTCCAAAGTTTTTTTCTTGCCGAAGCGACCGATGTATTCGACGCGAATTTTCTCGGCGCGCTCAACGTCCCCGAAGAGGTCGGGGCAAGAGAGGCAACCTTCATTGTCGACGACGGAGCCCTCGCGAAAAGTTATGACGGGATTAATCAAGTCGTAGCGATTTTTCTTGTCAACGTCGACGACACAAACCCGAATCGACTCACCGACTTGCGGCGCGGCAATCCCGACACCTTCACTCGCGTACATTGTTTCAGCCATGTCGTCCAAAAGTTTCCTCAAGCGTTTGTTAATCTTATCGACGGGCGTGCAAATTTTTTTTAAGACGGGGTCGCCCGCCTTTTTTATTTCAAGCAAAGCCATAAGTTCAACCTCCGTAAAAAAATTTCAGCTGATATTTCGACGCCGCGCAAAAAATTTCCTACCTTAATAATCTTTGAGCTGAATCTCAACGTTCGCCGATTTTCCCGTGCGCTTGTCGACCGCTTTAAGTTGCATGAGCCCGCTCCTGTCAATCGTCATTGTCAAAAGAGTTTCGTCGTCCTCTTTGCTGTCGCGAAGCCCGCGAATTTCAATTTCGCCGATATGCGTGCCTTCTTCCGGCAAATAAATTTTGTCCTTGCATTCAGATTCGTAAATCGCAATGTAAGTTGAACTTTGTCCGTCTTCAATTTTGTAGGAAGTCGATTCGCCGCTCACAGGCAGGGCGTCGCCTTTGTAAATGATGTTGTAAATTCTGAGGCGATTCCAATCTTTGTACTTGGCGAAATTTTGAACGTACCGTGCGCCGTAAGAAAATTTGCAGATGTCGCGAAGGAAATATTCCTCTTTCAAATGCTCGGCATAAATCGCCGCGCCTAATGCGATTGCTTTTTCCGGCTCGTAAACTTTTATTTCAATGTCGGGATAATTTTTCTCGAAGGCTTTGCGAACTTGAGGCATATTGGAACTGCCGCCCACGCAAACGATATAATCAATTTTGGTCGCGCATTTGCTTTTGAGGTTCTCGACAATTTTCATCGTCTCTTGCAAAAGCTCGGAGGTTATCTTTTCAAATTCCGCCCGCGTTATTTCAAAGTCGTAATCGTCGCCGCCGATTTCAATGTATGAACTGTATCTGTCCAGCTTCGAAAGATTATGCTTGGCGTTAATCGCCGCTTTTAAAATTTTATTTTCTGCCCGCGCATTGAATTTGATGTAAGGTTCCTGCTCACGACACTTGCGCTTAATCAATTCGCCGAGAAGTTTATCCCAATCCCTGCCGCCGATTCGTTTCATATCCGAATCAATGACCTTGTACCACTCTTTGGAATTTTTATCGGAACGAACAATCGCAACGTCGCAAGTGCCGCCGCCCAAGTCGTAAACCAAAATCGTCTTTTCGTCAGAGGAACCGGGCGCGTTGAAGTAGGAAATGGCAGCAGCTACCGGCTCGCGAATGAAACCCAAAACATTTAAGCCTGCCTCTTCCTGCGCGGCGTCTCGAATAAGATTCAGTTCGCGAAGAGTGAAGGCTGCCGGAACGGAAACGACCGCGCCGTCAATCTTTTGAGAAACAAGTTGCTTATACTCAATGCCCTCAAGCGCAACACGTTTTATTTCGCGGAAGATGTGCCCGACGATTTGTTTCTTGCTGAAAGTTTTACCGTCAAGCTTAAACTCTTTTTTGTCGGGATTGCTGATTTCCATTTTCACGTTGCGGACGACGTTTTCGGGATGGCGGCTGCCTTGGTCTTCGGCGGGGTTGCCAATCAAAACGCCAAGCCCTCTGTCGAAATAAAAGACCGAAGGCAAACCGTATTGACCGCTTGACAAAAGAGTGGAAGGCGTGTTGTTTATCAATGCGGCGGGCAAAGAAAAGCTCGTGCCGAAATCAATTCCTATCTTCATGAAAATTTACCTCCCAAAACTTTTCCGTATCGCCAAATAATTTTCTTGCGAAATTACAGCGGGCTCGATAACCTCGACTTCAGCCTTGCGAAGAACCAAATCTTTGAAGATTAAACCGACGCTCAAAATTTTGGAAACCTTCGCGGCGTTTGACGGGCGGGCGGTGTTCGTTGCCGTATGCTTGGAAGGGTCGAACAAAATATTTGTTTCTTTGATAATCTTCGCGCCGAGCATTTCCAGCGACTGCTCCACGTAATCCGAAAATCTTCTGCAACGCCTGATAAGATTGTCGTAACCTTTTTGCCTGTCTTCTTGAGGATGTCTTTGCGCCGTTTCATTAATCATGTCGAAAAGTTGAAGCAGCTGATTTATCGGCTCCTCCAATGTATTAAACTCCAGCCCGTCACGAATGTCCGCGATTGTTTTCAGCGTGTTTTGCAGGCGAGGCAATTCCTCTTGAAGGTCACGCTGCACTTTGTTTATTTCGCCAATAATCTTTTCGTTTTCGGCGTGTCGATTATCGGCGAGGGCTTTCAAGCTTTGAATCAAATCTTTGTCCTGTTCGTCGGAAAATTTTTCGACGGGCACCTCTACGCGCTTTTCAACCTCAATAATTTTTTCGACGGGAACCTCAACGCGTTCGATTCTCACGGCGAAAATTTTTCCGAAATTCTCATCCAGCTTCGTCAAGTTTTCCAACAAATCACGAAAATTTTTTTCCGGCAAAGGAACTCCGTTAAAAATACTTTCGGCATTGGCGTCAAACACTTCCGAACAAGAGCCGAGATTTTTCAAAAAGGCAAGATTCAATCCGTAAACGATAACAAGCAAATCAAAGCTCGTATGCAAATTGAAAGTCGCTTGCACGGGCGTCATTGAAAAATTTTTGAGCGGCAACTCTATGCGATACACTCGACATATAGCAGAAATAAGCGGCGAAGTTTTTTTTACGGTCAGCTCATAAAAAGTCGTCGTCACCAGTTGAAGGTAATAATTTCTCCGAAGATTTAAATAGGCTCCCGGCGGATTGTTCTTCGCGAATAAGAGAGCCTCGTTGTAAATTCCAAGACTGTCCATCATGTTTGATTCTCCTTTCTTCCCACCAAGCGGGCAAAAGTTTTTCGCGGGCTTGTTCGGCTTGTTGCTTAACTTGCGGTTGCGTGTCTTCCACAACTTTTTTCATTTTTTCGTGATTCAGCTTCAGCTTTTCGAGGTTGCTTTTCATGACGGAAAGCGGTTCTTTCATTTTGATTGGGTCGGAAATTTCTTTGCCGAGAGTTCGTCCGAGTAAATTCAAATCCTTCGTCACGAGATAAGCCAAAGAAATATCGTCGTTGCTGCCGTGCTCCGTCATGTAGGGCAAAAGCTCCTCGCGCACTTCTTTTTCCGTCGAAGCAAAGCTGTTGCTTATAATGTTGTCGAGAATCACTTCGCCGTAAAATTTGTACAAGTGCTTTTCGTTTTCAAAAATCGGCCAGCAATCGTCAAGCCCGTCGGTGCTCAAAAAAATTGCAACGGGCGCAAGCGGCGAATCCTCCGCGCAATCCAAGACGACGTGACGAAATTTTTTGTAAGCGTCTTCGTCACAGAGCGAGGAGGTCACGTTGGCGAAGTTTTCGGCGTCGGGCGGCACGGGGATTTTAAATTCGCCGTTTCTCTGCAAGACAACGCAACTGCCGTCACCGATTTGAAAAATCAAAACCTGCGAACCTATCGACACCGCGCAAATTAAAGTTGTACCGTAAGCAACGGGAATATATTTTTCGTCGGAAGTGAATCGCGCCTTGTATTTGTCGCTGACACTTTGCCAACGCGGTTCCGCAGTCATATTCGCAAGCTGCTCGTCCCAATCTTTTTTGACCGCCTCGCGCCACTTATCCCAAAGTCTCAACTCAAAATTTTTTATGCCGCTTTCGGAGAAACGTTCTTCGGCTGAAAGTTCATTGCAAAAAATTTTTATCTGCTCAAAGGCAATCGACACGGCAAGTTTCGCGCCCGTATCGCTGCGGAAATAATCTTTGCCGCCATGTCCGTCGGCAACGGCAACAATCTGCACGCCGTCGAATTTCAAAACGTCGGAGCTGTCTTGGCAAGGCAAATTGCGTTCGAAATATTTTTTCCCGTGAACCGTCGCGGCGAACATTTTGAATTTCATTTAAGCTCACGCTCCTTTTATTTCGCGCCTAGAAAAATCCCCTGAAAAAATTTTTTCAAGGGATTAATTTTTATTCAAGCGTCGAAAAATTTTTCAATCAGAAATTGTCGCCGGCATCCAATGTGGCATTGAGCAAGCCGCCTTGATTTTGAAGGACATCGGCTACTTTTTGAGTGTTGTCGTCGGGATTGGCAATGTCAGCGTCGGTCGAGACGTTGCCGCCTTGACTTGCCACTCTTGACGAGGTAACCGCAACGAATCTGATTGTATCGCGCAGAGAATTCGGGTCGCTCGTGCTCAAAACGGTGCCCTCGTTGCCGGTGAACTCGCGTAAAATCTGTTCGTTGAAATCGCCGTAGCCGACCGCCACTCTCACTGCGATTTTATACCAGCCGTTCTTTTGAAGCTCCTGCAAACCCGATTTGTAATCGTCTGTGGGCTCGCCGTCCGAAAGCAAAAATAATACCGGCGCAACCGAACCCGAAGCACGTTTCATGAAGCCGTGAGAGACGGAAAGTTTTTCGTTCAAGGCTCTGAACGCCGCGCCCATGGAAGTGTATCCGTTCGCGTCCAAGTCTTTCCAATAACTTTGAACGTCTTCGGGGGCAAGCAGTTCCGTTTCGCCGAGCACCCATTTTGCCTCGTAATCGAAAGTCATGATGGCGATTTTAATTTCGTTGTCGGGATTGGAATCGTTCATGGAAATCAATTCCGGCAAAACATTTTTTATCGCGTCATTGACCGCCCCGATTGGCGCACCGGACATGCTGCCCGAAGTGTCGAGCAAAAAAATCACGGAGCACATCTTGCGAGCAATTTCAACCTTGTCCAACATTCCCATAAAATTTTTCCTCCTTCAGTTGACGACGACGGTCGCGGTATTTTTTTCGAAATCGATTTTACAATTTGCAACAAGCAATTGAGTATCGCCGGGCTGTCGCGCAAAAGTTCTGCCGTCGGGTGCCGTGACAAGCCACTTGTAATTTGAATTGTTCTTCAAACCGAATTTGCCGGGCTTTTCCAAAATGACGGCGGCCTCCGTATCGAAATCCTCCGAAGAAGAATTCATATGATAATCGTAAAGCACGGCTCCTTTGAAAATCGGAACGGTCACTTCGCGATTGGCGCGCTTTGAGAAGTTGAGGTAACCCGCTGCCTTAACAGATTTTTTGCAAGCTTGACAGAGCGAAGCCTTGTCACTTTCCAAAAACATTTCCTCGCCGCAATGAGGACAACGGACAATCGAACTCTTCAAGCGCACCAAAATATTGAACCATTCATTTTCCAGAAGGCGATTTTTTCCTTGAAGCAAACTTTCTTGACCGAACGACTGTTGAAAAGCTTTTTTCACGAAGCTCGGAAAAATATTCCACATGTTCAAAGCATTTCGATGAATCAGAGGATGCGGCGCGTTTGAAGAATCTTTTTCGTCGAAGATGAACAAAGGCTCCGTCCCGAAAATCCTCTTGTCATATTTGTTTGTCAAGACGGGATAATTTGTCCGCTTGCCTTCGAGCGGGTGGTCGCCGATAAGCAACATGAACAACACGACCGCCAAAGAATATCTGTCGGTATCAACGTCGGGTTGCTTTTCGCCGCGCACGACTTCGGGAGCCATGTAACGAGCCTTGCCCATGATGCCCGAATGACAACCGTGCCCGACGACGTTGTCATTGTCGCAGATTAAAACCTTGCCGTTGAGAGGATTGATTGAAAAATTTCCGTCGTTGAGGTCTTGATAATTGTAGCCTTTGAGGTGCAGAGACTTGAACGCGGAAACTATATTCAAAGCGGCGTCGACCATTGCGGCGGCATTTTTGAAATTCACTCGCGCCAACAAATATTTTGAAAAACTTTCGTAGCCCTTCGGGAAAATTTTCATGACGTAGCCGAAAGGTTCATCGTCGACGTATTTTGTAAGTTGTTCCGGCCAAACGAATGCCTCCGACGGCGCACCGCTCTTTATGTTCGATTCAAGGCGATTGTAAAATTTTCGAGGCTCTTCTATGTAGCCGATAAAAAACCATTTCAACGCACGCTCCTCGCCCGTGTCGTCGTATCGAACGCGATAAACAATTCCCTGTCCGCCGTCGCCCAATTTATCCGTTACGATAATCGTTCGTCCGTCAGCCAAATCGATTCGCTGATTTTTTGTCAAGGGCACAAACTCTGCCATAACCTCACCTCCATAAAATTTCCGATTAATTATATTACAAAAAATGAATTGCGCAATCGAAGGCAGGAAAAATTTTCGGCTCGTTGAAAATTTCGGGCGAGGTGAATCGTTTGGAAAAAAAAATTATCGTTGCGGGAATCGGGCCGGGCAGTGAAGATTTTATTTCGCCCGCCGCGCTGAAAAAAATTCGTTCGGCTGAATTTTTGGTCGGAGGGAGGCGTGCGCTCAATCAATTTGCCTCGACGAATCAGATAACTTGTGCGATAACCCGCGACCTCGACGCGCCGCTGAATTTTATCCGCGAAAAAATTTTAATCGCCGATGTCGTTGTCATGGTCAGCGGAGACCCCGGCTATTACTCAATGCTTGACCTGCTCCGAAAAAATTTTCCGCCCGAATCAATCGAAGTTGTTCCTTCAATCAGCGCAATGCAGCTCGCCTTTGCAAAAATTTCTTTGCCTTGGCACGACGCAACACTCTTGAGCTTTCACGGGAGGCAACCTGCGCGGGCGGCTTTGAAATATTCTGCGGGAAAAATTTTGGGACTGTTGACGGATGCCGAATTCAATTCCTCGACCGTCTCGAAGATTTTGCTTGAGTGCGGTTGGGAAAAAAATTCTTCCGTCACGATTTGCGAAAAGCTTTCCTACCCCGACGAAAAAATTTTCACGACGACCCTCGCCGCCGCCGCTCAAGCCGAACCCGTCAAGCACTGCATATTAATCGTTCAATGACCGTTCGAAAAATTTTTCCGTTCGCCCGCGAGGAAAGGCGGATTTTTTTTTTGCGCTGTGATATAATTTGCGGCGTTTAATAATTTCTTAGAGGGTGTTGCATTGGACAATAACGACCGGAAAAAACCAAAACGAAATATTTTGCCGATAATCTTCCTTGTGTTGTGCTTTGCGGCTTCGGCATTGGCGGGCGCGATGTTTGCTTCGTCGAGTCTGCTTGACGATGAAAATCCCGTGCGGCGAATCGTCAACAACAAAGAGGAAGAACTCATAAAAGCCAAAGACAAATCGATAGTTTTAATCATGGGCGTAGACAAGCGCGAGGATGATGTCGGGCGTTCGGATACGATGATGATTGCAACGATTGACCCGCGCCTCGACCAAGCAACGCTCCTATCCGTGCCGCGTGATACTCGTGTTAAAATTCGCGGGCTCGGTTACGACAAAATCAACGCGGCTTACGCTTACGGCGGTGTCGACCTCTCCAAATCCACCGTCGAAAATTTTCTCGGCATTGACATTGACCACTACGTTTTGATTGACACGAACAGCTTCGTAAAAATCATTGACGCAATCGGCGGCGTGGATATCGATGTTGAAAAGCGCATGTTTTACGAAGACCCTTGGGACGACAACGGCGGACTGGTTATCGACCTCTATCCCGGTCAACAGCACATGGACGGCAAGACCGCCGTGACTTACGTGCGCTATCGTGATTCGGAAGGAGATATCGGGCGCGTCAAACGTCAACAGGCTTTCATGGAGGCTTGCATGGATAAAGTCACTTCGCCCGAAATTGTCCCGCGCATTCCGAAAATCGTTCGCGAAATTATCGACGCCGTCGAAACCGATATGTCATTGAGGCAGCTCCTCGAATTGGCGGGCGCACTCAAAGCCGCTCAACAAAACGGACTTGAAACCGACATGGTGCCGGGCTACCCGCTTTACATTGACGATATAAGCTATTGGATACCCGACGTGGAGCTGATGAGAATTTCCGTCGCCGACGCGTTGGGAATTTCCGTCGACCCGTATTTGAGAGAACGTTTTGAAAGAGCCGCTCGCGAATACAACGAATCGATTCCTTCCGGAGCCAAAGACGTGCCCGACGACGATGTCAGCATAGGCAAGCCCGTTCGTGAAAGCCGACGCAGTTTGGAGGAGCGGACAACCCGCCGCACTTTTGAAAACGACAGACCGACTTCAAGAGACAGACAGACTTACGAAAACGACCGAACCACTTCAAACGACAGGCGCACTTATGAAAACGAACGAACCACTTCAAGAGACAGACAGACTTACGAAAACGACCGAACAACTTTAAACGACAGACAGACTTACGAAAACGACCGCACGACTTCAAACGACAGACGCACCTATGACAACGACCGAACCACTTCAAACGACAGACCCGCGATTGACGAACCGATAATCGAACGGCAACCCGTCCCCGAAGTCAACGAACCATTCAATGAGCCGACGAGAAATGAAGCACCGAAAACGAGGTATTGAGCATGATTATTCTGACTGACGATTTGTATTTGGGCGTGGGCAATCACAAAACCGTTTACGCTCACCCGACCGACAAAAATCTTTGCGTGAAAATTCTTCACACGCCCGACGACCCCGACTTCGCCAAAGAGTCCCGCTATCGAAAAGCTTTGGGCAACCGCGCAGATAAAATGACGCTCCTCACGAAATTTTTCGGCGAGGTTGAGACTTCCAAAGGCAAGGGTTATCTCTTTGAACGCGTCCTCGATTACGACGGCAAAGTTTGTCAAACGATGCTCAACGTCCTCGACGATACAATTGCCGATAAAAATCTTTTGCCCTCGACCGAAAAACTTCTCCTCGACTTCAAGCAAACTTACTTCGACGAAAAATTTTTATTGGCGGGCGTCGACCCCGATAACTATCTTGTGCAAAGAACTTCGCCGACCGAACGCCGCGTCCGAATCATTGACAACATCGGCATTGCAACTTTCGTTCCTCTGCCGTATTACTTCGACTACTTTGCTCTCAAGCGTGCAAAAAAATATTGGTTGCGCTTCTGCGAATTGATGCGTTCGGATTACGGAAAAATTTTCTCGGAAGAATTTTTGCGGAGGCTTGAAAGTTTATGAATCGAACGACGCGGACGGTTGTGAAAATATTTTTAATCGCGGCGGCAACGGTGATTTGTATCGCGGCAGCATATTATTTGGGCGCGAACGTGACGGGTCACAAATTGGCGACCGCCTCCGACAACATGAACTATTCGCGGTGGTTGGAAAAATATTTTGCTTTGACACGGGCGGCGGGTTTGCTGAACGGACTTTGTGCACTGGGCTGGTTCCTCACGTCAAGATTTTTTTTCACGGTCGACGAGGCTTCGGGCGCGGGCAAGAGAATTTTTTGGGCGGCATTAATGGCAACGTCTTTGGCGATAAGTTTGGGCGTCGCGCATTTTTACGCACCGATTATCGGAATAAAACTCAACGGAATAATTTTCGCTCTGTTCGCAATAATCTTCACGGGCTTGGGCTATTGGCTGCTTACAATTTTCACGACGCCGCTCGCCTTCAAGTACACGCCGCCGGGCGCACGACTGATTTTAAAAAGAACCGGCAAAGTCGATTAAAAATTTCATGGAGTGATTTTCATGCGTAAAATTTTTTCGGCGATAATCGCGGGAATAATTTTATCGATATTATTTTCTTGCGCACCGACGACGGCGAAAAGTTTCACCATTGAGCAGGCAGTTCGTATCACGGCAATGGAAAAGGGCACGCGCCCCGCTCCGAGCACTTACTTATCAAAAAGATACATCCGCAATCACTTGAAAAAATTTCGTGACGGCGTTTCAATCGTAATGGGTTTGGAAAGCTACAATAAATACGTTGTTCCGTCGAAGACAATCGGGCGGGCGGACGGTTGCTTTGTCATGCCGAAATATATTTGCGACGAGATTGATAAAAAATTCGGCGGAGACATTTCCGTTTACGAAAAATCTTTGAGCTTCACCGAAGGATATTTTTCCTCGCAAGGCGGCTTGGTTCGGCTTGACATTTTTGAAATATCCGATTTGAATTTGCGAATGCCCGACGGCAACGAGGAAGGCGCAAATTCTTATTGGTTGCCGGGCGGTTTTACGATGGGAGCAATCCCCGAAGCAGTCGTTGACCCGATACCCAAAGAGCGAGCCTGCGTAAAATTTTATTGACGATTCATTGGAGCATGTTGATAACCTCAAAAGAGTGAAGAGTTAAATGCGCAAATCATTCCTAATTCCTAAATCCTAATTCCTAATTTTTTGGAGGCGGTTATGAGCT
Organism: Selenomonadaceae bacterium; assembly: GCA_017535925.1. Lineage (GTDB taxonomy): Bacteria > Bacillota > Negativicutes > Selenomonadales > Selenomonadaceae > Quinella. The sequence goes on along the minus strand of JAFXTD010000020.1, from coordinate 33,232 downwards.
ATTATTTTATTTCAATCGGCGGCACCGGCGCGAAGGTTATGGAAAGCTTGACGCATCTTTGTATCGCGGGGCTCTTGCCCGAAAACGAACGACTTTATATCGCGGCGATTGACCCCGATGTCGGCAACGGCAACCTCGAACGTACTTCGACCGCGCTGAATAATTTTTCCGTCTTCCAAAATTTTTCCGTCGGCAACGATACGCCGCTGTTCAAAAATAAAATTTCAATCGTGCGCCCTTTCCCTTGGAATCCTACGGGACACGACAAGACCCTCGACGATTTGATTGAATTTTATCATCACAGCAACACGCCCGCCGGCAAGCTTTACGAAATTCTTTACACAAAAAAAGAGCGTGACACGACGCTCAACGAAGGCTTTCGCGGACACCCCTCGATCGGTGCGGCTGTCCTTGCGAAAAAATTTGACGACGGCTCGAAGTTGACCGCGCAGATTGAAAAGATCGTCAGCGAGGGCGACTCCGTGAAAATTTTTTTGGCAGGCTCGGTCTTCGGAGGCACGGGTGCTGCGGGTCTTCCGACGATTGCACGCTTGCTGAAAAATAATCTTGTCGACTACGCGGACAGAATTTCAATCGGCGGCGTTTTGATTCTGCCCTACTTCAGCTTCACGCCCGACGAAAAGCTCGACGAACTTTTTGCTCACAGCGAAAACTTTTTGCCGAACACAAAGGCGGCTTTGAAATATTATTCGGAGAAAGAAAATCTTTTCGACACGACGTATTTTGTCGGCGATTCGGTCATGACACCCGTGAAAGAATTTTCGGTCGGCTCGGCGAATCAGCGCAACGAGGCTCACGTCGTCGAACTCTATGCGGCATTGGCGGCGGCGGATTTTTATGCGCGACCTCTTCACGCACCGAAAATTTTCAAGTACATTTGCCGACACGAACGCGATAAATTTTCTTGGAGCGACTTTCCTGATTCGAGCGAACGTTTCGTTCAATTCGCCCGATTTATTTTTGCTTACGTCCATTTGATTAAGCCCGCGCTCAACGATTTGATTTCCGGCGAGGCGAAGACTTACAAATATCCTTGGTTCGTGGATTTTCTTGACGGCGTCGACTTGATTGCCCCCGACGTTGTGAATTTTAATTTTTATGCGGAGGCGTTCGCGGCGTGGCTCAAGCAGATTGAAACTCTTGACGGGCGCGAAGTTTTTTTGATAAATCCCGCGATGTTCGAGGCGAATCCTGCGCGGCTCGTCGACAAAAAACTTTTCGCCGCCCTCGACGGCAATAAATCCAAGCTGACGATTCACGAAATTTTTTATCGCTTGACGGAACCTTTCAAATTCGATTCGACGGTCAAAGGCTTCGGAAAATTTTTGCGGAGGCTCTATGACACTTGCGCTAACCCGTGACGGCTTTGCGTTTGGTCAAGTAATTCCAAATCGTGACGATGGCGGTCGCGAAAATTTTTGCAATCATGTAATACAAGCCGGCAACGTCGACGAAAAACCACATGCAAAGTTGATTGAGCCCCAAGCCGACGACGCCCGTCCCGAAAAAAATTATCGCGCGTCGAGTCGTTTGCTTTTGCGCGTCTTTGAAAACGTAAATGACGCAAAGCCAATAATTGAACACGACCGTTATGCTGAAGGAAATCGCCGACGAGTAAAGGTAGTAGACGCCCGCAAATTCCGTGAGCGCGAAGAGTATCGAGTAGTCCATAAGGAACGACACGCCGCCCACGAAGCAGAAGCGAATTATTTCCAACATGCGTTCTCTTGTCATTGATTCAACCTCAAGTCTGAAAAATTTATCGCGAAAATATTTTTCTCGGCAAGCGTTTTTAAAACCTTCGGCGATGTTACGGCGGCAAGTTCCGCCTCGAAGTCGTGCTCCCAGCGGCAGAAGTCTTGCAAAATTTTATTGTCAATGCCGGGATGCAACATGACCTCCGTCGTGCCCTCGCGCAGATTTTCAATTCGGTTGAGCATAAAATTTTCGTCGACCGATTCGCCCGCGACGATACCCGCAAAATTTTCGGGCGTCGTGAAATTTTTTTTGTGAGCCGCATGAGCTGCAAGCTTCGCCAAAGAGCCCAAGCCCAATCGTCCGAAAAATTTTCCGAGATTGTCAAGTTCGCCGTCGAAAAGTTTTGTGTTCGCCACGCGCATTGATTTGATTCCCGCCGCCTGCGCCAACTTCAAACTTATTTCGATAATGCCCGGCACGTGGTGCAGGTGTTGATGGCTGTCGAAGTGCGTCAACGTCAAGCCCGCGTTCAAAATTTTTTCCAGCTGCGCGGCGAGTTCCGACCGAACTTCAAACAATGAAATTTTTCCGCTCAAATATCGCTTGAGAAATTTTATATAGTTGTCGTGAAAAATTCCTTCCTCCGTGACGAGCGAGGGAATTTCTTTCGGCGGGAGGACAGGGTTGCCGTTGGCGAGCGTGAAATGAATCCCGATGCCCAAGCCCGAATTTTTTTTTGCAATATTAACGGCGTCGTCGAAGGCAATGCCGCCCGCCATGAGCGTCGTCGACTTCAAGCAACCCGCATTGAACGCACGTTCGACCGCCCGATTAATCAATTCGTGTCGCCCGAAGTCGTCCGCGTTCACGATTATTTTTTTCAAGTTAAAGCCTCCTTCGCAGGAAAAATTTTTATCCGCCCGAAAATAAGCTGTTAGCTGTTAGCGGTTAGCTGTTAGCTGTTAGAAAAAACTAAAACCTGAAATGGAGTTCAATATGAGTTCAATGATTGCGGCTGTCGTTGCGTTTTTGATTGACGCGCTTATCGGCGACCCGCGCAGCAAATTTCATCCCGTCGTGTTGATTGGCAATTTGATTTCGGCACTCGAAAAAATTTTGCGCCGCGACTTCGACAGCCCGAAGACAAAAATTTTCAAAGGCGGAGTCTTGGTCTGTATCGTCATCACGATAAGTTTTCTTATCGGCTTCGGCATTGAAACTTTAACAAAAAATATTCCGGGTCTCGTCTTGCAGATTTTTTTTCAAGCGTCGGTGTTGAGCTTCATGATTTCGCCGCGCTCTCTTGCCGATGCCGCCAATGAAATTTATTTTTTGTTGACGCAGGAAAATATCATTCTTGCCCGCGAAAAGGTCGGTTGGATTGTCGGACGCGATACTCAAAACCTCAACGAGGCGGAAATTGCCCGCGCCACGGTAGAGACCGTCGCAGAGAATACCGTTGACGGAATTATTTCGCCGCTGTTTTATTTCGCAATCGGAGGCTTGCCGCTCGCCGTCACCTATCGCGCAATCAACACGATGGATTCCATGCTCGGCTACAAGAACGAAAAATATTTTTACTTCGGAAGAGTGGCGGCTCGCCTCGACGACGTTGCAAATTTTATTCCCGCTCGCTTGACGGCAATTCTTTTTATCGGCGCGGCGATTGTCCTGAACCTCGACTTCAAGAACGCCTTTAAAATGATGAAACGAGATGCGCAAAAACATCCGAGCCCGAACGGCGGCTGGGCTGAAGCAACCGTCGCGGGTGCATTGAACATTCGACTGGGCGGAACGAATTATTATTTCGGTGAACCGCATTTCAGAGCTTACATGGGTGAGCCGAATGAAAGTTTGGAGGCGGCGCACATATCGGGAGCCGTTCGCATGATGTACACCGCCACGATTTTATTTTTGACTGCCGCTTGCCTGCTTTAGTAAAGTTTTTTGAGCCGCGTGTCTTTGTAATAATGCGCCAAAATTTTTTCGTAAGACCAACCGTTTCCGGCGTAGTCTCTTGCGCCGATTTGACTCATGCCGACGCCGTGTCCTCTTCCGTAGCCCGTGAAAACAATTTCGTCGCCGTTCAATTTCATGTCAAAGAGCGTGCTCGGCAAAGAAAATTTTCTGCGCAAGTCGTTGCCCGTGATCGTCACGGTTTTTTTTGTGCCGACAATCTGCGCGGACTTCACTCGACCCGAAGAGGTTCTGTCCTCCGAACTTTTGCCGACAGTCAACTTGCTCAACTTAATCGACTTGGTATCGCCGAAGCCCTCGCCGAAGCGTGAGGAAAAATCTTTGGCGGGAACTTTAACCGTCCAAGGCTCGCCGATTTTGATAATCTCCCTGACGGCAACAAGATAAGGCGTGGCAGTCCCCCACACGTCACGAACGCTTTCTGTCATGCCGCCCGAATCGGTGTGAAAGTTCGTGTCGGCAAGTTTTTCTTTGTAAGTCAAAACTTCGCCGTGAGTCTCGTTAATCGCCTTGTCAACCGAATCAAATTTCGCAACGCCGATATAAACTTGACAGTGAGTGGTTGCGCAGAGGTCGTAACCTTCTTTGACGTGCCGCCCGCGATTTTTTAAGGCGAACGAACGAGCCGCCACCGTTTGAGCTTTCAAAGCTTCCGCAGGATACGACGGCGACATTTCTTTTGAGACGACCCCGTGAAGATATTCTTCCAGCGGCGCAAGATTTATCACGGTCAAAGAATCTTTTTCCTTGTTGACGCTGACGCCGCCGTAATATGCCTTGCCGTCAATCGTCGTGCGAAAATCTTTGAGCGGAATTTTTTCGGGGCGAAATTCAACCGAGTTTAGTTTCATGCTTGCGAACTTGACAAAAAAATCTTCGTCCGCAGGAATTTTTCTCAAGACGTTGCCTTTGGCGGAATTAATCATGACGCAGGGCGCGGAAAATTTCAAAGCAACTTCTTTGACGCCGCTCAATAACCCGACGCGAATTTCCGGCTGCCAAGAGCCCGCTTCCGCCCGACTCATCAGCAATAAAATCATCAGCACAAAAATTTTTTTCAACATGAATCAATCACCATTCTTGGGAGGAACAAAAATCTTGCAACGAACAACTTTGTATTTTTCAACCCGCTCGCTTTCGTAAATCACGCGGAAATTTTTATCGTCCGACAACTGATTGAAGAGAAAACTTTCATTGTTTGTGAGGATTGCGTGCGTGAAGTTGTAGCGTTTGAAAAAGTCTTTGTAATAAATTTTGCCGCGCGTGAAGTCGAGGTACTCTTCAAAAATATTTTTCCGACCGTTGTTTGCGTCAATGAAAACTTCCGAGCGCGAATCGATGTAATATTTAATTCCGAAAGAGCCCGCAAGACCACCCGCGCCTTGAGGAGCATAGAGCGAAATATTTTCGGGGCGTTCGCTTCGCAACAAAAATTTTATTGCGTCGGTGTAAGGTTGCGGCATTTCCTTTTGAGTATCGGAAATCGTCACGAAGAAAATCACGAAGAGGATAAATCCCGTGGCGAGCAACGACAAATTTTTTCGAGGAAGTATCGCCGGATGGATTATGCGCCCTTCGACTTTCAAGACAAGCAAAGTGTACAGTGCGAAGAATGTCGTTGCGAAGAATAAAATTTCGAGCGGCAAGGAAATTTCTTGGAGGTAGTCTTTCAAAACGATCGTTATTATTCCGGTGTTCACGAAGAGCACGAGGAAAAAAAATATCGTCATCGGAACGCGCATGCTTTTGAATTTTTCGAGGCTGAAATTTTTCCACGCAAAAGCAATCGGAAGCGTCGCAATCAAATAAAACAGAATCAAATTTCGCCCGTGCATTATCGACATAAAAGTCAAGCCGCCGCTCAAAAAAATGTATCGCCAAGGAGCTTTGAACTTCGCCAGAGAAAAAATCAGCAGTGCCTCGACGAGGAAGAAAAATTTTCCTTGAAAGCCGTGAGCCGACGGCGTGAACATTTCGGGAATATTTTCGCTGATAATTTCGACGCCGTAGGAGCGGAAAACGTAAGTCATTGCCTCGAAGCCGTAAGGATTTATCAGCCCGCAAAGAAATATTCCGAGCATGGTAGCGAGCAAAAATTTTACGTGCCGAAAATTTTTCACGAAGAGGAACGGCAAGCACAACACGAGCGACATAAGCCAAACCGCCGCGTGAAAATTGACAAGCGCGAGGCTCACGAGCGGCAACGGGATTAAAAATTTTGCGTCTTCGGTGCGCGTGAACTTTTCCAAAAAGAAGACTTCGATTAAAAGCAAGACCGCCGATAAAATGTGCGGGCGCGGGACAATCATCGGCGCGATTAAATTTACGACGAGGAAACTCATTGCGAACGACAAAATTTTATTGCCGCCGCTGACGAAAAGACACAGCCGCCAATAAATCAAAACCGCCGCCGTTCCGACAACGCAATCGATTAACAAAAGTCCTTCGACGCCGAAATTTTTATAAGCCTCCCAAAAAACAATTCCGCTCAACCACTGCTGCGCGACGAGCCGTAAATTTTCATGAACGGTGAACGGGTCGACGTGAGGGAAGCCGTTTTCCAAAATGTATCGTCCCAAGTTCATGACAAAATACGTATCGGCATTTTCGGTAAGTCTGAAAACAAGTTGCCAACACAGCACGCCGACCGCCAAAAAAAATATTTGGAGGAGCGGAAAAAATTTTTTAGCCATCACTTTTTTTCCTCGTGATAAGTTTGTTCGGCATTGACTTTCCAAACATCCGACTTGGAAAATTTTCCGGCAATCGCGCAGACCGCCGCAATCGCCGTCAACATGCTGTGATCCATGTTGTTGTAGCGGTGTTGACCGTTGCGCCCGATGCAGTAAAGATTTTTAATTTCGTCAAGCGCGTCGCGAAGTTCGGAAATATTTTCGTAGGTGTCGAAGTAGGCGGGGTAAGCCTTCGGAACTTTGACTTGCACGCCCGAACGAACGGCAGCCGCCTCGATAATGCCGATTGAAATCAATTCTTTGGCGGCGAAATTTATAAAGTCTTGACTGCTCATTTGCCAAAGGTCATCGCCCTCGTTGCAAAAATATTCCAGACCGAGCCACACGGAATTTTCGGGGTCGGCGACCATGTACGGAGACCAGTTGTTGAAAATTTGCAGGCGACCGAGCTTGACCGACGGCTCTTGAATATAAATCCAGCAATCGGGAACGATATTGCCGAGCGTCTTAATCTTCGTGAGGTTTTTGAGGCGAAGTTTATCGACAAGCAAACCGACGGTTATGAAATCGCGATAAGGCAAGCCGCGAGCAATTTGAAGTTGGCGGAAGTTCAATCCGTCGTCGAGAGCTTCGGCGAGTTCGGCGAGCGGCATGCTTGACAAAAAATAATCGGCGGGAAAAGTCAACAAACCAGCAGCCGATTCGACTTTGACGGATTTTATAATTTTATTTGCGTCGACGTGAAAACTTTTGACTTTGGAATTTTGGAGGACTTCGCCGCCTCCTTTTTTTATTTCGTCAGCCAATTTTTCCCAGAGTTGACCGGGCCCGAACTTGGGATAAAAAAATCTTTCAATCAGAGAAGTTTCGCCCGCGCCTTCCTTCGAGCCGAAAGTCTTCTTGAAAAAATCCAAAACGGTTTTGCCGAGCGAAAGACCTTTGATTCGTTGAGCACCCCAATCCGCGCCGATTTGTTGAGGCGTTCGTCCCCAAACTTTGGTCGTGTAATCGCGGAAAAAAGTTTCGTAGAGCTTTTGCCCGAAGCGATTAATCATGAAGTCTTCGAGGGTTTTCTCTTCGCGTTGATTGAATTTAGCTTTGAGGAAACTTGTGCCGATTGAAAACATTTCGCCGAGCCCGAGATTTTTAATCGTCTCCAAGTTCAGCGAAATCGGGTAGGAAAAAAATTTTTTGTTGTAAAAAATTCTGGACACGCGCCGCCGATTCAAAAAAACTTCGTCGACTTCTTCGGGATTGACTCCGCCATCCGTCAAAACAGATTCGCGCTGTAAAATTTTGTCGTCGAAAGCGGGCGCGCCTTGAGCCGGCATGAGTTCATTCCAGAGCTTGAGGACTTCCTCGTCTTTGGAAAAAAATCTGTGCCCGCCGATATCCATGCGGTTGCCTTCAAAATTCATTGTACGCGAAATGCCGCCGATAAAATTTTCCTTCTCCAAGACAATCGGTCTTATGTCGGTGAACTTCAAAAGATAATGTGCGGCAGTCAAGCCCGCAGGTCCCGCGCCGATGATTATCGCGTTTTTCTTATGCAAGAGAGTCGACCTCCGCCGGCGGGAGATAAATCAGAACTTTTTGATCATTGACTTGCACGACGCCGAATTTTATTTCGTCGCCTTCGTGGCAGCCTAAATCTTTTGCGGGTTCGTTCAAAAGTTTGCCCGTCAAAATTTTTCCGTCGACCGAAAGGCAACGCACCCATAAAAGTTCCGGCTTGCTGTCTTTGCTCAAAAAGTAAACGACAACATCGTCGGGATAATGCGGGTGGCGGAAAGGATCAAGATTTTTAATGTAGCGGGTTCGTTCGCAAGCCTCGTCGACGGCGTAAGTGTCGTTAATCATTTCCATTCGGTCGCGGAAGGCAAGCGCGTAATCGTCAGTCAAAATTTTCACGTCGGACTCCGCAGCCGCGCCTCGCCGAATCAAAGCCGCTTTCTTGTAATTAATCGGAAAAATTTTCAGACGCCCGCCCGAAGTTTGCGCGCCGCCCAAAATGCTGAACGTGAAGCCCGCCTCTTTGTCAATGTAACCGTACGTCAAAAGTCCGTCGGGTTTTTCGCCGTCCATTTCGAGCATGTCGTAAAATTTTTGAGCCAAGTCCGCGTCCGTCAACAAGCAAATCTGATGATACATATCGCGGAAAAAAGTTTCTTCGACCTTCAAAAATATCATCTCCCAAAAATTTTTAACTTGCGTATTCTAACACATAATCGCAACAAAAACCGTTTGCATGTTGAAAAATTTTTTGCCGTCTGATAAACTTCGCTTATCGATTTAAAAATGTTTGCCCCATCCTGCGCGGTTGGGGTTTTAATAAAAATTTCGGACGGGAAAAATTTTTTGAGGAGTGAAGAAAATTTTGTTTACCCACATAACCCAGTCCCCATACGGGACGGTAAAATTGGCGGCGAAGGTTGCACAGCGTGTGCGTGAAGGTACGGTCATTTGTTTGGAAGGCGGCTTGGGCGCGGGCAAAACTCTTTTTGTCCAGAGCATGGCAAGGACACTCGGCGTTCAAGGCGAAGTCACAAGCCCGACTTTCAACTTGATGAGCGTCTACGAAGGTTTCTGCCCGATTGTCCATTTCGATTTGTATCGCTTGCACAACGAGGACGAATTGGAGGATATCGGCTTTTACGAATACACCGATTTTCCCGACGGAATTGTTTTTATCGAGTGGGCCGAAAAATTTCCTCAAGCCTTGCCCGACGATTATGTCGTGATAAAAATTGAGCGAATCAAAGATTCCAAAAATATGCGGCGGATAACTTTTGATTGCGTCGGCGAGGAGCACGAGGATTTTATCAAAGAGCTTGAAGAGTTCGTTGCGGGAGATGATTAAAGCAATTTGGAATTGGTAATTGGGAATGAGGAATGACTTTGAAGATTTTGGGGATTGAAACTTCGACGCGGGCGGCTTCCGTTGCAGTGATTTTTGAAGGAAAAATTTTGGCGGAAAGTCTGCGCGAATCGCCGCAAAGTTTTTCGGAAACGCTCATGCCGCAAGTCGAGGAAGTCATAAAAATTTCCGGCGCGTTCAAAAATTTGGATGCGGTGGCAGTGAGCATAGGTCCCGGCTCGTTCACGGGCTTGCGAATCGGTTTGGCGACGGCGAAGGCTTTGGCTTATGCTTGGGGAATAAAAATAATCGGCGTACCGACCCTGCAGGCTCTGTCTTACAACTTTCCGAACGCAAAAGTTTTGCCGCTGATTGACGCGCAAAAAAATCGTGCGTATTGTCAACTGTTCGAAAATTTTTTGCCGCTGTCTGATTTGGAAGTCAAGCCGATAGACGAGGCGATTGCGAATTTGGAAAAAGTTGACGGAAAAATTTTTTTGTGCGGAGATGTCTTGCACAAAATAAAAATTCCGTTGCCGCCGAACGTGAGACTTGCCCCGCCGAATTTGAAAATGCCGCGAGCCTCAAGCGTTGCGTTGTGCGCAGAGGATTTAAAAAAATTCGATAACGTGATGAATTTGGAACCGCTCTATGTCAGGCGTTCGGAGGCGGAGGAACTTTGGGAGAAACGACACAATTTATCGTCCGAGAAATGAAAACGGAAGACGCCAAAGAAGCTGCCGCCGTTTGCAAAAAATGTTTCGGCAAACACGGTGCGCCGCGTCGAAAATTTCTTGAAGATGCCGCGTGGAGTTGGAGGCACAGATTTTTCGTTGCGGAAGTTGACGGAAAAATTGCAGCTTGCGCGGGCGCGAGAGTTGCCGAATTTTACGAGGACTACTACGAAGCCGAAAAGAAAAACGCTTATGTTGAAATCGTTGCCGTCGACCCGAATTATCATGGTCGGGGAATCGGCACGGAACTTTTTACAAAACTAATCGACACGCTTGCAGATATCGGAGTCAAATCGGTTTACTTGAACGTTCACCCCGCTAACACGCCCGCAATCGAATTTTACAAACGCTTCGGCTTCAAGTATCGGAGCCTTCCCGAAGAATATCCCGAACAAGCGGCAATGTATTTGATGGTGGAAAGACAATGGACAAGAAACTCACCTTCCGAGCAATGATACAAGACGACGCGGACGCCGTTGCCGCAATCGAATCAAAAAGTTTTGTCATGCCTTGGAGCCGCGAAGATTTTTGGCACGAGGCAAAGAACGAATTGGCAACTTATATCGTCGGCGAACTTGACGGAAAAATTATTGCATATGCGGGCGCGTGGGTTTCCTTCAATCAGGCGGAAGTCATGAGCGTTGCCGTCAAGCCGGAATATCGCGGGCAAGGTATCGGCACGCTTCTTTTCGGCGAACTGATTAAAGCCGTCAAACTTCGAGGAGCAACTGCGATAACTTTGGAAGTTCGTCCCAGCAATACGGCAGCGATTAAACTTTATGAAAGCTTCGGATTGAAAAGCGTCGGGCGGCGCAAGGGCTACTACCTCGACAACGGCGAAGACGCTTTGATTATGTGGAACACCAAATTGTAGGAAGGAAATTTTCATGCAGATAAAAGGAACGCTGATGCTCTTGGGCGCGGCGTTTTTTTGGGGAACAACTTTCGTTGCGCAACTGACCGGCATGTACGGATTGGAGCCTTTCAGCTACGCGGCGGGCAGATATTTAATCGGCTTCCTGTCTCTTCTGGTCTTGTTGATTTTCACACGCAAAAGTCGTGCGGTTGAACGTCGACAAAAAAATTATCGGCGAGGCTTTGCAATCGGTTTGATAATCGGCGTCGTATTGTTTATCGCAAGCTCAATGCAACAAATCGCCCTGCAGTATTCGACGGCGGGCAAGGCGGCGTTTATCACGTGCCTTTATATCGTCTTTGTTCCGCTCGGAGCAAAACTTTTGGGCAAAGTGATTCGGCGTGAAAATTTTATCGGCGCGGGCTTGGCAATCGTCGGCTTGTATCTTTTGGCGGTCGGCGAGGGCTTTTCGGTTCAGCTCGGCGACGCGATACTTTTTGCCGGCGCGTTTTTCTGGACGGCTCACATTTTAATGGCGGACAAATTTGCAAACAGAGTCGACGTTATCGAAATGTCCGCCGCACAAGTTTTCATGACGCTGATTTTGAGTTCGGTGGCAATGTTCGCTTTTGAGGAGCCGAATTTATCCGCAATGTTCGACGCATGGTTTCCGATATTCTACGGCGGCGTGATGAGTTCGGGCATTGCGTTCACGTTGCAACTTTACGGACAAAAATACGCCGACCCTTCGACGGCAGCAATCGTAATGAGTTTCGAGGCAATCTTCGGAGCATTGGCGGGTTGGTTCTTCCTGAACGAAATCATGAGCGCACGAGAAATTTTCGGTTGCGTGTTAATGTTAATCGGTATGCTTGCGACGCAATGGTCACTTATCAAAAAGAGCTTGTAAATGAAGGAAAAATTTTTGACGCGTCGAAGTCAACGAAAAATATTTTTTGAGAGGAACGAAACATATGGGGGCTAATGATGCGGCTATCAAGGAGGCGTTGAAAAAACTTCGCCTTAACAAGGAGAAACAAAAAGCTCAAGACGATGCGGCAATAAAAAAAGCCCTCGTCACGATAAAAGTTTTCGGCGTGGGCGGCGGCGGCAACAGCGTCTTGACACGAATTGCCGAAAGCGATTTTTTGGAAATTGAGTTGGTTGCGGTCAATACCGATTCGCACGCGTTGAGCTTTTCCAATCTCGACAAAATCAAAACGGTACAAATCGGCGAACAACTGACAAAAGGGCGCGGCACCGGCGGCAGAGTCGAACTCGGCGAACAGGCTGCCCGAAATGATTCCGAACGCTTGAAAGACATGATGGTCGGCGCGGACATGATTTTTATTACGGCAGGCATGGGCGGCGGCACCGGCACGGGCGCGGCTCCCGTTGTGGCACGTCTTGCCAAAGAACTGGGCATGTTGACTGTCGGGGTTGTCACTGTTCCTTTCAGTTTCGAAGGTCGACGCAAGCAACGCATTGCCAACGAGGGTATCGTTCGTATGCAGTCGTATATGGACGCGCTGATTGTCGTCAAGAACGATAACCTTATGAAGCTCCCCGAAAACAAAGATATTTCTATGGTCGATGCCTTTCACGCGGCGGATTCGGTCTTGCGGCAGGCGATTCGTTGCGTTGCCGAACTGATTCTCACAATCGGCGTGATTAATGTTGACTTCGCTGACATGACGACGATTTTCCGACAAAGCGAATCAAGCGATGCGATTTTGGGTATCGGCAGAAGCAATATCAGCGCGGTTAAGGCTGTGCAAGAAGCGATTCAAAGTCCGCTGATTGACAAATCTTTGAAAGGTGCACGCGGAATTATTTTGAATATCACGGGCGACGAGACGCTCCCGATTCACGACGTAAACGCCGCCGCAAGTTACATCTTCAGCCAGACCGAAGACGACGTAAATATTATTCTGGGCACGGTCATTGATAAGAGTATGAACGGCATGATTCAAGCGACGATTATCGCGACGGATTTCGCGGACAGCCTCGCGCTCAAGTCTCCCGTTGTCGAAGCTCCCAAGTCAACCGTCACCGTGTCGAAGGGATTCAACTTCGAGGCACCCAAGCCTCCGCCTCCGCCGCAAAGCAATTTCCAAATGCCGACGTTCACTTTCCGTCCGCGTGACCCAAAATGAAATTTCAACGGCTCAAGCTTTTAATCGGCGAGGAAAATTTTTCAAAGCTCAATGCGGCGACGGTTGCAATCTTCGGAGTGGGCGGCGTCGGTTCGTTCGCTGTCGAGGCATTGGCGCGTTCGGGCATCGGGCATTTGATTTTGATTGACAAGGACAACATCGACGCGACGAATATCAATCGACAAATTCACGCGCTGACCTCGACGGTCGGCAAGTCGAAAGTCGAAGTCATGCGCGAAAGAATTCTTGACATAAATCCCGCCGCGCAGGTCGATACTATTCAGAAATTTTTTTTGCCGGCGGAAGTCGTCGACGATTTTTTTATTTGCCGATATGATTACGTCGTCGACGCGATTGACACTTTGACCGCGAAAATTTTTTTGGTCGAGGAGTGTGTTCGGCGCGGGATAAAAATTATTTCGAGCATGGGCGCGGGCAACAAACTTGACCCGACACGCTTTAAGGTTTCGGATATTTTTCAAACGACGACAGACCCCGTCGCAAAAATCATGCGCAAGCAACTGAAACTGCGCGGCATAAAAAATTTGAAAGTCGTTTGGTCTGACGAGGCACCGAAAAAGCAATTAGGAATTAGGAATGAGGAATTAGGAATTATTTCAAGCGTCGCGTTTGTCCCGTCGGTCGCGGGATTGATTTTGGCAGGCGAGGTCGTCAAAGATTTGCTCAACGAATAAATTGTTCGATGGCTTTGTTGAGCTTATCAATCTCGGAAGTGTCGCCGGTCTTTACCGCGTCAACGATGCAATGCTCAATGTGGTCTTTCAAAATGATTCGCCCGACGGCTTTAATCGCGGCGTCGACGGCTGACAGTTGAATCAAAATTTCGCTGCAGTCGCGCCCGTCCTCAATCATTCTCTTTGTAGATTGCAAATGCCCGATAAGCCGCGCCATGCGATTCAAAACTGCTTTGGTTTGCGTGTGCGTGTGTGTGTGGCGAATTATCGTGCCGTCTTCGAGTTCGTGTTCGTGCATGACTTTCCTCCGAAATTTTTTTGAAATTTTATTTCATACGATTGACGGCGTCAAGAAAATTTGTTACAGTTGCCGCGAGGTGATTGATATGGCAAAACCGAATATCGCGGGCAAGCTCAAAGAGTTGGCTCGTGACTTGAAAGAAGAAGAAAAATCCGGCGGCATAAAAAAACTCGGCGATAAAATCAAACAAGCCGAAGCGCGCAAAAAAGAATCGACTGACGGCGGCAAGTTGTCCGGTCGTAAAAATTGAAACAAAAAAAGCGGTCTCAACTTCGAGACCGTTTTTGATTTTGAAAAGTTTTCAGACGTTGAAGCGGAAGTAAGTCACGTCGCCGTCCTGCATGATGTAATCTTTGCCTTCGAGGCGAACAAGTCCTTTGTCGCGGGCGGCAGTGATTGAGCCGAGCTTAATCAAGTCGTCGTAGTTGACAATCTCCGCCCGAATAAATCCGCGTTCAATGTCGCTGTGAATTTTGCCCGCCGCTTTGACCGCAGGCGTTCCTTTGGTGATTGTCCAAGCGCGGCATTCATCGGGACCTGCCGTCAAGAAAGTCATCAAGCCGAGCAAATCGAACGCCGCATGAATCAATCTGTCAAGCCCTGAACTTTCAAGCCCCAAGTCAGTCAAAAATTCTTGAGCCTCGTCAGCGTCGAGTTCCGCAATTTCGGATTCGACCTTCGCACAAATGACGACGACTTGAGCACCTTCCGCTTCGGCAAGCTCCCGAACTTTCGCAACGTGAGAATTTTCTTCGGACAAATCTTCTTCGGCAACGTTTGCAATGTAAAGCGTCGGCTTGAGCGTCAAAAGATTGGCATCGCGAATCATGAAAAGTTCTTCGCCGGTCAAGTTGAGCCTTCGTGCAGGTTTTGCATTGTCGAGAGAATTTTTTACGCGTTCTAAAATTTCCGTTTCAAGTTTTGCATCTTTGCTGCCCGATTTTAAAAGCTTGGCGACTTTGGCGAGGCGTTTTTCGACAACATCCAAATCCGCGAGGCAAAGTTCCGTTTGAATCGTATCAATATCGCGCAAGGGGTCAATCGTATCGGCGACGTGAGTTATGTTTTCGTCCTCGAAACAGCGCACGACGTGAGCGATTGCGTCGACCTGCCGAATGTGTTCCAAAAATTTGTTGCCGAGCCCTTCGCCCTTCGACGCGCCCTTGACAAGACCGGCAATGTCGACAAAGCGAACACTTGCAGGCGTCGTCTTCTTTGAGTTGTAAAGTTTCGTCAAGACTTCGAGGCGCGAATCGGGAACGGCAACAACTCCGACATTCGGCTCAATCGTGCAGAAAGGATAATTTGCCGCTTCAGCTCCCGCCTTAGTTATCGCATTGAACAGCGTCGACTTGCCCACGTTGGGCAGACCGACGATACCGACTTCCAAATTACTCATGAATTTTCCTCCGAAATTTTTTCTGCAGTCTAAGGCAGGAAAAATTTTTTGTCAAGGCGAATACGTCAACAAAATTTTGGCAAAGGAGAAATTTTATGTCAGAACGTAAGCAAAAGATAACCCCCCCCCCGTTCACCTGCCCGGCAATTTCGGTCGTCATTCCGATGTACAATGCAGAAAAATATATCGGCGAATGTTTGGACAGTCTCCTCGCGCAAACCTTCAAAAATTTTGAAGTTATAGTTGTGGACGACTGCTCGACCGATTCAAGCTGCGCGATTGTCGAAAGTTATGCCGAAAAATTTAGCGGACGGCTGAAAATAAATCAGACTAAAAAAAATTCGGGCAGCGGTACTCTTCCAAGAAATTTGGGACTTTTCTATTCTCACGGCGAATATATGTATTTCATGGATAATGATGATGTTGTCACGCCGACGGCTCTGGAAGAACTTTATTTCAATGCAAAAAAATTCGACGCAGATGTTACTCACTGTGCAAGTTTTTATATGATTCCGGAAAAATTTATAAACGATGCCGAGCTCAAAGAAAATCTTCGACCGACAAAGTATTCAATCGTTCGAAAATTTACCTCGAAAGAGCCTTTAATTTGGGAAAATAATTTTGAGGAACGAGTTATTTTTTTTACTCAAGGAAAACTTTTTTGGAATTATTGGATTCAGCTTATCCGTCGCGATTTTCTTATTAAAAATTTAATAAAGCCGGTCGGCATTATGGCTGATGATATGTTTTTTACAATTTGCGAGCTTTGTTGTGCCAAGAAATATGTCATAATTCCAAATACCGTTTACTTTTATCGGGAAAGAAAAGATTCTCTCATTCACAAAACTTTTGATGTTCCAAAGCATTTAAATTCTTGGATAACCATGTTAAAAGACGGTATCCGTTATCTCGACAAATTTTTAAATGACATTGAATTTTTCTCGCGCCGCCCCGATTTGAAATATATGTTGTTCAATTTTTTTACTCAAGAAATGCTGTCACATCTTGACGGCGTTTATGCACAAATTCCCGCGCACGCCCTTGACGAATTGTTGAGAAAGGAACTCGACGATGATACGGCTTTCACGCCGGTTATTTTCAGTACGATGAGTATCTTTCGTTTGCAGTTGATTCAAGCGCAAAGACAGTTTGCAAAGTTTAATCAGTTTGCCGCGCAGGCTCAACAGCGTATCGCTCAACTTGAAAATGAAATCAAAAACATTAAAGGCTAAAAAAAATTCCCGTCGATAAGGCGGGATTTTTTTTTAAAGACTTTTGACGGGATTAAACGAGCGGCGGTGAATCGGACAAGCACCGATTTTTTTTATCGCGTCGAGGTGTTCCTTCGTGCCGTAGCCGCGATTGTGTTCAAAGCCGTAGCCAGGATAATCCGCAGCCCATTTGTCGGCGAGGCGGTCGCGTGTGACTTTGGCGATAATCGAGGCGGCGGCAATCGAGGCGGAAAGTCTGTCTCCGTGAACAATCGAGCGCGAAAAAATTTTTTCTCCGAAGTCAACTTTCATGGCGTCCGTCAAAACAATTTCCGGCTGAATTTTCAAACCTTCGACTGCGCGTTTCATGCCTTCCAGCGTTGCTTGATAAATATTCAGCGAATCAATCTCTTGCGGCTCAACGGCAACAACATTCCAACTTATCGCCTCCGAAATAATTTTGTCGTAGAGAATTTCGCGGACTTTGGCGGAAATTTTTTTTGAATCGTCAAGTCGCTCAAGATATAAATTTTCGGGAAGAATCACTGCAGCCACGACGACCGAACCGATTAAAGAACCGCGACCCGCCTCGTCCACGCCGGCGATTAAATCAAAACCTTTGGCGCGAGCCGCGTCCTCGAATTTGTAAAGTTTTTGAACGCGCTCAATGTCAGCCGAAACAGAAAATTTTTTCAAAGATAAAACCTCACTTGGACGCCCTGTGAATTAAAATGAAGCCCGCGATTAATCCTATGACGTTCGGAATCCACACGGCATAAATCGGCGGGATTGCTCCGCTGCGGGCGATTGCATTTGCCAAAGTCATTATCGCATAGTACAGGAAAATTATAATGACGCTCAACGCGAAGCCCATTGAAGAAGGCGTTCTTGTCGGTTGAAGCCCGAGCGGCACTCCGACAAGCGCGAAGATTAAACTTGCCATAGGCACCGTGACCCGCTGATAAAGTTCCGTTTCAAGTTTGCCGGTGTTTGCGTATTGCGATTTCATGATTGCGATTTGCGCTTTGAGTTCGCTCATTGTGAGTTCTTCGGGCTTTTTCTGTTCGCGGACGATTTGGCGAGGGCTTGCCTTGACCGGAAGAATTTGCCTGTCGAATTTCATCGTATGAGTTCTTTGCTCGTCGGATAAATCATAAATCATGCCGTCATGCATAACCCATTCCTCGTTCTTCCACTCGGCGAAGGTCGCATTTTCGACGTGCGTAACTTTTCCGTCCTCGCTGAAAACCTGCATCGTCACGCCTTCCAAAATTTCGTTCTTTGCATTGTATTCGCGGGCGTAAATCAGCCGCTCCATGCGTTCGCCCGTCAACTCTTTAACGATAATGTGGTCTTGGCTTTTGAGCTCGGTGTTGCCTTGAATCTCGTAGTAAACGACGTTGTTGTAAGCGGTGTTCGCCCAAGGCACGACGTGTTCGTTGAAGAGAATCGCGCAGATTGAAACGATAACGCCCAAAAAAATCGCGGGCGCGGCAATTCTTCCGAAACTTATCCCGCAAGACTTCATGGCAGTTATCTCGCTCGAACTCGAAAGCCGCCCGAAAGTCAAAAGCGTCGCCAAGAGCATTGACATAGGGAAAGTCCACATGATTATATTCGGCAAGCCGTAGACGAAAATTTTCACTACGGAGGAAAGGCTCGCGCCGTAATCGGTTATGTACCTCGCGATTCTGAAAAGCGTCCCCGAACCGATAAACACCGCCGTGAACGCGCATATCGCGAACATGAACGCAAAGACGACTTCTTGAAAAATATATCTGTCAAGTATTCTAAGGCGCATTCAAAAACCTCCGTAAAAATAATTTGGAATTAGAGCGTGTTGGTAAAATAAATCGGCGGCTTCAATTAAACGTTTCAATGAATTTTATTTTTAAATCTACTTTTCTTTTGCCACGCCCAAAAGAAAAGTAGCAAAAGAAAAGGGCGTTTGTCCGCTATAAAACCTTCCAGGTTTTAAGTCGCGGCGGCCGCACGTCCATGTGCGGCCGGGCACTCGCCAACTGCTGCTTTTGAATTTATCAACAGCCCCTAGCTAACAGCTAACAGCTAATCAGCCTCCGCATCAACAAATTCTATGCTGTCAAGTAAGCTCGTCACTTGCCCGCGTATCGCCGCCAAATAAATTTTGTACAGCTCCTTTTGCTCGGCAAGTTCTTCTTCCGTCAAGCCGATTGTGCGTTTCTTGCGCGCCAATTCATTTATCCTCGCCAAAAGTTCGGGCGTTATCATTTTCATTGTCTCCCTTCAAGCAGACTTTCCATAATCGTGAACGGCTCATTCAAATCTTTGAACCGGTCAAAAATTCTCCGCCGATGTTCTTTGCTGTGTTCGAACCGTATCATAAACAAGCCGATTAATCCGAGCAAATATTTTTTGTCGGAAGAAACTTTGAGCGTCGCAAAAAAAATTATCGATTCGAAAAGCTTGTACTCCGCAATGAATTCCGCGAAATTTTGCGCGAAGCTCCCCGCGAATCGCCACGGATAAATATTTTGAAACCATTCGTTGACGAGATAATTTTCCAAGAGCGGCGAATATTCCTCGAAAAAATTTTTCTTTTCGGTCGTCAATCGGTAATTCGCGGCGACATTGTCCAAAACTTTTTTTTCTTGCGGCGAAGTTTTTTCGTCGAAAGTTTTTTCAAAGAGTTCGCGCATCAAGCGGACAAATTTTTCCGCGTCGAAGGAAACGCTTTGAAGCATGAGCGGCACTTGCTCCGCCAAAAATTTTTTTGACTCGTAAGCCGCGATTAATTTTATCAGCGCGTCTTCGTCGAAGTCGGAAAGAATTTCTTCAAGCCTGTCGACGAAAAATCCCAACACGATTAATCTTTGGTCAAGCGTCAGCGTGCGCTCCTGCAAGATTGAAATCATCGCGACTTGAATTTCTATCATGTGCGCCCGAAGTTCTTCCGTCGATTCGATTTGTTGGCAGAGGATTTTTCCGCCGTGTGAATGAATTTTCTCCGGCACTTCGACGAATTCAAATTGCATAGGCTCGCGTTCAAACAAAATCATTTCCGCCGCAAGCGGGCAACTTAAATTTAATGACCGCTCAAAAAAATATCCGAAGTTGCTCGTGATTCGCGGATAGGTTGCGCATGTCAACGACAAAAATTTTTCGCCGTGTTCAAGTTGCAATCGACACAATTTATTTTCGGTGAGGAACGGGCAACAATTTTTTTCGCCGAAGAGGATTTGATATTCGCCCTTGTCGGAATTAAATTTCATGTGCGAAGTTATGTCCTGCGAATAAAGTTTGTAAGTTTCCTTGTCGATAAAAATATCCCAGCTCGTTCGGCAACATTGCGCGTTGCATTTTGAGCCGTCGCATTTGAATTTGTTCACGTATTGCGGTTGAAAGTAAAAATATTTTTTCTCCATAATGCCCCTCGAAAATTTTTTCGGAGGGAAGTATATCATGCGGAAAATTTTTTGTCACTTGACGGCGAAAATTTTGCAGGATATTATACGGCGCGGGGATTAGCTGTTAGCTGTTAGTGGTTAGCTGTTAGCTGTTAGTGGTTAGAAAAATTCTTTCCCGATTATCGAAGAGGCAAGTGTCGTGGATAAATATTTTATGGCGGCGATGGGCGGCGCGGAAGGTTTGGGCAACAAGAGCATTGAACTTCTTGTAAAATTTTTCGGCAGTGCAAAGGCGGCTTGGTTCGCAGAGACGGGTGACCTTTTCAAAGCGGGCGTTCGCAAAAATGCACTCGGTGCTTTCATAGAATTTCGAATAAAACATCCCGACGCCCCCGAAAATCTTGTTAGCTACTGCGAAAGACAAAAGATAAGTTTGTGCTCTATCTTCGACGAGGATTATCCGCCGATTCTCAAAGAAATTCATTCTCCGCCGATGTTTTTCTATTATCGCGGAAAACTTCAACCGCTCGCGCAGAGAATTGGTATCGTCGGTTCGCGGCGCAATACTCCTTACGGTCAAAGCGTTGCCGTTGAACTCGGTGAACAACTTGCGGCGGCAGGCTTGACGGTCGTAAGCGGTGCGGCTCGCGGCATCGACACCTTCGCTCATATCGGCGCATTGAGGAAAGGCAGAACCGTTGCCGTTTTGGGTTGCGGGATAAACGTCATCTTCCCGCGTGAAAACAAAAAACTTTTTGAGCAGATTGCAGAGAGCGGCGTTGTCCTAAGTGAATTCCCTCCTCAACTTCCTCCGAATAAAAATACTTTCCCTGCACGCAACAGAATTATCGCGGGCTTGAGTCGAGGAGTTATCGTCGTCGAGGCGGATACAAAGAGCGGCGCATTAATCACGAGCGATTATGCCGTAGACAACGACCGCGACGTTTTTGCGATACCCGGTCAAATTTATGCGAACATGAGCCGCGGTTGTAACGAGCTGATTCGCAAAGGCGCGACGCTGATTAAAAATGCGCGGGACGTTCTTGAAGAATACGACCTTTTGAAAGAAGACAACTTGCCCGCAAAAATTGACGCCGAAAAAATTTCTGCCGTGCCGATTAATTTGACCGACATGGAGGCTAAAGTTTTGGAGGCTGTGCCCGTTGACAATTACATTACGGAAGACGAAATTTTAATGCAGGTCGACGATTTGGATTTGGATGACCTTGTTGATATTTTGCTTAAGCTTGACTTGAAAAACTGCATAGAGGAAAATGCAGGACGATACAAACGGAAATAGCTGTTAGCGATTAGAATTTTTTCTAACAGCTAACAACTAACAGCTAACAGCTAAAAAGGAGGTTGAACTGTTGGCAGAAAAAATTTTAAAATCGGTGATACTTGTCGAGAGCGCGGCTAAGGCTCGGACACTCAAAAAATTTGTCGGGCGAAATTATTCTGTTGAAACGACGGAGGGTTTCTTGAAAGATTTGCCCAAGAGCCGAATCGGTGTCAGCGACGATTACCGACCCGATTATATCACGGTTCGCGGCAAGGGCTCTTTGCTTGCCGAACTCAAACGCGAAACTTTGAACGCACGCAGAATTTTTATCGCGACCAACCCCGACGCGCAAGGAGAATTTTTGGCGAGGCAGTGTTGTGAAATTTTCGGCATCAATCCCAATTCGCATTGCCGAATTTCAATGAACGAACTCACCAAAAAAAATTTCAAGGCGGCGTTCGAGGCGGCAAGACCGATTGAAGAAAATTTGGCGGATTCGTTCCAAGCAAAGCAGTTGATTGACAAATACGTCAGCCACAAAGTAGGAGAATATCTTTCGCGGAAAATTTGGCGCGGCGTGAAAGTCGGCAGGTTCCGCGCAATGCTTTTAAAATTAATCGTCTCACCGCCCGCCCCAATAATTTTGCAGCTCGAAAAAAATTTGACGGCGGCGACGCTTCAAGAGCTTGCGTTGAGAGACTTAAATTTTTCGGCAGCGCGAACAAGATTTATCGCCGAACAACTTTACGAGGGAATTAATTTCAAAGGCAGCGACTGCGCGGGTCTGATAACGTATCCTCACGGCGGAGAAATTTTTTTGACAAGCGAACGCCGCGAACCCGAAGCCGTCAAAGAATTTTTGACCGAACACCAATTCAAACTTTACAATTTGATTTACAATCACCGCGCCGAAGAAAAAACTTTTGAATTCGACGACGCGATTAACGACGCGACTTTGATGGCGGCTTTCGACGCGCTCGGAGTTGCTTGGGCGGAATTTTATTCGGTCGGTATTGCCAGCCTGATTAAACGCAAATACATCGCGGCGGAAAATTCGACTTACAAAGTCACGGCATTGGGGCAACGTGTCCTTGAGGCATTGGCGGGTTTCTTCGACGAGGTTTTCGGCGCGCCGGCTTACAACGAGGTTACTTCGCAAGTCAAAGAAATTGCGGCGGGCAAAGTTCAAAAGCTCAACGTGATTGAAAATTATTGCTCAAAATTCAACGCGGCTTTCGAAGAGGCAATGACTTCACTCGGCGAAGATGCACAACCTCAAAAAGAACCCGTCGTCGAATCGGAGGAAGTTTGTGAGAAATGCGGGCGCAAAATGTTGATTCGTCACGGTCGCTACGGATTTTTTTTGGCGTGTTCGGGCTATCCCGATTGCAAAAACACAAAGCCCTTGCTTGAGCCGACGGATAAAAAATGTCCGAAATGCGGCGGGCTTTTGGCGAAGCGTTCACTCAATCGCGGACGAATTTTTTATTGCTGTGATTCTTGCGACTTCATGACTTGGGACGAGCCGCAAGCGACTACTTGCAAAGTTTGCGGCGCGACAATGTTTGTGCACAGATTCAGAGGGCGTGCTCCCATGTTTTATTGCGGCAACGAAAATTGTCAAACGCGGACGAATCACCCGATGAATAAAATTTTGTCGGATATAAAACGTCGTGCCGAACTTCGCAGAGAACGCAAAGAAAAGTTGGCGGCAAAAAAAAATGACAAACAATAAAAAAGTTCACGTTATCGGCGCGGGACTTGCCGGCTCGGAGGCGGCTTGGCAAATCGCAAAACGCGGCGTCGAAGTCGTCTTGCACGAAATGCGCCCTGCGAAAAAAACTCCCGCACACAAAACCGGAAACTTCGCCGAACTCGTCTGCAGCAATTCACTTCGGGCGGCGGGCTTGACAAATGCGGTCGGCGTGCTCAAAGAGGAAATGCGGCGGCTTGATTCTTTGATAATGGCGGCGGCTGATGCAACGAAAATTCCTGCGGGCGGTGCTTTGGCTGTCGACAGGGAAGAATTCGGGCGATTCGTCACCGACAAAGTTAAATCGGTCGTTCAATTTGTTGTGGAAGAAGTCACAAGCCTCGACTTCGACGACGTGTTGATTATCGCAAGCGGACCTTTGACGGCGGGTGCACTTGCCGAAGAAATCAAACAGCTCACGGGCAACGACGATTTTTATTTCTACGACGCGGCGGCTCCGATTGTCACGGTCGATTCGATTAATTTCGATAAGGCGTTCAAAGCCTCGCGCTACGACAAAGGCTCGGACGCTTCCTACATAAATTGCCCAATGACCCGCGAAGAATATCTTGCCTTCCGCGCAGAACTTATCAAAGCCGAAAAGACCAAGCCTCACGAATTCGAGGAAGAAATTTTTTTCGAGGGTTGTTTGCCTGTGGAAGTTTTGGCGGCTCGCGGCGAAGATACAATGCGTTTCGGGAATTTGAAACCCGTCGGCTTGACGGATAAAAACGGTCAAACGCCCTATGCGGTCGTTCAGCTTCGGCAAGACAATCGCGAGGCAACGCTTTACAATTTGGTCGGCTTTCAAACGCATTTGACTTGGAGCGAACAAAAGCGCGTCTTCCGAATGATACCGGGACTTGAGGCTGCGCAATTCGTTCGTTTCGGCGTCATGCACAGGAACACTTACCTCAATTCGCCGAAAATTTTGTTGCCGACCTTTCAACTCAAAGACAAGCCGAAAATTTTTTTCGCGGGACAAATCACGGGCGTCGAGGGCTACGTCGAATCGGCAGCTTCGGGCTTGATGGCGGGTATCAATGCGGCGCGACTTGCAAAAAATTTGGAGCCGATAATTTTTCCGCCGACGACTTGTCACGGAGCTTTGGCGAATTACATCACGACGGCTGTCACAAAAAATTTTCAACCGATGAACATCACGTTCGGATTGTTGCCGCCTTTGGAAGGGCGCGTCAAAAAAAATCTGCGTAAAGAAAAATTATCTGCGCGGGCGTTGGAAACAATTGGGAATTTGGAATTGGGAATGAGGAATTGATTATGGAATTTCATTCGACGACAATAGTTGCGGTTAAGCGCGACGGCAAAATTGCAATCGCCGGCGACGGGCAAGTCACCTTCGGCAACTCGACGGTCATGAAGTCGACGGCAAAAAAAGTTCGCCGCCTCTATCACGAAAAAATTATCGCGGGCTTTGCGGGTTCGGTTGCCGACGCCTTCACTCTCTTTGAAAAATTTGAAGAGAAACTCGAATCAACGCACGGTCATCTTCAACGCGCGGCTGTTGCTCTTGCAAAAGATTGGCGCACCGATAAAATTTTGCGGCGACTTGAGGCTCTGCTTTTGGTGGCTGACAAGGAAAAAATTTTACTCTTATCCGGCAACGGCGAAGTCATTGAACCCGACGGCGACGTTGCGGCTATCGGTTCGGGAGGCTTCTACGCATTGGCTGCGGCGCGGGCTTTAATCGCTCACACCGACATGACTGCTGCTCAAATCGCTAAAGAATCGCTTTCAATCGCGGCTGACATCTGCGTTTTCACCAATCAAAATATTATTCTGGAAGAGCTTGAATAATTTTTTACCTTTACAAAAAAAAATCCCGCCGACTTTTTCGACGAGGATTTTTTTTAATTGGGAATTGGGAATGGGGAATGGGGAATTGTTTTTCTAACCACTAATCACTATTTCTTTACAAGCTTGGAGCCGCTGATTTTGTAGTTGGAACTTTTTTTTAATTGGGAATTGGGAATGGGGAATGGGGAATTTTTTTCTAACCACTAACCACTAACCACTAACCACTAATCACTATTTCTTTACAAGCTTGGAGCCGCTGATTTTGTAGTTGGAACTTTTTTTTAATTGGGAATTGGGAATTGGGAATGGGGAATTGTTTTTCTAATCACTAATCACTAATCACTAATCACTATTTCTTTACAAGCTTGGAGCCGCTGATTTTGTAGTTGGAACCGTTGACGTTGAAGGTCGTCGCCGTGAATTCTTTCAACGTGATTGCACTCGCCGTCGACCCGACTTTGAAATAAGCTTCCTTCTTTGACTTGTTGTAAGTGCCGGAGAAAGTGCCCGTGATTTGCAAGAGGTCGTCTTTTTCAAAGCAGTAAATGACATCTTTGCCGTCGCCGTCTGCGTAGATAAAAGTATCTGCGCCCGCGTCGCCCCAGAGCGAATCATTGCCTGTGCCGCCCCACAAACTGTCATTGCCTGCCCCGCCGTGCAGTTGGTCGTTTCCTTCGCCGCCGTTGATTTTGTCATTGCCTGTGCCGCCCAAGATTGTGTTGTTGAGCACACTGCCGACAATTTGTATCGCTTTTGTTCGCGAGGAGGCATCGGCGAATTCGGAATAAGCGGGAACTGTCGCGGAAGCCTTGCTGCTGTTCGTCAATTTCAAGCCGCCGATTATCGAGGTGCTTTCGTTGCCCGCCGTGTTTATCAAAGTCAGTTGCTTGCCTTTGGCGTTCTTCAAAGTCAAAGTATTTTGGTTAATCGTGAGCACGACGCTTGAACCTTTGACTGCAGATTTTGTAATTGCTCCGCCGAGAGAAACTTTATCGCCCGACGCGTAATCAGTGATAACATCGTTGCCCGATTCGTAAACGAACAAGTCGTTGCCGTCGCCGCCGCTGAAGGTATCGTTGCCTGCACCGCCGTAGAGTGAATCATTTCCTGCGCCGCCGAGTAATTTGTCGTTACCTGTGTTGCCTTTGAGAATGTCGTTGCCTGCGTCGCCAAGTAATTTGTCGTTACCTGCGCCTCCGTCGAGACTGTCTGCTTCATCGCCGCCCGTCAAGTAGTCATTGCCTTTGCCGCCGAGCAAAGTATCTTTTCCTGCTTCGCCCGACAAAGTATCGGCATCATTTCCGCCGTTCAATGAATCGTTGCCGGAGCCGCCGAGGAGTTTATCCTTGCCTGCGCCGCCCGAAAGTGTATCGTTGCCGTCGGAACCGCTCAATGAATCATTGCCCGCGTTGCCTGCGATTTTGTCATTGCCTGTGGAGCCCGATACCGTATCTGCTGCCGCGCCGCCCGTCAAAACATTGTCTTTGTCGTTGCCGTTGAGCTTGACTGCAGAGGTGACTTGCGAGGCGTCGACCGTGACAATGCCGTTACCCGCCGTGAACGTCTTGCCCTTAAACGTCGAATTCAACGTCACGCCTTTAT
The DNA here is from genome assembly GCA_017535925.1 of Selenomonadaceae bacterium. Taxonomy (GTDB): domain Bacteria; phylum Bacillota; class Negativicutes; order Selenomonadales; family Selenomonadaceae; genus Quinella. Next base: position 6,793 of record JAFXTD010000020.1, on the reverse strand, counting down.
CATCGGCGATTCTGTCGGTGTAATAAGTCAAAGTGCTTTCGCCGTTCGTGTTGACGACGGTTATTTTTTTGCCGTTGGCGGAAATATTTTCATTGCCGACTTTTTTGAGCGTGACTGTGTTGTTGTCGACTTTCAAGACCGCATCGCCCGCTTTGCTCACCGTGAAACTTGAAATCTTCGCGCCGGAACTCAAACTGATTTTGTCTTGCCCCGAAGTGTAATTTTGAATTACTTCGTTGCCGCTGTTTAAGTCGTAAACGAAGACATCAATTCCCGCGCCGCCCGTCAAGGTGTCGTTGCCTTTGCCGCCGTTTAGTGTCGAGCCTTTCGCACCCGCCGTGATTTTGTTGTCTTTGGCATTGCCCGTTATCGATACGGCTTTAGAAGTTTTCGTTGCGTCTGTCGTCACCAGTGCCGAATAGGAATTGCCGTTGAGTTGCGTCGCCGAAGAAAGGAGCGTCACTTCCGTTTTGCCCGCATTGAACTGCTTGCCGTCTTCGAAGATATATTGCTTGGCTGTCTTGCCTTCCATGAAGGTAATTTTCTTGCCCTTGCCGTTTGCGATTGTCAAAGTATCGTTCTTTCCGTAAGTCAAGACTAAATCTTTGCCGCTCAAAGCCGCGTCGGAAATCGTCTTGCCTTCGACTGATATTTTATCGGCATTGGCAGTGTAGTCGGTGATTCGGACATTGCCGCCGCTGTAAACAAATACATCACTGCCCGCGTCGCCCGTCAAAATCGAGCCGCCCTTTAGCGTGTCATTGCCTGCCCCGCCGTGCAAGGTGTTTTGCTTGCTTGCGTTGCCGATTATGTAGTTTGCATTTTTGTTGCCGTAAATTTCAATCGGAGTCGTGACGGCAGAGGCTGTGATTGTTTTGACTGCCGAATCGTAATCGTCGGAAAGTATCGTGCCCGTGAAGTCCGCGGCAACGGTGACTGCAGTCTTGTTGGCGTTGTAAGTCAAATAAGGCTCAACGGTGTTGTCCACTGTCAAAATACTGCTTGCGCCGTTCGACAGGACAAGATTAATCGGCAGAGCTTTGGCGTCCGTAATCGTAATGGAGGCATTGCCTACGGGAAGGATAACATCATCTTCCTTAAGAATCGCTCGCCCGATTGTGCCGCTCGTGATTTTGAGCGTGTAATTTTCGGAATAATTGAGCGTGTCGTTGCCTTCGCCCGAAGCATAAGCGATAACACCGCTGCCCGTCATTTTGATTGAATCGTTGCCTTCTCCGCCCAAAACCGTGATATTCTTGCCCGATATGTTCAGTTTATCCGTGCCGCTCGTCGCCGTGAGTGATATATTTTCTACTTCGTCCGTCAAATTTATTTCCAAGTTGCTCTTGTTCTCTTTGACCGTGAAATTTTTTCCCGCCGCGTTGCCCGATACTGTCAAAGTTTTTTCGTCAACGTCGAGCCCGTCAATTTCGCCGTCTTCGGTTTGCGCATTTGAGGAAAGTCCTTCCAACTTGATTTGAAGAGTGCCCGCCGTCGCCGCATGATAAACTATTTTGCTGTCCGTGAGCGTGTAGTATTTCGTTTTGCCGTTTGTGCTGTAGGAGGCTGTGCCGCTTGTAACGTCGCTCCATGCTCCCGAAATATTTTGTGCCGATTGATTTACGCCTTCGTCGAGGGCAAGTCGACAATTCGTGCCGCTGATTGTCACATCGGAATTTTTGAGTGCCTCTTCAGACAAAGTAAACGTCATGCCCGTTTCCTCGTCGTAGTCGGCTGATACGCCTTCGAGGTCGCCTTCTTCCAATGTCAAATCATTTGACAAGCCGCTGATTGTGTATTGTTTATCGGCAGTCGCCGCCGTGTACGTTACTTCATTGCCCGCGAGGCTGTAGTATGCTTGTGCACCGAAAATTTTGTAAACCGCCGTGCCGAGTGTGTATGAAGTAAATTTTTGTTCGCTTTCACCGGGGCTTTGATTAACGCCGTCGTCGAGTTCGAGGGAGAAATCGTCGCCGTCGAGTGTCACCGTCGAAGTGCCCAATGCCGTCTTAAACAGAGTGACGATTTTATTTTCTTCGTCGATTGATACTGCCGAGCCGGCTATCGATTTTATTCCGTTGAGCGTAAAAGTTTCGCCGCCACTGTTTGCCGTGTACGTTATCACGTTGTCTTCGAGGGTGTAGTATGCCGAAGAGGCGGAGGCGGTGTAAGTCGCCGTGTTATTTTGCAGAGTACCCCACTTGCCCAAAACAGTCGTCGCCGTTGTCGGTACATTACTTGCCAATTTGAGTGTGTAGCCTTCGCCTTCGAGGAAGACATCTTCTTCGCCGAGTGCGTTCTTGGATATTGTCACGATCTTGCCGCTTATGTTGAAGTCCGAAACCCGTGCCGCTGTACTTATTCCGTAAATCGTCAACAGCGTTTCGTCTTCCGTGCCGTAAATTGCCGCCCCGTCCTCTATTTTCAATACGGGTTGAGCAACGGTTGGTATTTCTTCGCCAAGGATATTGACCGTCCCCAAACTTGCCGCTCCTTTGAGAACGATAACCGCACTTTCCACCGAAACATGAATATCCGTGCCGACCGTCGCTTTTGAATAAGTCGCTCCGTCGATTTGCAAGCTTGACGAGGCATTGAACCCTATCAACGTATCGTTCCCGTCGCCTGCGCTGTACTTTATCTCATTGTTCGACCCGCTTATGCTTATGTAATCGTTATCCTTCCCGCCGATTATCTTTGCTTTCAGTCCGGGACTGATTATCGTATCCGCTCCTTTGCCGCCGAACATTGTCACGTTCGTGTTATAGCTCAAGTCTTTTATGTAGTCGTCATTGTCCCCGCCGTCGATTGAACTATTCGAGCCGCCTTTGTTGTTGTTGATTGTGTCGTTGCCTTTGCCTCCGTGTATCGTCGAGTTTGCCGTAGTGCTTTTTATAAAGTCTGCTCCTTCGCCGCCGTCGAGGTATGATTTGATTGTCGCTCTGTTGTCGATTGTGTCGTTTCCTGTGCCGCCCAAGATTGTCGGGTTGGAAGCGTTGCTGTAAATGTAATCGTTATCCGCCCCGCCGTCTATCGATATACTTGCCCCGTAGTTGTAAATCGTATCGTGCCCGCCCGCTCCTTGTATCGACGTTTTGTTGCCGTAGCTGTAAATTGTATCGTTGTCCGCCCCGCCGTCGACGAATGAAGAGTTGCCGAAATTTTTTATTAAATCTGTGCCGTTCCCGCCCAAGAGCATTGAGCCTTTCGAAACTATGTTATCGAGATTTTCAACCGTATCATTGCCTTCGCCGCCGTTCAAGGTAACAGCCCCGCCGACAGCATAAAGCGAATCATTTCCTTTGCCGCCGTCGACAGAAACAAAAGCCGCCAAGCTGGTCTTAATGGTATCGTTGCCGCCGAGAGCAAGAATCGTTGCGCCTTCAAGGGTGTTGGTGTAAGAGTTTGCGTTATCGTTGAGAGTGATAAGCAAGGGATTGGCAGAAGGAACATAAGTTCCCAAAATGTTGAGAGTATCCAAGCTTGCGGCGCCCAATAAAGTAACTTTGCCGTAGCCGACAGTGACGATAACATTATCGGCGCTCTTTAAAGAGGAGAAAGTATCGGTTGAGCCGTTGCCGATTTTGAGAGTATCAACGGATTCAAAGTTGTGAATGACATCGAAACCGTCGCCTGAAGTGTAGTGGAAAAAGTCGACACCCGAACCGCTTATCATTGTATGGTGAAAAGAGTTGCCGTAGATAGTATCGTTGCCTGTGCCGCCGCTGACAGAAACTTTTGCCGTGTAAATGCCGCCGATAATGGAAATGACATCATTGTCTGCGCCGCCGAAAACGGAAGACATAGAGCCGCCGTGATAAACAGTGTCGTTGCCGGAGCCGCCGTAGACGGTTGAAGCGGAACTGCCCGTCAAAGAAATTAAATCGTGACCGCCGTCGCCGTAGATAAGGGGCTTTGTTTTGTTGAAGTTAATGATAGTGTCGTTGCCGGAGCCGCCGTAAGCCGTAACGGTAGAGCCTTCGTTGAAGATAGAATCGTTGTCTGCGTCGCCGAAGAGTTTGGCACTCATGGCGCTGTTTTTGATAGTATCGTTGCCTGTTCCGCCGTAGATATAAGCTGACTTTGCGTCGTTTTGGTTGGAGAGGGTTGTGTTTTCGATAAAGTCGTTGCCGCCGTCGCCGTAAATACGAGCCGAAGAGCCTTTAATGTTGGTGATTGTGTCTGCCGCGTCGCCGCCATAGATTGTAGTCATCAGCGCGTAATTTTTAATACTGTCGCTGTCGGAGCCGCCGCTCAAGTGAGCATAGGAAGCAAGGCTGTTGTTTAGAATAGTATCGTTGCCGCCTTGACCCGAAACAGTGACGTAGAAGCTGTTATTCACAATGGAATCATAACCTGCGCCCGCGTCGATTGAAACACTCTGCGCGTTGTTTGTGATAGAATCATTTCCGCCGAGAGCCAGAATCGTCGCGCCTGTCAAAGAATTGTTGTAAGAGTTTGCGTTATCGTTGAGAGTGATAAGCAGAGGATTGGAAGGATTTGGCGAAACGGCAACTTCCCTGCCCGAAATGTTGACGCTTTCCAGAGACGCCGCATTTTTGAGAGTTATCACGCCGTTTCCGACAGATACATGAATATTCGAGCCGACCGTTGCTTTTGAGTAAGTATCGGTTGAGCCGTTGCCGATTTTGAGAGTATCATAAGCGTCGAAGTTGCAAATCAAATCGTTGCCATCGCCTGAAGAGTAAAGGAAAAGTTGACTGAGAGTGTGTGAATTGCCGTACAAAGTATCGTTGCCTGCGCCGCCGCTTATTGTATGGTTTCCGCCAAGAGTATCGCCGCCAATGCTTACAAAGTCGTTGCCTGCGCCGCCGTCAATGTAAGTTAAACCCATAATCCCAATTACGGTATCGTTACCCGCGCCGCCGAAAATGCTGTCGTAGTCACTGTGGTCTAAAGAAATATAATCAGCACCGTTGCCGCCGATTATTGAAGAATAATGCGCGCGAGACAATTTGATTGAATCGTTGCCGTCGCCGGTATTGATACTCGAATAGTCGCTGTCGTTGAAGACGGTATCTGCTCCGTTGCCGCTGACAGCTGAAACTCTGTTACCCGTATTGTAGAAGTAATTGTTGTTGTTGCCCAAATCAACCGTAACGCTCGCGCCGCTGTTTGTGATTGAATCACTGCCGCCGAGAGCCAGAATCGTCGCGCCTGTCAAAGAATTGTTGTAAGTATCGTTGCCTTCGGTGAGCGGGATAAGCAGAGGATTGGAAGGATTGAGCGAAACGGCAACTTCCCTGCCCGAAATGTTGACGCTTTCCAGAGACGCCGCATTTTTGAGAGTTATCACGCCGTTTCCGACCGAAACATGGATATCCGAGCCGACCGTTGCCTTTGAGTAGGTATCGGTTGAGCCGTTGCCGATTTTGAGTGTGTCATATCTGTTGAAGTAATAAATGATATCGTTGCCGTCACCGGAAGTGTATTGAATCATGTTGCGACCGTCGTAGTTGTCCATATAAACGGTATCTAAGCCTGTGCCGGCGCTTATTGTTCCTCTGTCGACATCGCCCGTCATGCTTACAACATCATCGCCTGCCCCGCCCAAGATTGACGAATCGCCGAAGCGTCCGATAATGCTGTCATTGTCCGCGCCTGCATTGATTGTAACATAGGCTCCGCCAAACGAATTGTTGTTTAAATAAATGTAATCTTTTCCTGCGCCGCTTTCTACAGAGACACTTGCACCGTGAATATTTACGGAATCGCTTGTCGCATTGCCCAAAACTTTTGTTCCGCTCTCGTAATTGTAAATGTGATTGGAACCCGTGCCCGTTTTGATTGTCGCGTTGCTCCCGTAATTTTTGATTGTGTTATTGCCTTCGCCCGTGTTGATTGAAACGTTTGCGCCGCTGTTTTCAATTGAATCGTTGCCGCCGTAGCCGTTTATCGTCACGTTTGACTTAACGTTTGTAATATTGTCGTTGCCGCTTGTGCCTATCGTGTTGCTTTCGCCGTAAATCGTGCCGTTGACATTGGCATTCCGAGTATTGGTCAAGTGAATCGAGCCCGTGCTGATTTTTAAAATAAGGTCGTTACCCGACACGGAAACACCCGTCACAGAGCCGCTTGTCAAACTTATCATATCCGACAAATTGTAGCCGCTAATCGTGTCGTTCCCGTCGCCGCTTGCATATTTAATCACTGCTTTTCTGGAAGTACTGTCCAAATTGATTTTATCGTTGCCGGTGCCGCCGCTGATTGTCAAATTGTTGCCGTAGCTGTAGACGGTATCGTCGCCTGCCCCGCCGCTGATTGTCACATTGTTGCCGGAGTTGTAGACAGAGTCTTTGCCGTCGCCCATGCTGATTGAAACGTTCGAGCCGTAGCTGTAGACGGTATCATTGCCCGCGCCTGCATTGACTGTCACGGAGCTGTAGCCGTTGTAAATCGAGTCGCCGTAATTTGTTCCCGTGACTATTGTATTCGAGCTTGTGTTTTGCAAGATATTAATCGGATGAATATTTGCCGTTGAAGAAGTGATATTCAAAGCCGAAAGAGTCGCCGCACCGTACAAAGTCATGTTGCCGTTGCCGACAGTGACGATAATATTGTTGCCGCTCTTTGTCGTCGACCACGAGCCGCTCGGAATCAAAATCGTATCGTCTTCATTCAAGCCATAGAGAATATCTTTTCCGTCGCCGTTGTTGTAGACGTAAACCATGCCCACGTCGTATGCATTAACAGTATCGTCACCTGTCCCACCGCTTATCGTAACGTTCGCATTGCCGTAGCTGTAGACAGAGTCTTTGCCGTCGCCCATGCT
>JAFXTD010000004.1 GCA_017535925.1 Selenomonadaceae bacterium | reverse complement strand
TGGCGTTTTACTCCTTTCGTTTTTTTCCCGCGTCAAAGCCTTTTTGCTCGACGGCACCGGTCGTTTTTACGCTTTGAGAGTCAATTAATGCTTGGGTCGGTTCTTCGCTTAAGCCTGCTCTTTGGCGCGTCAGCTTAACGATGTGTTCGAGGATTCTGTCCCAAAGACCATTAAGGCGCGCACGACGATAAAAGCTGTGAACAGTGAAGACCGGCGGGAAATCATGTGGCAAATTACGCCACTGACAACCCGTTTTCACCAATTCGCGTTTATCCCATTTGCGTTTTCGCATGTTGACGAACAAAGGCGCGATAATGTCCCATTGCTCGTCCGTTAAGTCTGTTTCGTATTTTTTTCTCATAATGCACTTACTATATCACTTTTTACCTTTTATGAACACCTGTTCTTAAACTTAATGATTAGCCCAATCGAAGCCGCCGATTTAATTTACCATCAGCCCCAGTTACCATGCTTGGAAGTGCGGAAAATACATGTTCATTCACACGCGCACGTATTGAAATATTGCAAAAAAAATTTTAATCCCCGTCGAAAATTGCGGCGAGGATTTTTTTTTGCTATCATATGTAAAAAAAATTTTGGGAGGCGATTGTTTTGTTGAGCGACGTTGAAATTGCACAGAGCGCGCAGGTCGAAAAGATTACGGCGGCGGCAAGCAAGCTCGGTTTGACGGAAGACGATTTGGAATTTTACGGGAAGTACAAGGCGAAAATTTCTTCAGACGTTTGGAAACGCATTGAAAAAAATCCTGACGGCAAATTGATTTTGGTCACGGCGATAACTCCCACTCCCGCCGGCGAAGGCAAGACGACCACTTCAATCGGTTTGGCGGATGCCTTTGCTAAACTCGGAAAAAAAATTTGCGTTGCACTTCGCGAACCAAGTCTGGGTCCTTGCTTCGGGATAAAAGGAGGCGCGGCGGGCGGCGGCTATTCTCAAGTCGTACCGATGGAAGATATTAATTTGCACTTCACCGGCGATTTTCACGCGATAACGACTGCTCACAATCTCCTCGCGGCGGTGCTGGACAATCATCTTCAACAAGGCAACGAACTCAAAATCGATGTGCGGCGTGTCGTCTGGAAAAGAGTTTTGGATTTGAACGACCGCGCCTTGAGAAATGTAATCGTCGGGCTCGGCGGCAAGATTAACGGCGTGCCTCGCGAAAGCGGCTTCGATATAACCGTTGCCTCCGAAATGATGGCTATCCTGTGCCTCGCGAAAGACTTTGCCGATTTGAAAGAGCGGCTCGGAAAAATTATCGTGGCGTACACTGTCGACGGCGAAATTGTCACGGCGAATGATTTAAAAGTTACGGGCTCTTTGGCGTTGCTGTTGAAGGACGCGATTAAACCGAACCTCGTGCAGACTTTGGAAGGAACGCCCGCCTTGATTCACGGAGGACCTTTCGCGAACATTGCTCACGGCTGCAACTCGGTCACGGCGACGAAATATGCTTTGAAGTTGGCGGATATTGTCGTCACGGAGGCAGGCTTCGGTGCAGACTTGGGTGCGGAAAAATTTTTGGACATCAAGTGCAGAATGAGCGGCTTGCGACCCGACGCGGTCGTTATCGTTGCGACGATTCGCGCGCTGAAAATGCACGGCGGCATTGACAAAAAAAATCTTTTCGAACCGAACGTCGAGGCAGTCGAACGCGGGCTTGAGAATTTGGAAAAGCATATCGAAAACGTTCAAGGCTTCGGCTTGCCGGCGATTGTCGCGCTGAATGATTTTCCGACTGACACCGCCGAAGAAATTTCTGCCGTCGAAAAAATTTGTGCGGCTAAAGGTGTTCGCTTTGCCCGTTCGAAAGTTTTTGCTGAAGGCGGCGCGGGCGGTATCGAACTTGCTCAAGCGGTCGAGGAAAGTTTCAACGACGCGAAGAATTTCAAATTCACTTATGCCGACGAAGAAAGCATTGCCGAAAAAATTTCTGCGGTCGCGAAAAAAATTTACGGCGCGGACGGCGTGACATTTGCTCCCGCCGCGAAGAAACAACTTGCCGAAATTGAAAAGCACGGCTTCGGCAAACTTCCGATTTGTATCGCCAAGACGCAGTACTCTTTATCCGACGACGCAACGAAACTTGGTCGCCCGAAAAATTTTGACGTGACCGTTCGCGAGGTGAAAATTTCTGCAGGCGCGGGCTTTGTCGTCGTGCTTGCCGGAAATATCATGACGATGCCCGGTCTTCCCAAGCGTCCCGCCGCCGAGAAAATTGACATCACGCCCGACGGAGTTATCAGCGGCTTGTTCTGAAATTTTGGCGGTGAAAAAATTTGCGAGCCGTAAATTCTTACATAAAATTTGTTCGCTTTGAGGAAATTGACCGAACGAACGACGCCAAGAGAAATCCGCGATTAAAGAACGAATTCTATCTGCACTTGAACGCGAGGAAATATCGCGGCATGAAAAATTTTTATGCGGGCGACGAAAAAAATTTCTATTGCCACTTTGAGCTTGTCGAAAATGTTTTGGTCGTGCGTGCGAATAAAGATTTGATTGAACTTTTTCGAAAAATATTGAGTCTCTTCGAAAATGTCAGCGAAAAAATTTCGGACACAACAGCCGTTGCGAAAGATGACATTAACGAAAAAACTCCCCGCTCGTTTTGAACGGGGAATTTTTTTGGAGAGGGTATTTTTAATGGTTAGGGGATTTTGTCGGTCTCAAATAAATTTATCGAGTGCTTGGACGAGTGCCCGACCGACTGCCGACGAGCTGCAAAAAATTTTATGCTCATCGAGCGAACACTGTCTTTGAGGATTTTCCTTGCTCAAAAGATTTTTTCGAGCCCGTAGCAGAATATCAAGCCGATGACCAGCGACGCGCCGAAAAGTCCCGTGCTCAACATCAACGCTGCGTTCTCTTTGAAAAATTTCTTCATGATTGTTGCCTCCTGTCTTAAGGTTCGTCGTTCAATCCCTTGAACTGTTGCGAAGTATATCACAGAGAAAATTTTTGGCAATGCGCAATCGATATTGATTCGGGTCGCGTTTGTTATTGTTTATTCGCCTTTTAATTCCGTTGTCAAAAAAAATCTCCCTTCGATGATTTTTAGGTTAGCAGGTTTTAGGTTTAGATTTTTCTAACAGCTAACCACTAACAGCTAACCACTAACAGCTAACAGCTACTTTATCGCAAGCTTGGAGCCGCTGATTTTGTAAGCGTCGCCGTTTATGTTAAACGTTGCCGTTGAGCCGAAATCTTTCAACGTAAGGGCATTCGCCGTCGAATCAATCTTGAAATAAATTTCTTTCTTCGTCTTGTTGTAAGAAGTCGTGAACGCGCCCGTGATTTGCAACATGTCGGTGTTGTCGAAGCCGAAGATAATATCTTTGCCGTCGCCGCTGTCGTAGATGAACGTATCGGCTCCGTCTTCTCCCCAGAGTGAATCGTTGCCCTTGCCGCCGATAAGAATATCATCGCCTTTGCCGCCGTAAAGTTTGTCGTTGCCGGCTCCTCCGTCAAGATTATCATTGCCCGCCATGCCGTAGAGTGAATCTGCTTTCGAGCCGCCGAGTATTGTGTTGTCAAATTCGTTGCCCGTAATTTTAACAGCCGCAGTCCGAGTCGAGGCGTCAGCTATACGATAAGCCGCGCCGATTGTCACGGCAGCTTTTGATTTGTTCGTTACGTTCAAAGAAAGTCCGCCGTAAACGGAAGGTTTGCCGTCCGCGTCAAGCAACGAAATATTTTTGCCTTTGGCACCTTTCACGGTGATTGTTCCGTCGGTTGTGGTGAAGACAACATTTGTATCGCTGATTTTGGCTTTTGTCACAGAGCCGCTCAAGATTTTGATTTTATCTTCGCCTTCTTTGTAGTCGGCAATGTAATCTTTACCGCCCTCGTAAACGAACAAATCTTTGCCTGCGCCGCCCGTGAGTGTGTCATTGCCTATGCCGCCGAAAATACTGTCGTTGCCGTTTTGCCCGTAAAGTTTGTCGTTGCCGCTGCCGCCGTAGAGCATATCGTTGCCTGCGCCGCCGTAGAGTGTATCTTTGCCTGCGCCGCCGAAAAGTTTATCTGCACCTTTGCCGCTTTTAATGGAATTGTTTGCTCCGTTACCGGAAACTTCCAAGCCCGTACCGATTTTCGAAACATCCGCTGCCGTCACGGACGAAGGATAATCCGAAAGATTGATTGTATCGCCTTTGAAAGTTTCCTCCGCCGTCAAGAGACCGTCTTTTACGAAAATGCCTTTCGGGATGACGAAGACGCCTTTTTCGACGGAACGGTCTGAAGAAGAATCTGTGGCACTTTGTTTGGCGAGCCAGCGCAGGAACATATAGCCGCCCGCATAAGCCGAATAATGGTCGTAAAGTTTATCCAATCTCAAAGCATTCTTCAAGCTGTCGGGGTCTTGCGCCAATTCTTTAATTTCATCATCGCGTTCGTCGTCGACACCGTGTGTCAATTCGCTGAAGCCGTCTTTTATAAATTGCGGCAAGCCTTTCGACCCGGTGGCATTTTTTATGTTTGCATTCATGACGGCGTGCGTAAATTCATGAGCGAGGGTGCGGTCGAGGAAGTTGTAAGGATAGTAATGCGTTGCATCAACATAGGTGTTTTCGTTTTTGCCGTCGGCATTGCCGATGTTAATCGAGTTGTATTTGTACATGTTTATGCCCAATTGAAGAGCACCCGTAACATCTCCTTGATTGTTAATCCATTTCCCGTTAGAGTCGGTCAAGACATCAACATAGGCATTCAAGCCGCTTTCTTCATAATCGAACGTTACATAAAGTTCTTTTTGAATTGTGGCGGAAGATTTTGTGCCGAAGCTGAAATTGTCGCCGTAAGATTCCGAGATAAGATTCAGCGAACTGTTGAGCCACCAAGAGCGAAGCCCTTGCCAAATGTATTGTTTCTTTTCGTTCATTGAAGGGTCATTGAAATTCATTTTGACGATACTGCCGTTTTGCTCTTTGGCGAGATAAACTTTCAAGTTTCCGGCATTGAAGTAATTGCCTTTGAAAGTCCTGTCGACGCTGCCCGTTTCATTGACGACGGAAGAGGCAGTTTTTTCTTTGGAGCCGCCCGCGTCTTTGCCGGTGATTGAGCCCGTGTCGAGGTTGCTTAAGTCTATGCCGCATTCTTTCTGCAAAAAATCTTGCCGGCCGTCTCCGGAAGAAGAATTGTAAGCGCGGCAGGATTTTACCATGGCATCGACCGCTTCTTGAATCGTCTTGTATTTTGAACTTACAGCCTTAACCGCGTTGTTGAGCATGTTTTCTGCCGAATAATTCGGTGAGGTATCCAATGACTTCATGAATTTTTTTATGACATCCGATTGACTTACGGTTGAAGAGGGTGCAGGAGTCGGAGTCGGTTTTGAGGCAGGATAGACGTTGACGGTTTTGCCTTTCGCGCCGCTCAAAGTTATTTTGCCGCTGTCTTTAACGGTTATGATAACGTTGTTGCCCGAATTTGATTTTGTCCAAGTTGCGCCGCCCGTGATTGTCAAGGTGTCGTTTGAACTCCAATTGTAAATTATATCCGAGCCGTCGCCTTTGCCGTATTGATAAAGATGACTTGTTGAGGTTGAGCCGTAGAGTGTATCGTTGCCTGTGCCTCCGTTGACGGTCAACTTATCGCCGCTCAAGCTGATTCTGTCTGCACCCGCGCCTCCGTTGACCGAATGTTCATTGCCGCCCGCGATAATCGTATCGTCATTCGCGCCGCCGTCGATAGTATTGCGCCAATAAGTGCCGGTGAGCGTGATTAAGTCGTTGCCGCCGTCGCCGTTGATGTTGGAATTGGAATAGCCGCCGCTCAAGGTGTCTTTCCCGTCGCCTGCGTTGACCGTGACTTTGTCCGCCCAGTTGTAAATGGTATCGTTGCCTTTGCCCGCGTTGATTGTCACATTCGCGGCGTAGCTGTTGCTGATTGTGTCGGCATAAGCGGTGCCGGTTAGGACTGTGTTGGAAGTGGAATTGGAAATGAACTTTCCTTTTTGGATTTTGTCGAGGTCGGTGCCGCCTTTGATATTGATTGTTTTATCTTTGCCGCCGCCGAGAGTGACAGCTCCGCCGCCCTGTATGCTGACTATGACATTTGAGCCGTCAATCTTTTTTGAATAAGAAATGTTGCTGCCGAAGTTGAGCGTGTCACAGCTGCTCCAATTGCTAATGTAATCGGTGCCGTCGCCGGAATTGTAGTTGAACAAAACGCCGTTGGTTCTTGAAGCGTCGGTGTAAACGGTATCAGAGCCCGCCCCGCCGATTACCGTTATGTCGTAGCAATTTCCGTTTAAAGTTATCTTGTCGGCTCCCGCGCCTGCGTTAATGCTTACTCTCGGGTCGTAGCTGTAAATGTTATCGTTGCCCGCGCCCGCGTCAATCGACACATAACCGTAGCCGCCATTGACCTTGTAACTTGAATCTGTGCTGTTGTAGATGGAATCGTTGCCTGCCAAGCCGTAAATTTTTGCGCCGCCCGCGTAGTTTCTGATTGTGTCGGCTCCGCTGCTGCCGCTGACCACGCTGTTTTGGTTGTAGTTGTTTAAGACAACGCTCGGGGTGATGAGAGTGCCGCCTTTGATGTTGACGGTCTTTGAACTTGCGCCGCTTAAAGTCACGGCTCCTCCGTCTTGAATACTTATCAGAACATTTGAACTGCCTGAAGGTGTCGTGCGCGTGTAGTAAATTCCGCTGCCCAAGCTTAGAGTGTCGCTTGAATTCCAGTTATAAATTGTGTCGTAGCCTTCGCCGGAATTGTATTGATAGAGAACGCCGTTGCCGCTCGTGTCGCTGTAGAGAATATCGTTGCCGTAGCCGCCAATGACAGTTGCGCCGTATTTGACACCCGAATCGAGGTAACTGCCGAGACTTATTCTGTCGTTGCCGTAGCCTCCGTTAATCGACCCGCCGTGAGCTTGAATGGTGTCGTCGTTGTCGCCGCCGTCGATTGTTGTAACGTAAGCATATGCATTTTCAACGATAATGCTGTCGTAGCCGGTGCCGCCGCTGATTGTGACGTAGTTCGCCGAATCATACATGACGTCATTGCCTGCGCCGCCGCTCATGGAAACATTATTGTAGTTGCTGTTGAGCAAAGTGTCGTAGCCGTCGCCGCCGTCCATCGTTACTCTGTTGCCTGTCGTGTTGGAAATGGAATCGTTGCCGCCGTAGCCGTAAATTTTAACGTCACTGCCGCTGTTTGAAATCGTATCATTGTAGTAATTGCCGTAAACGGTTTTGCCCGAAACGGTATTGTTTATGTTGCTTACAAGATTGCCGCCGACGATATTGACCGACTTTGAACTCGCGCCGCTTAAAGTCACGGCTCCTCCGCCTTGAATACTTATCAAAACATTTGAGTTTACGGTATTGCGCGTGTAGTAAATTCCGCTGCCCAAACTTAGAGTGTCGCTTGAGTTCCAATTATAAATTGTGTCGTAGCCGGTGCCGGAATTGTATTGATAGAGGACGCCGTAACTGCTCCAACTGTAACCGTAGATGGCGTCGTTGCCGTAGCCGCCGTTGATTGTGTTGTAATAGACGTTGCCGCTCAAGCTGATTCGGTCGTTGCCGTAGCCGCCGTAGATGGAAACGAAATTTTTGTTGTTGTCGATAGTGTCATTGCCGAAACCGCCGTCGATAGTCACGGTGTGCCCGTAATCGCTGCCGATACCGTTTTGAATCCAGTCGTCGTCATAGTCGCCCGAAAGGTATGCTTGAGAGCCGTAATTTTTTATGGTGTCTTTGTTGAAGCCGCCGTATAAGCGCGCACCGGAAGTGCTCCAAGCGTTCACGAGATAATCGTCGCCGCTGTAGCCGTAAATCGTGGAATAATTTCCCCAGTTGGTGATGTTATCGTTGACGTATGAGCCGCCGACCACACTGTAGGAATTATTGTTTGTCAAGTTCGTGAATCGTTGCAAGTCAAAAAATAAATCACTCATAGGAATCATCGCTCCTTTCTCTCAAATCGTCTTCACGAAGTTTTCACGGAAAATCTTTTTTCATGCACATTTTCAAGATTGAATTATAAGGAACGAATCAATAAAAAGCAAGAGTGTATTTAATCCCCGCCGTTTGTCTCGGGAAGGAAAAGCAAAAGTCGCGCTCCGATTGAAACGCGACTTGTTAAAATCATTTTATGGCGGAGGGGGTGGGATTCGAACCCACGGTGGCTTGTGACCACACTTGATTTCGAGTCAAGCACCTTCAACCGCTCGGACACTCCTCCGCAACGGTGGCAATGTTATCACGCGGGAAAAAATCTGTCAAGTATTTTCAATTAGGAATTAGGAATTAGGAATGAGGAATTATTTTTCTAACAGCTAACCGCTAACCAAAAAAAGCGTCCCGGCGGACGCCTAGCTCTTCAATGCGGTCGGCGACTTCATGTGACGGTCAAGCGTCGACAAGCCGCGATACACCGTGCCTATGTCGATTGATTCGCCGCGGCTGGCAACGTAACGTTCAAGCTTGCGTTTGACTCTTTGAAGTGCGTTGTCGATTGACTTTACGTGACGGTTCAAACTCACGGCGATTTCCTGATAAGATTTGCCGTCGAGATAAGCCATCAGAACTTGCCACTCCAACTCGCTTAGAATCTCGGACATTTTCTTTTCGATAGCCAAAAATTCTTCGCGGCTTATGATAAGTTCTTCGGGGTCGGCAACTTTCACGCCGCTTATCACGTCAAGCAAAGTCCGGTCGCTGTCCTCATCGTAAATCGGTTTGTTCAGCGAAATGTAAGAGTTCAGCGGAATGTGTTTTTGACGCGTGGCGGTTTTTATCGCCGTGATGATTTGGCGCGTGACGCACAGCTCGGCGAAGGCATGGAAACTGGACAGCTTGTCGCTTTTGAAGTCGCGCACTGCTTTATAAAAACCAATCATACCTTCTTGAATGATGTCTTCCCTGTCCGCGCCGATTAAAAAATAGGAACGCGCTTTGGCTCGAACAAAGCTTCTGTAGCGGTGAATCAGATAATCCATCGCGGAAGTGTTGTTCTTGTCTTTTATCTCGACGATAAGTTCCTCGTCCGTCAACGATTCGTATTTGGCATACTCGTCGGCGATTTCACTTTCGAAAGAATTTTCAACGTTCGATTTCATTTCACGTCCTCCATCTTTACGCGCTGATTATACTTCACGGCTTATCGTTAGTCAAATTTTTTCGGCGGCGAAGTAGGGATTAGCGCGTATCAAGTAGAATAAAAAATTTTTTCGGTGGTTGGAAATTTACCAACACCTTTTAAGGAAAAAAATTTTTCACGAGGATTTTATTGATATTTTAATCTGCGCTTGATAAATTATTTGAAAAACAACGGGAGGGAGCCGCCGTGATTATGAAAAGAATTTTAATCGCAGTGTTGGCGGGCATGATTGCCTGTTCGCTGAATTTTTGTGAGGCGGCAAAAAAAATTGTCGCCGTAATGCCGCTGGAAAATGTTTCGGGCTACAGCGAGGAAAAAGTTGCAGAAATAATGACGGAGCAATTAATCGTGGCGATACATTCGAGCGGTAGCTATACGGTCGTCGAACGTCCGCAAATGGGCACGGTACTTCGGGAGCAAGGCTTTCAAAATATCGCGGTCGACCCAAGTCAAGCGGTTGAGTTGGGCAAGTTGAGCGGCGCGGATTATTCCATGCTCGGCAAAGTCACTATGGCGGTCGTCGAAGATAATCCCACTGCAAGTGCCGTCGAACAACTCACAAATCTTTTCGGGCTCGGCGACCTCGGAGGAATGGCAAGTCAATACGTTCACAAGTTCAAAGGGAAAATCGCCTTGGAGTTCCGCTTCGTAGACAACACGACGGGCGAAGTCGTCATTGCCAACACCGTCGAAGGCAACAAGAGCGGCTCAACCGTGTCTGACGCTTTCAACAATGCCTGCAAGAACGCCGCCGAAAATTTTCTTAAGGCACTCGACAGCCTCAATCCTTTCCGCGCCCGCATTGCCGAAATCAACGGCGCAGATATTTACATTGACAGAGGCTCGGAATCGGGACTTCGCAGCGGAGAAATTTTGATTGTTGCCCGCGAAGGAAAACCCATTGTCGTGAACGGAAGGACGGTCGGCATGAAGCAGACGGTTTTCGGGAAAATTAAAGTCGTCGAAGTCTATTCGGATTATGCGATTTGTCGTGCGGAAGAAAATTCGTCCGTTGTCGTTCACAAAGGCGACGTTGTCAAAAGAAATTAGGAATGAGGAATTAGGAATTAGGAATTAAATTCGCAAATCATTCCTAATTCCCCATTCCTAATTCCTAATTGTAAAAGGGAGTTGATGAAATGAAAAAATTTTTTATTATGACTTTATCATTGCTGATACTTTTGAGCGCAACGGCATTTGCAAAAAATGTCACGGTCACGGGCAGAGGCATTACACCTTCCGACGCGGAGAATGACGCGCTTAGGGCGGCAGTCGAAAATACGGTCGGCGTACTCGTCGATTCGGAAACGCTCGTTCAAAACAGCATGCTAATCGAGGACAATATCTACACACAGTCGCGCGGCTTCGTCAATAATTACGAAGTCATAAACCGCCAACAAGTCGGAGATATTTGGCACGTCACGATTAACGCAGATGTCGACGACCAACCCAATTCCAAACTCATGAACGAATTGACGCGGCTGGGCATTATCAACGTTCAACTGCGCAATCCGAAAATCGCGGTCTACGTTCCCGAACAGCATTTAAATTACAACGTCGGCGGCGGTTCGGGCGGCGAAACTGCCATCGTCAAAACGCTCTTGAATGCCGGCTTTAATTTCGTCACGGAAGTCGGCACCGGCTTGAGCTATCAAAATCCCATGAGCATGAACGTCGCGCAAATGAAAGCGGCGGCAGAAAAATTCGGCGTCGATATTATGATTGTCGGCGAAAGTTTTTCTGAAGGCGTCGGCGATTTGGGAAATTATCTTCCCGGCAATCAAGTTACAAACATGCAAGCTTGCCGCGCCCGTGTCGAGGCTAAAATGTTTATCGTCAAGACGGGTCAGGTTATCGCTGCGGACGGCAAATACGGTTCGGCTTACGACAACTCTCAAGCCATTGCCTCAAAGAAAGCTCTTGCTTCGGCGGGCGAACAAATGGGCAATTATTTCGTCGAGCAGATAACGGGCATGTACACTTCTCGGCAAGGCGTCGAGGTTATCGTTTACGGCGCGGACTTCTCCAAGATTAATCTTGTTCAAAGCGCACTCGGCAAAGTCAATCGCGTCAAGAACGTCAACCTTTCAAGCTACGACAACGGGCGCGCTGTTTTTACCGTCATGTACGGCGGCTCCCCGCAAACTCTTTTCAATGAACTAAGAGCCTGCACAACCGCCGATTTAACTTTGCAATCGCTGGCTTACAACACGTTGACCATTTACGTCCGTTGAAATTCGACGGGCTTGCAAAAAAAAAGTCCCCTGCTTAAAAGGCGGGGGATTTTTTTATTGTGATTCGTTGCCGATGAAAAGTCCTCTCGTGATAATCCACCAAGCGACCGTCCTCATTGCTCCGATAATTTTTATCGCGTGCTCTCGTTCGTCAGTCAAGTTCACGTCGTTGAGTTCATTGGAGGCTATGTGCGGCAAAAGTTCGATAACATCCGAATCAATTTGCCCCGCAACCTTAGTCGTGAGAAAAGCCTCCGTATTGAAACCCACGCCGTCACTGTTGAAGAGGCTCGGCGCGATTGAGTAGTAAGCAAAATCTTTCGGGGCGATAAGTTCGATAAGCGTCGGGACAATCGAAATGTGATCGCCGACGGCATCGGGCGGCAAAATTCCTTTGGTAATGCCCGCGCCGTACAAGACGAAAGGAACGCTTTGATGTTCAAAAATCGTCGGGTGCGTCGAAGGGTCGCAACGAACGGCATGGTCACCCGTCACGACGAAAAGACTTTCGGGAAATTTTTCGTGAGCGGCGCGGATAAAATTCGTGATAACCTCGTCCATATACCAATAATGCCCCAGCTCAATCGCCAACTGGTTCGCGTCGTCGACGTTCGGCAATTTCTTCAAAGCTTCGGTGACGGCTTGAGCGTCATAACCTTCCGCCGCCAAGTCCAAATTATACGGCGGGTGATTCGTCGTCGTCATGATTAAATGAACTGTCGGAGGTTCGTCTGTCAAATGCGCAAGCAAAGCGTTGAATAAATTTTCGTCCTTTGTGCCCCAAGTCGTTTGCTTCGGCGCGTTGAAGTCGGGGTAGCCGTAAAAATTATCGAAGCCCTGCGCGAGCGACATTTTGGCGATTGAATCCCAAGTAGGCATTCCGCCGTACCAAAAGTCCACGTTGTAGCCGAGCCCTTTGAACGCGGGAGCCATCGACGTGATATAAAGTTTTTCGTAAGTGCGAGCCTGATAATTCACTTTGATATTCACGTCGGGCAAGCCGGTCACGAGCCCGGTTATCGCCGTCGAAGTGAAATCGCCGTTGGGCATGAAGTTGCGGCTGTAGTAGCAATTTTCCTCCGCGATTAAAGATTTAATTCCTTCGGCGACCAAAAGTTCGTCGTACTTGCCGAGCATTGGCCACTGCATGAAAGTTTCGCCGAGAATTATAAAAATGTGTTTGGGCTTTTGAATTCGTTCGCCCGCCGCCTTGCGTTCGAGGTAAGGAGCGAGGTTTGTTTCGTTGAGTTCGTGATTGACGGCGACAATCTGCGCGGACTCCAAAATTTTATTTGCATCGACACCGAAAATTTCGCCCGCCTCCATGCGTTTTGCCATAGCTCTTGCACGATAAAGAGCCTGCGCGTCGTCGAGTATGCATTCGTTCAAAAAGTCATCGGTCGTGACACCCGCGTTTTCCCAATTCAAACCGTTGGCATAAGTGAAACTTCCTCCGAACCTCACGAACAAGCCGAACAAAAAAATTCCGACGACGAGCCCTGCGCTGAAGCCGGCGATTTTTGCTTTGCCGACGAGTTCGGGCAGAGGAAAAGTTTTCATGAAAAGCAAGCGGCTCAATGCGGCGATACAAATTATCGTGAGAATCAGCGCGACAAAAAATCTCCAGAGGATGCCGTATTCTTGAAACATCATCACGATTATCGACCACAAGTCGTCATGAAAACCTTGCACGACTTCCATGCCGAACGTCGATTGAAAAGCGCGATAATACGGGAAGCGCAACATGAACAGCAACGAAAAAATCATCGACGCCGCAATTCCGATTAGCAATCGAACACGCGATTTCAAGCCGACGATTGTCACGAAGACGAACGATATTAAAGTTACCGCGCCCGCCGTCTTCAAACTCAAGCGCAAGCCTGCAAACATTGCCTCCGCGATTTGCGCCGCGCCCGACTCCTCGCTCATGTAACTTGACATGAAAAAAATAAACAAGCCGCGATAAATTTCCAGCAATATCAGCACGAACAAAAATAATCTTGCGTCGCGCTGTATGCCGTCGAAAAATCTTTTCAGGAACTTCACCGGGCAAAGCTCCCCCCTAACTCATTGATTCGATTTTCTCTTTGACGAAGTTGACGGGAATTTTCTCAAGACAAATTTCTTTCTTGGGGCAAGCGCGTTTCCAACAACCTTTGCAAGGTCGCTCAACTTCGATTGCGTTTTGCAGTTGCCCGAAAGGTCCGTTGCGCTCGACGTTCGTAGGTCCCATTAACATAATCGTCCGAACGCCCAGAGCCGAGCCCAAATGTACAGGGCCGGTGTCGCCGCCGATAACCAAACGCGAACTCCTCAAGACGTGCGCAAGTTGAGGAATGTTCGTTTGGTTGACGAGATTAATCGGCGGGATTTCCATTTTGGATTCGATTTCTTTTGCAAACATTTCGTCTTGGTCACCGCTGCCGATTAAAACGGGCACGACTGCCAACTGATAAAACCAATCGCCCAACGCCGCAAAATTTTCTGTAGACCAACGTTTGTTCGGCCAATTCGCTCCGACGACGAAGACCACAAAAGGATTACCCTCGCGAATGCCCGCATGCTCCATAATCGAACGCGCCTTTTCCGATTGTTCGACGGGAACTTGAATCGGGAAGAGGACATCATTGACGACGCAACCGACTGCCCGCGCAGTGTCGAGGTAGCGTTCGACGATGTGCCCCTCCGAATTTTCTCCGACGACGGGCTTTGAAATTTTGTCGCTAAGCTCGCGCATGTTGCATATCCCAAGCTTGATGTTTGACTTTGCAAAGAAAGCTATCGCCGCCGACTTGAACAGCCCCTGCAAATCCAAAACAGCGTCGTAACTTTGCTCCTGCAGTTCTTGTTTGAAAGGGAAAAATTCTTTCATGAAACCTTTAAGCGTTCGGAAATTTTTTTTGTTGAAGAGGATAATTCTGTCGACGCAAGGATTCATCTTCAGCAGGTCGAAGCTCGGCGGCTCAACGACCCACGTAACTTTTGCTTGCGGAAAAGTTTCTTTTATCGCGTAGCTGACCGGCAAGGCGTGAATCACGTCGCCCATTGCGCTCAACTTCACGATTAAAACATTTTTTAAATCTTCATTCATGATTAAGCCCCGCTTGAATTTTTTCGATAAGGTTGGTCGTCGAATGCCCCGCAACCAAATTCACGAGTTCGACGCGCCCGCCGTAACTTTGAACGATTTTTGCTTCGGGCAAAGTTTCAAAAGTGTAGTCGCCGCCCTTGACGTAGACTTGAGGCTTGACTTCGGCGATTAAATTTTCGGCAGTCGCCTCGCCGAAAAAAATCACATGGTCGACAGCCTTTAGCCCCAAGAGAACTTCTGCGCGGTCGTCTTGATTGTTTATCGGTCGAGAGGTGCCTTTGAGACGCTTGACGGATTCGTCTGTGTTGAGTCCGACAATCAGCACGTCGCCGAAATTTTTTGCCGCAGTCAAATATCTGACATGCCCCGCGTGAAGAATATCAAAGCAACCGTTCGTGAAGACGATTTTATTTCCCTGCCGCCTCAAGTCTTCGCAAAAGCCGACAACATTTTTTCTGTCGATTAACATTTTATTCCGCCTCAAAAAATTTTTTCTAACCACTAACCACTAACCACTAATCACTTATCTTGCACGCTCCAAAGTTGAGATAAGTTCAGTCGCGCTGACGGTGCTGGTTCCGAGCTTGCGAACGGCAATGCCCGCCGCGAAGTTGGCAATCTTCGCAGCAACGGCAGGTTGAGCTCCCGTCGTCAATGCCAAAAGAAATGCCGCAACGCAAGTATCGCCCGCGCCGGACACGTCGTAAACTTCGCTCATGTCACTTACGGGAATGTGATGCGTCGCGCCGTTTCGTTCGAACAAACTCATGCCCATTTCGCCGCGAGTAATCAAAACGCCGTCGACGTTGAGCTTTGTCAAAAGTTTTGTGCCCGCGCCGATTAAATCCGTCACGTCGTTAAGAGGATAGCCGACGAAGTTTCCGAGTTCCGAATCGTTTTGCTTGACGTAATCGACGCCCTCGAAGTCGCCGATATTGTAGCGCGAATCGACGATGTTGGGAATTTTTTTCTTGCCGGCGTAGCGCGTGATAAGTTTGCGGGCATTGGCGGTTATCGTGCCGGAGCCGTAATCGCTCATGACAATTCCGTCGACCTTCGGAAGAATTTTATCAATCTTCGTGAGGAGTTCCGCCTCGACTTTTTTGGAAAGAGGCTCTTTGCTTTCGCTGTCGATTCGGACGATTTGTTGACTGACCGTCGCACGACCGCCCGCAATGATTCTTGTCTTTGAAATTGTCGGACGAGATTTATCGCGGACAAGCCCCTCAATGTGAACGCCGAGTTCCTTAAAAATATTTCGCAAGCTTTCGGCGTGAGCGTCGTCGCCGATAATTCCGATTGCATAAACTTCCGCGCCGAGTGTCGCAACATTGGCAACGACATTTGCCGCGCCGCCCGCCACGACTTTTTCGCCCGCCTTCTCCAAAATCAAAACAGGTGCCTCGCGTGAAATGCGGGAAATGCGTCCGTCGACGTAGACATCGGCAACGATATCGCCGATAACCAAAATCTTTTTTTCGTGCATTTGGTTCGTAATGCTTATGAGTTCCTGCAATTTGCCAACCCTCCAATTAATTAGGAATGAGGAATTAGGAATTAGGAATGTTGCCGCGAATTTAATTCCTCATTCCTCATTCCTAATTCCTAATTCAATGAACTGCGGAACAATATCTTCAAACGAGCCGTCGGGCATACGGAAGCCGCCGGGAATGATGCCGAGTTCCTTAAAGCCGAGACGTTGATACAAATGCCGAGCGTGAATGTTCGTGGCAACAACGGCATTGAATTGCAGAATTCGAAAGCCGAGCTGTTTGGCTTTGGCAATGCAATCCTTGACGATAATTTCGCCGATATGTTTGCCTCGCACGTCCGAACGAACCGCATAGCTTGCATTGCTGATATGACCGCAACGACCGACGTTGTTGGGGTGAAGAATGTACAGTGCCAAAATTTCGTCGTTGTCCTCGTCGACAGCCAAGCCCGTAAATGATTGTGCCTTAAAAAATTCGTCGCCCGTCGTTTCGTCAAGTTCTTCTTCTTGAGGAAAGGCAATGCCCTCGCGCACGACCTCGTTCCAAATTTTTATCGCCTCGCCGACAAATTTTTTATCATATGCCACAACTTTTATCGCCATTCAATTTTCCCTCCGAAGATAAATTTTGCTTTTAATCTGTTGACGTTCGCGACCGTAAAAAATTTTTTCGACCAATGATTCAAGCGCGCCGCGTTCCACTTCGCCGACAAGTTCCCATTTCCCCGACGCGTTGTCAAGAAAACTTTTTTCATAAGCCGTGCTGACGACCGCCAAAATTTTTTTATCGGCAGGCAATTCGTCGAAGGTCATGAACGGCATAACGTTTTTGCTTGTCCAAGTCATTTTCTGCGGGTGGATTTTTTCGAAGTTCTCTTTTGTCTCAAGCCGATAAATTTTCGTGCCGGCGTAGAAAACCAGCGAACCCGAATATTCTTTGGCGTGACTGACAACGCAAGTTTTTTCGTCGAGGAGCGGCAAAATAATTTCAGCCTCGCGCCGAGCGGAATTGTCTTCGGCGAGGGGCAACGCCGCCAAAAAAGTTCCCGACGGAAAAATTATCAACGTGGCAGCCGCCGTCCCGATAAAAATTTTCCAACGGCTCACGAAAAATCTTGCGAAGAAAATCATTGCGGGAACCATTGCCGGCAAGGTGTAGGTCACGTATTTTGTCGCGCACAGCTGAAAGAAAATTATCACCGTCAATGTCCAGACGATTAAAAATTTTTCGGGCACGTCGAATTTCGGCAAGCGGCGAAAATTTTTTACCGCGAAAAAAATCAGCGGCACCGTCCACGGGAAAAATCCTATCGCCGAAATCAGCAGGTAATAATACCAGACGTTTGTCTTGGGATATTCGGAGACCGTCGCCCGCAAAAAATTATGCACGCCCAAAAAATTTTCGAGGAAGTCCGCGCCGTGAATAAAAGTCATCGGCAGATACCAAAGCGAAACAATCACCGCGAACAGCAAAAGATTTTTCAAGCGGAAGAGTTTTTTCAACCGGTACAAGTCACCCTGCCACGCGAGGAAGATTAAAATTATCAAGCCGGGCAAAAAAAATCCTATGGGACCTTTCGTCAAGACAGCCACGCCCGAAGCCGCGAACGCGATTAAATAAAATTTTTCGTTGCCGGCGCGATAGCCCAAATAAAAACTCATCAGCGTGATTGAAAACATCACGAGGAGCGTCATGTCGGTTATCACGGCGTGAGCCAAGTACCAATACTCAAGAGACGTTGCAAGCATGACCGCCGCCGCGAATCCGATTTTTTTATCGTAGAGTTTCGCGCCGAAAAAGTATGTCAAAAAAATTCCGAACGTCGCGAAGATTGTCGGGAAGAGTCTTGAAGCAAATTCATTCACGCCGAAAAATTTATAGGCGATTAAAAGTTCCCAATAAAACATTATCGGCTTGTCGAACCAAAAATTTCCGTAGATTCGCGGCGACAACCAATCGCCCGCCAAGAGCATTTCTTTTGCGGTCAGCGCGTAAACCGATTCGGTCGGGTCGGTTATCGGCAAAAGCCAAGTTCCGAAAAAAAATAATATAAGCGATATGATAAGCAAGCAGACAAAATTTACCACGGCACGAACTCCCAATGCACTTCCAATTTTTTGCGTTTGCCGCGCCAACGAAGAACCGCCTGCGAGCAATGCAAATCATGATACCAATAATAATCCACGTCTTCAATTTTATTTTTATCGGCATTCCATTTCACGCCGATAACGAAACGGTCTTTATCCGTCAACCAATAACTTGCGCCCGCTTGAATTTTTCTGGAGTAATCGTCGAGGTCGAAATCGAAAACGGAATTCGTCGAATTGTTTTTGTCGTAAGAGTAGCCGGCATAAGCCGCGAACTTTTCATTGAACTCTCTTGCCAACAAAAAATTATAGTTGAAGCCTCGCACGGTCGTGTTGCCTCTTGAAGAATTTTTAACATCGTCTTTGGTGATTTTGTAGCCCGTGTCAAAAAACAAAAAATACTTACCGAGAGCAATCGGCTCGTGATACAAATTGAGCGCGTACTCTTGGTGTGTGCTTGCCACCGAATTTTGCCGCCAATGACCGACCTCGCCTTCAAGCCGCCAAATAATCGGCAAGCCGTCAATTTTTCTCTGATACAAAATATCCAGCGAAGGTTCCTTTTGAATCCAACGGTCGTCGCTGTCCTCATAGAAGCCGTACTTCATCCAAGCATGAAGGTCGCGATTTTCATACTCAAGCTCCGCCTTGCTGCGGAAGCCGTGTTTGGTTTCGACATACGCTCCGATAAGCAGATTAAAATGTTTTCGCAAAGGAATTTCAAAGTTGTCGCGGACGTAAACTCCGTGATCCGAATTGTAGCCGACACGCGGGAAATAATTTTTTCCGGTCTCGCCGAGCTGTCGTTCCTCGTAGTCTTTGGTGCCGACGACTTTATTTTTAATCCAGAACTTGACGTTGTACATGCGAACGACTTGTTCCGGCCAAATTTCCATACGTTCCGCGCTCAAATGATAATCGGGAGTCTTCGCGCCGCATTTGGTTTGCGTGCCGTCGTAAACGACAATGTGGTCGGGATAAAATTCAAAACGCTTGCCCGTCAAATAATATTCGCCCATTTTGCCGTTGGCTTCCGCCATGGTTCCGGTCTTCTTGCCGTAGTTGTAAACGGTTTTGTAGCCGTCGAGAGTGACACGCGGCGCGCCTTCCGTCAGTTGCAGGACGTGAGCTTTGCCGTCGACGCGAACGACTTGCTCTTTGACGTTGCCTTTTGCCTCCGCGCTTTGAAAACGATATCCTTCAAGTTGAATTATATCGACTTTGCCCGTTGCAATGAATTCGCCGCTGCCCGAATAATAAACCAAGTCGTCGCCTTCGAACACGGCAGGGACAGGTTCGCCCGCCTGCGGTTCGTGAGGTAAATTTTCTTTAGCCTTTTCAATGTCGGCAAGCAACTGCTCCTGTTCTTCGGTGAGTTGTTGTTCACGAGCCTCGCGCCGCCGATTTTCTATATAATTGAAAACTTCCGTGCCCGTATCGGATTTTGCCTCGTAGACTGCCTCCGCCGTCGACGTTACGAACAACGCGGCACATACGACGCCCAAAAATTTTTTCATCATTAATCCTCGTCAAAAATTTCTATAACTTCTCCGTCTTGCCCGTCAAGTGTCTTGCCTTCCTCATGTCGCGGTTCGGGTTCCGTTGCTTGAGTAGGGGCGGGCGGTTCGGGGTCAACTCGCACAATTATTTCATCGTCTGCAGGCGGTTGCTCGACGGTCGGTGGTGCCGCAATCATTTCGTCAGGCAAAAGTCCCGTATCGTTCGCGGGAGGCGTCTCGGTTGCCGGTTGCTCTTGAGGTACTTCCGTTAAAGTGTTGTTGCTTGAAGGTCGCACGCCGTAAACGACAATCGGAGTTTTAATTTGCAGATAAAGTTCGACGCCCGCCGGCAAGTCAATATTTTTCCCGCGAACGAAAACTTCTTCAACGCTTTTATTCTTGCCCGAAAAAGTTTGCCCCAACAAACTCAATCCGCGAGCCATCAATTCGGCGTTCATTGCGTCAACGGCCTCAACGCCCGTGCAAGTGTTGACATCCTGTCCGTCAATCGCCTTGAGCGTGTGGAAGTCAGCTTCGATTTTTCCGTTGCTGAAAATATTTTTGGCGCGGTGAACGGAAACGACCGAACCGAAGCCGGGCAAGCCCTTCGCGAAAACCAAAGTATCGTCAACAAAAACATCCTCGATAACTTCAATCGGAATGGTGTCGCCTTCCTGCAAAGTCTTTGAACCGACGGGAACGGTCGTTGCAACTTTTATCAAAGTGTTTTCGGGAATGGTGACCAAAGCTATCGGCAAAATTTCCGCGCCGTAAGAGGCTTTTGCAAGCGTGCGAATTCGTTCGTTGAAAGTGCCGTCGCTCACCTTGCCGAGAATTTTATTTTCCAATACAGTCAGTCTTGAGTCGAGTCCGCCTTTTTGAACTTCGTGATCGACGTTCCATTCCAAGGCGTTAATCTTCGCCAAAATGCCGGGACTTGTTTCGTTTTTGTATAACACGTCGTAAATTGCGTCGATTCGGGCGTTCATGTTGCCGTTGAAGTTTTGACCGTTGTAACTTTTTTCGAGCCGACTGATTCTGTCGAGGAGTGCGCCGCTCTGTTCCGTGCCGTAAGTATCGGTTTCAATCTTCGCGAGTTTGGCATTGACAGAGTCTGCCGGTGCCGCAAAGACCGACGCGGAAAAAATCATCGACGCCGCCACTGCCCCGCAAAAAATCTTTTTTAAACTCATCATAATTCCCTCCGCGCTAAAATTTTCCAAGCTGAATTATAGCAGGTATCCTCCGATTTCTGCAACGCCTTGAAAAATTTCTTGACACGTTGTAGAATCACAAAAAATTTTTTCAAGGAGAGTTTCTGTATGATTGAAATCGGAGTCGGATTGGTTGCGGGCTTGTTGATAATCACCGCGCTTAAATTTTTTATTGAGTTGCCCTTCAAGATAATTTGGAACAGCGTAATCGGCGCGGCGATTCTCTATCTCGTGAACTTGACGGGAATAATCGCGATAAAGATAACTTTCATTCACGCGCTGATTGTCGGCGTCTTCGGTGTGCCCGGTTTGATTTTGCTTGCGATTTATTTGAACTTTATAAAATGACGACAGGTTAGTAATTATTAGGGTGTGTTGAACAAGTCTAAGAAAGTCAAAAGTTCGAGTAATAGGCAAAAGTCGCGGTGGTAATACGACGAAAATTCATGCGATGGTTAATGCTCTCGGCAATCCTGAGGAGCAATCGCTTGCGTTAAACGTTATAGGAGAATAGCCACTCGTTACGAAAAACTTGCCGTAAGATTTCTTGCCTTTATACATGTTGCTTGTATTCTTATCC
>JAFXTD010000019.1 GCA_017535925.1 Selenomonadaceae bacterium | reverse complement strand
TTCTTCGCGGCAAGGACACGGCGGAACTTATCAAGTTCGCGCTCGACATGGGACGGCTTGTCGGTCGCGCCGAACAAATTTTGAGCAATCAACCGACACCAATAGCGGAGGTTACAAAATGAAACATTCAATCAGAGAACGGATTATCGACCCGATACGCGGGCAAGTCGTGAAAATTTCAACCATCAACGCCGAACTCGGCTCCGGTATCACCGACAAAAACGGCAAAGAAATCTTCGAGAACGACCTCGTGACGACTTGTTATCCCGACGAGGAAGTTGTTACTTTTGCTGACGGTCATTTTTGGGTTGGCGATACCCCGATTGACGGATACAAGACTTTTTGGCGTGACGATACCGACACGCCGCAGGACGAGCAATTTTCGTATGACATTGAAGTTGTTGGGCATGCCGACGATTAAGTTCAGCGTCCCAACGTTGCCCGTGCCGTTTATGCGGACAGGTTTTCAGGAAAAACGCCGCTACAATTACGCCCGCTACACCAACTATAAAAATCTTGTCGGACTCGTGGCGCGGCGGGCTATGAACGGGCGGGCTCCGTTGACGGGCGCGATAAAAGTTGTCGCCGAATTTTTCAAGCACAAGCCACAACCACGTAAGGGGAGCAAGCCGCAAGTTACTTTTCAAGGCGACGTGGACAACTTTTTAAAAGCCGTACTCGACGCCATGAACGGCATTTGCTACGAGGATGACCGACAAGTCATTTTCGTTCAGGCGACAAAAATTTTCGGCGAACCGCACATCACCGTTGAAGTGGAGGAAATCACCCAATGAACGCAGACGCGGAGACTGATTAACGTGGACAATTATTTTATCCGCGAAACGTCAAGCCCCGACGGGCAAAAAATCTGGCGTGTCGTGAAAACTGCCGATCACGGACTTTTCACGGACGAGACCGCCGGAAAAATCATTGCAACATTTGAAACGGAGTTTGAGGCAGTCAAATACGTCGAACGAACGAAAATGCTTCAATCGAAACTCCGCCAAACTCTTAAAAAATAATTTCTGGAGGCTGTTAAACATGATGACAAAATCTGAAAAACTTTTCTGCACAGGCGCAAGCTTGTTTATGCTCGGTTTCGGGCTCAGCACTTGCGCCAACATTGCTGACTTTCTCGGCGGCGTCTTCGCAGGTTCCGCCGCGATAATCACATTCGCTTGCTGGAAAAATTAACGAGGAGGGCTTGTCGTGAACCAGTTCGGCATTTTTACCGACCGACGCGGCCGCCGCTGGATTTGCGGGCACGCGTTAAAGATTTTGTTCGGAATTGTGGAAACGGGCAACCGCCACTTTTGGAATTACGACAAGCTCTGTCTTCAATACGACCAAAGGAGTAATGCAAATGCAAGTAATCAAGCGCAACGGCGCAAAAGTTGACTTCGACGGACACAAAATTTTCAACGCGCTCAATAAATGCCGCGACGCCGTTGCTCCCGAAATCAACACGAAAGTTATTCAACAGCTCACGCGGGACGTTGTTTCGGCGATTGAAGTTTTGGGCAGTCAAGATATTTCCGTTGAGACAATCCAAGATCTTGTCGAAACTGCGCTGATGATGAACGGCTACTATTCAATGGCGAAAGCTTATATCGAATATCGCTACTTGCACAAAATCAGCCGCGACGCGAACGAAAATCTTATGGCGACGTGCAAGGAAATTTTCTTCGCCGACTCTGCCGACGTCGACGCCAAACGTTCAAACGCAAATATCAACACCGACGCCCCGATGGGTATCATGCTCAATATCGGCGCGGAAAGCTCGAAACACTTTGTCAACAATTACGTCCTGCCGAAAGAATTTGCCGACGCGCACAAGGAACATTTTATCCACATACACGATCAGGATTTTTCGCTGATAACTTTGAACTGTTGCCAAATTGATTTGCTGAAACTTTTGCACGGCGGATTTTCCACGGGACACGGATTTTTACGCGAGCCGAATTCAATTCGCTCCTATGCCGCGCTTGCCTGTATCGCAATTCAAGCGAATCAAAATGATATGTTCGGCGGACAATCAATCAACGCGTTCGATTTTGCAATGGCCGAAGGCGTCAAAAAAAGTTTTCGCAAGGCTCTTTATTTGGAAATTGAACGCGCTTGTTCGTACACAAACGCACGAATTATTGACGCCGACGTTGTTGACCAATGCCGTTTCAGTTTGAAATTTGACGACGTTCGATCAATCGATTTGCTCGCGGAAGTTTTGGAAGACCGCGAACTTGCGAAGAAAATTTACGT
This sequence comes from Selenomonadaceae bacterium, assembly GCA_017535925.1. Classification (GTDB taxonomy): domain Bacteria; phylum Bacillota; class Negativicutes; order Selenomonadales; family Selenomonadaceae; genus Quinella. The sequence goes on along the minus strand of JAFXTD010000019.1, from coordinate 61,288 downwards.
GAACGCTTGCCAATCCGTCGCCGAGGAAACTCATCAAGCTATGGAAGCGTTAATTCACAATTTTAACACATTGCATTCACGAGCCGGCGCACAAGTTCCGTTCAGTTCAATCAATTACGGCATGGACACTTCGCCCGAAGGACGTTTGGTTATTCGCGAAGTGCTCACCGCGATTAAAAACGGGCTCGGCAAAGGCGAAACTGCGATTTTCCCGATTAGCGTTTTTCAGCTCAAAAGCGGCGTCAACTACAACGAAGGCGACCCGAATTATGATCTGTTCAAATATGCCTGCGAAGTCAGCGCAAAAAGATTGTTCCCCAACTTTTTGAACTTGGACGCGCCGTATAACGCACAGTACTACAAAGCGGGCGATTATAACAGTTTTGTTGCAACGATGGGGTGCAGATCAAGAGTTATGGGCAACGTCAACGGCGCGGAAGTTTCGGGCGGTCGCGGAAATTTCGCGTTCGTGACGATTAATCTGCCGAAACTCGCGCTTGAAGCCGGCGGCGATACCGATAAATTCTTCGCGCTTTACGACAAATATATTCAGCTCTGCCACGATTATTTACTTTTCCGGCTGAAATATATTGCCGCCAAAAAAGTTTACAATTTCCCGTTTCTCATGGGGCAAGGCGTGTGGCTTGATTCCGACAAACTCAATCCCGACGACGAAATTGGCGAAGTTCTCAAGCACGCAAGTTATTCAATCGGATTTTGCGGGCTTGCCGAGTGCTTAATTGCTTTGACCGGCAAACATCACGGCGAAAGTCAACAGGCTCAAAGTTTGGGTTTGGACATTGTCGGACACCTTCGCGCAAAAACCGACGCATTCACCGCCGCCGATCACATGAACTGGACGACGTTCGCCACGCCCGCCGAATCGACCGCAGGAACTTTTCAACGCGCCAATCGTGCAAAATTCGGCGTCATTGAAGGCGTCACCGACCGCGAATATATGACGAATTCAAATCATGTTCCCGTTTATTACAAAATCAGCGCGTTCGACAAAATCAAAATCGAGGCTCCTTATCACGCGCTCTGCAACGCGGGACATATCGCCTATATCGAAATGGACGGCGACCCGTCAAAAAATATTCACGCGTTCGAGAAAATTATTCGCGCTATGCACGACGCCGACATGGGATATTTCAGCGTGAATCATCCCGTCGATTACGATCCTGTTTGCGGCTACACCGGCATTATCAACAATGTTTGTCCGAAATGCGGCCGCAAGGAAACGCCACGTCAACGCTTTATCAAAGTGCGCCGCATCACCGGGTATCTGAGTCCGACTTATCGTTGGAACGACCCGAAACGCGCCGAACTTCGCGACAGAACCAAACACGCGGGGTAACGACAATGATTAAAGTTTGCGAACATTGCGGCAAAGAATTCGAGACAAACCGAAGCTATCAAAAATTTTGCTCGCCCAAATGTAAAAAACAAAACTACGATGAACGCCAACGCGAACGCCAACGCGAACGCCAACGCGACCAAAAAATCGCCGTAAAAATTGAAAAACCAAAACCAATTCTTGACCCCGCGTTTAAAGACAATATCCCCGTCAGGCGGCTCAACGGCGAAATTTTGTGCATGTGGTGCGGACACGAATTCGACGGCAAACACAATCAACGTTTCTGCTGTGACGAGCACGCAACTTTATTCTATGAAGAACTTTTTGACCGATTTGGAGGCTGAACAATGAAATTCGCTTGCTACACGAAAGATTTACTCGACGACTTGAAAAACGTTGCCAAATGCGCCGACCCGAAAACGCAAACGCCGATTTTGAGCGCGGTGAAAATCACTGCCGACGACGAACGAAAACGCCTTGTTTTGGAGGCAACAAATTTCAAAGTTGCGGCTCAAGCCGTAATCCCCGCCAATATCGAAGTCGGCGGCACGGTTTGCGTCAATGCCCGTTACTTGCTCGAAGTCGTTGGCAAATTGACTGACGACGTTGTTACTTTCACGCTCGAAGGAAATTCCTTGCGCGTCGACAGCGGCGGCTCAAAGTTCAACTTGCTCACCTTCGACGCAAAAGATTTCCCGACGCCGAAATTTGCCGAGGAACCGGAACTTAACGTTCGCGCCGCAACCTTGAAAGACATGATCAGCAAAACTATTTTCGCTGTCGAAAAAACGGACAACTCCCGACCCGTTTTCAAAGGCGTCAACTTTCAAGCCAAACGCGCCGGTAGCGGATACGTTTTCCAAGCGTACGCGACCAACACGCACCGCATTGCCTGTTATCTCGGCGGCGGAATTTCCGCGAACGACAGAAACGTTGACGGTTTCAACGTCGTTATTCCGGCGGACTTCCTGCGCATGATTAACGCCGCTGTCGGCAACAATCCCGATAATTTTATCCGAATCATTCCCGAAAATCAGAAAGTGACTTTCAAATTCGATAACGTTCGCTACAGCACGCGCATTATCGAAGGCGAATTCCCGCCCGTCGACAGGATTCTTTACGACGACAACCGCACCGACACCGCGACTTTTTACACCAAAGAACTTAAAGCCGCGCTCGAACAGGCGAAACTCGTTGCCAAAAATGCCGAATACAACCAAGTGATTTTGCAACTCTCCGACAACCGAATTGAAGTCACCGCCGACAGCAACGACTGCGGGAATTTTTCTAAATGCGTTGAGGCGAAATGCGACGCCGACTTAAAAATCGCCTTCAACGTCGATTATCTGCTTGAATATCTCAGCGCGGCTGCCTGCAACAAAATCTGCATGAATTACGGCGACAAAGTCACGCCCGTTGAATTGGCTGACGCCGACGGTTTCGGCGAATACATTTACATTGCGACGCCCGTGAGGATTTAACCATGAATTTCTTGCTCCGCACGTTCACAACAATCGTGTTGTTCAGTAATGCTGTGGTGTTTTTTTGGCAATACGGCGACTGGTTTGCGGGCTTGGCAAGCGCGTTGCTTGCCGGTGCAAATGGTTACGCGGCTATCGACTCTTTGTATTAAAGGATGTGTCTGAAATGAAAATTATCGAACTCGTCAAACAAAATCTTGCTTTATACAAAGCCGAGCTGGATATAGCAAACCGAAAACTCGGCTTAACGTCAACAATAATTGCCCCAAATAACTCGAAACACAAAGTCGAACTGAACTACCTGCACATATTGAAATTTACGGCAGAAGGCAAAGTCGAGGCGGCGCAAGAAATTTTGGCGGCACTGAAGGAGCTTGAACAATGAAAATTATCGAACCGTCGGCTGAACTCGTCGACGAAATCAATCCCGAACAAATTCTGAAGAAAATCGAAATGTGCGGAAAAGTTTCGCGCAAGTCGACGCTCGGCGACGCTGAACAATTTGTTCGCTCAATCATCAAGCGCGGGCATGAAAGCGTTTTGGAACACGTCAGCTTGACTTTCAAAATCATCTGCGACCGTGCGATTATGGCGGAATTGACGCGTCACCGTTTGGCGTCGTTCACCGTCGAATCCACACGCTACGTCAATTACAAAGACAGCTTGACCGTTATCAGCCCGTTCAAAAACGACACAGTCGGCGATACTTTCTTCAGGCAAGCTGCGTACGACGCCGAAAAAACTTATCGCGATTGGATTCAATCGGGAGCCACGCCCGAACAAGCCCGCGCTGTCTTGCCGCTTTGTTTGGCGACCGAATTGTACATGACGGCGAACTTGAGGGAACTCCGCCACATCTTGAAACTCCGCACGGACAAAGCCGCTCATCCGCAAATGCGGCAGATCATGAATCAAATTCTTGCCGTGTTCAAAGAAAAATTGCCCGTGATTGTTGAGGACATCAAATCATGAACTTTGAAGAAATTTCCGACGTGTTCAAAGTCGCCGACGCTTGTAACAATTACGCCGCTCGGCTCGCTCGCCAATACAAATTTTATATCTTCGACGCCGACGGCAAAAAAATTCTTCAAGCGCGGGAACTTCTCAAACGCGAATATGACGGCACGCCCAACAAGGAAGTTCAAAAACTTTTGCGTTCGCTCACCAAACACGATATCGCTTGTCAAGCTTTTTGCATGGGAATTGCTTACGGTGCCGCGCTCTGTGCTATTCACCGCGAAGACGAGGAGACTGACAATGATTAATCCTACACACCGCTTGAAAAAATTCGTCAAGTACAGCGGCGACGACAAACCCGCCGACTTCCACGTCACCGAAGAACGCGGCTGGTTAGGCTCAGGAGTTACCGACTGCAACGGCGTTGAAATTTTTGAAGGCGACATTGTGAAATTTGGAGACGGCGAAATCTTTACCGTCACTTTCGAGGACGGTTGCTTCTATGTCCGCGACAATCTTCTCGGCGACTTTCACTTTCCCCCCGAAGTCGTCGGACACATCGCCACGGAATAAAAATCACGCCCGTCGTCAACGTGGCGGCGGGCTTTCTCTTCAAGGAGGCTCAGCATGGCACGAAAACGCGAAATTACAGGCAAAGCCGTCATTTACACCGAGGGCGGCACCAAAATTGTCGACGCCGAAGTTCGCAGATATTTCAACGTAAACGGCGAAGGTTTGACTTCAAAATTTGACACGAACGAAAAATATATGCTCATTGCTCAAGCGCGAACAATTCCGACTGATAACAATTACGCCGCAGTTCCTTGCCCCGAGGCAATCACCGCCGCCGAAAAGTACACGCGCACAAAATTTTTCCGATTGATGCTTGACTTAATGCGGCTCGCGCAATTCGACCCGATTAAAAGTTTCAACCTCTGCATAATGCGACGCGAATTTGACAACATGTCCATAAACAAAAAATTTCCACCCAAAAATAAGGATAGGTACGAGTGGCAAAAAATTCATTTCGACTGGTTGGCAAGCGTCGAAGACTTGGACGCGCAATTTTATCGCCGCTTTGACTTTACGCCCGAAATGATTCAATTCACGGAGGAACATTATCATGATGCCCGTCAGTGACAAAATTTCTAAAGAAAACGTCGCCAAATTCGCCGAAGTTTTCACGCCGCCCGGTGTCGTGTTTGAAATGATTCTGCAAGACGGTATCCGCTCGTGCATTGCCGACGTGGACAAAACAATCTTCGATCCCGCTTGCGGACACGGACAATTTCCCTGCGCTGAACTCGTGTGGAAAATGTTTTTCGGGCTCGACAAGCTCAGCGAAGATTTTGTACTGCGTGCGCTCAAAAGTTTGTACGGGATTGACATTCAGCCCGCCAGCGTCGAGAAAACCAAAAATCATTTGATCCAAACCGCTTGCGACGCGTTCAAATTTTTCACGGGCAACGAATTCACGCGCACCGACGAGGCAAGAGCAATTCTGGACGAAAATTTTATCTGTGGCGACTCACTCAAAATTATGAACGAGTGGACTGACCGCCAACAAAAACTTTTCTAAGGAGGCGACACTTTGAATTTTGAAATTTACAACGAAGACTGTATTGTCGGCATGAAACGCCTTGCGGATAACTCCGTTGACTGTATCATCACAGACCTCCCTTACAACTTGACGGCGTGCAAATGGGATTTAACGCCGATTGACTTGCCCGCAATGTGGGAACAATTTCGCAGAATTCTTAAGCCGCAATGTTCAGCCGTAATGTTCGCCAGTGGAAAATTTACTTTCAAGCTTGTTGCGTCGAATTTTGAGCAGTTCAAATACAAATGGATTTGGGTAAAGAACGCGCCGACAATGTTCGTGCAAGCGAAAAACGCGCCTATGCGAAAATACGAGGAAATTTGCGTGTTCAGCGACGGCAGTATCAATCACGCGAGCTGTACAACGCGGCGCATGAAATACAATCCTCAAGGTGTCGTGCCGTGCGTAATCGTTAAAGATAAAGATTACTCCAATCAACCGTCACAACTTCGCGAAGGCGGGCGCGGTTCAAAATGGGAACGTCATAATCGCAAAAAAGCTTTTGGAAACACTCTCGGCAAACGATCTTCGCACATTGATTATTACATTCAGGAACAGACGGGTTACCCTACCGATGTTTTGAACTTCAAAGCTCCGCACGACGTAAAAAAACTTCATCCGTCACAAAAGCCGACAGATCTGCTCGAATATCTGATTCGGACTTACACCGACGAAGGCGAGACCGTGCTTGATGCAACGATGGGGAGCGGCTCAACGGGCGTGGCGGCTATCAATACCGGCAGAAACTTTATCGGCTTTGAACTCGAACAAAAATTTTTCGACATAGCACAAAAGCGGCTCACCGACGCTCAAAACGATAAACTTCAACGACTTTTCTAAGGAGGCGGCACTTTGAATTTTGACAATTAAAAAAGCCTGTTGTACAATTAGGTTACCTAACACAATCACACAACGGGCTTTTGCGCCACAAGTCTACATTCCTGTAACCCCTGAGGCATTTTGATTTTACCATTCGAGTTTCATACTGTCAAACTTTTAGGAGGATTGATTATGGAAAACATTGTTCAACTCTTCGAGAACGAGGAATTCGGACTCGTTCGCGTCGTCATGATTGACGGCGTGCCGTGGCTTGTCGGCAAAGACGTTGCGACCGCTCTCGGTTACAAAGACACCGACCAAGCTTTGCGAAATCACGTTGACGACGAAGACAAGCTGACCCGTCAAATCAACGGGTCAGGTCAGCGACGCAACATGACCGTCATTAACGAAAGCGGTTTTTATTCGCTGGTTTTCTCAAGCGAACTCGACGGCGCAAAAACTTTCAAACACTGGGTTACGTCGGAAGTCTTGCCGGCAATCCGCAAAACGGGCGGTTATTCCGTCGACGGCGATCAAACTGCGAAAACCAACATTCGCTGGGAACGGCTCAACTTGCAACGCGGAATTGAATTGCGCAAGACCGCAAAAACTGTAAAAGATCCCAACGTTAAGCAAGCTTTGTTGGTCGAAGCCGCAAACTTAATTGCGGGCAAAGAAATTCTCGCCGAGTCACCTTTTTATGAACCGGAAATAATTTACAAACCGAAAACTCGCGGTCGGTAATCTATTTTAACGGCACGAACACCAAAGGCGGGCAAAAAAAAGCGTTGCAAAATGCCCGCCTTACGTGTTAAGATAAGTTTACCTAAAACATCATAACACCGGAAGCGGGCATCTTGCGAAAACCGTTTATTCAAATTAAGCAAGATGATTATAGCCCCTTTTGGTGTTGTGTGTCAACATTTGAAGGGGGTTTTTATATGCTTAGCAAAGAGGAACGCGAAAAAATCCGCACCGCAGTGCGCATGGTCGACCCCGATACCGTTGCAATCAAGATCGGACTCGTCAAGGCAAAACTCGGCTGGACTTGCCCCGAATGCAATAACGGCAGTGGTCACGACGGAACCGGCATTGTCCCGAAATATCTTTCGCAAAACGGCGACCACGTCGAGTGGCATTGCTACAAATGCCATTGCTCATGGGATAATATCGCGCTTGCCGCAAAATTCAAGCTCAATTATCACGTCGACGACAAAGGCAAATTCCCTGACGCCAACGACTTTCCAAAAGCTCTCGAAGCAGTTGCCAAATTGCTCGGCGTCGTCATTGACGAAAACGGCGAAGTTCACAGCCCGCACGCCGCAAGCCCCGTGATTTTCGACGACACCAACGAAGTCGACGAAAGCAAACTTAAAGATTACTCGAATTTTTATTCGTTCGCGGCTTCGGGACTGAAATTTTTTATGGCTCGGCACGACAATGTTTATCGCGGTATTCCCAAAGCAATTTACGAATATTTCTGGTGCGGTCACGTCGGCGAATTCGGCAAGGCGAAAACTCCCGCGTTTATCGTGCCCGCGTCAAAGCACAGTTTCCTTGCGCGCTTCACCGGCAACGAGGATGAACTTTCCGACGAACAAAAATCCGTCCTGCGTAAAAAATGGCACTCGCCCGCACCGAAGCCCGTTTTCAATTTCAAACGCGCTGTCGAAAGTGACGACCCGATTATTTTTGTCCACGAAGGCGAATTCGACGCGATCAGTACTTTTTTCGGCTCCGTGCGCGACGAATTTATCAACGCGAACGGAATTATTTCGCTCAGCAAAACGCCGCACGTCAACGCAGTTGCGATTATGGGCACCGCAATTACCGGCAAGCACAAACGCAGACTTCGCGCCGAAGATATCGGCAAGAAATTTTTCGTCGTCGTGCTCGATAACGACGAAGCCGGAATTAAGGAAACGCCCGCTGTCGTCAAAACTTTAAAAGCTCTCGGACATGACGCGGTCGGTGTGCAACTTTCCGACAAGTTCAACGACGCGAACGAATTTTTACAGGCGGAACCCGAAAATTTCGCCGCCCGAATCAAAGAAATTTACGATGCCGCAAAAAACGGCACGTTGACCGACGACGAAATTTTTTCGGCACCCGCGAACGACGAACATACCGAAATTAACGCGCAGGAGTCCGCAGAAGAAACGGAAACGCCCGCGCCCGATAATTCAGTCGACGAACAAAAACCCGATTTCAGCGATTACGAGTCAGTGCACGGGAAAATTAATCCCGACATCAAAGCCGCGCTTGCCGAAGGAATTTCTTTCGCCAAAACCATCGGCGAAGAAAATTTCGACGTTAAAGAACTCAGCACTATCAAACGTCGGCACCAAATCGCCGCGCTCAAAGTTTACATGTCCCGCTTGCACGACGAATTTATCGCCACGCTCAAGAAGATTTGCAAGGAAGCAAAAAAGATTTGCCGCGAGTTGGAGAAAGAGGAATTCTTTAGCGCGACATCAACTTGGAAGGGAAACGACAATAGTCAAAAAGTCCAACCTGTTTTTTCAAGTTTTTCCTCCGCAAATGATGACGAAAACAATAGTCAAAAAGTCCAACCCGTTTTTTCAAGTTTTTCCTCCGCAAATGATGACGAAAACAATAGTCAAAAAGTCCAACCCGTTTTTTCAAGTTTTTCCTCCGCAAATGCGTTGGCGGATTTCGACGTGAAAAATTTTCAACACGAAGTCAACGAGCTTGCCCGCGAAATTAAGAAAAAGCAGACCGCATACAACGCGCAACAGCTTCGCGAACACGAACGCGCCCGCGACAAGGCCGCCATTGACAACAAGTTCAAAATCAAAGCCGATAATTTCGACGTGGAATATCTTTTCGCTCAGCCCGACGACGACGAAGGCCGCGCCACGCAACTTATTTACACGTTCGGAAGCTGTCTCCGCCATATCACCGCCCGCGATCAATGGCTTGTTTTCCAGAAAAACCCCGATTATAAAGGTTGCGGAGTTTGGACGCTCAGCAACCCGAAACAAGATATTGAAGTCTTGCGCTTCGCCCGAAAAATGAGCTCGATTTTAACCGCGAACATGCCCGCCAACGCCGACAAGGATACCGACAAAATGATTCAAAGTTGGCGTAATGGCAAGTGCATGAGCAACGCAATTCGCCTTGCACGCGTCGACGACCAAGTTGTTATCAAGGCCGCCGACCTTGACGCGCACCCGAATTTGTTGCTCGTCAAAAACGGCGTTATCGACCTGCAGACCAAACAATTTTATCCCGAAGTCGATAAAAATTTGCTCCTTACAAAGTGTTGCAATGCCGTTTGGAACCCCAACGCCGACCAGTCGACCGTGCGGAAATTCTTGCGTGATATTCAGCCGAACGAAGAATCGCTTGCCGCCATGATTCGCTATCTCGGCTATTGCACGACCGGCGAAATCAATCAGCAAAAACTTCACTTCTGGAAGGGACGCGGCGCAAACGGTAAATCGACAATTCTTGTGACATACAAATACATGATGGGCGGGCACGCAGTCAATATTCCCGCGTCACTCCTGCTTGAGCCGAAAACCCCCGCCGACGCAAACAACGCAACGCCCGCGCTTGCTATGCTTATCGGCGCACGCGTCGCAATCAGTTCCGAACTGCCGCAAACTTGCACGCTAAATTCCCAACTCGTTAAAGACGTGACGGGCGGCGAAGAAATGTCCGTGCGCTTGCTCCATTGCAACTTTGAAAACTTCCGACCGTTCGCCAAATTCATTATCTGCGGAAACTTTTTCCCGCAACTCGCCAACGTTCGCGATAAAGGCTTGCTCCGCCGACTTCAAACGCTCGAATTCAGCCAAACTTTTGAAGGTAAGGACGCCGATCTTTCCTTGCCGAAACGTCTGCTTGAAGAGGAAAATTTATCGGCACTGCTCAGCGTTATCGTCGACGGCGCATACAATTATTACCGCGAAGACAAGTTGATTGAGTCTGCCGAAATGAACAAATCCCGCAGAACTTACATTGCCGACAACGACTTTATCACGCAGTTTATCGAGGAATTCTGCGTAACCGGCGACGATAAACATTGCACGCGCAAAGATTTTCTGGACAAACTCAGGAACAATTTCGGCTTCGAATGCTCACGCTACAACGATCGCGAACTCGGCAAGCTCGTCGAACAACTCCCCAACTGCCGACGCGAAAGAACAAAGCGCGGTATCGAATATTTCGGTTTTGGGCTTGTCGACAACTCGCACACCGATGATATTCCGTTTGAAAGCTGAACCGATACGAAAATTTCAACGCCCCGAAGCTCAATTCGGGGTGTTTTTTTGTGCCGAGGTGACGAATTTCGGGCAAATGGTGTTGAAGGGTGTTGATTTGGTGACGAAACGACCTTCAACAAATGGCGTCAGAACGCCAACTTTAAAAATCGGGTGACGAAGTGGTGACGAATTTTTGACCGTTAAAAGTGCCAAAAAAACAAGCGTACACTAGGCGACTTTTGCATTTTTCCGCCTTACTGGTGACGATTTTCCCATTATAGCGCTCTACAGCGAAAAAAAAAAAAAAACAGGTTGGACTTTTTGACTATTATAGGATTATAACAAATTAGAAATATGGCAAAAAATCCAACCAGTTTTTTTGAAAAATTTTTTGCGGAGAACGCTACAATAGGGGATTTCGTCACCAAAATTGAAACTCGCCTAGTGTGGGCTTGTTTTGTCCAATTTTTTTCATCACCTTTTCATCACCTTTCGTCACCGCATTTGTCACAAACCGCGTCAGGACGCCATTTGTCAAAAAAACGTTTCGTCACCAAATCAACACCCTTCAACACCATCGTCACCGGCTGATTTTTGTCGCGCACAGCCAAAATATAAAAAAATGGCGTTACAACGCCATTTGTGCTATAATCAAGCCAATAATCAGTTGTTCACGGACTTTTGGAGGACGCCGCCTTGGATTATCAAATGCTGAATTCGGTTTGGGAATTGAAACTGAAATATGAGCGCGAGACACGCCGACTTGAAGATTTGCGTTTCTTCGCTCATCCTTCAGCCCCGCCACTTGACGGAATGCCACACGCACCGGCTCAATCGTCAAAGGTCGAGAAACTCGCAACGTTAATCGTCGACGCCGAACGATCACTAACAACAATCGCTGAACAGATCGAAGCGCAGAAGTTCCGACTGTTGTCGTTGCTCAATCAAACACACATGGACGAATTACCGCAACGAGTTATCAGCTATCGTTATGTCGGTTGTCAATCGTTCAATGCTATTGCGAAGCTCCTGCATTACACGCGACAATACATTTTGCGATTGCACGATAAAGGTTTAAACGCGTTGAATCTTGACAGCAAAGAAATGATTCGTTTTCGAACAGGTTTAAGAATTGCTCAATGTTGCCGCTAGTTTCCGATTAGTTGCCTGCAGTTTACACTTGTTTACATTGATAACATTTTTGCTATCGATTAAAATTAGCGTGACAGCCTCTAAAGAAAATTTTGCCCCCTATACGGGCTTATTTTTTTACCACGGGTCCTTCCAGCTTAGGGCAAGGCTGCGCGGCGGCGGCGACGTCCGGCAAGTGTCTAGGTAAAAAAAATTTTTTTTACTTATTCTTATAAGTCGTGGCAATTGTCGGGACTAAACAGATAAAGAATTGAGGCGCACATGGGAAAAGTTATCGGAGCTATAAGCGATTTGTTTTGCTCGCAGTCGCAACTTGCACGGGCATTGAGTTTGACACAGCCCCGAATCAATCAGCTAATCGACGAGGGAATTGTCGTGCGCGATGATCGGTCGAAAAACGGCGAAGTCATGTTGCTCGACAGTCTGCAGAATTATTTTCTGTCGAAAAACACTTCGGGCGACGGCGTCAACTTTTGGAAAGAAAAAGGACTTCACGAAAAAGCTAAGCGCGAACTTGCCGAAGTCAAGCTTGCCAAAACCAAAGGCGAACTTTACGAGGCGGCAACGGTTGAAAGTGTGTTGGGAGAAATTATCACAAACTTTCGGAGTAAACTTTTGGGCTTGCCCGCCAAATACGCGGCACAACTCGACGGCAAATCTCGCGGCGAAATTTATTCGATACTCACATCGGCGATTGAAGAAAATCTGACTGAACTTGCGGCAGGATTGGAGGGCGCAACTTTTGAAGACGAAAGCGGCGTTGAAGAAGTTCCTTTCGAGACTGACCAAACCGATTAAAAAATTATCCGTGTCGAAGTGGGCGGACACGTTTCGACAACTGCCGAGTGACAGCGCGGAACCGGGGCAATGGCACACGTCACGCGTTCCGTACATGCAAGCGGTTATGGACGCGTTCACGGACGAAAGAATTCACCGCGTGGCAATCAAGGCGGCGGCTCAAGTCTCGAAGTCAGAATGCCTGCTGAATATCGTCGGCAGATTTGCTCATCTCGATCCGTGTTCGCTGATGATAATTCAACCGACTTTGGAACTTGCACAGGATTTTTCCAAAGCTCGATTGTCGCGCATGATTGAAGATACAAAAGTTTTGACGCCGCTTTTCTACGATAAACTCAAAACTCGTGACGCGAATCAAACGATACTGAACAAATTTTTCACGGGCGGGCGCGTCGTGCTCACCGGTGCGAATTCTCCTGCTAATTTGGCGTCACGTCCGATAAGAATTCTTTTGTGCGATGAAGTCGACAGATTTCCACAATCGGCGTCAAAAGAAGGCGACCCCGTTGATTTGGCGGCGAAACGCACGACAACTTTTTGGAATTACAAAATCGGCTTGTTTTCAACTCCGACGACGGAAGGCGCAAGCCGAATTGATTTGGAATATCAACTTGGCACGCAGGAAGAATGGCGACATCAATGCCCGAACTGCGGCGAATATCACGCGCTCGATTATCGGCAAATGCAGGTTGACTTCAAGCAAACACGCGACGAGGCAGGCAACAAGTCTGTCGTGGTTAATTCGGTCAAGTGGCGTTGTCCCGATTGCGGTTTCGAGTTTTCGGAACTGGAAATGAAAAATGCCCCGCAACATTACGAGGCACAAAATCCCGACGCGATACAAAACGGGACGCGTAGTTTTTGGCTGAATGGTTTTTCGTCGCCGTGGCTGTCGTGGCATGAAATTATGCGCGAGTGGCTTGAGGCACGTGGCGACCCGAATCGTGAGGCGGTTGTTTGCAATACAAGATTTGGTCTGAGTTACCGAATCACGGGGGATTATCCCGATGAAAATATTTTTCTTGATCGACGCGAAGATTATGACGGCGAAATTCCGTCACCTGTGTTGCTTTTGACGGCGGCGGTTGACGTGCAGGCTAATCGCCTTGAATACGAAATCGCGGGCTGGTCGGCGGGTGAAACTCGACACGGGATTTTGCGTGGCGTGATTCGTGGGGAGCCAAATTTTCCTTCGACGTGGCGGGCACTTGATGACGTGCTCGACAGAGTTTATTTTTTCGGGAACGGGACGCCGATTAAAGTTGCGCGAACGTTCGTTGATTCGGGCTTCGCAACGGCGACGGTTTACGAATATTGCGCCCGAAACATGAGCAAAGGACGTTTCCCGATTAAAGGTAAAGCCGGCATGGGATTGCCCATTTTGTACAAATATGGACACCCTAAGCAAACTAATGTACTTTTGACGATTTTAGGCGTCGACGACGGCAAGCAGGAAATTATGTCGCGGCTCGGTGTCACGGAAGGCAACGGCGTTATGCATTTCCCACGAGACGATGAATTTTTCAAGCGGCGCGGTTATGATGCGGATTATTTTAAGCAACTGATTTCGGAGCACAAAGTTTTTCGGCGTGTCGGCGGTATTGTTTATCAGGCATGGGAATGTATTACGGAACACGCCCGCAATGAAAGCCTTGATCTCGCTGTATACAATTTTGCGTGCATGAAAAGTTGCGTAGGCAATAATCCCGAAACTTTTTGGCAAAATCAGCATGAAGTTTTGCGCGGCGGCGCGGAAAATCCCAAACGCAAGAAAAAATCCCGTTCGACGACGAACAGGAAAAAATTTCTTGAAACGGATATTTGGAGCTGAACTTATGACCAGACTTGAAGAATTGAAAGAGCGACTGCAAATGTATCGCGAAGCTGAGCGAAAAATTTTGTCGGGCGTGGAGTATCAAATTGGCGACAGAAGATTGAGGCGTCCCGATTTGTCGGCGGTGCGTGCGGCGATACAAGATTTGGAAGACGAAATTGCATTGCTCGAAGACTCAAAGCGGGGAATTCGACGCGCTGTCTTTATTGATTGAGGTGATTGATTTTGAGCGGCTTTGATGGCGGCGGCGCAAGTCTCACGAAAAAGACTATGAAGACGTGGCAACCGCGTCATTGGTCGGCGAAAGAGGACATTGACCGCAACTTAAAGACGTTGCGCGACCGTGCGGCTGATTTGGCGATGAATTCAGCTATCGGGCACGCGGCGATAAATACAATGTCGACGAATGTCGTCGGCGCAGGATTGAAACTTTTCCCGCGAATTCACTACGAAGAATTAGGTATGTCGGCGGATGAGGCGCGAATTTGGGCACGTCATACCAAACGCGAATTTGAACTTTGGGCGAACGATTTGCATTGTGACTTCATGCGGCGAAATAATTTTTACGAACTGCAAAATATTTCGTTTAACAGCTCACTTATGGAGGGCGATAACTTTTGCCTGTTCAAACACCGCCCGCCGAGTGGCGAAACTCCATACAGCTTGCGACTGCATTTGATTGACGCGCAACGTGTATCGAATCCGATTGGCGACGGTTTCGGTGCAATTTCTCAAGTCGAAGTGCAAATTCCAAATTCCCAAAATCGCATCGTCAACGGCATTGAAGTTAATCGCGACGGGCGACTTGAGGCAATTTGGGTATGCAATAAAATCTGGAATGAGCCACAATCCGTCATTCCGGAATTGAAGTGGCAGCGTGTTAAAGTGTTCGGGCAAGCTACAGGATGCCGAAATGTTTTGCACATTTGCAAGGACACGCGCCCCGATCAATTCCGCGGTGTTCCGTTTCTTGCGCCCGTGATTGAAGTTATCAAGCAAATGTCACGTTATGCCGACGCCGAATTGACAAGCGCGGTTATCAAAAGTTTTTTCTCGATTTTCTTCACGCAACCCGCCAGCAATCTCGACTTCAATCAAATTGCGGGACAAGGCGAACAAGACTCGTCGGCTCCGTGTGTTGATGTCAGCGAATACCGTTTGGGTTCGGCGACAATGGCGGCACTTCCTCGCGGCGTGGACGTGAAATCAATCGACAGTTCAAACGCTCAATCGACGTTCGACGTGTTCACCAACGCATTTTTAACGCAAATCGGCGCAGCATTGAACATTCCATATGAGTTACTCGTTAAAAAATTCCAATCGTCGTATTCGGCAAGTCGTGCGGCATTACTTCAAGCAAGCGACGAATTCAGACAACGCAAGGCGGCCTTTGTGAATGACTTCTGTCAACCGATTTACGAACAGTGGCTTGCAGAAGCTGTGGCTCTCGGACGAATCAAGGCACCTGGATTTTTCGACGACCCGTTGACGCGTTCGCTTTGGACTTCGGCGGCGTGGTACAACGAACGAAGCGGCATACTCGATCCCGTCAAAGAAACACAGGCGGCAATTTTGCGGCTTGACGCGGGCTTAACAACTTATTCGCGGGAAATCGCGGAAAGCGAAGGACAAGACTTTGACGAAGTTGTTGCGACGTTGGCGCAGGAACGCGAAATGTTATCGAAAATTTTGCCTTCACAGACGCCGCAAGTTCAGCCCGAAGAATCCGAATCAACGGAAGATGAACAATCCGAGGAGGACGAAGAAATTGCAAGGCGACGCAAGACAAATCGTTCGTGAAGGCAAAGTTACCGCGACATTTCCCGAACGTCATACGGTTCGCGTAGTTTTTGAAGACAAAGACGATATGACAGGTGCGGAAATGCCGATACTTACGACGTGCGCGGCGGGGAATAAATTTTTCGCAATGCCTGACGTCGGCGACATGGTTGTTTGCTTGTTCGCCGGCAATGCTGACCAAACGGGCACGGGCTGGGTTATCGGGAGCCGTTTTAACGATAAATCAAAGCCGAATGCGAATTCGCAAGACGTGATGCGCATGGACTTCAACGACGATACTTTTGTCGAATACAACCGCAAAAGTCACGAAATGAAAATCGGTTGTGCCGGCAAAGTGATTATCGAGGCGAAAGACAAAATAACTCTCAAGTCGGGCGACGATATTGTCTTCGACGCAAGCGGCGAAATTATTTTCACGGGCGCAAAAGGTTACGCGTTGACGGCAACGAACGACGTTGTTATTCGCGGCGAAAATGTTTTGATCAACTGAGGTGGAAACATGCAACCAGCGACAAGAATCGGCGACGGCACGTCGGGAATTTGTTATGTTGGACTTCCCTGTTGCCCGCATGGACGCGCCGGCACGAATTCCGAAGGCTCCCCCGACGTTTTCATTAACGGTTTGGCGGCGCACAGGCTCGGCGATCACGGACCTTGTAATTGTCCTCACGGCGGGACTTTTCAATCTGTGTCGGGAAGTTCAACGGTTTTCGTCAACGGACGACCGCTAACTCGAATCAATGACGCCACTGTTTGCGTTTCCTGTGGGCAAGGCGGCAGTCACGTCAGCGGTAGCCCAAATGTTTTTGTCGGAGGTTAAATCATGGCGATTGGTTGTTTTGCAGATTTGGTTTTTGAAGTCGATAGCGAACGTGTTTTGACTTTCGACGGCTTCAAACACGACGTTAAATCGCGCTACGCCCGTCACGAATTGATTAACCAAGAGCCCGTGCTTGAGTGGCTCGGTGCCGACACGCAAAAAGTTACGATGACAATCACGTTGACCGCGACGCTCGGCGTTAATCCGGCTGAAGAAATGGAAAAAGTTCACCGACTTTGTCTTGACGGCGAAGCTGATTGGTTGATTGTGGCGAATTCGGTTGTCGGCGGGCGATTGTGGGTTATCACGGAGGCAAGCTGTAAATCCATTTCGACGGACAAATTCGGCAATCCGATTGTCGCGCAAATGGATGTAACTTTTGAAACGTACAATGATTCAGTTGAGGAAGGCTAATGGTAACAGATGTGGCAGTCGGCTTGACCGACGTAAATTTAATGCCGTCAACCGAATATGAAGAAATTATCCAAAATGTTCAGATGATATTAGCGACAATGAAGGGCACAGTTCCGCTCGATCGCGGCTTCGGAATTGACGGGCGATTTTTGGACGAACCTACGGGCGTCGTACAGGCACGGGCGGCGGCTGAAATTACGTCAGCAATAAATTCGCAGGAGCCACGCGCACGAGTTAAAAAAGTTTTCTTCGACGGGGACTTAGCGGGCGGCTTTGGAATTTCCGTGCGCATTGAAATCGTTGACGCGAAATTACGTGGAAAGATGACATTATGAGCTATGAAATTTACAATGAAGATTGTTTGGAAGGCATGAAACGCATTCCCGACGGCTCTGTTGATTTTATCTGCACAGATTTACCTTATAACATGACTGATTGCGATTGGGATAAATCAAGTTTGAATTTTTCTGCGCTCTGGAAAGAATTTTATCGAGTGACGAAAAAGAACGCGTCGATTGCGTTATTCGCCAAAGGAAAATTTTTAATTGAACTTGCCACGTCGAACTTGAACGATTATCGCTATAAAATTGTTTGGGAGAAACCGTTAGCAACTGGGCATTTGAATGCAAACCGCATGTTTTTGCAAGCTCACGAAGATATTCTGATTTTTTATCGGCAACTCCCAACATATAATCCGCAATTTTGGAAAGGCAAGGCGCGAACATATGTACCGCCTAACATTGAGGCTAAATGTTATCGAGATAAGACAACAATGCTTCCAACAGTAAACGACGGGACTAAATGTTATCCGCGTGACGTTTTAAAATTTAACGTTGTGCAAGGGCACGAAACACGTTATCACTCGACACAAAAGCCAACAGATTTGCTCGAATATCTAATCAAGACTTATAGCAACGAAGGCGAGACAGTACTTGACGCAACAATGGGGAGCGGCTCAACGGGCGTGGCGGCTATCAATACCGGCAGAAACTTTATCGGCTTTGAACTCGAGCAGAAATTTTTTGACATAGCCCGAAAACGAATAGACGACGCGATTGCGGCGAAAGCTCAATCGCTTTTTTGATTGGTGGTGAGTTAATGATTGAAATGAAATCCGCTTCGGCGGAGATCTATATTTATGGCGACATTACGCTGGACAAATGGACGGACGCCGAGACCAGCGCGAAAAGTTTTGTCGACGAGCTGAAAAATTTCGGCGGCAAAGATATTACCGTTCATGTTAATTCGCCCGGCGGCGACGTTTTCTCCGCCTTAGCCATACACAACGCGCTTAAAGGTTACGACGGCAATGTCGTTGCGAAAGTGGACGGTTTGGCGGCAAGCGCGGCAAGTTTAATCGTTTGTGGCGCGGATAAAGTGGTTATGGCGTCAAATGCGCTGATGATGTTGCATATGCCGGCGGCGATCTTGCAGGGTTACTACAACGCGGCGGAATTGACGAAAACTCGAGACATGTTGACGGCGATTGAAGACGCGATAGTTGACACGTACCAAAGCCGTATAAACCGCTCTGACAGCCCGCTAAACGCACAAGTTGACGTGCGCACGATGTTGGAGTCGGAAACATGGTTAAACGCGCATGACGCGCTTAAATGGGGCTTCGCAGACGAAATTGCGGAGGCAGTCGACATGCAAATTGACAACGCGAAAAAAGTTTTGGTCGTCAATAAAATGCACGTCGACATGAAAAAATTCGACGAAGAAAAAATCCGTCGAGCAATGGAGGCAGAAAAAATTATGGAAGTCAAAACAGAAACTGCGGCACAAGTCGTTGACGTGAAAGAAATTCTTCAACAGGAACGCGACAGAGTTGCGAACTTGATTAAAATGCGTGGCGAAAATCCTGCAGTGAACGCGATAATTGACAATGCGATTGAACGCGGGCATTCTCTCGACGATGTTCAGCCGTATATTGACGCGGTAAAAAATCTTGCGCAGAAAACCGAAAATCCCGCTCAGAAAATCGAAAACGTGATTATCGACCAAATGACGAGCGGCGCGGAAGGCGTTATCGGCGGGCAAAAAAAAGTTTCGGCGGTTGCGGCAATGCAAGACGCGATTGTCAAATTCGCGAATGGAGGTAAATAACATGGCTGAATATTTCGGAACGTTCGACGGGATAAAGCGCGACGAACTTTCGGGCGGTCTCGAAGAACCACAGGAAATTTGGAATATCAACGTCGGCGCAAGTGCGGCGATTAAACGCGGAATGCTTTTGGGCGCGAGTGCTCCAACAGCTGTATTTGATTTGGTATCGTCGGCGGCGGACGCGTCAAAAGTTTTGGTTATCGCCCGCGATAATTTTGTTGCGGACGCTGACCACAAAGTTACTCAAGCTTATGCGTCGGGCAAATTTAATCGTGAAAGAATCATTGTCGGCGGCAGTAGCGCGTTGACGCTTGAGCCGTTTGAAGACGCATTGAGAAAATCGAATATTCGCGTCACGAGTATTCAGGATAAATTTTGAGAGGTGAAACAAAGTGCAAAATCCGTGGTTGATCACAGATACGCTTGATTTGCTCCCTGTGGTTGAGCGAATTAAACAACCCGCAAGTTATCTTGTCGATACATTTTTTTCTAACGTAATGCCGACTTCAAACAGTGATTATGTCGCTGTCGAATACCGCAAGGAAGGCAGACTGCTTGCCCCGTACATTGTTAAAGGAAGTCGCGGCGTCAACATTAATCGCGGCACGAGCAGAATTAATCTGTATAAAGCTCCGCTTGTTGGTCCCCGCAGAGTTATCGGGCTTGAAGATATTTCCCTGCGCCAATTTGGTGAAACTCCCGTATTCAGCACAGTCACACCAGCTGAACGTGCGGCACGTATGCAAGCCAATGACTTGACTGAGCTGTTGCGCATGATTCAAAACCGCAAAAATAAAATGGCGGCAGAAATTCTTCAGCTGGGCAAGACGAAAATTCGCGGTTTTGCTGACGATGGTGTCACGGTTGAGGAAGATTTAATTTCGTTCGATTGGGACGGCAAAGTTACTGCGTCGAGTGACTGGGCAAATTCAAGCGCGGACATTTACGGCGACATTAAAGCAGTTTCCGAACGAATTCAGGAGGACAGCGGCTTTATTCCGACACTCATGCTCTGCGGCAAAAATGTCGAGAAAAAACTTTTGAACAACACGGGCATTTTCAAATGGTTGCAAATTCCCAATCGTGAAAATCTTACAATGGCAAGTTTCGCGCCGCATTACACGACGCCGCAAGCCCGTTTTATCGGATATTTGAGCGCGTTGAATATCGAAATTATTTCCTACGCCGAAACTTTCACGGACGACGACGGACAAGTTAAGCCGTTTTTACATCCCGATTACGCAATTATCTGCGTGCCCGGTCTCGGCAAACAACTTTACGGCGCGATCACGTTTATGGACACCAACGGCGCATGGCAGACGATTTCGGCAAATAATGTTCCCGTGTACCGTTTCAACACGGACGCGCAACAAAGCTCGTTGACGATTTTCAGCAGATTTTTAATGTGTCCGGAGACTATGGCGGATTGGATTTGCATTGACACAACTGGCAATTCGGCAGATGACGATGACGATATTGATAGTTTGTTTGATGGCGAATGAATAAGCAAGACTGACGGTCACCACTGAAATTTTTTCGGGTGTGACGAAAAACACGCCGCCCCCGAAAAAAGGGGGTGTCTAAGCGTGGTTAATAAGGAAGAAGTTTTGAACGGATTGGACATGTACCATGATAAATTGAAAGATGAATTCGGCGGTGTCGTTGTCGGCAGAAAATCTTCGACGACTGACGGCGCAATGTGGTTTCCCGTCGATGATGATTTGTATTGGAGTTTGTACATTTGCATAAATGGTGCACGAATTGAGGTTGCATATGGACAGCTCAAAGGCAGAAATTGAGGTTTGACACATGAAAGTTAAAGCACTGAAAAATTTGATTTATGACGGCGCATTTTACAAAGTCGGCGAAGTTTTTACGATGAAAGACACGGACGTTACAAATTTTGAAATGCTTAAGTTGGTAATTCGACTTTTGCAAGGTTCGCGCCCTGACTTTAAAGCGAACGTTCCGAACGCATTGCCGCCGCTGACGGTTGACGGCAAAAAGAAAAAATGAGTTTCCGCGACGATTTAAAAGCCGACTTAGACATTTTCGTTGAGTCTGAAGAATTTGCCGAATTTGTCACGGTCGACGGAATTTATCTTCGGGCGCAAGTCAACGCGCACACGGCGCAAAAATCCGGCAATATAAACTTGAATTTTGAAGGATTGCACGGGGATTTTGTAACCCTTCATTTCAAAACGGCTGATTATTGCGGCAAGAAAAATCGTTTACCGCGTCATGGCGAACAAGTTTGGGTTGATAATGTTCGTTACGATGTGGAAAGTTGCGAAGACCAGTTGGGCATTGCGAAATTGGTTTTGACGGCTTATCGGCAAAATACTTTGCGCCCACATCCGTTTAGGGGAGCGAGTCCATATGAAACTTAAAGACGTATCACCAATAAATTTTGCAACTGCCGACGCCGAAGAAATTTCGATTGAGGTTGTTTCGACGGTTGAAAAACTTTTGGGACGGCCGCTTGAACGCGCTGACCCGCTCCGAATTTTTCTGCGCGGCGTTGAGTTATTGCTCATGCAACAACGTTTGCTGATTGATTCTGTTGCAAAACAAAATCTGCTTGCGTTCGCGACGGGCGAAAACTTGGACAGGATCGGCGATTTGGTAGGTTGCGAAAGACTTCCCGCAAGCGCGGCATGGACGACGCTTGAAGTTCGACTTTCGACGGCGCGGGAAGTTTCCACGATAATTCAAGAAGGCACGCGAGTAACGGCGGACAACAAAATTTATTTTGCGTTGGACGAGCCGTTAATTTTTTTTGCGGGCGAAACGGTTAAGCAAGCTAAGGCGACGTGCACGGTCACGGGCGAAGCCGGCAACGGATTTGCGGCGGGCGAACTTACGAACGTCGTTGACCCGCAACCGTTTTTACAATCAATGACGAACATAACGACTTCGGCGGGCGGCAGTGACGCTGAAAATGATGACGAGTTTAGAGAGCGCATCCACGAAAGCCCGGAGTCGTTTTCTTGTGCAGGTTCCGAAGGCGCGTACCGTTCGCGTGCGATGAGCGTTTCGGCGTTGATTTCGGACGTGGCAGTTGATTCGGAGACGCCCGGCACCGTGCAAGTTTATCCGTTACTCAAAGGCGGCAAATTGCCCGACGAAGAAATTTTGAACGCAGTTGCCGAACATTTGAACGAAAGAACTGTTCGCCCACTGACGGATTTAGTGACAGTGAAAGCTCCGAATGTGATTAGCTACGAACTTAACGCTAAATACTGGATAAGTCGCGAAGATGTGACTGCGGCGGCAGAAATTGAACAGGCGGCGCGTGATGCGGTCGAAGAATTTATCGAGTGGCAACGCAGTCGCCTTGGACGCGATTTAAATCCCTCAAAACTCGTGCACTTAATGTTGTCGGCGGGCGTTAAGCGTGTCGAAATAATTTCGCCACAGTTTCAATCGGTCGATAAATTCACGGTCGCAATTCCGTCAACGGTTAATGTCCAATTTGGCGGACTGGAAGATTTTTAAACTAAATATTTCAGCTCGCTTCGGCGGGTTTTTTTGATTGGAGATGAATTTTTATGGCGATAAATGTCGGTTTCAAACACGGAATTTACGTAAACGAATTGCCGACTCCGATAGTTCCGCTCACTCAGATAACGACGCCCACGGTTGCTGTCGGCACTGCACCCGTTCATTTGGCGGCTGATCCTGCGGCGGCGAATACTCCAATTTTGTGTTCGACGCTGGCTGAATTCGTGAATCAATTCGGCTGGAGCGATAATTTTTCCTCCTACACTCTCTGCGAAGTCGCTAAAGCACATTTCACGCTTTACAACGTCGCGCCCGTGATTTTCATTAACGTACTTGATCCGCTCAAACAAGCGCAGACTACGACGGTTGCTGTTACGGGCGTCGCGTCTCCTGCGGTTTTGAATAAGCCGATAATTCTTGGCTCGATAAAAATCACGACGGGCAACCCTGCCACGACAAAAACAATTATCGGTATCGTGAATGAAGATGAGCCGATTGATATTCCGAGTGACGTGACGGGCGAATTTACGTTGACGGCGGGCGAAACGCCGTTGATTTTAACGACTGATTACACGGTTGCCGAAAATAAAATCACGTTGACGGCTTCAGGCAAAGAAAAAGTTGACGGCTCGTTGACCTTCACGCTGAACAATTCGACGGAAGCAACGTTGACTGCGGGCACTGATTTTACGACTTCGCACAATGACGCGGGCGACGCGGTTATCACGTTCACGACGGCGGGCATTGCGAAAGTTGTTAATGATTCGGTCGTCGTCACGTTCCGCGAGCTGTCTCCCGAAGCCGTGACTTCAAGCAACATTGTCGGCGGCGTCGACGTGATGACGGGCGACAACATGGGGCTTGAATGTATCGACGATATTTATCCGAAACTCGGCGTCGTGCCCGGTACGATTATCGCTCCGAAATTTTCTGCGAATTCGGAAGTCGCGGCGGTTATGTCGGCGAAATGCAACGGGATTAACGGTTGCTTTAAGGCGATTGCGATTGCCGATTTGCCGACCGGCACGGCGACGCGCTACACCGATGTTCCGTCAGTCAAGACGACCAACAACTATTCAAACTCGTTCCTCGTGGCGACGTGGCCGAAAGTTTCACTCGGCGGCGAACAATATCATTTGAGTTCGCAACTTGCGGCGTTAATGTGCGTGGTTGACGCGGCGCGTGACAATATCCCGTTCAAATCTCCATCAAACGAAACACTCCAAGTTGATTCGGCAGTTTTGGCGGACGGCAAGGCGGTTTATCTCGGCAAAGATTTAGCCAACTATGTCAACGGTCAAGGCGTCGTTACCGCGTTGAATTTCGGCGGCTGGCGCAGTTGGGGCAACCATATGAGCGCGTTCCCGAACGATACTGATCCGATTAATTTTATCAGCGTTCGCCGCATGTTGAATTGGATTTGCAACACGCTGATTTTGAATTTCTTCAGTCGAATTGATAATCCGATGAATCGCGTTTTGGTCGACAGCGTGCTTGATTCGGTGCAAACGTGGCTTAACGGCTTGACCAAACGCGGCGCGATTTTGGGCGGCGAAATTGCATTCCTTGAGGAAGACAACCCGACGACCGAACTTGAGCAAGGCAACATGCTTTTCCGCATGTCGGTCGGCTTCGCGGTGCCTGCGCAGAAAATTCAATTCACCGTGCAATTTAACCCCGATTATTTTTCGTCGCTGTTTGAATGATTTTGAAGCGTTTGCTGTCGCAGAATATGTGAACACTCAAGCGAACAAGTTTTTGTTTTGGCGTCTTTACGAACGGTGAATTTTTGACCACAGATGATACAAGTGCGCTCTTCGCGAAAACCGCGATGACGTTTTGCAGTTCCTTCTTTGCGCGTTTTTTGAGCTAATGCGTGTGCACATTCACTGCTACAAGTTTTTGCCGAATTTCTTGCGTTCGTGGCAAAAATTTTGCCGCAAATAGCGCAGACACAGCTTATTGGTTGCGTGCGACGTTTTTTGTCGTAACATTTTTGCGAGCAACATTTTCCTTGAAAGTTTTTGCGAGTGAAGAAGCTTTTTCCGCAAACTTCGCAGACGACTGAGGTTTGATTTGCTTTGTGTAATCGTCTGTGTTCGGTTTTTGACAGGCATTGAAGATTTTCAATGTTATTGTTGGCGGGATTTTTATCAATGTGGTGAATTTCGCAACCGTCGGGGATTTCACCAAAATAATACGACCAAACAACACGATGTAACCCTGCGTTTGCTTTGTTGTAACTGCGATAAAAATGCCCGCTTGGTTCGCGTTTGTTGTAAACTTTGCCGAGAAACTCTTGATGCTTATCGTCAATGACGGCGACACGCGGCAATTCTTTGACTGATTGAGCAAGCGCGTCAACGGCGTCGAATTCAAAGCGATATTCGCATTCGTTTTTCAACGCGGCGAGCAACTCGGCGACGCGTTCAGGATTTTTCATGATTATCACTCCTTGCAATTTTGCAACGGGGCTGATAGAATTGAAAACGCAAAAAGCCCCATGTTGATTGTTTCTTCGTCGAGACAAGTTTAACACGGCGGCTTTTTGTTTGCAACGAAATATTTTGCTCGCTCAGGCGGGCTTTTTTGATTGGAGATGAATTTTTATGGGGATGCAAGACACTTTGGAACAAGTCATAAATTATGAAGTCTTTGTCGACGGCGGGCGTTGTTTAGGAACTGGATCAGTGGAGTTGCCGGAGCTGACTTATTTAACTCAAGACATCAAAGGTGCTGGAATTGCGGGAAATTATAGCGCACCAACTTTAGGCCACTTGGATAGTCTTGAACTTAAATTGACGTTCCGCGCATTGTATGAAAGCCCGATTGCGTTAATGGAACAAAAAGCCGTGATTTTGAGCCTGCGCGGGGCAGTTCAGCAATATGATTCGGCGAACGGGACTTTGAAACCGTTGCCCGTGAGAATTGACGCACGCGGCAGAATCAAAGGCGGCGCGATGGGCAAATTTGAGCCGTCGGAACTTATGGACACGGAAATTACTTTCGAGTGCGACGTTATCAGCGTCAAAGTCAACAATATCGAATACTTCATGCACGACAAATTGAACTTTGTTAATCGCGTCAACGGACAAGATTATTTGGCAAGCGTGCGTTTGGCATTGGGAATTTAACGGAGGCTAGAAAATGGACATCAGCAAACTTAACGAAAAACTCGGCGAACTTCGCGGCTTGGATTTTGAACTTGCGGAGGCGCAGGAACGAGCGGCAGGAAACAATTTCCCCGACGTGACTTTCACAAAGGGATTTCAAGCGCGTTTGGCGGCGTTGGCGTTGAATGTTCCCGTTGCCGACATTAAAGAATTGCCACTCAGGGATTATCAGACAGTTTGCTCAAAAGTTTTCAATTTTTTATACGGTCCTTCGGAAAACGCGACGCAATTACAGAAATCCGAAGTGCCGCTCTCGAACTAAGTCATGCAAATTGGGGCAGTTTGGAATTTTGGATGTCGCGGCCGATTTGCACACTGCCCAAGTGGATTAAATTAATCAATTCCAAAGTCAAGAAAATTAATCGCGAAATGAAACGCAGGAGGTGAGCTTGTGGCGAAATCATTTAATGTAAGTTTCAATATTAACGGCGCGATGGATGGTTCGCTACAAGCGGCACTTAATGCGGCGGCCAACGCAATGCGCGGGCTCGGCAATGCGGCACGTGCAGCGTCAGCTTCGGCGGCGGCTTCCCGTTCGGGACTTGCGGGCATGGCGGCGGGCTTGAATCAACTTCAACAGGCGGCGCAACGATACAAGCAAGTTCAGGACGCGTTAAAACAATCGACCGCCGACATGTCGAAGGCGACACAAAATCTTCGCTCGGCACGGGAAAAATACGCGGCGGACACGGCGGCAGTCGAAAAACTCAAAGCCAAACTTCAAGAACTCAAAACCGCACAAGCCGAACTCGGCACGAAAAAATCTGCGGGCAACGCGTCACTGAAACAACTGCGGCAAGATCTGCAAGGACTCAAGCATGCGTACGCGGAGGCCAAACGCGCAGGCGACCAGATGAAAATGTCGCAACTGGGCACGCAGATAAAATCGACGCAGGGAGCAATCACTTCGCAACGCGAACAAATTCGGCAAATGGCGCAGGCGTACAAGGAATTGTCCGCCCAAGTCAAACAAACGAAGACGGATTTGTCTGCGGCACAAGCGGCACAAACGGCGTCGGGACGCGGACTTTCGACGGCACAGGCGGACGCTCAACGGCTCGCGGCAAGTTACAAAAGTCAACAGGCGGCATTAAATGCGCTCAAAGCGTCATTGTCGGCGGCGGGTTTCAACACGTCGAATTTTGCGGCGTCGGAACAACGGCTTGCGGCGGACATTGACCGTGTCAACGCGGCACTTCGTCAACAGCAAGCGTTATCTGCGGCACAAGCGAACTCGAACGCGGCGTCGCAAAACCTGACGATGGCGGGCGCAAACTTCATGGGAGCAATCGCCACTGCGCAACAAATAGCGGCACCGTTTCAATCGGCAATCGATAACGCAATGACTTTTGAACACTCAATGTCACGCGTTAAAGCATTGACGCAAACGGGCAACATCATGGCGGGAAATTTGTCGCAGGTTGATGCTGAAATGGCGAAACTCGAAGGACAAGCCCGACATCTCGGCGCGACGACACAATTCACAATGACGCAAGCCGCGGACGCAATGGGTTATCTCGGCATGGCTGGCTGGAAAACCGAACAGATTTACGGCACGATGCCGGGCATGCTCAACCTTGCGGCGGGCGCGGGCACCGACCTTGCACGGACGGCGGACATTGTTTCGGACAACATGACGGCAATGGGCGTCCCCGTCGAAAAAGCGGGACACTTCATGGACGTTTACGCCTACGCTTTGACGAACTCGAACGTCAACCTTGAAAGTCTCGGCGAAACGATGAAGTACGCGGCACCAGTCGCGGCGGCTTTCGGAGCGACACTCGAAGACACAGCCGCAATGACGATGATGATGGGCAACGCCGGCATTAAAGGTTCAATGGCAGGTACCGCACTTCGCATGGGTTTGTTGCGTCTTTCCGGTCCGCCAAAAAAAGCGTCCAAAGCTCTCGACCAGATGGGCATTTCCGTTTCGGACGCGACGGCAATGGCAATGGAAGCCGAAGCCGAACTTGCGCGGTTGGGCGTGCAGTACGACAAAAGTGCGCCGCCGATGAACAAAATGCAGTCGATTATCACGCAACTTTCGGGCAAGATGGCGACAATGACCGCCGAAGAAAAACTTGCCTCCGTGAGCGCGATTTTCGGTGCGAACGCGGCTTCGGGCTGGATTAACATTCTCGAACAAGGCCCGGAAGTCTTCAACAAATATTTGGAGGCTTTGCAGAACTGCGACGGTTATTCGGAACAGTTCGCGAAGACAATGAACGACGACACACGCGGCGCAATGATCGCACTTGAGTCGGCAATGGACGCTGTACAGAATTCAATCGGCACGGCGTTGTTGCCTGCGGTTCGTGCGGCGGCGGAGGCTTTTACACCGATAGCGTCGGCAATCGCGATATTCATTCAAGAACATCCGGGCGTTGTTCAGGCGGCGGCGGCAATCGCGGCGGCATTAACAACAATCGTGGTTGGCGCGGCGGCTGTGAAATTGGCGTTCGCGGGCTGGGCATTTGTCACGAGTTCGATAAATTTGGTTCGCACAGCTTTGGCAGGTTTGGCGGGCACTTCAGTTTTAAGCAGTGTGGCAACGTCAATTTCTGCGGTCGGCGCGGCTTTGGCAAATGCGGGACGTGCGGCAATGGCGTTGGCATTTTCCCCCGTCGGCGCAGTGTTGTTGGCGATAGCTCTCGCGGGTTTGTGGTGTTATCAAAATTGGGATAAAGTCGCTCCCGTATTGAGCAACATTGCCGGAATAATTTCGGGAGCACTCGGCTCCGCAATAACTCAAGTGCAGACGGCGTTAAGTGCGTTATCTTCGAGTGGCGGATTTTCTGCGTTGTCGGCGGCGGCAAGTCAGTTGGCGTCGGTTGTCGGCGGCACATTGGTTAAAGCGTTCGCAGCCTTGTTGACGGTTGCGGCTCAGGTTGTCGCGACGGTAATTCAACTGTTCGCCGATTTGATAACGCTAAGCGTCGACTTTGGTACGGGATTATTCGACGCATTTTCTAAAATCTCCGAAGGCGATTTTTCGGGCGCGTTTGATTCGCTGAAATCTACAGCGTTCAAAACTTTTGGCGACATAAAGCAGATGGGCAGCCACGTCATGGACGGGGTTGTCAATGGCGCGGAAAACGTAAAATCTGTGCTTGACGCATTAAGCGCGTCGCAAGTGGAAATGGGCGCGTCAAAAGTTGCAACGGGCGTTACGTCGGGAATCACGCAGGCGGCGAATATGGTTGCGCCCGAAGCTCAACCACTCGACACGTCGGCGACACAAGCGGCACTTGACCAAGTTGGTAATTCGGCGTCGAACGCGGCGACCAACATGGACGGCGTCAATCAAGCCACGCAACAAATTTCGCAAGCCGGTACGGACGTTCAAGCATTTTCACAAACCGCGCAACAAGCCGGAACGGGCGTGCAACAATTTTCGACGAACGCTCAGCAAGCGGCAACGACAGCCCAAACTTTCAGCACGTCGGCACAACAAGCGGCGGCGGGTTCGGACGCTTTGGGCATGTCGGCACAAAACGCAACGGGCGGTATCGAGGCTTTGAGCGCGTCGGCGGCGAATGCAGTTGGCGGAGTTTCCAATTTGGGATCGGCGGCAAGTTCTGCGGCAGGTTCCGTGAGTGGACTCGGCGCGGCAGTTCAAGCGGCATGTTCACAGCTTGCGTCTGCGGGAGCAAGCGCGGCGGCGGCTGTGGCAAGTGCGGCACCAAAAGCCAACTACAAAGGCGGCATTTACAAAAAAGGCGCGTTCCTGACGACGTTCGCAGAAAAATCACCCGAAGCGGCAATCCCGATTGAAAATTCTAATCGTGCTCGCGAACTTTGGACTAAAACCGGTCAAATGTTGGGAATTTTACCGGGCGACGCGGGAAATTATGATTCGGCAACCGGACAAACCGAAATTCAACGACAGGCGATTGAAATCACGCGGGCGGCACGACAACAACACGTCATGCAACAGCTCGGCGGGCGGCGCGTCCCGACGGCGTCAAGTCAACGTCGCTTGTCTCAAGCTGAACATAATCGGCAACTTCGCGAACAAGTTTTGTTGGGGCAAAAATCCCTTGACGCGGCGATTAATGAAGTTCAAATGCCTTCGGGCGCAACGATCGGCGACGCTCTGAAACATTTGCCGACTTCCAAACAAAAGCCGATTTTGCCGCAAGAAAATCGAAATGCACGCGTCAATATCCCGATGATAACGACGCCGCCGGTTGCGCCGACAAATCGCGGGACTTTCAACGACACGCCGACTTCAAGCGGATTTACTGCGTTGGGAAACATTTTTGACGGGCTTGGCGGTTTTGGAAAAATTTTCGGCAAATCCGGCACGGGACTCGGCAGCGTGTTCGGCGGTTTCAGCAGTTTGGGAAGTATCGGCGGGCTGATTGACGGCTTGACGGGCAACAAAAGCGGCTCCGGACTTTTTGGCGCGGGCTTGTCGGAACTTGGAAGTTTGGGCGATTTGACGGGCACGATTTTTAATTCAAATGCCGGTCAAAGTTCGGAGCCGTCAAGTTTTAACGTGACGATTAACGTTACGGTCAACGGCAACGCTGACGAAAACACTGTGCAACGCGGCGTTGAGGCGGCACTTCCTGCGCTTGACGATTGGCGTCGGCAGTGGCAAGAACATCAGCACGACGCGGCGAGGAGGTCTTTTGCATGACTTGCAAAACTCAATTAGGCGACACGTGGGATATTGTGGCGTTCCGCGAATTGGGAAGTTGTCGCTGGACAGAAAAATTAATCAACTTAAATCGGCAATACGTCGACACGGTAATTTTTACGGCGGGCGTCGAACTTGAATTACCGGACGTGAGCAACGAACGCAAAAGTAAATTACCGCCTTGGAGAACTGAATAATGACTTTAGTCAGACACGTTGGCGCACAAATTTTCGCGGACGGCGAGGACGTTTCGGCAAACTTATCGCCGTATCTCAAAAGCATAACTTATACCGACAACAGCGGCGGCGAAGCTGATACCGCCGAAATTGAATTGCGCGACGACGAAAAGAAATTTATCGGCGACTGGTTGCCGAAACGCGGCTTGACCGTGCGGATAATTTTGTATCGAGAAAACTGGCAAGGCGACGGACAAATCGAAACTTTTAATCTTGGCACTTTCGAGTTGGACGAAATAACGGTATCTTATCCACCGTCGACGGCACGATTAAAACTGAATTCGATCGCGCAGAATTCGGGCTTGCGACAAAAAGACGAATCAAAATCATGGGAAAATGTTCGGCTAAGTCAAATTGCGGCGGACGTTGCGGCGAAGGCGAAAGTAAAACTTTTCTATGAGGCTCTCGAAGACCCGACGATTAAACGCGCCGAACAGTCGGAAGTTTCGGCGTTGGCGTTCCTCGAAAAGCTTTGTTCCGACAACGGGCTTGCGCTGAAAGTTTCGGACGGGACGTTGATAATTTTCGACGAAACGAAATTGGAACAGCAAGAACCGGTTGCGCGGCTCAATTATGATCTGTCGGTAATCAAGCGATTTCAGGCGACGGCGACTCTGCAAGAGATTTACAAGAAATGCGAAGTGGTTTATAAGCACGGGCAGAAGGACGAAAAAATTGTCGGTTCATTCGAGGACAGCAGCAAGGACGACGGCAAAACGCTGAAAATTAATCAGCGCGTGGAAACGCAAGCCGAGGCGGAAAAGCTCGCCAAAAAGAAACTTCGCGACAAGAACAAGAAGGAAAATCAAATTCGCCTGACGACAATCGGGCGGTTTGATTTGGTCGCGGGCAACGTTATCGAGCTGATAAATCACGGAAAATTTTCGGGACGTTATCTTATCGAAAAATCCACGCACCGAGTCGGCGACGGCTACACGGTTGATTTGGAATTGCGCAAATGTCTTGAGGGATACTAAAAACCCCCGCGAATTTTCGCAGGGGCTTGACGCCGGACGTTTACCGTGCTAATTTTTATTTTCGCATTTATTTATCTGGCGTCGGCATCCGTCGGCGTATTTTTTTAGAACCAGACGTTCCCGTCTTCGTCAATCGCGCCCGCCTTGCAGAAACTTGCGACTGTGTCGGGATTATCCATTTCGGTTTCGTAAATGTCGCGCTTGACTTGATTAATCATGTCGTCGAGGGTTTTTAATCGCTCCTTGGATATCGGCGACGTGTGCTGAAGTTCTTCGCGCCTTTCCTCAAGCTCGGCAAGTTCGCGGTATCGGTCGTCGAGAAAGATTTGTTCGGGCGTTTTGGATTTATCGACGAGTGGCGTGAATTGCCGGAAGAAGGCGTGCGGGACTAGCAGGTCGCGTTCTGTGATTCGGTCGACTTCGGCAACGCGCTTGCCGTGATAATCGACGTTGATTTTTTTATCGGCGCGGGTGACCGTCCAACCTTCGGGCGCGTTCGCGTTAAGGTGTTCGGCAGTTCTGTCACCGCCGGTTGGTGATTCTTCAAACTCGATTTCGGCGAAATATTCTTTGTTCAAAACAGGGTGGTCGTCGCCGAATTCTTCAACGTCAATTTTCAAGGCTTCGGCGGCTTCTTGCGCGTCTTCGTTTGTGTAGTAATCGCCGAGCCAAATTCCATTGACTTCGAGTCTATTACCGTTCGCCGCGATTGTCGGCATACCGCCTTCGATCGTGAGGCTTGCGCCGTTTTGCGCGATAAAGGTAATTTCTTCGGGTTCGGCGTGCGTTTCGTTCGGAGTTTCGGGTTTGGGATTTTCGGGCGGCGTTTTTTGGAGTGATTCAAGTTCGCCGACAAGCTTGCGATATTTGCGGCTCAAGCTGTCGTAGAGGTTTTCGCGTTCGTCGATAAACTCTTGCGTGTATTCGTCGGGATATTCCTTGAACATTTGCAAGCCGGTTGCGACAACTTTCATTTCTTCGACGAGCGGCGCGATTTCGTTTTCGATTTCGGCAATGCGTTCGTCCGTGCTGATTGTTTCGGCTTCGATAGCGGCGTCCTGCGCTTCGGTGCTGACCGCGTAATCTTCGACGTTAGCTTCGGCTTTGGCGGCGTTTTGCGCTTTGAATTCTTTAATCAGGTTGCAGTGTTCGCGACCGTTTGCGTCGTTGTACTGAGTGACGAGAACTTGATTGATTTGCTCTTCGGTCAAGCCTTCGCCGATAAGTTGGTCGTGGAAGCGCATCATGCGTTCGTATCCTTGGCTGATGAGTGATTCGCCGTTTTTCGCGTAAATGAATTTTGCGAATTCGGGTTCGTGCTCGTCGTCGGCGTCGATTTCTTCACCCAAGTCGTCGTACTCGTAAATCTTCGTTTCTTCGTAAATCTTCTTTCCGTTTTCAAATCTGGGGGTGTAGCGTTTAATCTTGAAACTGCCATCGGCGACGTTGAGGTTTTTGTCGGCTTCGCGCTCCATCCATTTGTACGCGCTGAGTGCGGTGGCAAAATCTTTGTTGATGCAGTAATTTCTTTCGCTGTAGGGGTAGCAGGTTGCCGTGTAGGTCGGCAGGTCGTTTTGTTCGGCGATTTCAACGGCTTCTTCGCGGCTGGTGCGTTTTCCGTTGACGTAGACGCTGACTGCGCCGTTGCTTGCGATCCTGGTTTCGATTGCGGGCGTGCTCACCGCGTTGGTGTTTTGGTTTTTCATTTCGGTATCCTCCTCAGTTTCGGCAATTTCTTCGCTGGTTGCGGTTGCCGGTTCGATTTCGGCTTCGATAGCGGCGTCCTGCGCTTCGGTGCTGACCGCGTAATCTTCGATGTCGGCTTCGTGCGTCAGCTTGGCGAGTTTGATTTTCGTGTCGGTGAGTTCGGTTTGAAGGCTTGCAACTTCTTCCGTGAGCTCGGCGGCGTATGCTTTTAAGCTTTCGTCGGTGGGGTATTTTTCGCATTCGTCATTGATATAGTGCAGGTTGCTCGCCACAGAAGCGATTTTGTATTCGGTTATTCTGATATTGTACTTGTATTCGTCGATGTCGCGCTGGCGTTGCTCTTCGGCGAGTTTGGCGGCGCGTTGTTCGGCGTTTTTGCCCGTGACCAGCGTCATGAAGACTTCGTAGGGGATTGCGGGCGTGCTCACCGCGTTGGTGTTTTGGTTTTTCATTTCGGTATCCTCCTCGGATTTGGTTTCGGTGGTTTCTTTCGCCAGTTCGTAGCGTTCTTTGACGGTGCCGTTGGCGATAATTTCTTTGCGCTCGATTTCGAGGGCGATTTCTTTCGCGATTCTTTTGCCGGTTTCGACGCTGTAGTAAAGGGTTGCGCCGTTTTTCGCGATTTTCGTGGTATAGGTTTTCATTTTTGTTTCCTCCTTGCCTTTCGGCGGTTCAGTTTGAACAATCTTGATTAACTGCGTCCATTATAATCATTTCTGCGTACATGTCAAGCGTTTTTGATTAAAAAAGTTGCTTGCAAGCAAAAATGTTTTATGATAAATTATGCGCGGAGGTGAGTGAGATGACGGTTGCAGAAGCATTGCGGCGTTTTCGACGGGAATTCAACTTGAATCAAGGAGAAGTGGCGAATAAGCTTGGCATGGTTCAGCAGACGTATTACAGATACGAAAGCGGGCGATTTTTGCCGCAAGCGGACGTGATTATCACGTTGGCGAAAAAATACGACGTGTCGGCGGATTATCTGCTCGGCTTGAGTGACGTTCCGCGTCCCGTCGGCGTCGAAGAAACCGAAGTAAAAAAAGCCCGTGAGTTTCGGGCGAAGGCACTGCAGTTCAGCGAAGAGTTACGACAGTTCGCTGATGGTGCGTAAAAAAAATATAGCCGTCAATAGTTGGCGGCTTTTTTGTTGGAGGCATTATGGATTACGAAATTTTTAATGAGGATTGTCTTAACGGCATGAGTAAACTCGCGGACGGCTCGGTTGACGCCATTATTTGTGATCCGCCGTTCGCTTCAACCTATTGCGGCTGGGATAAGCGCGTTTCGATTGAGGAAATGTGGGCGCAATTTAATCGCGTGACGAAACATGACGCCGCGATCGTACTGTTTTCGCAACTGCCTTTCGCGGTGGATTTAATCAACGCCAATCGCAAAATGTTCCGCTACGAATGGTGTTGGCATAAGCCTAAAGCTTGCGGGTTTCTCAACGCTAATCGAATACCACTTCGTGCCCATGAAAATATTTTAGTGTTCTATCGTGCGCTTCCAACTTACAATCCGCAATTCTCGACGGGCAAGCCTTATACTCGCGCCCAACGCGAAGAACCGCGAACAAAATCAAGAGTCTATCAAGGTCGCGGCGCGTCCATAACTCAAAACGACGGCAATCATTATTACCCGCGTGACGTGGTGACTTTTTCGACTCCTGCGCCGAACAGCAAGGACGAAAAACGAATTCACCCGACGCAAAAACCTATCGCGCTTATGGAGTTTCTGGTTAAAACTTACACCAACGAATACGAAATTGTTTTGGACGCGACGATGGGAAGCGGCTCGACGGGTGTCGCTTGTGTAAATACGCGCCGAAAATTTATCGGCTTCGAGACCGACAAAAACTTTTTCGAGGCGGCGAAAAAACGTCTGCAGGCAGCGGAAAATCTTCGCGCACAAAATATTTTTGAACGGAGCTGATTAAATGTTCACGATAACAGCTCACGGGCTCGACGCGGCGATCCAAAAGCTCTCGAACTTCGACGAAGGAAAATTACGGCGTGCGTTGCGTTCGGCGGTGATGCGTACCCTGCGCGGAGCAAAAAAAGACGCCGGCACGAAAGTTAAGCAACGTTACACAATCGCGGCGTCAAAAGTTATCCGCACGATTAAATTAAAAGCGTCGGGATTATCCGGCTCAATGACTTCAAGCGGACCGCGAAATAAATTATCCGAATTCATTCTGCGGCCGAAATCACGTCCGCGAAAAATGCCGCCCGGCGGTGTTTATGTGCAAAATGTTCGCGGTCAAGGCGGGCAAATTCGGCGGGCATTTATTCAGAAAAACGGGCAACCTTACGAACGCACGGGCGCAAGTCGTTTCCCGATTAAAAGACTTACGGGGCCTTCAGCTCCAGGGATGCTGGGTAACCCGCACGTTGCCCCGTTTATCGTCCGAAAAATGGAAGAACGCATCGGAATTAATATCGAACATGAAGTTGCGGCGTTGGGATTTTTCTGAGGTGATTAAATGACAGCTACAGAATTGGTTGAAGCCGTGGCAAATGAAATTCGGGACGCGGTTTCAAATCTGAAATTACCACTCGAACACCACGGCGGAGACGGCTCAAATTATGACGAGGCGCGAAATTTTCTTGTGCCCGTGAATGTTTACGAACAATTTCTGCCGCAAGAGGCATTTAATGATGATTCATACTATCCGCTTGTGCTGGTTGAGTGGCTGGGCACCAACGACGAATTCGGCGCGGCCGCGAAGTCGACGACAAATATCGGCTTAAGTATGGGAGTTTTTGCCGCCGAAAATTGGGGCTGGAAAGACGCCTTGCACTTGACGGAAATTATTCGGCACAGAATTTTAACGCGCCGCGTCGTCGGCAAAAAATTTCGTTTAACCGATGATGCCGGCTGGGAAGTTGCGCAGGAGCAACCCTTGCCGTTTTTTTATACATACGCGACATTGACTTATCAAATGTTCCAGCCTGAAACATTTTTTTAACCGAGAGGAGGCGGAAGCGTGAAAAAAATTTATACGGCGAGTTTGCTTGAACTTTTGCCCGAATCAGTTTTACTCGATCCGAAGTTGCGGGCTTCCGCCGAGGCACTTGACGCGCAATTTCAGGCAGTAACGGCGGCAACTCGCGAAGTTTTACACTTGCCGCGACTGGACGAACTTTCGGGCAACATAGTCGATTATCTTGCCGAACAATTTCATATTGATTTTTATGAGCCGCTTTATCTGACGGAGACCGAGAAGAAAAATTTAATTCGTGATTCGATTGCGTGGCACCGAATCAAAGGCACACCGGCGGCGGTTGAGCAAATCGCGCACGCGGCTTTTCGCGACGCTCAAATTCTCGAGTGGTTTGAATACGGCGGCGAGCCTTACCATTTTAAAATTCGTTCGCACGGCTACAAACAGACGCCCGACGGCTGGTTGACTTATCTGCGAATGCTTTACGCCGCCAAAAATGTTCGCTCGTGGTGCGACAATCTCGAAGTTTTCTGGGACGAAACCGACATTGGCAAAAATCAAGCTTACGCCGCCGCAGTTGAACTTCAAACGGGCGCGAAAGATTTTTCGTTGAACAAGCCGCCTGTCGTTTATCCGACAAAAATTTTCGCGGGCAACGTCGACTTGATCGGCGGCGATAAAGTTGAAAGTTTGCAAATTCCAAAGCTCAAATTTGCGACGCGCACTTTTGCCGGGCAAGCTTTGACGAAATCGGGCTACGTGAAAATCGGCAGTGAAACAAAATCCGACGCGGGCAATTATTTCGCTCGCACGTGGAAGGCAAAAATTTTCGCGGGCATGAGCAATTTACTTCACGGGCGAAAAATTTGGAATATCAGCTTTCCACGCAAACAAACGACGCAAACTTTCACGGGCACGGCGAATTTTATTTACGGCTCCAAAGTTGAGAGTTTGCAACGACCGCAAACCAATTTCGACGGAATAACTCACGCCGCGCAGGTTCTTACCAAAGTCGGCACCGTGAAAATCGGCAGTGAAACAAAATCTGACGCGGGCAATTATTTCGCTCGCACGTGGACGACAAAACCTTTCGCCGGAACTGCGAACTTGCGCACGGGCGAATTCACGATAAAAGACAGGCCGCCGAAAATTAATCGCAAAGTCGTCGTGCGCGTCGGCGTGGCGAACGTTCGCACGGGTTACATAACAATCGGTTGCTCCAAAGAAAAAGGCGACTGGGATTTCCCCGACGAAGGCGACTGGCTCCGCTTGTGGTTCGCGTTCCCGAATTACGGCGCGAGGACTGTGACGCTTGCCAATCCGCGTGAAGATTTGGAGCGCGACGACTTCAGCGAAGTCAGCGACTTGGCGGCGAACAACGGCTTGTTGCTTAATCGGCTCGGGCAAGAAACGACCGGCATTTCGCGGGCGGCTTTGATTATCAAACGCGAACGAAAAATCTTTTAGGAGATGAAATTTTATGGCAGACTTAGCAAATGTTTTGGGAGCGGGTTTGAATTTGACCGAAGAGCAGTTAAATCAACTCGCGGCGAATGCGGCGGCGTGGCGTGATTCGGAATTGCGCCAACTCGCCGAAGACGTTGCCCGCGCCAAAGAAGGCACGAGACTTACCGCGAACGGCTATGAACTTCTCGGCAAGGCAATCGCGGGCAAGGAACTCAGATTTACTCGCATCATGGTGGGCGACGCCAACGGCTTGACTCCGACCGAAGAAGAACAATACGAAATGAACGCGCTGATTCACCCGCAATTCGAAGCGGCGATCACTCAAGTTCAGCACACCGGCGGCGGCACTATGGCGGTTCGTTGCCAAGTTCGCAACGCCGAAGTCACGGAAGGTTTTCGACTTGCCGAAATTGGGTTGTTCGCGCTCGATCCCGATACCGGCGAAGAATTGATGTACTGCTATCGAAATTCGGGCGTCGCTTCGGATTGGATGCCGAGCGGCGACGGCGCGGTTTTGTGGGATTTGGTTTACACCGTTATCACCGTTATCGACAAGGCGACGAATATCACCGCAGTTATCGACGGCGGACTTGTTTACATTACGCAGACCGAATTTTTACAGCACGTTGCCAGCGACAATCCTCACCCGAATTTACCGCACTTGGCGGAAGAAATCACTGACGTTGCGAATTCGGTTTGGGTAAACGGCGGCGACAATCAATTACACCCCATGCCCGTTTCGGCTCTCGGCAAGCAAATTTTAGGCGGCGACGCGTCCAATATCCCGAAAATGAATTCGCGCTTGACGCAGGCTGAAATTAACTTGGCTAATATTTATCTGCAACTCAAATCGAAAGAGGAACTCGGCATTGAAGGTAACTTGCTCATGATTGAGCCGTTTACCGACAAAGATTGTTGCGATATGTACGCCTGCAAAGTTATCGTGGCGGTTGCCGGCGTCGACGACATTCAGCTTGAGACCGACAAAGATATTTTGGTCGGAAGTTGGTACACGTTGACCGACGGCACAAACTCCGAACTCGTTCAGATCAAATCCGTTGCCCGTAACGATACAAAAGTTGTCGCGATTCTCGAACAAAACGTTATTTACACTTACAACCTTAACAACACGCAACTTCTGCGGACGACTTCAACAATCGGCGACCAAAGCGCAGGCGGCGCGGGCGATATTCGCGCTACGACGCTGAATTTTACCGAAACTTTCACGGGCACCGGCGGCAATGCCGAACAAGTTTTGCCGCTCAACACCACGCAAAACAACGCGAACAATTTCACCGTCACGGGCGGCGGCACTTTCACCGTCGACGGATATTTCACGCTCAGCGCATAAAAAATCGCCCGCAACTTGACGTTTTAAGCGCGGACGATTAAAATTATGGCGAGCAGTTTTGCTCGACAAGCCTCTGTTTATGGTTTTGTATCTTGATATACGAAATTATTTGAGCAACGTAATGACCGAAACAATCAGTTGCGCGAATTGTAAGGAGACTGTGACTGTCATGCTATCACCTCCTCGGCACAAGGAGGTTGAGCCCGCCGCTGTGATTGTAACAGACGGCTTTTATTTTTGCAAATCAACAAAAAATCGCTCGCAACTTGACGAATCAATCACGGACGACTAAAATTGTCATGATTCAACTTGACACTCGGTATTGAAAAAACGTTTTGAAATTTAAAGGTTAAGCGAGCAACTTGGAAAATTTTTGGGAGGTGGCGAGCATGAAAGATTTTGAAGCGTTCTTCCAAGCGAACAAAGATAAAATCGACGCGCTTGCGGAGGCAAATACCAAACGCAATTCTGCGGGACAAACCGTCATTTCCCGCGATGACCCGTGGTTTTACGAAGACGAGTGGGACAACGTTTTAATGCTTTACGAAAAATTTTTGCAGACACATTGAATTGAATATGAACGCCTTCGGGCGTTTTTTTATTGGAGGGCTGATTATGGCTTTAAAAATTTCTTACGGCAACGGCTCACTCGGCAACGTTACCGAAGTTACGTCAACGATTAATTCTTATGCAAAAGTTACGGCGGTTAATTCGACTTCAATCACCATTGACACTGCGAACAAGCTTGACGGCGGCGTTGGTTTTTCGGTCGGCGAAAAAATTCTTTTGCATGTCAGCGCGTCCGTTTCCGGCGACAAAGTTTTTCTCGGAAATTATCTGCTGGCGAACATTACCGCAGTCAACGGCGACATTTTGACGCTCGACGAAGATCCAACCGCTTGTATCACTTCCGACAACCTTGCCAAATATTACGTGCAGGCGATTACCGTTGCTCAGTATCAAAATTTGACGCTCGGCGAAGGCACCACGATTACTCCGCCGATTTACAGCACGATGAATTATTACGGCGGGATTGTCGCGCTAATGTGTTCCGACACGCTCACTTTCGACGGCGGGCACATTTCGCTTGCCGACAAAGGTATTCCGCCCGCGTCAAAATCTCTCCGTCCCGAAACTCATAACGACGTGGCGAGCGACACCGAAACTTATTCCGGCTGGGAAAATTCCGACACTCGAATTCATTTCATGCTGAATTCGGGCGACGGCGCGGCTTTTATCGTCGCGAAAAAAATGATTTGTCACGAGGATTCGCGTATCGGCAACGTTGCAACTTACGGCTGTCAATTTTTCCGGGGCGCGTCGAATTCCGTGACTTACGGCGAAACAAAACCCGAAAACGTCACCAACGTCGGCGGCTCCACGATTTTTATTGCCGCTGAAACGATTGAAAATTTCGGGCACAAAATGCTTGCCAAATATCGCGCTTCCGGCTCCACGAAGGGACAGGGAATTTGTCGTTGCTATATCGCGTCCGAAACGAAATTGCGCAACGACGAGGGACTTTACGCTTACGATTGCATTTCCAATCCCGCCCGAATTTCCAAGATGAACATTAAAAATTTCGGCAACGGGAGCTTCGGCGACGGCACCGACATTACCACGCAACTTAACAATTACGCCACGATCACCGCCGTTGACGGCATGAAAATTTCTTACAAGAGCAAAACCACGACGGGACTTGCTCAAATCACGTCGGGCGCGCTGGTGATGATTCATTTCAATCACAAAGACTCGAACAATGTCACGGACGCGGGACGTTTCATTTTGGCGAACGTTTTGGCGGACAACGGTACAACTTTGACGCTCGACGCCATGCCGCCCGCTATTTCGCCGGACAATTACGCCGCGCAAATCGTTTCAATTCCGCAGTTCAATAATTTCACGCTCGCGAAAGAAAATTCGGCGACCGCTACTTTCGACGGAGCTCAAGGCGGCATTTGCGCTATCGCCGTGAAAAATAATTGCGACTTGTCGGGCGGCAAGCTCAACGTCTGCACACGCGGCGGCGGAACGGCTTACGGACGCGAAGGACTTGCTTTCATCGGGAACGCTCAAGACAGTGACAAGTTACCAATCGGTCACGGCAACGGCTCAGTCTTCATTTTGGCGAACAACTTAATCATGAACGACAAAACCGTTTTGGGCGCATACTCACGGTCGACAACTACCAATTTCGGCTACGTCGGTGAAAACGGCGGCTCAGGCGCAAAAGCTTACGACGCGGGCACCAACAAAGGCGGCTACGGCTCAAACGGCAAGGCGGGACCGGGCAGGTATCAAGGTACGCACATGATGATTGTCGCCAACACGATTTCGGGTTTCAGTGTGTACGCGTTGCGGACGGGCGGCAGTTACGCAGGCACTTCAACCCTGCCTTACACGAGCGCGGCAGGCAAAGGCTACGGAGGCGGCTACAACGGCGGCGGCCATTACACAAGCAGCAACACGACATACGGCGGCGGCAGTTCAGGTTGGGCGTTCATTTACTGCAACAACGTCGTCGATCAAGACACCGACGGAACCATTCGCGCCAACTGATTTCGGTGACGAAAAATGCCTGACAAAACCACACGCACGCGCCGGCTCAAACTTGTCGCGAGTTTCACGGACGGCGACTATCGAACAATCACGACCAAAAATCCCAAACGTTCTCTCACCAAGAAAAATTTCGCCGCCGATACCGAACTGACCAAGGCCGCCGCTCAAGCTCTCGTCGGCGACAAACTCGGCGCGGCTTTCAACGGCTGGAAGTCTGCCAAAATCATCGAACAGACTTTCAAATTCTTTGACTTACGAAAGGAGCAATAAATTTTATGCTTCAATACAACACAATGCGCTACGGCACCGACGAACTTTCTTTCAAAAAATCGTCTTTGCTCACGCCCAAAACTCCCTTCAACACGGCGGGACAAAATCACGTTGACGGCTTTGAAATTTCGGGCGCGGAACCTGCCGGCAGTCAACGAAAAATTTTGTTCAAAGTCGACGGCGCACTTTATAAATTTTCGGACGGCAACCCCGTCACGGTCGGCGGCTCCGCTGATTTCGACAACGTTATCGCCAACGGCAACACGCCCGCCGAACTTGCCGAAATTTCGGGCGTCCCTTCTTGGGTCGACAAAAATATTTATCCGATCATCGCGCTTTATTCGCCGAGTGACGCGCTTGCATTGCCGACTATCAAACTCGGCTTGAAAGTTCGTTCTTCCACCGACGTTTACGAAAAAACTGTTGAGACTGCCGAATTTGAACTTGCGGGCACGGGTGACGCGACGCCGCGAATTATCAATATCGAAGTCACGAACAAGACCACGGGACACGGCGCAATTAACGTCACGGCGCGCACGAAAGTCAATGGCGAGTGGGGCGATTTTATTGCTTATCAGTCGCTCAAGGAGACCGAAGCCGACGCAATTCAGTTCCGAATTCGTTACACCGTCACCACAATTAACGGCGCCGACTCCGCGAAAGTCGAAAAAATTGTCGTCCGCCACACTCAAGGCGCGGCCGTCGTTTCGGGCGACTCAGCCGAAATTTATTCCGTCATGCACGATTACAATCACGGCTTGCAAACTTGCACCGTTATCGTTCGCCACAAACGTTTTATTGATTCGGGAATTGCCGCCTTCGTGAACTTTGTTAAACCGACTTCACAAAGAATTTTCTTGCCGATTGGTACTTCGACCGGCTCCGCTCAAACTTTGACGCTCGGCGTTGACGGCGTGCCCGACGTCGGCATTGACCCCGCGACCATTAAACTTTTCGCAAACGGCTTGCCCATCGCAAATTTCAGCTACAACACCGAGACCGGCGAAGCCACGATTAACACGATCGCCAATCAAGAAATTACCGCGACTTACAATTTCGGGCGGCAAAAAGAAATTTGGCGTGAAATGTCCGTTGACGTCGACCACCAACCTTACGACGACGGAAGTTTTTTGACGCGTTTTACTTACTCGTTGCCTGACGAAGAACTTGACGGGCAATCCGTCACGAATATTCGCTTGAAACTTTATCGCAATTCCGGCTCCGTCGAAAATGAATTCTTGGGCGTCGCGACGGGCGGCACTCAACTTTTCGTCCTCAAACACGCCGCCAAATCCGAAACTCTCAGCGTCAACGCGTCGTTCAGTTACGATGAAAGCTCGCAGATTTTGACTTGCGTCGCGCCCGAAGGCACCGAACTCACGGCAAGTTATGATTGGCTCGGCGAAGGTCACACGATTTACAGCTGGGCGGCGGCCTGGTCGCCCGCGCTTTAAAGGAGGTCGCGAACATGATTATTCAATTTCCCTTGACGCAAGAACAACGCGAAAAAATGTCGACCGTCAGCGAAAAACAAATCCGTCAAGCGCAAGACAATTTGTTCATGTATTTAATCAATCGAATTGACGAACTGGAAGCGAAAATTCCCGCACCCAAAAAAGGGAAGTGATTCGCGTGGAACTTTTGCAAATCGGTTCGTATTTGGCGGCAATTCTGAGCGTTATGGGCGCGGCGTTCGCTTATGTTTTCGTTCGCCCGCTGAATAAATCCGTTGACCGCGTGGAAGCCGCGATTAACAAGCTGAGCGAAGAATTACACGTCAGCCGCGAACAGCAACACCGCATGGAAGGCGAAATGCGCGAAATGAAATACGCGATTCAAAAAGCTCACGACAGGATTGACGCTTTCTTGAAGGAGCACGCTCATCATGCTAACAAAAATTGACACAGATAAAATTTTGGGCACGGGGCTTGTCTCCGCGCTCATTTTATTTATCACGGGCAACGTCGTTATCGTTTTGTGCGGTTTGCCGCCGTTGCCCATGGAGCTGGGAAATACCATCGTCACGGGTTTGGTCGCGTACATGGGGCGCAGTTTGGCTGACAAGCTGGCTTGCTCCAAACACAAACCCGACGACGCCAACAACGTTCTTTGACAACTGAAAATGCGGTTATTCGTGCAAGGGCTCGCCCGCCCGTCACGAAAGGAGTTTCTATTATGGCTTACACATTCAACGAAAAGCCGATTGCCACGATTAAAGCCAAAATCGCGGGCA
The DNA here is from genome assembly GCA_017535925.1 of Selenomonadaceae bacterium. GTDB lineage: Bacteria > Bacillota > Negativicutes > Selenomonadales > Selenomonadaceae > Quinella. The sequence goes on along the minus strand of JAFXTD010000019.1, from coordinate 16,849 downwards.
CTTCGGACAACATCAACATTGCCGGCACCAATCCGACTTCGACGCCCGCCAACGCCAAGGCGCAAATCGATAAGGTTTTGGCGATTGTCGGCGGTGGCTCCGTTGCCGTCGAAGGTATGTCGCGCATTCGTATTGCGGAGGTGATTGACAATGGCTAATTCCGTTACCTTGACTTTCGGCTACAAAGGCACCGAGTTTACTCGTAAATACAAATTCGACGACGTTGCAAATGGTGCGCTCAGCTCCGTTAAAGCAAATGTTCTCGCGTTCAATCAATCCGTCACCGGCGGCGCAAGTTCGGCTGGCGGCTTGAACACATTCTTTATCTCCGACGATTACGACTCGGCGAACAATATCGGCGAATTGGCGTCTATCACGGCGGCTCAATATGATTCCGTCACCACGACGCTCATTAACTTGAATGGAGGCGAATAACATGCCAGATAAAGTTTCCGCAACCATCACTTACCTTGACGCGAACAATCGCAAGGGCATGAAGGCGATCACCGACATCAACCCCAACGCCGACAACAGCGCAGTCAGCGCACTGTGCACCGGTCTTAACGCGTTAACGACCAACACTCTCACGAACATTGAGAAAGTCGAACGCACCAACATCACCAACGGCAACAAACCCAAATTGACTGTCGCGATAATTGACAATCCGTCATTTCTAAAACTCACGGGTTTCAACAATGAATTTATGATGGTTCGATTGTCTACTCAGGCAGTTCCGAATTACACTTACAAATTCACTTCGCCGGTTTGCGTTAAAAATGAAGGCGACACAAACGCCAGAGTGGCAGACCTCAGCTTTGGACCAGTTAGAAAAAATGGCGAACTTCTGGAGGGCATTGGAATCACGGGTTATATCCATGACTGGAAATCAGGCGACACCGTCACAGTTGAATTCTATTTCGACGAGACAGAGGAAACCGCACGCACGACTTACCGACTGACAATCAGATACGAAGACACACCGATATGGGAACAACTTTGAGGAGGCGACAAACAATGGCTGACAGAACCAAACACAGCAACCAGTTAAAACTTGTCGTGGGCTTTGCGGACGGGGACGACCGCACAATTTCTCTCGAAAACCCCAAAGGCGACATCACGGCGGCACAAATCAACGCGTTAAAACCCGCAGTGATTGCGGCTCTTCAAGGCGACAAAGCCGGCGCAACACCCACCGGCTGGCGTGACGCCAAAGTCGTCGAAAGCACGACCGTTTATCTCGACATTACCCCGAACGCTTAAATTTTAGGGCGGGCGAGCCCTTACACGAGTAACCGCGTTTTTCACTGAAAGGAGTCAATCAGCATGAAAATTTTCATTAACCCGGGGCATTCCGTCAACGTCGGCGAAGACCCCGGCGCTTGTTATAACGGCGTTCGCGAAGCTGATATTTGTTTAAATATCGGGCGGCGCGTTGAAAATTATCTGCGTGCCGTCGGCTGTGAAGTCAAGCTTTTTCAGTATGACGGCCTGCAGGAAATTTGCGCCGACGCAAACGCATGGAACGCCGATTTATTTGTCTCAATCCACTGCAACGCGGCTGACAATCCGCAAGCGCACGGTACCGAAACTTTTTACAGTTACGGCTCAAGCGCGGGAAAAACTTTGGCGAAATGCATTCAAACGCAAATCGTTAATTCAATCGGAACTTTCAACCGTAGAGTCGAAGATCGCGGTTTTGCGGTTTTAGTTGGTACGGCAATGCCCGCCGTTTTGGTCGAGACTGCTTTTATCTCAAATCCGACGGAAGCAAAACTTTTGGTTGACCGCGAAGACGATTTTGCACGGGCGATAGCTCGCGGCGTCACGGATTTTCTTTGCGCACAAAATCCGTTGCCCGACGTTGTCGACACGTCAAAAAAAAACTGTGAAAAGATGAGCGCACATTTTCACGAATCAGAATTTGTTTGTCCGTGTTGCGGCACGGGGCACGTTAAACCGCGCTTGATTGAACTGCTTGAAGAACTTCGCACGGAACTTGGCGATAATCCGATACACATCAACAGCGGCTATCGTTGCCCGAATCACAACGAGGAAGTCGGCGGCGTCGCGAATTCCCAACACGTTTTCGGGAACGCGGCTGATATTACAATCCCGCTCGTCGGTTTCAATCGCGCCAAAAAAGCCGCTGAACGTTTGGACTTCGACGGCATTGGATTTTATCCGCCAATCGGCAAAGATCCCGCGTGGTTTCTCCATGTCGATATTCGCAGTGGCGGTATCGGCGATCGCGTGACGTGGGAGGGCTGACATGTGGAAAGTTGATTCGCTGTTCGCCGCCGACAGCAACGGCAATTACGTTTCGATAAAAAATAAGCGCGTTACACTTTCAAACCGCGACGCGAAAAATAAACTCATATACCGAAATTTCACAGTCAAAGAAACTCCGCCGTGTTTATCCGTCGCGGTCGCCGATTTAATCAAATTGCTCGCGAAGGAGGATACCGCATGAAGAAAATTTTTGCCGCAGTCTTCGGACTGCTTTTTTTTATCGCCGCGACTTGTTCGGCATACACCGACGCAGGAAAACTTAAAGTCACCATGCTCGACGTTGACCAAGGCGACGCGTTTTTGATTGAGACGCCCGAACAAAATATTTTGATTGACACGGGCGACATTTCCGCACGCTCGAAACTTTTAACTCAGCTGAACACGGCGGGCATTACGCGTTTCGAGAAAATTATTTTGACGCACCCGCACGCAGATCATATCGGCAACGCAAAAGCCGTGATTGACGCATTCCCCGTTGACTTGGTTATCGACAACGGCAAGAGTTCAAACTCGCCTTTATATAATAATTATGTCAGCACAGGAATTGCGCGACAAGCGGCTGTTTCGGGCGACGTATTAGACTTTGGAGGCGGCGTTAAATTCTACGTTTTTTCGCCCGCCGCGAATTCGACTTTGCAAGGCGTAAATAATCAATCGATTGTCGGCAAGCTCACATTCGGGGATTTTTCGATTTTGTTCACCGGCGACATTGAAAAGGACGCCGAAAAAGTTTTGTGGCGGAACTCGAATATAAATCTTGAGTCGACGATTTTAAAGGCGGCACACCACGGTTCCAAAACTTCAAACGTCGACAATTTTGTCGGGCACGTCAAGCCGAAATTTGTTTTCATCAGCGCGGGGCTGAATAACAAATTCGGGCATCCGCACAAAGCCGCGCTCCGAACATTCCGCGAATATTACGTTACCGACGAAAATATTTTTTGTACCGCGTTCAACGGGCAAGTTACCGTTGAGACTGACGGAAGTAATTACCTTGTGATTCCCGAAAAATTTTCAGACTGGGTGGTTGATTACACGAAAGAAATTGTTACCGTTACGCGCATAAGTTAAGCTCCGAAATTCGGGGCTCTTTTTTTTTGTCGCTAAAATGTCCTTGTTTTGAATATGGCTTTTAAATCCCAAAAAGTATTGAGCAAATCAGCGGCGATTTTGTGTCTCAAAAATTTACACTTTTGAAGACACCACAATTTCATTTATACACTGACTCGCGCTTGGCAACCTTCACGATGACGATAACAATTTCGGTGTCTCGTATCTGCGCAACAATCCGATAATCGCCGACGCGATACCGCCACAAATCGCCCAAATCGCCTTCAAGCGCATGTCCTTTTGCTCGCGGGTTTTCGCAACCTTGCAAATTTGTATCAATCCACTCGGTGATTCTGCGGCGAACGGGCGCATCAAGCTTGTTTATTTTCTTGAGGATTTTATTTGGAATTTTAACCGAATATCGTTTCACTTCATCCATTCCGCTTTTAACTCCTCAAAATCATACAGCGTCGGATCTTCTTCCAATTCTTTTAAAGCTTCCTTAGCGTCGCGCAAATCTTGTTCGTCTTCGATTCGCTCAATCATTGTTTCTCGAATAAATTCCGACACGCTCATTCCGCGTTCGCTTGCCAAATTCTCCAACAAAGCAAGCAACGTGTCGTTAAAATTCGTCATTACTGTTGCCATTTTTATCACTCCAACAATTTTTTCTTGTCGCTCGTTTCACCAACGCCGCGTCAAAATAGACAATCGTATCGAAACCACATCTTTATTTCCCGTCAACCGAATAAATCAAATCCGAATCAATTTTCAAGCGCAGAACTTTTTGCCCCGTTGCGTCGAACGTCAGCCAATAAAGCCGCTTTTTGCCGTCGCTGTCGATTTCACAAGCTCCGTGTGTTGAAATTGTTCCGTTGGGATTAACATACTCGCCATATTCCAGAATCCACGAGTCGGTTACGTAATGTTTTGTAATTTGTTCGATCGCGTTTTTCGACGCCAACATCATGGATTTTTCGGGACGTTTGACTTGCGGCTTTGGCTTTTCGGCAGGAGTTTCGACTTTCGGCGGCGGAGGAAGCGTGCCGGCTCCAACAAATTTGCCCGTCCCTTTTTTTATCTGAAGAAATTGCCCATCGGCAACCGTGACATAAAAATTGCCGCCTTCGTTCGTGAATTGATTTTGGACGTAATCATTGCCCGTTGTTCGCGTCACTGCGAAATATCCGCCCGCGTCCAATGAAATTTTGTATTCTCCCGCCGCAATGTCCGTGCCGCATTTGAATTGTCCCGCAGGCAAATTTTTATCGACTTTGATTTTTGGCGCGTCCGACGACGGATAAAGTTTAATGTCGCCCGTAAGTTTTACATACTCGCCCGATTGCGCCGTGACGTAACGTTGAGCGTCGACAATATTGTCGTTGACAACTATTGTGGCTTTGCCTTCGGGGACTGTAGCAACTTCAACATAGCCCGTGCCTATCGCAATATATTCGCCCGCGGGCAAATCCGTACCGACTTTGAATTGTCCGTTGCTGAAAAATTTTTGCTCAGTGGCGGCTTGTTCAGTTTTCGGCGCAGGCTTTTCGGCAGTTTTTTCGCCGCCGCAACCGGCAATAAGAAACACCGACGCCAGCAATGCCGCAAAAATTTTTGACATGTTAATCACCTTATCAGCAAGCGTTCAAATTTTTTCTTGACGTTTTTGGCTTCGCGTTTGATTTTTTCGGCTTCCCTCAGCAAGAAATAATGATCTTCATAAATTTTCATCAGACCGCATTCAACCAGCGCACATGCTATGTCAGTGTGCTCGTCGATACAGTTCAAAACGTGCTTGCACAACGTCAGCTTTTGTCCCGCCGGACATGTGCAATGCGCTTTGACGGTTTTGCCGTCGCCGGTAAACGTGACGTTGTAAATTTCGCCCGTCGATTCGCTCACGACATCAAAAGTTTGTTGAAATTTCTCCACATTAATCATCTCCAATCAAAAAATCCCGCCAAACATTCTTGACGGGATTTTATATTTTTTCTTTGTGTTTTGCAAACTTTTCTTTATGTATTTTTGATTTTCATTGTGAAGACTGCGTTTTTCAACCAGCTTAAGTCACATTTCGCGATTCTTCCCCAAAATCGGCTATCGCGTCCTCGTATTCGCCGCGAAGTTGCCGCAATGTTCGCCGTTTACCGTCACCGTCGAGTGCCCGAAACATATAAATTATTTCGCGTTCCGTTTCCGAGTATTCGGTTGTTTCTTCCTGCTTTGTTGGATCGCCGTATGCTTGTTTCAAAATATCGACATAACTCGCGCCGCACAAGCCGCAGTACTGGACGAATTCATCAATGTCAGGTTCCGACTTGCCGAGTTCCCAACTGCTAATCGTCGCTCCTTTCATGTTCATTTTTTCGGCAACTTCTGACTGTTTCAAGCCTTTTTTCTCTCGTGCCTCTCTCATCAACTTAGGGATTAATGGATGCACGCTTATCACCTCCACCAAAAGATTATACAAATTTTCTTTGAAAAATCAATACCAAAATCAATCAAACGTTGATTTTTCTGTTGACGTTCAACGGTTCTTTGATTATAATTGGATAGTTCAAAGAATCTTTGATTGAAAGGAGGGTTTGAAATGTTCGACTACGTTGCGTTCAAAAGTTACATCGAAGAAAACGGGCTTAAGCAGAAATTCCTTGCTCAGAGGCTCGGCGTTTCGGAACAAACATTAAGCGGAATTCTTTCGGGACGCGTGAAATGCTCGCTCGAAATTTACGTCGGCATTTGCCGCGCTTTGTCCTTGCCGTTGGGCAAATTCATCAACGAACCCGATACCGCTGCTTAAGGAGCGAGTCATGACATTAAAAATTGCTTACAAGCGCGAAGACCGTCCAACGGAAATCGCCGTCCTGACATTCCAAACGTCCGATGAAAAATCGTTTGATTTAGATGCGACACTGGTTTTTGCAGAAAAAAAAGACGGCTCCGACACCGTCAAAACAACCAATGCAAACGTTATCAATTACCGCATCACAGAGGCTTAACACCAATCAACATACCGTCAAGAAAAGCCGCTTTTAATACGCCGACTTCGTCAAAGTGCCTGATTCGGAATTCAATTCCCTCGGCGTTAAAACGTCCGTAGCGATTTTTAACCTCGCGACAAATCGCATTGAACGGAATTGCGCCTTCACACAATGGCGAAGTTTCGGCGGCAACACGAATAACATCAAACAATTCTTCATCACTAATCATGACCCTCACCCCCTTTTTATAGGGCGATTATATCAACAAAAGGAGGCTGTCACAATGAAAGATAACGCGCTGATTAATTTCAGCAATGCCGAATTCGGAAACGTCCGCGCAATGCTTATCGACGGCGAGCCGTGGTTTGTCGGCAAAGACGTTGCGTCCGCGCTCGGTTACGCAGACCACAAAAACGCATTGAAATCGCATGTTGACGCGGAAGACAAGAAGGGGTGGCGAATCACCACCCCATCGCGTGGCACCCAGACAATGACCGTCATCAACGAAAGCGGAATGTACGCGTTGATTTTCGGGAGCAAGCTCGACAGCGCGAAACAATTCAAACGCTGGGTTACTCATGACGTTTTGCCGACGATTCGCAAGACCGGAAGTTATTCGGTACAAGACGACCCGCGTTGGGCGCAAACTCGGCAGAACACCAAAATTTCACACAAGCCATTTACCGCCGCCATTGATTTAATGTACGGCTACTTGGACGGACGCGGCGCGAAACTCCCCGAAAAACGTATCGTCTTCGGCAAAATCACCAACATCGTTCAAAACGCGTGCGGCATTATCAAGGGGCAACGTGATTCGTCGCCCGTCGCGAGTCTGAACAAATGCGATCAGTGCCAAAACATGGTTGCGAATTTGATTCTGAACATTATCGCGCTCGGCAACGCGAAAACCCTTGAAGACTTCGAGGCACAAATAATCCTGCAGTTGAGCAACCTGAACAATCTGCTTTGCGGTCAGCCGGTGCTTTTGCTGAACGGAGCGTGCTGAAAATGAGGCGTCCTTATGATTAGGTATTGCGCGTGGTGTCGCCGCGAATTCAAAACTCAGTGGCACGAAAAATTCTACTGCTGTGTGAAATGTCGCCGCGCCGCTCGCAAAAAACGCGACCGCGAACACCGGCGATTACAGATGGAGGCTAAAAAGTGAAATCGTTACTGTTGCAAATTCTTTTCTGCACGTTTGGCACCGTTCTTTTCGTTTACTCCGTCGTCGAACACGAACCGCCCGCCTTTATCGCCTACGCGTTCGGAATTCTTACCGGCGTTTGCTGGTGCGGCGTCAGTTTCCTGTACTGGCTCCGCAAAGACGACGACACACAAAATTTTAAGGAGTGATCTATATGAAACACAAACTCAGTTTGAAAGCCGCCGCCGCTTACGGACACTTAATCGATAGTTTTGTCCCCGTTTATATGCGCGACGATTTCAGAAAAAGATTTGAAGAATTTCTCGACGCCTACGACGCCGACAGCAAACCCGATAAAACTCAGACCGTGCAAAATTTTCAACGCGAAGTCGCCGCCGAAAAAGCAATTCAAGCAGTCGAAGACACGCTCGAACACGCAAATTTCAATGGCGACGCAGAAAAATTTTTCAAAGCTAACGGCCTCAAATTCGACGAGCAACGCGAAAACTCGCGGCTCAGCGAACTTTACAAACGCTTTATTAACAATGATGGCGTGAATTTTTTTTCCGCACGCAGACGAGATGACGGCTCGATAGAAATTCAATTTGAAGAAATACGGGAGGTTTGAACGTGGCACGCGTGATTCTCGTTTACGGGCAACCCGCCAGCGGCAAAACTTTCGCGCTCCGCAATCTTGATCCCGAAACAACTTGCATTATCGACGCCGACACAAAACGGGCTTTACCGTGGCGCGGCTGGAAAAAATCTTTCGGCTCCGATAAGAAAAATTTTTACCCGCTCGACGACATCCCGACAATCATCAACTGGATTGACAAAATCGGCAACCCCGACAAGCAATCCAAAATCCGCACGCTCGTTATCGACGGGCTCAATACCGCAATGAATTTCGGGAAATATTTCAATGCCGACCGCTCCTATCAGGGTTGGGCTGACCTTGGCAAATCGATTTTGCAAATTGTTCGCCACGCAAAAGCCGCCCGCGAAAATCTCGACGTGATTATCAACGCTCATGTCGAAGTTGCCGACCCGAATAACCCGAACGCCATAGACCGAATCAAGACGCCCGGCAAAATGGTTAGCGACGTGGGAATTGAAAGTTTGTTGCTCTATGTTTTCTACGCCAAAGCCGTCGACGGAAAATATTTTTTCGAGACGCAACCCAATCGCTCAAGCGCACGTTCGCCCGAAGGTTGTTTCGACGAACAAATTCCCAACGACATGAAATTTATCATCGACACAATCAACGCTTACGAACAAGGAGATTAACCCCATGCTTTACAAATTCACCGACGAACAATGGAACGCCAACAAAGCCGCGCAACCCGGCGAGTTTACGAATTTACCTGCGGGCGGCTACGTTTGCAAAATCGTTGATTCGGAATTCACCACGAGCAAAGCCGGTAATGACATGCTGAGTTTGAAAATCGACATTGCCGAAGGCGACTTCACAAACTACTTTCAAAACTTCGCGGATCGTTTCAAGAACTGGAGCAACAACGCCGTTTATCGTCAGTTGATTCTTGATTCAAAGAAAAATGTTTCGGGCTTTTTCAAAGGCTTGCTTGAGATTATCGAGGACAGCAACCCGAATTTTACCGCGTATGCAAATGACGGCGTCGACAATTCCGCGCTTGTCGGAAAACAAATCGGCTTTGTTTTCGCCGACGAAGAATATCAGAAACAAAACGGCGACATTGCAACGCGGGCGGTTGCTCGCTTCCCGAAAACCGTTTCCGATATTCGCGACGGCGACTTCACGGTTCCGGCAATAAAAAAACTTGACGCGTCCAAAGTCGGAAAAAATTCGGGGCAACTTGACATTGATATTCCGAGTCGAAGCGCACCGCCGCCCGATTTTGATTCGCCGTTCTAATGTTGACGCTCGGAAGTTTATTTGACGGAATCGGGACGTGGCAGTTGGCGGCGATAAACGTCGGAATTCAACCACTGTGGTCAAGCGAAATTGAAGAATTCCCGCGCAAAGTCACGGCTCGCCACTTCCCGAATTCAATACAGCTCGGCGACATTAATTCGATAACCGACGCGCCCAAAGTCGACATAATCACGGCGGGCAGTCCTTGCCAAGACATTTCGATAGCCGGCAAGCAGGGAGGTATTCACGGTGAACGCAGCGGCTTGTTTTTTCGGGCAACTGAACTTGTTCGACGAGTCAACCCTCAATTCTTTGTCTGGGAAAACGTCCCAAACGTCCTGCACATTCGACGGGGACTTGATTTTAAAAACGTGCTCGAAGAACTCTTGCAGACCGAAATTCCTTTACCTGAACGCGGTTTCTCCGACGCGGGATTGGTTGACGGTCGACGAAGTCAAATCGCGTGGCGAATTCTCGACGCTCAATACTGGGGTTGCGCCCAGCGAAGAAAAAGAATCTTCCTTGTCGCAGATTTTGCAGGACGACGCGCCGCCCAAATACTCTTTGAGCCCGCGAGCTTGCGAAGGAATTCTGAGACGGGCACGGGCGAAAAACAAACCGTTGCCGCCCGAACTCAAACAAATTCTGATTGCGCAGTCTACGAAAATCACGGACAAGACAGCCGAATCAAACGCTTAGGCGACGTTGCCCCGACAATCAGCGCAAAATACGGCACCGGCGGTAACAATGTCCCATTAGTCGCTTATTGCATTCAAGGCAACACAATCGAACGTCAACTGCAAAACGGCGCGAACGGCGCGGGCGTCAACAAAGAATTAAGTTTCACGCTGACCGCAACTGACCGACACGCTGTCGCTTATGGGATCGGACGCGACGCCTTCAATCAAGGACAAAACGCGCAGTTTAAGCCGACGATTGAACGCGAACTTCAACCGGCTTTGACTGCACGCGGGCCGTCAGCCGTCGTCACGCAAGCACGAGTTAGGCGGCTTACTCCCGTCGAGTGCGAAAGATTAATGGGGCTCCCCGACAATTTCACGGCAGGCGGTTCCGACGCGGCACGTTACAAAGCTCTCGGCAACGGAATGGCTCTGCCGATAGCTGAATTCATATTGAGACGCATTAAGGAGGTAACAGCATGATAATCGGCGCACACTGGAAAGTTTACGACCGCTCCGGCAAAGACATTGACAAGATCGAAGAAACTTTGCACGAGATAACTCAATGCGGCGTTATGCGCACCGAGACTCCGACAACTGAAACCAACTACGACGCCACTTTCGTTGTTATCGGCAACATTGAGCCCGCTAATCTTGATGACGCTTGCGAGTATATGTGCGAAGTCGACGCAAGCCCCATTTGAAAGGAAACTTTATGGAAATCGAACAGACACTGCTTGAAATTCGCGAACTCGAAAATCAAATTCACGACGCAGAAATTAAGCGCGACAATTCAATCGAATTTTACCGGCGACGCATTGCCGAGGCGGAAAAAGTTTTCGGCACCGATGCTTACGACGCCCGAATCAAACTCGAAAATCTTTTCATTCAGCTGAAAGCTTTTTACGACGAAAACCCGCCGACCAAAGGCAAGTCTCACAAGTTCGCGGGCGGCAAATTCGGCTACAGCAAACAACCGACTAAATTTTTCGTCGACGGCAAGCCCGCCGCTTCCGACAATCCCGCCTTGATTGATTACGCCAAAAAGTTTTGCCCGCATTATCTCCGGTACAAAGAAACCGTTGATTGGTCGAAACTCAAAGATGAAATTTACGTCGAGGACGGCGCGGCTTATTTGAAAAGTACCGGCGAAGTTATTCCCGATATGAAAGTTCAAACTTTGCCCGACAAGTTCAGCGTCAAAGTAACCGAGTCGCCGCTCAAAAAAGCTTTGGACTTGGAAACGCTCCGATCACTGAACACCGAGGAGGCAGAAGATGAGGACGATTAAATTTCGCGGGCGAGCCATGAACGGCGATTTTGTTTATGGCTTGCTCACAAAGAAAAAAATTCGTTCGAGTGGCGAAATCCGTTACGCTATCGCTACCGGTAACTGCACGGCGGGCGAGACCATTCCCGTCAACGAAAATTCTATCGCTCAGCTTGTCGGCTACGACGCGAACGGCAAAGAGATTTATGAAGGCGACAAAGTTACCAGCGAAGTTTACGAAGGCGAATATGTTGCTCGCTTGACGGACAACCTGCCGCCGCACCCAATATTACAGGAGCCAACGAAATGACAAGACTTTTTGCGTCGGATTGGTACGACTTAATCAACGAAGCCGCCGAATTCGACGAATCACTTGACCAAGCTTACATCTTCATGTGTGAGGACGAAAATTATTCCACGCTCGTTAAATTCTTCGACGAAGAAAATTTTTCGCACTACGACAAGTGGTATGATGAATTCGTTCAGCCCGATACGCAAGCGATTTTGAAGAAAATTCTTCGCGGCAAGGACACGGCGGAACTTATCAAGTTCGCGCTCGACATGGGACGGCTTGTCGGTCGCGCCGAACAAATTTTGAGCAATCAACCGACACCAATAGCGGAGGTTACAAAATGAAACATTCAATCAGAGAACGGATTATCGACCCGATACGCGGGCAAGTCGTGAAAATTTCAACCATCAACGCCGAACTCGGCTCCGGTATCACCGACAAAAACGGCAAAGAAATCTTCGAGAACGACCTCGTGACGACTTGTTATCCCGACGAGGAAGTTGTTACTTTTGCTGACGGTCATTTTTGGGTTGGCGATACCCCGATTGACGGATACAAGACTTTTTGGCGTGACGATACCGACACGCCGCAGGACGAGCAATTTTCGTATGACATTGAAGTTGTTGGGCATGCCGACGATTAAGTTCAGCGTCCCAACGTTGCCCGTGCCGTTTATGCGGACAGGTTTTCAGGAAAAACGCCGCTACAATTACGCCCGCTACACCAACTATAAAAATCTTGTCGGACTCGTGGCGCGGCGGGCTATGAACGGGCGGGCTCCGTTGACGGGCGCGATAAAAGTTGTCGCCGAATTTTTCAAGCACAAGCCACAACCACGTAAGGGGAGCAAGCCGCAAGTTACTTTTCAAGGCGACGTGGACAACTTTTTAAAAGCCGTACTCGACGCCATGAACGGCATTTGCTACGAGGATGACCGACAAGTCATTTTCGTTCAGGCGACAAAAATTTTCGGCGAACCGCACATCACCGTTGAAGTGGAGGAAATCACCCAATGAACGCAGACGCGGAGACTGATTAACGTGGACAATTATTTTATCCGCGAAACGTCAAGCCCCGACGGGCAAAAAATCTGGCGTGTCGTGAAAACTGCCGATCACGGACTTTTCACGGACGAGACCGCCGGAAAAATCATTGCAACATTTGAAACGGAGTTTGAGGCAGTCAAATACGTCGAACGAACGAAAATGCTTCAATCGAAACTCCGCCAAACTCTTAAAAAATAATTTCTGGAGGCTGTTAAACATGATGACAAAATCTGAAAAACTTTTCTGCACAGGCGCAAGCTTGTTTATGCTCGGTTTCGGGCTCAGCACTTGCGCCAACATTGCTGACTTTCTCGGCGGCGTCTTCGCAGGTTCCGCCGCGATAATCACATTCGCTTGCTGGAAAAATTAACGAGGAGGGCTTGTCGTGAACCAGTTCGGCATTTTTACCGACCGACGCGGCCGCCGCTGGATTTGCGGGCACGCGTTAAAGATTTTGTTCGGAATTGTGGAAACGGGCAACCGCCACTTTTGGAATTACGACAAGCTCTGTCTTCAATACGACCAAAGGAGTAATGCAAATGCAAGTAATCAAGCGCAACGGCGCAAAAGTTGACTTCGACGGACACAAAATTTTCAACGCGCTCAATAAATGCCGCGACGCCGTTGCTCCCGAAATCAACACGAAAGTTATTCAACAGCTCACGCGGGACGTTGTTTCGGCGATTGAAGTTTTGGGCAGTCAAGATATTTCCGTTGAGACAATCCAAGATCTTGTCGAAACTGCGCTGATGATGAACGGCTACTATTCAATGGCGAAAGCTTATATCGAATATCGCTACTTGCACAAAATCAGCCGCGACGCGAACGAAAATCTTATGGCGACGTGCAAGGAAATTTTCTTCGCCGACTCTGCCGACGTCGACGCCAAACGTTCAAACGCAAATATCAACACCGACGCCCCGATGGGTATCATGCTCAATATCGGCGCGGAAAGCTCGAAACACTTTGTCAACAATTACGTCCTGCCGAAAGAATTTGCCGACGCGCACAAGGAACATTTTATCCACATACACGATCAGGATTTTTCGCTGATAACTTTGAACTGTTGCCAAATTGATTTGCTGAAACTTTTGCACGGCGGATTTTCCACGGGACACGGATTTTTACGCGAGCCGAATTCAATTCGCTCCTATGCCGCGCTTGCCTGTATCGCAATTCAAGCGAATCAAAATGATATGTTCGGCGGACAATCAATCAACGCGTTCGATTTTGCAATGGCCGAAGGCGTCAAAAAAAGTTTTCGCAAGGCTCTTTATTTGGAAATTGAACGCGCTTGTTCGTACACAAACGCACGAATTATTGACGCCGACGTTGTTGACCAATGCCGTTTCAGTTTGAAATTTGACGACGTTCGATCAATCGATTTGCTCGCGGAAGTTTTGGAAGACCGCGAACTTGCGAAGAAAATTTACGTGAACGCTTGCCAATCCGTCGCCGAGGAAACTCATCAAGCTATGGAAGCGTTAATTCACAATTTTAACACATTGCATTCACGAGCCGGCGCACAAGTTCCGTTCAGTTCAATCAATTACGGCATGGACACTTCGCCCGAAGGACGTTTGGTTATTCGCGAAGTGCTCACCGCGATTAAAAACGGGCTCGGCAAAGGCGAAACTGCGATTTTCCCGATTAGCGTTTTTCAGCTCAAAAGCGGCGTCAACTACAACGAAGGCGACCCGAATTATGATCTGTTCAAATATGCCTGCGAAGTCAGCGCAAAAAGATTGTTCCCCAACTTTTTGAACTTGGACGCGCCGTATAACGCACAGTACTACAAAGCGGGCGATTATAACAGTTTTGTTGCAACGATGGGGTGCAGATCAAGAGTTATGGGCAACGTCAACGGCGCGGAAGTTTCGGGCGGTCGCGGAAATTTCGCGTTCGTGACGATTAATCTGCCGAAACTCGCGCTTGAAGCCGGCGGCGATACCGATAAATTCTTCGCGCTTTACGACAAATATATTCAGCTCTGCCACGATTATTTACTTTTCCGGCTGAAATATATTGCCGCCAAAAAAGTTTACAATTTCCCGTTTCTCATGGGGCAAGGCGTGTGGCTTGATTCCGACAAACTCAATCCCGACGACGAAATTGGCGAAGTTCTCAAGCACGCAAGTTATTCAATCGGATTTTGCGGGCTTGCCGAGTGCTTAATTGCTTTGACCGGCAAACATCACGGCGAAAGTCAACAGGCTCAAAGTTTGGGTTTGGACATTGTCGGACACCTTCGCGCAAAAACCGACGCATTCACCGCCGCCGATCACATGAACTGGACGACGTTCGCCACGCCCGCCGAATCGACCGCAGGAACTTTTCAACGCGCCAATCGTGCAAAATTCGGCGTCATTGAAGGCGTCACCGACCGCGAATATATGACGAATTCAAATCATGTTCCCGTTTATTACAAAATCAGCGCGTTCGACAAAATCAAAATCGAGGCTCCTTATCACGCGCTCTGCAACGCGGGACATATCGCCTATATCGAAATGGACGGCGACCCGTCAAAAAATATTCACGCGTTCGAGAAAATTATTCGCGCTATGCACGACGCCGACATGGGATATTTCAGCGTGAATCATCCCGTCGATTACGATCCTGTTTGCGGCTACACCGGCATTATCAACAATGTTTGTCCGAAATGCGGCCGCAAGGAAACGCCACGTCAACGCTTTATCAAAGTGCGCCGCATCACCGGGTATCTGAGTCCGACTTATCGTTGGAACGACCCGAAACGCGCCGAACTTCGCGACAGAACCAAACACGCGGGGTAACGACAATGATTAAAGTTTGCGAACATTGCGGCAAAGAATTCGAGACAAACCGAAGCTATCAAAAATTTTGCTCGCCCAAATGTAAAAAACAAAACTACGATGAACGCCAACGCGAACGCCAACGCGAACGCCAACGCGACCAAAAAATCGCCGTAAAAATTGAAAAACCAAAACCAATTCTTGACCCCGCGTTTAAAGACAATATCCCCGTCAGGCGGCTCAACGGCGAAATTTTGTGCATGTGGTGCGGACACGAATTCGACGGCAAACACAATCAACGTTTCTGCTGTGACGAGCACGCAACTTTATTCTATGAAGAACTTTTTGACCGATTTGGAGGCTGAACAATGAAATTCGCTTGCTACACGAAAGATTTACTCGACGACTTGAAAAACGTTGCCAAATGCGCCGACCCGAAAACGCAAACGCCGATTTTGAGCGCGGTGAAAATCACTGCCGACGACGAACGAAAACGCCTTGTTTTGGAGGCAACAAATTTCAAAGTTGCGGCTCAAGCCGTAATCCCCGCCAATATCGAAGTCGGCGGCACGGTTTGCGTCAATGCCCGTTACTTGCTCGAAGTCGTTGGCAAATTGACTGACGACGTTGTTACTTTCACGCTCGAAGGAAATTCCTTGCGCGTCGACAGCGGCGGCTCAAAGTTCAACTTGCTCACCTTCGACGCAAAAGATTTCCCGACGCCGAAATTTGCCGAGGAACCGGAACTTAACGTTCGCGCCGCAACCTTGAAAGACATGATCAGCAAAACTATTTTCGCTGTCGAAAAAACGGACAACTCCCGACCCGTTTTCAAAGGCGTCAACTTTCAAGCCAAACGCGCCGGTAGCGGATACGTTTTCCAAGCGTACGCGACCAACACGCACCGCATTGCCTGTTATCTCGGCGGCGGAATTTCCGCGAACGACAGAAACGTTGACGGTTTCAACGTCGTTATTCCGGCGGACTTCCTGCGCATGATTAACGCCGCTGTCGGCAACAATCCCGATAATTTTATCCGAATCATTCCCGAAAATCAGAAAGTGACTTTCAAATTCGATAACGTTCGCTACAGCACGCGCATTATCGAAGGCGAATTCCCGCCCGTCGACAGGATTCTTTACGACGACAACCGCACCGACACCGCGACTTTTTACACCAAAGAACTTAAAGCCGCGCTCGAACAGGCGAAACTCGTTGCCAAAAATGCCGAATACAACCAAGTGATTTTGCAACTCTCCGACAACCGAATTGAAGTCACCGCCGACAGCAACGACTGCGGGAATTTTTCTAAATGCGTTGAGGCGAAATGCGACGCCGACTTAAAAATCGCCTTCAACGTCGATTATCTGCTTGAATATCTCAGCGCGGCTGCCTGCAACAAAATCTGCATGAATTACGGCGACAAAGTCAC
>JAFXTD010000069.1 GCA_017535925.1 Selenomonadaceae bacterium | reverse complement strand
CTAAATCTTGAATGTCCCGCCAAACGTCGGCACACTTCCGCAAATAATCGGTGACATTATCGGGCTTTTTGACATTGGAATAAAAATACGTCTCGAAAAGATTTTTATCAAGCTTGCTTAACAACGACCACGACCAATTAATTATCGGGTGAAATCTGAAATCGCCGGACAAAAAACCTATGCGAATCTTTTCATGGTCATAGAATTTTTTCGGATAAGGAGAAACTTTCTGAAAGCAGCTTCTATATCTTTCATAAAGAGCATCAAAATCGGCACGGGAGAAATTTTCAAAAGCATTCGCTGTAAAGAAGGAATTTTCCATTGCTTCGGCAACTCCTTTTTTATCGACAGCGAATTCGGCAGTCAAATTGTAATAATGCAAAGCATCCTCGTGAAAACTTAAGTTATCGCAGACCTCTCCGAAATGAGCAAAAAATTCAGAATGGAAAGCGGCTTCTTGAGGAGAATCAAGGTTAATGAGCGGCAAAATTTTTTTCAGAGCCAAGTAATGCCTCACGGGATTTTTCAGCTTTTCCCAAATTTCGGCTTCCAAATAATAAGCATCTCTGTAATTCGGCGCAGACTTTTGTAATTTGTCGAGAGTTTTCAAAGCCGCGTCATATTTTTTTTTCTTAAATTGGTCATAAGCCTTTGACCAAATTTTTTTTGCGTCCATTACCTGTGCCCCTTCAAGAAATGTTCGATACGATTCAAAGCCTCGGAAATTTTATTGATGCTCGTGGCGTAGGAACAGCGGACATGACCCGCGCCGCATTTTCCGAAAGCCGTGCCGGGAACAAGCGCGACGTGTTCGGCTTGAATCAAATGCTCGGCGAATCCTTCAGAAGTGAGCCCACTCGATTCAATGTTCGGGAAAATATAAAAGGCTCCTCGCGGCTCGAAACTTTCCAAGCCCAAAGTTTTAAAGCCGTCGTAAATCAGCTTGCGTCGTCTGTCGTAATCGGCGACCATTTTTTTCATATACTTTTCGCCGCGCTTGAGTGCCTCAATCGCCGCAATTTGTGCGGTTATCGGTGCGCAAAGAATTGTGTATTGATGAATCTTCGTCATCGCCGCGATAAAGTCGGGATTTGAAAGCGCGTAGCCGATTCGCCAGCCGGTCATTGCATACGCCTTGCTGAAACCGTTTAACAAAATCGTGCGGTCGCGCATCTTCGGCAAAGCGGAAAAACATTCGTGAACGCCGCCGTAAGTCAAGTCGCCGTAAATTTCGTCGCTGATAACAACCAAGTCATGCGCCTCCGCGAAATCCGCAATCTTCAAAAGGTCGTCGCGTTCCATAATCGCGCCCGTCGGGTTGTTCGGGTAGCCGATTAAAATTGCTTTGGTCTTCGAGGTAACGAAAGGCTCCAACTCTTCGGGCGTGATTCGGAATTCGTTTTCAATCTTCGCGGGTACGCTGACAGGGACACCGTTCGCCAAAAATGTGCAAGCTTGATAAGAAACGTAGCAGGGCTCCGGAATTAAAACTTCGTCGCCGGGATTCAAAATCGCTCGCAAAGCCAAATCCAATGCCTCGCTCACGCCGACCGTCACCAAAATTTCCGTGTCTGCGTCGTAAGTCACATTGAACTTTTCAAAATAATGGCGGGCAATTTCTTCGCGCAACTTCAACATGCCTCGATTGGCGGTGTAGCTCGTGTAGCCTTGTTCCAAACCGTAAACGCAACTTTCGCGAATCGACCAAGGCGTCACAAAATCGGGCTCGCCCACGCCCAAAGAGATAACGTCCTGCATTTTCGCCGCGATATCAAAAAATTTTCTTATGCCGCTCGGCGCGATTGACTTAACCGAATTCGACAGCTTATCTTGCCACGTCATGGAGCAACCACCAGCCTGCGGTCGCGTTCGGTGTCTTCGATTATCACTCCGTCTTTTTTGTAAGCCTTCAACATGAAGTGACTTCGCGTCTGCGTCACGCCCTCGATTGTCGATAAGCGCGTCGCCACAAAATTTGCCGCGTCCTTTAAAGATTTTCCTTCAATGATGACAAGCAGGTCAAAGTTGCCGCTCATAAGATAAACCGTGCGCACCTCGTCGAAGCGATAAATTCTTTCGGCTATTGCGTCGAAACCGACCTCGCGTTGAGGCGTCAAGTTAATTTCGATTATCGCCGTGACAACATCGTCGCCGAACTTCTCCCAATTTATCAGCGCGCCGTAGGAAAGAATTATTTTTTCCTTTTCAAGCACCGCGATTTCTTTTTCAATTTCGTATTCCGACTTCTGCAACATGGAAGCCAATTCGCCCGTCGAAAGCCGCGCATTGTGTTCAAGCAATTCAAGTATCTCTTTCATGTCAACCACCTCTTGTTAGGAACGAGGAACGAGGAACAAGGAACTAGTAGAGATTAGTCACTAGTTCTTAGTTCCTAGGGGTTGTTGGTAAATTCAATCGGCGGCTTCGATTAAACGTTTCAATAACTTTTTTGTATTAAATCTACTTTTCTTTTGCTGCGCCCAAAAGAAAAGTAGCAAAAGAAAAGGGCGATTCTCCGGCGGATGAACATCCT
>JAFXTD010000018.1 GCA_017535925.1 Selenomonadaceae bacterium | reverse complement strand
GAACTTGAACGTTCGCTTGAGGTTGAACTTGAACGTTCGCTTGAGGTTGAACTTGAACGTTCGCTTGAGGTTGAACTTGAACGTTCGCTTGAGGTTGAACTTGAACGTTCGCTTGAGGTTGAACTTGAACTGTCGGTTGAGGTTGAACTTCGACTGTCGGTTGAGGTTGAACTTCGACTGTCGGTTGAGGTTGAACTTCGACAGTCGCTTGAGGTTGAACTTCGACAATCGGTTGCGGTTGTGCCTCGACGGGCTGAATTTCAATCGCTCGCCAAGCTCTGCTGCCCAGCATTTTCAACATCGATTGCGCATTATCGTTTTTCGTTTGCGGCACGAGCGTCATCAAATTTTGTACGCCGTCAACTTTCGGCTCATCCGCAACGGGTTTGGCAGCGAGGAGCGTCTCCGCGTTCATGACGAAGAAATAATTCATATTGCCTGACGTCAAAAATTCCGGCGATTGATTATCGGGAAGTTCATCTTCAACTGAATTTTCCGTATCGGGCTTTTTTGTTTCGAGCGGCAATTCCTCTTCGACAAAAGAAATCTCCGCAGGCAATTCCTCTCCTTCAAGCAAGAACATTTCTTTCGGAAGAATCTTTGGAATGAAAATTTTTTCGCCCGCCGATAAAATTTCTTTGTCCCGTTGAGGCGCATCCTGCGGAGTGTCGCTCTTTCCTTGAGCAGGTATCTCTGTTTCTGTTTTGAGTTCCGTTGTGTCCGATTTAATTTGCGGCAGTTCCTCTTGAAAATCTTTTAAGGCTTGCGGAATTTGTTTCGGTTCGTCGGGCGTGTCCGATTTAACTTGCGGCAGTTCCTCTTGAAAATCTTTCAAGGCTTGAGGAATTTGTTTCGGTTCGTCGGGCGTGTCCGATTTAACTTGCGGCAGTTCCTCTTGAAAATCTTTTAAGGCTTGCGGCGGAAGTTGTTTCGGCTCGTCGGGTGTGTCCGATTTAACTTGCGGCAGTTCCGCTTGAAAATCTTTCAAGGCTTGCGGAAGTTGTTTCGGCGCGTCGGGCGTGTCCGATTTAATTTGCGGCAGTTCCTCTTGAAAATCTTTTAAGGCTTGAGGAATTTGTTTCGGTTCGTCGGGCGTGTCCGATTTAATTTGCGGCAGTTCCTCTTGAAAATCTTTCAAGGCTTGCGGAATTTGTTTCGGCTCGTCGGGCGTGTCCGATTTAATTTGCTGTTGCTTTTGCCAAGTGCCTTTAACGTCTTGAGGAAATTGTTTAACCTCGTCGGGCATGTCCGATTCAACTTGCGGCAGTTCCTCTTGAGTTTCTTTCAAGGCTTGAGGAAGTTGTTTCGGCTCGTCGGGCGTGTCCGATTCAACTTGCGGCAGTTCCTCTTGAAAATCTTTCAAGGCTTGAAGATTTTTTTTAACCTCGTCGGGCATGTCCGATTCAACTTGCGGCAGTTCCTCTTGAGTTTCTTGCAAGTCTTGAGGATTTTTTTTAACCTCGTCGGGCGTGTCCGATTCAACTTGCGATTGCTCTTGAGCCTCTTTCAAATCTTGAACGCTCTGTTTAATCTCGTCAAGCTTTGCGTGTATTTCATTGAGCGTCGCGCCGAAATTTTTTCCGCCCGTGCGCGACGTCGTTCTTGCTTGCGTTCGGGTTGCGGCTCTATATCTCGGCTGTGTGCTCTGCGAAACTGTTCGCGGCGACGAGACCGGTTGATTCGGTGTCATCATCATCACGTTTACGTTATTTGCCATTTTGCCTCACCTCTCTCGAAAGTTTATCGAATATTTTTCCCCCGCAATTAAACTTTACTTTAGCCGCAAAAAATTTTTTACACCGCGCAGATAATTTGATAGAATACCAAAAATGTTTTAAAGAAGGTGCTCGCTGATGGGTCTGAAGACCAAATCGATTTTGGCAGTCAATGCGATTGTGATTGTCGCGTGTGTGCTCATGGGAATTATCGGCTACTTTCGTGCGGAAGAAGGTTTCGCTAAAGCTTTGGAAATGAAAGCCGCCGCCGATGTTCAATCGCTTACAGAAATTGTAAACAGTCGCTACTACGGCGATTGGCATTTGCAAAACGGAATTCTTTTCAAAGGCGCGCAACAGATTGACGGCGTGAACGAAATCGCCGATTTTTTAAGCGGCATTTGCAACGGCAAGGTCACGATTTTCAACGGCGACACCCGCGTTATAACGACCGTCAAAGATTCTGCAGGCAATCGGCAAGTCGGCACCAAAGCCTCCGAAGCCGTCATTGAAAACGTAATAACTCAAGGAAAATTTTTTGTCGGCAAGGCGTCTGTCATGGGCGAAGACCACTACGCTGCTTATCAACCGATTAAAGACGCGACGGGCAAAACAATCGGCATGCTCTTTGTCGGTATCAGCGTTCACGAAATGGATGCGGTCACCGATAATTTGATTTTGTCGATTGCATTGGCTGTCGTCGTGATTGTGATTCTTTGCGGCTTGGCGTCGAATTTTTTTATCGGCAAAATGGTCGGGCAAATCGAGGAAGTCGGCGGCGCAATGAAAAAAATTTCCGGCGGCAACTTGCGCATTAAAGACTTGGAAATTAAATCGGATGACGAGCTGGGAGCTTTGTCGGAAAGCGTCAACGATATGAAGATTCGCCTCAAAAATCTTTTGACTAAAATCGCGGAGTGTTCGGAACGCGTCGTGGCCTCAAGCGAAGAACTTACTGCCGGCACTCAACAAACAAACGAATCGATTAACGTCGTCGCGCAGAGCATGGAAGTTTTGTCAAGCGGCACCGCCGAACAGGAAAAGACAATCGGCACGCTTGAAGAAAAAATTCAAGACATGCACAAACGAATGGACGACTTGCGCGCAACGGCTAAGGACATGGAACAAATCGCCCTCGACAGCGCGAACAACGCCTCACTCGGCAAAGAGAAAGTCGACGTTGCCATTGCCGTCATGAAAAATATCGCGGAACAAGTCAGCTCTTCGGCGCAGGTTATCGGCGAACTCGGCAGGCGTTCGGATGAAATCGGGCAGATAGTTGAAACCATTTCGGGCATTGCAGGTCAGACGAATCTTTTGGCATTGAACGCGGCAATCGAGGCGGCGCGTGCCGGTGAACAAGGTCGAGGCTTCGCGGTCGTTGCGGAAGAGGTTCGCAAGCTTGCCGAACAATCGGGCGAGGCATCGGATAAAATTGCAAAGCTTATCGCCACCGTTCAAGCCGATACAAATTCCGCCGTCGAATCAATCGAACTCGGCAATCAAAGCGTCAAGGACGGAATCCAATCTGTTGCGGAGACGGGCGAGGCTTTTGTCGGGATTGAAACTCAAGCGGCGAAACTCAACATGAATGTTGCCAAAAGTCTTGAAGATATTATCGCCGTCGACGCGAGCAACAAGGAAATTATTTCGGCGGTCGAGCACGTCAAAGAAATTGCAATTCGTTCGAGCGACAATGCCTCTTCCGTCAGAGCGGCGACGCAAGAGCAAACGGCTACGATGCAGGAAGTTGCCGACGCGAGCAAAACTCTTTCCGAACTTGCAAACGACATGCACGGCGAAGTTTCTCAATTCAAATTGTAAGGAGAAAAAATTTTGAGCGTTGCAATCAAAGCGGAGCACCTCACAAAAATTTATAAAATCTACGACAAGGACATCGACCGGCTCAAAGAGACGTTCCACCCTTTCCACAAAAGATACAGCAGAGATTTTTACGCGCTCAATGATATTTCGTTTGAAATACGGCGCGGAGAAAATATCGGACTTGTCGGAAAGAACGGTGCGGGCAAGTCGACGTTGCTGAAAATTATTACGGGTGTCCTCACTCCCAGCGGCGGCTCTTTGGAAGTCAACGGAAGAATTGCCTCGCTGTTGGAACTCGGCGCGGGCTTCAATCCCGAAATGACCGGCGTAGAAAATATTTACATGAACGGACTTTTAATCGGACACAGCCGCGAAGTCATGGACGCCAAGATTGATGACATTATCGCCTTCGCGGATATCGGCGACTTCATTAATCAACCCGTCAAAACTTATTCGTCGGGCATGTTCGCACGCCTTGCCTTTGCAGTCAATGCCTTCGTCGAGCCCGATATTCTGATTGTCGACGAGGCTTTGAGTGTCGGCGACGCATTCTTTCAAAGCAAGTGTATGGATAAAATGCGTTCGATGATTCAAGGCGGCGTCACGGTTATCTTTGTCAGTCACGATACTTTTGCCGTGAAAAATCTTTGCGAACGTGCTTTCCTCATGCAGAACGGAAAAATTTTAATGGACGCGCCCGCCAAAGAAGTCGTTGAAGTTTATCGAAACATGCTTGTCGAATCACGCGGCGAACTCACCGGAGCTCAAGCTCAATTTCAAAACAATCTTGCCGATAATCTGCGCGGCGACAAAAAAAATTTCGACGAAGAAAATTTTTCCGTCGAAAGTCTCGAACGCGGCAAAGATATTTTCATGAAGAACGCAACTTATCAACGCGGCGGCGACGGTCGTGCTGTCTTTGAAAACGTTCAGCTCCTCGACTTGAGCGGCGAACTCATCAACGAGGTTATCTTCGGGCAGGAAGTCATCTTGCGCATGATTGTCCGTTTCAAAAAATATATTCCGTTTCTCGG
This sequence comes from Selenomonadaceae bacterium, assembly GCA_017535925.1. GTDB lineage: Bacteria > Bacillota > Negativicutes > Selenomonadales > Selenomonadaceae > Quinella. The sequence continues at coordinate 31,599 of JAFXTD010000018.1, read as the reverse complement.
CATGGGCTATCACATTCGCAACGCAACCGGCATTGATTTGGTTTACACCGATTCGCGCTTCAACGACACAAAGGCTATCGTCGACGGCAACGCGGGCGAAGTCTACGTTATCGATTGGAAATTCAAAGTCGAATTGCGGCAAGAGCTTTACGATATTGCCTGCGTCATTTCCTCGCCCGTCGACGAAACTTTGAGCTCCGTTGAAATGTGTGACTTCGTTCCTTGCGCCGTTCAATTCCAAGTCGTCAGTCCGAATCCCTATTTGAGTTTGTCGGGCGGCTACGTTCATTGGCACAACGATTTAACCGTTCGCCGTGTGAATTGAAAGGGGTAATTTTTATGAGGTATCGCCCAAAAACAACACGCGACCTCCTCGCTGTCGAAATTCTTAAAGGCAAGCGCGACGTTTATAAACAAGCGGCGGCAGAATTGGGATTGAGTTTGTCAATGTTAGTTCAAACGAGCGTCGAAGAGTTTATTCGGAATCATGCGGGCGAAGAGTTCATTCCTAATCGCGAAGACGAAAAATTATCTGCGGAGGAACGAAGATTGATTGTGGCATTTGACAGCTTGCCAAAAGAATCGCGGACGATTGTTTTAAAGCTCGTCGAGGATTTTGCGGCTAAACTTTCCTCTATTAATTCAGTTGATTAAAAAATTTTTTCGGGTATAATAGACTGAATAAAATATGGAGGCGAAATTTTTGTGGAGACTTCTGAAGTGGAAAAGTTCAACATTAAAAATTTTCTCTCGACAAAAGTTGCGGCGATTGCGGCGGCGACGGTGGCGGTCGTCGGCGTCGGTTCATTGGCAGTTTCAAATTCGGTGGCTGACGGAAATAAAATTGTGCCGGGTGTACGTTCGGAAGGACAACCAATCGGCGGCATGACCAAGACTGCGGCAGAAAAATTTTTCACGAACGTAGCCGCGCAGAAAATGCACAAGCTCACTTTCCGCTACGAGGGCGAGGAATTTGTTATCACACCCGAAGAAATTAATTTGACACCGCTGGTCGACAAGGCGACGCAAGAGGCTTTCGGCTACGGGCGAGGCGGTTCGACAATCGGCAACTTCAACGAGCAAATTCGTTGCGTACTCAACGGGCGCAATGTTCAGCTTGCCGCCCAATATGATTCAACGCTCCTCGACGAAAAACTTTCCGAAATAGCCGCGAAGGTTAATCGCGACCCTGTCAATGCCGTTTGCAGATTTTCCGGCGACGTAATTGAAAAAATTCCCGGCGTTATCGGTAAGAAATTGAACACAGAAGAACTTGCCGAGAATTTAAAAGCCCCGCTCACGACGCTCAACTTGCCGACGGGTATAATCGACTTGAAGCCCGAAGACATTCAGCCTTTCATAACGACGGAGGATATTGCCGATATCGATTCGGTTATCGGCTCTTTCAGCACTTATTATTATCCCGGCGACAGAGGAGACAACATTTGGCTTGCCGCCAACGCCATTACCGATAAGCTCGTGAAAAGCAGCTGGACGTTTTCTTTTAATGACACGGTCGGCGAACGCACTTGGGGGAACGGCTACAAAGTTGCGGGCGTGATTATCAACGGAAGACCTGCCGAAGATTACGGCGGCGGTGTTTGTCAAGTCAGCTCGACACTTTACAACGCGGTGCTTTTGGCGGGACTCACTCCCACCGAACGCACGCCTCACTTTTATCAATCGACCTACGTCGCGCCCGGCAGAGATGCCACCGTTGCCGACGGCTATCTTGATTTCAAATTCCGAAATGATTTTCCTCACAACGTCTATCTTATCGCGGAGGCTTACGGCTCGACTTTAAGCGTTTACATTCTCGGCACGAAGGCTGATTTGGGCGGCGCGGATATTGCAATCGAACGCGAAGGCTCGGATATGAAGCCGTCGATTTACCGCGTATGGTACAGCGGCAACGATGTTATCAGAAGCGAATTTTTACACACCGACGTTTACGAATTGCCCAAGCCTCGTGAAGAACCTCGCAGAGATTAATTAGCGGTTAGCTGTCAGCTAAAGAGTTGGAGGATTCATTATGAGAAAAAAAGTTGCCGTAGCCATGAGCGGAGGCGTTGACAGCTCGTTGACTGCGGCAATTTTACTTTACAAAGGATTTGATGTTGTCGGCGTGACGATGAAACTGGATGACACGAATGGTTGTTGCGATATTAACGACGCGCAGAAAATAGCCGCGCATTTGGGGATAAATCATTACGTTGCCGACTTCAGAAAAATTTTTCGTGACAAGGTTGAAAATTATTTCGTCGAAGAATATCTGCGCGGGCGCACGCCAAACCCCTGCGTCCGTTGCAATCGCGAAATTAAATTCGGCAAGCTCTTCGACTTCGCGGAATATATCGGTGCAGATTTTTTGTCAACGGGTCATTACGCGAGGATAATTTTCGAGGACGGGCGATTCAAATTAAAAAAAGCCCTCGACCTCAAGAAAGACCAATCGTATGTTTTGTATAACTTGACGGCGGAGAAGCTTGCGAAAATTATTTTGCCGCTCGGAGAATTTTCAAAAGTTGAGACGCGCAGCCTCGCAGAGAAATTAAATTTGCCCGTCGCTCATAAGCCCGACAGTCAGGAAATTTGTTTCGTGCCCAATGACGACTACAAAAATTTTATCGCAGACCGAATGCCCGAAGCTCAAGCTTTGCAGGCGGGCGAAATTATTTCTTCGGACGGAAAAATTTTGGGCAAGCACAACGGCGTTGCAAATTACACAATCGGTCAACGCAAAGGTTTGGGTATCGCCGCGCCTCACCCGCTGTACGTCACGCGCCTCGACGTTGCAAATAAAAAAGTTATCGTCGACGCGGGCGATAAACTTTTTTCAAAGACTTTGATGGCTCACGAGGCACATTGGATTTACAAGCCGCCGCTTCCGAAAATTTTGCAAGCAAAGATTCGTTACGGCTCAAAATTTTCAACTTGCGCTGTCGCCGAGGAGGAAAATTTTTTGCGTGTGACTTTCGCCGAACCGCAACGAGCAATAACGCCGGGACAATCGATTGTCTTCTACGACGGCGAAGAAGTTTTGGGCGGCGCGATTATTAATTAGGAATTTGAAACCGATTCCTAAGGAGGAAAAATGATTCACTTAAAAGACGTGACGAAAATTTATACCGATAACAACGTTCTCGCGCTGGACAAGGTCAGCCTCGACATTGAGCGCGGCGAATTTGTTTTTATCGTCGGCACTTCGGGTTCGGGCAAGTCGACGCTGATGAAACTTTTGATGCATGAGGAAGTTGCAACGAGCGGCAGTATCGTCGTCAACGGCAAGGACGTGACTAACCTTAAGCCGAAAGAAATTCCCTACCTGCGTCGAAATCTCGGCGTCATCTTTCAAGATTATCGCCTGCTTGAAGACAAGACCGTTTATGAAAACGTCGCCTTCGCAATGCAGGTTATCGAGGCTCCCCGCCGAATCATGCAACGCTCCGTAAACACCGTGCTTGACATTGTCGGCTTACGCGATAAGTTTAAAAGTTTTCCGGCGCAACTTTCCGGCGGCGAACAACAACGCGTTGCCATTGCCAGAGCGATTGTCAACGACCCGCGCATTGTCATTGCCGACGAACCGACGGGCAACCTCGACCCCGAAACAAGCTGGGACATAATGGACATCTTTCAGCGAATCAACGCGGCGGGCACGACGATTGTCATGGCGACACACGATAAAACAATCGTCGACCAAATGCAACGGCGCGTTATCGCAATCGCGGGCGGAAAAATCACTCGTGACGAGGCGCGCGGCGTCTATTCCGAAAATCAACCTCAACAGCCGCCGCCAATCAACAGATTTTTTTAAGGTGAGTGTCATGCAAAAAGGATTCGCGACACTTGAAATTATTTTGATGACATTTATAATCGCGGTGCTTGTGTCCGTTGCAATTCCAAACGCCCTCCGCATGATTGACAGAGCCGCGCTTGACTACGAGACAAAAAAACTTTACACCGATTTAAGATTCCTTCAGTCCTTTGAAAGAATGACTACAATGAACGATTCGCACTTCACCGCCGTCGAAAGAGACGAAGTAATAATCATGTACATCTACCCCGAACGCTACGTCGTTCAAAATAATTCAGCCAACAAAATTTATGCCGAGAATTTTTTTTCCTATGACGTGACTGTCGACAAGCAAGGCGGCACTGACGTTTGGAAAATTCAATTTGACGACATGGGCAAAGTCAAGCCGGCGATAAGCGACAGTTTGAAGTTGACTTCGCGGCTCAAAAAAGATTCTTACATTGTCTTCGACAGCGTCGGAAGATTTCGCGGCAGTCGAGAAAAAAAATCGGAAGAATGGACAGAATAAAAAACGAACGCGGGTTCATGTTGCTCAACGTGGTTATCTTGACGCTGATAACTTCCTTTGCCGCAATGATTTTGCTCAACGCCGCGCCGCGAATAAAAAATCCTCAAGCGGCATTGAGATTGACGGCGATTCATTTGGCGAACGAGCAGCTTTCAATGATGGAATCTTTGGCGGCGGAGGAAGGTCGTATCGTGTCGAGTTATCTTGGCAAGCCCGAAGACTTGACGACGGAAAATTTCAGCGAGACGAATCCGATTGAGTTCACTGTTTCTACGACCGATAACTCAAGCGGCAACTTGCATCACGTCACGGTTAAAGTCGAGTGGACTTTCAAAGAGCGCAAAGATTTTATTGAAGTGGAAAGGACGATTCGCGTTGTTGAATAAAAAATTCCGTAGCGGCGGCTTCGTGTTCGCAGAGTTCGCGATAGCCTTGCCGCTTTTAATTTTATTGGGCTGGGGTTTGGCGACGGTCGGCATGAAAATTTTTTACTTGGGAAAAATTCAACTTGCCGATTACGTTTTGGAAGAGGAAGTTCACGACGTTTTATCGCGGCTGATTTACGACGCCCGCGCCGCCAAAACTCTTATTGCCGAAAAAGAAGTTCCGACGCTGACTTTCACTTATCGCACGATTAACGAGGTGCACAGCAAACTTGGAAATATCCAAAGTACTGCAAACGGCGACGTTATTGCTGACAAGACGGAGACACGTCTTTATATTCTTGCCGGCGACGCAGGAAAGAAAGACTCAAAAATAAATTACAAGCGCGTTGACGAATACCTTGCCAATCCGATAACGGGCGACAATTATTTCGGCGAGACGCGAGTCACTCAATTTGAATTCGACAAGCCCGCCGAAAAAGTTTTGCACGTCACTTTGGAAATGCAAAGCGAGGTCACAGGTCACAAAATAAAAATGAGCACGGCAGTCTACATGCCGGGCTGTGAAAGTTTTAAAATTTATTGAGGCGATTATGAATCAAAAAGGATTCGCGACGATTTTCGGCTTGTGCCTGATATTAATCATCGCATTGATTGTCAAAGGGATTCAAGAGGCGGAGGCAAATCACGCCCGCGAAGTTTCCAACTTCCAACTGGAGCAGGCACTTCAAAATGCGGCTTACAGCGGGATAATCGAGGCGGCGGAATTCGTTCGCAACAACCCCGACCATCTGCCGCTTGCGGACACATTCGTGGACAGCAAAAAAACCGTTCCCGTCAGCGATAAAACTTTCAAGAACGGAGAAGAGAGCATTTCAATTACCGTTAAAGTTTGGGGCGAACGCGGCAAAATTTATTTCTTCAACGAGAAAAGAAATCAGATTAAAGCAAATCACATAGGAGTTTATTTCATGTGTCGCGCCTCGATTGATAACGGCTTTTGGGGAGAAAAAATTTTTCGTCGCGCCTATGCCTATGTGCTTTCGGAAGAGCAAGACGGCACTTACCTCGACGACACGACGATAAATTTTATGGAGCTGCCGACACGCAACGGAAATATCATCGTCAAAAAAAATTAGCGCATTTATTCGTAGCGCAGAGCCTCTATCGGGTCGAGGCGCGCCGCCTTCCGCGCAGGCAACATTCCGAAAAATATTCCGACGAACAACGCGAAGCCGAAACTTGCGGCAATGCTCAAGCTGCTGATAACCGTCGTGAAGCCTCCGAACTTTGAAATCAACTGCGCGGCAACCACGCCGATAATAATTCCGATAATCCCGCCGATAACGCTGATCATCGTCGACTCGATTAAAAATTGGAGCATGATATTTGAATAGGTCGCGCCGATAGCTTTGCGAATTCCGATTTCCCGCGTGCGTTCGGTGACGGAAGCCAAAGTGATATTCATAATGCCGACGCCGCCGACAATCAACGATATGCCGGCAATGGCACCGAGCAGAAGAGTTATCATTGTCGTTGAGGAGTTCATCATTTCCATTAAGCTTGTCAAGTTTCGAACGTTGAAATCGTCTTCCGCGCCTTCTCTGATTCTGTGACGTTGCCGCAAAAGTTTTTCAATGTTGCTTTGAACTTCGTCCATCTTGTCGGCTTCGGAAACTTGAACGTTGATAGAGCGAACGTAAGTCACGCCGATTAATCTTTCTTGCGCGGTCGTCAAGGGAATCAAAACAACGTCGTCTTGGTCTTGCCCGCCGCTGGATTGTCCTTTGCTTTCAAGCACGCCGATAATCGTATAGGGCGCGTTGCCGATACGAATTTTTTTGCCGACGGGATTGACGCTTTCAAAAAGATTCGCCGCGACGGTCGAGCCGATAACCGCGACGCGATTTCGAACATTAACATCGTGTTCGCTGAAGAAAAGCCCGCTCTTAATTTCCAAAGACTGAATCGCGACGTATTCGGGGATAACGCCCGTGACTGTCGTGTTCCAATTTTCATGACCGTAGACGACTTGATAACTGCCTTGCACGGTCGGCGAAACGTATTCGACATTTTTAATTTTGTTTTTAATGGCTTCGGCGTCGTCGTAAGTCAAAGTTATCACGGAGCCCGCCGCGCCTCTCATGCCGCCGCGATTTGCACTGCCCGGCATGACGATTAACATATTTGAACCGAGCCTCGAAATGTTGTCGAGGATATTTTTTTTGACGCCCATGCCGACGCTCACCAGAGCGATAACACTTGTCACGCCGATTATCACGCCCAGCATTGTCAAGAACGTTCGCAATTTGTTCGCGCCCAAACTCAACCACGCCATTTTTAAAAGTTCGGTAAAAAGCACTTCTGGTAATTAGGAATTAGGAATTAGGAATGAGGAATTAACTTATTCCTTGTCCATTGTTCCTTGTTCCTTTCTCCTTTCTAAACAATGTCGATAACTTCGCTTGAGCCTTTGGAAATGTCCATCGTTATTTGCCCGTCCTTGACGAGGATTTGGCGGTCGGCGGCTTGCGCAATGTCGGGTTCGTGCGTGACGAGGATTATCGTCGAGCCGGTCTTGTGCAAGTCGCGAAAGATTTCCATAATCTCTCCCGTCGATTTTGTGTCAAGGTTGCCTGTCGGTTCGTCCGCCATGAGGATTGCCGGTTTCATTGCGATTGCGCGGGCGATTGCCACACGTTGACGTTGACCGCCGGAAAGTTCGCCCGGCAAATGTTGTGCGCGATCTTCAAGCGAAACTTTTTTCAGCGCGTCCATTGCCAACGAAAGTCTTTCCTTTGAACTCAAGCCTGCGTAGACTGCAGGAAGCGCGACGTTTTCCAAGCTCGTCAACTTCGGCAAGAGATTAAAATTTTGGAAGACGAAGCCGATTGTTTTGTTTCTGATTCGTGCCAAATCGTCGTCTGAAAGCCCGCTGACTTCCTGCCCCAAAAGTTTATAGGAGCCGAAGGTCGGTCTGTCGAGGCAACCGAGAATATTCATGAGCGTCGACTTGCCCGAACCCGAAGGACCCATCAGCGCGACGAATTCGCCCTCGTCAATCAGCAAGTCCACTCCGTTCAGTGCGGCGACCGTTTCCGAGCCCATCTTGTAAAGTTTTTTCACACCCGTTATCGTCACGACGTTTGCCATGAAAATTTTCCTCTCAAACTTTTTTACGGCGAGATTATATGAAAAAAGAGTAAATACTGCAACCGCAATTTTAGTGGTTAGTGATTAGAATTCTGACCATTACCACTTTTTTTTTGCAGGGCGTTGAAAAAAACAGCTCTTTGTTTTAAAATTCTTATAAAAGGGGAAGTGTTTGCAATGACGATAGTGAATAAGTAAAAACAAAAAGCCCTCCAAAGGCGGAGGGAATTTTTTTGGGCGGTTATAATTCGAAAGCTCTTTACCGAAAATTGCAGACAACATGTGACAAAAATTTTACGGCTAAACAATTTAATGACGAGGTGATTAATCTAAATGATTGTGGAAATTATCAGTGTCGGCACCGAAATTTTAATGGGCAACATCGTCAACACGAACGCGCAATACTTGGCAAAGCGACTGGCTCATCTCGGCTTGGACTGTCATTTTCAAACGGTCGTCGGCGATAATCCCGCGAGGATAAAATCTGCGCTTGACGTTGCCTATTCGAGGGCGGACGCTGTGATTATGACGGGCGGGCTCGGTCCCACGAAAGACGACTTGACAAAAGAAATGCTCATGGAATATTTCGGCAAGGTTCCGATTGTCGACGCGCAAGTTTTAAATTTTTTGGAGGAGCGTGCAAAGGCTCGCGGCTTCGGAAAATTATCTGACGGCATGAAAAAGCAGGCAGTCGTTCCTGACGATTCTTTGATTCTTTACAATCATCACGGCACCGCGCCCGGCTGCGTCATGGAACGCGACGGGAAAATTTGTATCCTCTTGCCCGGTCCTCCTCACGAAATGCAACCCATGTTCGAGGAATGTTGCGAACTTTATCTCAACGACAAGAGCGATAAAATTTTGGTGTCGATTATTATCAAATGCCTAAGCAAATTCGACGCGCCGATTTCAATCGTCGGGGAGTCGCCCGTTGCCGACAGACTTGCCGAACTTCTTGACGGCGTCAATCCGACCGTCGCCACCTACGCAAAAGAGGACGGTTGTGTCGTTCGAGTGACGGCGGCGGCTGAAAATCATGACGAGGCTTTGAAAATTTTAAATCCCGTCGTCGAGGCTTGCAAAGAACGTATCGGCGAGGCTTACATAAAATTTGTCAAAGAAGATACAGATTAGCTGTTAGCTGTTAGTGGTTAGTTGTTAGGGATTGTTGGTAAAATCAAAAGCAGCGGTGAGTGAAAACCCGGCCGCACATGGACGTGCGGCCGCCCGCGTAAAAAGCCGGAAGCTTTTTCAGCGGGAGAAACGCCCCCGCGAGGTGCCTTTTCTTTTTGCTACTTTTTCTTTGGGCATGCAAAGAAAAAGTAGAAGAAAAACGCAAAGAAAAAGTAGAAGAAAACTTTCAAAAAGCAATTTACAAACAACACTCGGAAGCTGACAGCTTAGCAACTGAAAGGAGCGTAATTATGATTATCGTGACGGGCGGCGCGGGCTTTATCGGCTCAAATATCGTTCGAGCCCTCAACGAACGCGGGCGCACAGATATTTTAATCGTCGACGATTTGGGCGGCGGCGACAAGTACAAAAATTTAATCGGCTTGCGCTTTATCGACTATCGACACAAAGACGAGTTCCTCAAAACTTTGGAAAGCCTCGGACAAAATATCGAGGCGGTCTTCCATCAAGGCGCGTGTTCGGACACAATGGAATACGACGTGAACTTCATGATGCGTAGCAACTACGATTATTCCAAAGAACTTCTCAAGTTTTGCATAAGGAAACAAATCCCTCTGATTTATGCGTCCAGTGCTTCGGTCTACGGCTTGGGCAAGAAAGGTTTTCGCGAGGAGGAGGCTTGCGAGGCTCCGATTAATCCCTACGCCTTTTCCAAGCTCATGTTCGACCGCTACGTCCGGCAATTCGCCGACAAGGTTAAAAGTAAAATCATCGGCTTGAGATATTTCAACGTCTATGGTCAGCAGGAAAGTCACAAAGGGAAAATGGCTTCGATTTTCTATCAAATTTACAAGCGCATGAAACTCGGCGGCGGCCCCAGATTATTCAAAGGCACCGACGGCTACCGTGACGGCGAACAGAAACGCGACTTCATTTACGTCAAGGACGTTGCCAAAATCAATTTGTGGTGTCTCGACAATCCGATTGCCAACGGAATTTACAACTGCGGCACGGGTCACGCCCACACCTTCAACGACGCGGCTAAGGCAATGATTGAATCAATGCACTCCGGAATGAAAATCAGCTACTGCGAATTCCCCGATGAACTGCGCGGCAAGTATCAGAGCTACACCGAAGCCGACATGAAAAAATTGACGGCTGCAGGTTACAAGGAAGGCTTCACCAATTTTGTTATCGCTGTCGACGAGTATTGTAAATTTTTGCAATCAGGCGGCTATTATTCAATTAGGAATTAGGAATTGGGAATTGGGAATGAAAAAATCTTGAGCTGAAGGAAGCTCGTGCTCAACAGAGCAAGCAGAAAATCACCAAACAAGCTTTTGCAAACCTGTTGTTTGTCAGCATAGCGGAAAAGCTCGCGTACTTCAGCACGATTGTCGGAATTTTTTTGGACAGTTCAATCAGCTTGCTTTGGATTATTATCGTGGGCGTAATATCGAGGTCGCGGCGATTCTCGGTGCAAAAGGTCATACGGCGATTGTTTTGCAAGATTACATTGCCGGCTACTCGTTCAGCATAATCGGTCAAGCACTTTATCCGCTGCTTTTATGGTTCCTCAACTTCAACGGCAACGAAAAAATTTCCAAAACAAGTATTGCATTAATGTGTGTCTTGAATTTATGTCTCGATATGCTGTTGGCTGTTCGGTTTGATATGGGCGCGTTCGGCTTGGGCTTGGCGACTTCGTTGAGCTATCTGATAACCTGCGCTTACGTTTTAAGAGAATTTCTTGTCAATTACGGTTGGGGAAAAACGACTTTCGCGACGATTCGTTGGGGCGAATTGAAAGAAGCTGTCAAAATCGGCAAGCCGTCTCTCACGTTCAATCTCGGCATCACGCTCAAAGCTTACATAATGAACTTGACGCTTATGAGCAGCGTCGGCGATTCCGCAATCATGGTTATGAGTGTGCAAGGAACTTTCTGCGGCATGTTGGGCGCGATACCCGCCGGTCATGCGGACGCATTCGGCTCGTTGGGCAGCGTGCACTATGCCGCAAAAGACAAAGACGCCTTTGTAAAATCCGCCCGATTCGCTCTGAAAAGTTGTATAATTTTTTCAAGCATAGCAATGTTGTCGCTTATGTTTGCCGCTGACGACATCACCGAAATTTATTTTAAGCCGACGGAGGAAGCTTGGGCTATCTCAAAACGTATGCTTTGGATTTTCCCAAGTTTCTTGGTGCTCAACGGCATTTGCGGAATTTTCATGCGCGCCTGCAATCTTAAAGAAGAATATCGCACGCAACACAAGGATGCTTGGCTTGTCGACGGAATGCCGCTCTTTGAAAATGTTATGATGGCTTTTTTATCGGCAATGTTCCTGCCTTTTATCGGCTCAGACGGGGTTTGGCTGTCCTTCCCCGCCACAGAATTGATTTGCATTGCGATTATCGCCTGTACTGTTTTCAAAAACGCGGGCAAGGTGACCTTCAAGCTTGACGATTGGTTGAAAGTCGAAGATAATTTCGGCAAGGCTCCGACTCTTGAGAGGGCGTTTAATTCTATGGAGGATGTCGTTGAGGTTTCGGTTGATGTCGTCAAATTCTGCGAAAGCAATCGCGTTGAAGAAAATCTTGCAACTATGGCGGGCGTCGTCACCGAAGAACTTTCGGGCAACGTCTTACTTCACGGCGTCAAAGCCAGTGAGAATTGCTCGTCGTATATTCGCGTCACGCTCAAAGACGGTTTGAATATCAGAATTTACGACGACAATAACGAATTTAATCCTCGCAAGGAAATGAAAAAAATTGAATCGGAACCCGCCCGCTCCGGCGAAGAAAAAATCGGGCTTCGGCTCGTCAAAAGCATAACCGACCGTTACGGCGCGTTTGATTATCAAAACACGGCGGGCATAAATACTTCGATTATAAAATTGCGTAACTTTGATTGGAAATGAGGGATTGCCATGAAAAAATTTTTGTTGACATTGGCAGCGGCTTGCCTCGTGACAACGACTTCTTTTGCCGCGCAGGGCGATATGACTTTGCCCCCGCCGAATTTGAATGCAAAACTTTCCGTGACGGAGGCTCTCAATCAACGCATGAGCAGCAGAAATTTCGTTGATAAAAATTTGTCGCCCGCGCAACTTTCAAAAATCCTTTGGGCGGCAAACGGTATCAATCGCGAAAACGGCAAGCGCGTCAATCCTGCGGCTTTGGGAGTTTATTCCGTCGAAGTCTACGCCGTCACTCGCGAAGGCATTTACCTTTACGACCCCGACAATTACAAGCTCAAGCTCATTGCCGAAGGTGATTTCCGCGCAACCACGACGACCGGTCAAAGTTTCGTGAGTAAGGCGGCGTTGAATTTGGTTTACGTTGAAACGCCCGACGCTTGGGCAAATGCAAAACATACTCCGCCGCCGCGTGACCGTCAAATCGCCTTTGCAAACATAGCTGTCGGCTCAATGGTTCAAAGCGTCGCGCTCGCCGCACAGACCGAAGGCTTGGGAAATTGTGTTCGCGGCTCAATCAATCGCGATGAATTTAAAAAAGTCGCCAAGCTCTCTGACGATAAAACAATTCTTCTCGCGCAGAGTGTCGGCTATATTAAATGAGGAATGCGCAATGCGCAATGCGTAATGAAAAAATAATTGCGCCTTACGCATTACGAATTACGCATTAAACAGGAGGTGTCTATATGATAAAAAAATTTTTCGGCGTGCTGCTTTTGCTGGCGATTATGACTTTGCCGCAAAATGTTTCCGCCGAGAAAACCGATTGGTTCGACAGGAATTTTTATTTCCGAAATATCCGAACCATAATTGTCTTCGACGTGACGGCAAGTCGCGGAGCAGATTACGGCGGGTCGATTGACATGCGCAACATGCAAGACACGTTCGTTCAAAATGCTCGAAAAAATTTAAGATGCAACGTCATGACGGAATCGGAGGCGCGTCGTGCGCTCGGCTATGAACTCGGAATGGATTTGGAGTCGCTTGCCTATTCCAATCCTCAACGCGCCCGCAAAATCGTCGAAGAAAATGCTTATCGCATTGCCGACGCCGGAGCTTTCGCGAACGTCGACACTTGGGAAAATAATTCCTACGTCAAGCCGGGCTACACCGTCTGGGAGCAGAAGCAGGAACGCTACAGGTATTACGACCGTTACGGCAATCGACGCGAGGAAGTTCGTTATGTTCAAGTGCCCGTGACTTATCCGCCGCAACGTGTGGACGTATCGACAATTCAAGTGACAATGCAAGTTTATGAGGCGCGCCGCATGGAGTTGGTTTTTGCTCGCAAGGACGTGCGCGACCGCGAAGATTATCAAGCTCAAAAGGGCATGTTCGGCAGGATTTGCAATTCGTTCTTTGAAGACTTCGGCAAGAAACTTCGTTGATTAGCTGTTAGCGGTTAGCTGTTAGCTGTTAGCTGTTAGCTTATCACTGACCACTGAATAAGGAGGGTTTTTAATGAAAAAAATTTTTGGCTTATGCGCGGCGTTGCTCATGCTGTGCACAATGATTTTCCCTGCCAAGACAAGCGCGGCGGACGACCCGAACTCTGAAGGCATCAAGGCTTATCGTGAGGCATTGTTATCTTATTCGGCAGAAGCCGAGAAAATTTTCCGACAAGATATTATGTTCGCCTCGCCTTATGTTCAAGCCGAGCTGGATTTTTTCGGCATGATTGATAAAGATGCTTTCAAGTCGACGGGTGACTTTACGCTTTGGATTGAAAATGAAGACGGCTCCACTATCGAAAAGACAATTCCTTTTTACCTGCAACAAAACGGCAAGAACATGACGATTTATTTCAAAGCCGACAAGCAATGGGAAAAGTTCACCACGCCGACTCTTGCCGCCGATGTTATGGACATGCTTGCCACGCCGACGCCCGAAGAAGCTGAGGAACTTATCGCCGACGTTAAGGACGTTCAGATTTTGCAAGATAAGGGCAACCGCCGAATCATGCTTATCACACTCGACGGCAACCGCATGGCTGATTCTTTCAAGGTAAAGGCAGAGGCAAACCCCGACTCAACCGCCGACCCGATTCAAGAAACTGTCGTGAATTATTTCGATACGGCTCTGCGCAATGCAAATGTTTGGTACATGTGGACAATTGACAAACGCGATTGGCACACCGTTCAAATGCAATATCACTTTTCGGGAATTATTCAAGAGTTGGCACGCGCCGCGCTCAATGATGAAAATCAACAGTGGCCGGACGAAATAAGCCAGCTCCTTGAAACGGTTGCCTACTACAGCGAAATTCGCGCTTACACGACTTATCCTTCCGACCCCGCAGTCAAGAAAAAGTTTGACATTCCCAAAAACGTTCTCAAGGCAAAAGAGGTCAAAAGTCTTGTAGATTCCGCAACGAAATAAAAATCCGCTTTCCTCAACAAAAAAAGTCGGAGGCTTGCGAAAGTCTCCGGCTTAAATTTTTTTGAAAGGTCGTGTCAATATGGAAATGCTGGAAGTCATGCGTTCAAGAAGAAGCGTCCGCCGTTACACCGAAGAAAAAATTTCCGACGAACAGCTTAAGCAAATCGTGAGTGCGGCATTGCTTGCGCCGAGCGGTCATTCAAAATATCCTTGCGAATTTATCGTCGTGAAAAACCGCGAACTCCTCGAAAAGATGTCGCATTGTCGAAAGGGTGTTGCCAAAATGTTGGAAGGAGCGGCGGCTGCGGTCGTTGTCATTGCCGACAAAGATAAATCGGATACTTTCGTTGAAGATTCATGCGTTGCGATGATGAGCATGGAACTTTTGGCGACCTCGTTAGGCATAGGCAACTGTTGGATTCAAGTGCGCAATCGCGAGGCGGAAGACGATTCGACAAGCGAAAGTTATCTGCGCGGACTTTTAAACTTCCCCGAAAATTTTGCCTGTCAAGCGATTTTATCTTTGGGCTATCCCGCCAAGCCTCCCAAAGCCCGCGAACTTGACAAGTTGAACTTCGACAAAATCTCTTACCGAGAATAAATCAATCGCCGAAAATTTTTTGAGAGTTGAATTTGCTCGTGACTTTTGTAAAAGTTGCGGCAGGAAAATTTTATCGGCGGCAGAATCAATCAGCAGAAAAAATTTTGGACAAGGTGAGCATTTTGAAAGATAAAATCTTGAAAGTCTTGCGGACGATAAGAAATATTTTACTCGGATTGATTCTGTTGACGGTCTTGGTTGTCGGCGGATTCGTTGCGGCGATTAAATTTGATTTGCTCGGCACGGAAGATGTCGCCATGCTCAACGAGGAACTGGGCTTGTATCGTTTGCCTTTCGTCGGCAACGGAAGATATTTCGAAGTGCCCGAGGGAATCGAATGGCCACCGCCGCCCGAACCCGAACCGGAGCCTGAACCGGAGCCCGAACCCGTTCCCGAACCCGAACCCGTTCCCGAACCCGAACCGCCTAAGGAAGAACCGAAGCCCAAGAAAGAGGAAAAGCCTAAGGAAGTCAAAATTGACAGGAAGGCAATCGAGGAACAACGCGCCAAACGCGAGGCGGAAGAGAAAAAACGTATCACACGCTTGGCAAGAATTTATGAGAGCATGAAGCCAGAACAGGCGGCGAACGCTCTTATCAACGTCGACTGGGACACGACGGTTTTAATCTTCCAACGCATGAGTGAGGAAGCGGTCGCAAATATTTTGGCGAAGATGGAACCCGAAGCCGCCGCGCAGTTGACGGAAATGCTTTACGCCGGAACTCAACGAAGAGTAACAACGCCCTCCGACACAATGCAAAACGAACCCGTCACGCCGACCGAGCAAGTCGCCGAATAATTTTATGGAAAAATATTTTTTGGCAGGAATTTTATTTTGGAGCGGAATAATTTTTCTGCTTTACACTTTGCGCCCGTCGTCGAAAATACATTCGGAAATTTCATCCGCCACTCGTCGTGAAAAAATAATTTGCCTCGTCGTCATGACAATTTTAATTGTAGCAGTCGTCTTGCCGATGGCTTGGAATCCGAATTGGAGCGGCGAACTTCACAAACATCACAATCAGTATTCGGCTTTGGCGGACGCTTTCTTGAAAGGGCAACTGTATCTTGAGGAGCCTGTCGACCCGCGCTTGGCGGCAATGGAAAATCCCTACGACCCTGTGGCACGCGAAGAATTGAATTTGAACGAAGAGTTGGACGTTTGGGATCATGCGCTTTACAAAGGTCGTTTTTATGTTTATTTCGGAGCAGTGCCCGCCCTTTTTATTTTCGCGCCGTATAAATTAATTTTCGGGGAATCGCTCGCCGCCTATCACGCAACGCAAATTTTCGCGGCACTTTTTATCGTCGGGTTGTTTGTGTTGCTTTTGTTCTTGGCGAAAAAATTTTTCCCGCGCCTGTCGTTCGGCGTGTACTTGACGGCGGCTTTCACGTTGTCGCTCGTCTCGATTTTATATTGTACGGAAGCTCCCGCACTCTATTGCACGGCGTCTTCTTCGGGCTTGTGCATGGAAGTTTGGAGCATTTATTTTTTTGTTCGGGCGGCTTGGGGAAATGATTCGCGGCGAAAATTTTTTGCGGAAATTTTTTTCGGAGCAATGTTGGGAGCTTTGGCATTCGCTTGCAAGCCGACGGTCGCGCTGGCAAATTTTTTGGTCTTGCCGATTTTGCCTCTGCTCTTGAAAAAAAACGACGCCTTGAAAATTTTTTCCGTGTTCATGTTGCCGTATCTGGTCACGGGCGCGGCTTTGATGGCTTACAATTATTTGCGCTTCGACAACGTTTTTGAATTCGGGCAGGCGTATCAGTTGACGGTCACTGACCAACACGCCTACGGAAAATTTTTCGAACGATTCAATTTGTCCGCGCAGGTCGACGGCTTGTTACAAAATTTTTTCGGCGTCGATAATGCCTTCAAAGGTGACAAGAAACCTTCGGGCGCACTTCGCTACGTAATTTTTTGGTTGCCGATTTTTTTCTTGAGCCCGAAAATTTTTTCCGCGCTGAAGAAAAATAATTTAATCGGCTTGGTGCTCGCGCTTTGCCTCACGCCGATAATAATCACCGCGTTTCAAATTCATTGGACGCCATTTTTGTTGGAGCGGTATCGATTGGAAATTTATTGGTTGCTCGCGCTGATGAGTTTCCTCGCGATTGGATTTCTTTCCGAAAACATTTCGCCCGCCCGAAAAAAATTTTTCAACTTCGGCGTGTGTATCTTGTGCCTCGTGACAATCTTTCAATGCCTCGATTTGTTTCTTGTCCCGAACGATTTAAACTTCGCGGAGATTTATCCCGAATTGCGCCCGAAGATTTTAAAAATTTTAAGTCTCGGCTTCCGATAAAAATATCCCTCGACGCTTGCGAACGTCGGGGGATTTTTTTTATTAAAATCCGTTAAAAAAGTTGCGGCGGGAATTGAAAAAAAAAAAAAACAATTATAATAAAGCTCATAATGGTAATCCACGATTTTTAAGAGGAGATGATGAATTATGGTTAACTTGGTCTTTGATCTGCAACGCTTCGCCGAATTTTCAAACAGCACTTCGGACACTTTGGTCAGCGGCACGAGCAGCAACGATTCAATTTCAAACAACGGCTCCAACGTCTCAATCAGCGGCGGCGCAGGTAATGATACAATTTTAAACAGAGGCAACCTCGCGACGATTTTGGGCGGCGCGGGTGACGATTACGTCAACATGAGCGACGAAGGCGGCAAAGGCGGAGTTTATGTCTACACGGGCGGCAACGATACTGTCCTTGCGGATTATTGGGCTCTCAACACGATAGTTCTCGACGGCGTCAGCGTAGAATCTTCTGTCATAGAAGATTCTTACGGACACGGCACGCTCTACTTGAGCAACGGAAAAACTTTGGACGTATACCCTGCATTATCTCTTCCCCATGTAAGGGTTGTCTCGTCAATGAATGAGGTTCCAAGGGTTATCAGCGTTATCGACAGCGGGGAGAGCTTTGTTTCTCTCATCGGTGCCAACCAAAAGGGCACGATTGACTTAATTCACAACGGCGGCGACAAAGTTACCATCACCGGCGACAAGAGTGACTATTGGATTCTCAACACCGGCTCTTACGGAAAAATCACTACGGGTACGGGCAACGATTCAATTGTCAACTGGGGTGGTCATAAATCAACGATTTCCACAGGCGCGGGCGACGATGATATTTCAAATTCCGCTTCAAACGTTTCAATCAACAGCGGCAAGGGCGACGATTGGATTGAAATCAGAGACGGCAACTCGAACGTCACTGTGGACGCGGGCGAAGGCAATGATAACATTTACAATCCCGGCGGCGAAAATTGTTTAATCAACACGGGCACCGGCAATGACACCATTAATCCCGGAAAAAATTCTACATTGTACGCGGGCACCGGCAATGACAGAGTTGACTTGGCTATTTTGGGAACCAAAGTTTTCTTGGAAGACGGCGACGACCTTTTTTATGCTTACGGAGATAGAGTTGAGGAA
The DNA here is from genome assembly GCA_017535925.1 of Selenomonadaceae bacterium. Taxonomy (GTDB): domain Bacteria; phylum Bacillota; class Negativicutes; order Selenomonadales; family Selenomonadaceae; genus Quinella. The sequence goes on along the minus strand of JAFXTD010000018.1, from coordinate 13,198 downwards.
GAAGGAAATGCCACTGATTATTTTGTCGACGGCGGCGCGGGCGATGATAACTTTATAATTAACGGCGGAACCAACGGGACGATAAACGCAGGCACAGGCGACGATTTTATCAAAAACAACGGCGGCGAAAATCTCTTGCTCACTTACACTCAAGGCGACGGCAACGATTATGTTCAAGGCTTCAATTCAACTTCCACTCTGCAAATCGGCGGCACAGGCACCTACTCCACGCAAACGAGCAGCTCGGATGTTATCGTGACCGTCGGCGAAGGAAAAATTACTTTGCAGGGCGCGGCAACTTTGTCTGCCGTTAATATTAAAGGGACACTCAAAAAGGAGGAAGGTCTTATGACAATCAACAAAACAACCAAAAAATCCATTGCGGGCACGGCTCAAGCAGATGAAATTTTCAACTATGCCAACACGGTAACTCTCAAGGGCGGCGCAGAAAACGATCTGCTCACCACGATGCGCAAAACGTCGGGCGTCAAACTTTACGGCGAGGCGGGCGACGATACTCTTGAGGCTTACAACAGCACGAAAGTTTTGCTCAGCGGCGGCGAGGGCAATGATGAAATTTATATCGGCGGCGGCTCAAACGTCACGGCAATCGGCGGCGCAGGAGATGACAGCATCGAGATTGACAACTCCGCTAAAGCGTTGGTTTCAGTGTCAGCGGCGGGGGACGGCAACGACCTTGTCGAAGGATTCAACTCGACTTCGACGCTCAAAATCGGCAACGGCTCAACCGATACTTACTATGCCCAAAAGGTTGACGAGGACGTTATCGTTACGGCGGGCACCGGCGAAATTACATTGAGCGGCGCGGCAAGTTTGTGGGTTGAGACTTTGAACGGCGGCAACGGCGGCTTGAAGAACATTAAGGGCAAGTATTCACCCAAGATTTTAAAATTGACCAATGATGATACTTCGCCCGTGACACTCGGCGCGTCGATAGAGAGTGCAGACGCTTCGGCTCGCACGGCGGCAACCAAAATCGTCGGCAACGCTCTTGATAATTCAATACTCGGCGGCTCCGGAAAAGATTCACTCTACGGCAAAGACGGCAACGATACTATTAACGGCGGCAAAGGCAATGATTATCTCCACGGCGGTGCAGGCAATGATGTTTTCGTCTTCAGCCCGGGTAAAGATACCATTGCCGATTACGTCGAGGGCGAAGACGTAATTTCTCTTGACGAATTCAGCGGCGACATTGATATAACAACAAGCGTAAGCGGCAACAACGGTATCGTCAAGATTGGAAGCAACACGCTCACGATTAAGAACGCAAAATTCAAGACGGTTAATTTTACAAGCTCTTCGGGCGACGATTTTGATTTAATGTTCGGCAAAGAGACTTTGGATAATTCGTCATCCACGCCTCACACCGCGGGCAGCGGCATTTGGATAACAGATGCCTCGGCTCGAACAACAGCATTGACAATCACGGGCAATGCTCTCGACAACACAATAACCGGCGGCTCGGGCAAAGACGTTATCAAAGGCGGCGACGGTTCGGACAGCATTTTCGGCGGCAAAGGCAACGATAAACTCTACGGCGAAGAAGGCGAAGATACTCTTTGGGGCGGTGCAGGAAATGATACGCTTATCGGCGGCGAGGACGATGATTTGTTCGTTTACACCGGCGGCAAAGACCTCATTTACGATTATGTCGAAGGCGAGGATAAAATTTCTCTCAACGCGGCTATCTCCGATTATACAATCAGCGGCGCAAACGTCGTTCTCAAAGTCGGTTCCGGTACGCTCACGCTTAAAAATGCTCCTTTCAAAGAAGTAGCTTTCATCGATTCCAAAGGCACGGAATCCTCGAAACGCTTTGTCGACGAAGAATATACAAACAGCTCTGCGGCGAAAGTTACGCTTGCTTCCGCCTCCAAGACTGCTTCGGCTGACGCGCGCACGACAGCGATAAACATTACCGGCAACGACCTCAACAACTCTATTCTCGGCGGCTCCGGCAAAGATGTGATTTACGGCGAGGACGGCGAAGACGGATTGATTGGCGGCAAGGGCAACGATAAACTCTATGGCGGCGACGGCGACGACACTTTGATTGGCGGACTCGGCAACGACAGCCTCTGGGGCGACGACGGCTCCAACACTTTCGTTTTCAATGCCGGCGAAGGCAAAGATTTAATCACGGGCTTTGGCGAAGACGACATCCTCCAATTCAACGACATAAACATCGACGATATCGTCGTTTCCAAAACTACCTCCGCACTCACCTTTAACTTCGACGACAACAACACGCTCACGTTCAAAAAATATGCGACTGACTCTTTCAACATCAACGGCACTCACTACGAAGTCAAAGGCAACGTGCTCAAGGAAAGCGACCGTTAAAATTCAGCTCAAAAAAAAATTTATCCCCAACGCTCGGCTGAACGTCGGGGATTTTTTTATTGGAGATATTAAATCAGGAGTTGGCAAAGCCTTCTTCGAGGTCGGCGATAATGTCATCGATATGTTCGGTGCCGATTGAGAGACGAATCGTCGAGGGCGTGATACCCGAAGCAAGCAATTCCTCTTCCGTCATTTGCGAGTGAGTTGTTGACGCGGGATGAATCACGAGGGATTTAACATCGGCGACGTTCGCGAGCAACGAGAAAATTTTCAAGCTGTCGATAAATTTTTCGGCTGCCTCTGCGCCGCCTTTAATTTCGAACGTGAAAATCGAAATGCCTCCGTTCGGGAAATATTTTTTGTAAAGCGCGTGGTCGGGATGATTTTCAAGCGCGGGATGATTTACTTTGTCGACCTTCGGATTTTTGGCGAGGAAGTCGACGACCTTCAAAGCATTTTCGACGTGACGCTCAACCCTTAGCGATAAAGTTTCGACGCCTTGCAAAAGCATGAACGCGCTCAACGGAGAAATCGCCGCACCGGTATCGCGCAGGAGAATCGCTCTGATATAAGTGACGAACGCCGCCGCCCCGAGTGCCTTGTAAAAGCTGACGCCGTGATAGCTGGGATTCGGTTCGACGAGGTGCGGGAACTTGCCCGATTTTTCCCAATCGAATTTGCCGCTTTCAACGATAATGCCGCCGAGTGTCGTGCCGTGTCCGCCGATAAATTTTGTCGCGCTGTGAACGACAATATCCGCGCCGAATTCAAACGGACGAATTTGATAGGGCGTGGCGAAAGTGTTATCGATAACCAGCGGAATTTTGTGTTTGTGAGCAATATCGGCGACGGCTTGAATATCAATCAGCGTGGCGTTCGGATTGCCGACGGATTCGATAAAAATAAATTGCGTGTTGTCTTGAATCGCCGCCTCGAAAACTTCAACGCCTTTGGTCGGGTCGACGAAGGTCGTTTCAATTCCGTAAGCGGGCAGCGTGTGTTCAAAGAGATTGAAAGTTCCTCCGTAAATGGTCGTGGCAGCGACGATGTGTTGTCCTTTTTGAGCGAGGGCTTGAGCGACGTAAGTGACGGCAGCCGCACCGCTTGCCACAGCCAAAGCCGCAGAGCCTCCTTCAAGTGCCGCAATTCTTTTTTCCAAAACGTCTTGCGTCGGGTTGGTCAAGCGTCCGTAAATATTGCCTGCGTCCTTCAAAGCGAAACGGTCGGAGGCGTGTTGGAAATTGTGGAAGACGTAGGAAGTCGTCTGGTAAATCGGAACTGCGCGGGCGTCGGTGACGGGGTCGGCTTGTTCCTGTCCCACGTGAAGTTGAAGGGTCTCGAATTTATATTTGCGTTCACTCATTTTAAAAACCTCTCTTAAAATTTTTCAGCCAAACAATTCGGTGGAAAGATAGCGGTCGCCGGTATCGGGAAGCAAGACGACGAAAGTTTTTCCCGCGAAGTCCTCAAGCTTTGAAAGTTCAATCGCCGCCGCAAGTGCCGCGCCCGCAGATATTCCGACAAGCACTCCTTCCGACTTGGCAAACTCTCTGCCGCATGTGAAAGCGTCTTCATTGGCGACGGGAACGACTTTATCATAAACTTTCGTATCAAGAGTTTCGGGGACGAAGCCCGCGCCGATTCCTTGAATCTTATGCGCGCCGGCTTTTCCTTCCGACAAGACAGGCGAAGTTTTAGGCTCGACGGCAACGACTTTGACGGAAGGATTTTTCGACTTCAAAAATTTTCCGACGCCCGATAAAGTTCCGCCGGTTCCGACGCCCGCAACGAAAACTTCAACCGTGCCTTCCGTGTCGTTCCAAATTTCGGGACCTGTCGAGGCGAAGTGAGCGGCAGGGTTTGCGGGATTGGTGAACTGCGACGGGATAAAGGCGTTGGGAATTTCTTTGGCAAGTTCTTCGGCTTTGGCAATCGCACCTTTCATGCCTTTTGCACCTTCGGTCAAGACAATTTCCGCGCCGTAAGCTTTGAGCAGTTGACGGCGTTCGACGCTCATTGTTTCGGGCATGGTGAAAATCGCACGATAACCTCTTGCCGCCGCGAAGCTCGCAAGTCCGATGCCGGTGTTGCCCGAAGTCGGCTCGATTATCACGGAATTTTTTTTGAGCTTGCCCTCGCGTTCGGCAGTCTCAATCATGGCTTTGGCGATTCTGTCTTTGACGGAGCCGGCAGGATTAAAATATTCAAGCTTAACCAAGAGCCGTCCGTTGAAGCCGACCTTCGCCGCGAAATTTTTTGCCTCAAGCATAGGTGTGTTGCCGATAAGTTCAGTAACGCTTTTACAGATTTTACTCAATTTCCAAACCTCCCAAATCGAAATTGCCGCAATGATATAACGAATAACCTACGTTGTCAATAGGTAATTGACTTTTCGTCTTGATTAACTATAATGACTTTCGGAGGTGACCGAAATGATTTCGACGAAGGGCAGGTATGCGTTGCGCGTGATGATTGACCTCGCCGAACAAGACCCGGAAAAATTCGTTCCGCTTGAAGAGATTGCTGCTCGACAAGGCATATCGAAAAAATATTTGGAGAGCGTTTTAAAGTCGCTGGTGCAAAAAGATTTTTTGAACGGCTTGCGCGGCAAAGGCGGCGGCTACAAACTCACGCGCCCGCCCGAAGAATATACAATCGGAGAAATTTTGGAAGTCGCGGAAGGAACGCTTGCGGTTGTTTCATGTTTGCAAGTCGATTCCGCACCGTGCGAAAGAAAAAATTTTTGCAAGACGTTGCCGATGTGGAAAAAATTTAATCAGCTGACACACGATTTTTTTTTCGGGATAACTTTAAAAGATTTAACGGGTTGAATCATAAAAAATTTTTGACGCGACGAGGGCAGGGAAAAACGGCGGCTTATCGAAAAGGTTGCTTGAGGTGTTAAAGTTGGCACTTGAGATTGAGCGAAAATTTTTGGTTGACAAGCGGCGGCTTCACGAGCTGAATTTTTCAAACGAGGAAATGATTGCGCAAGGTTATCTTTCGACAAGTCCGACGGTGCGCGTGCGCTTGAAAGACAATCGAGGATTCTTGACGATAAAATCTTCGACGCAGGGAATATCGCGGCAAGAATTTGAATACGAGATACCTCCGACCGACGCCGAAGAACTTTTGAAACTTTGCGGGCGGCTTGTCTTGAAAAAAATTCGTCGCACGATTGAACACGGCGGGCGCGTCTGGGAAGTCGATTTTTTTATGGGAAGACATGCCGGCTTGGTTTTGGCTGAAGTCGAATTGAATTCGGCTCAAGAAGTTGTCGACTTACCCGATTGGGTTACGAAAGAAGTTTCGGATAACCCGCGCTATTTCAATTCAAATTTGGTTAAGAGTGATTGGCGACCGCGACGAAAAATTTAGAGGTGGGACATTTGGTTTCGGAGTGGGAATTATTTTTAAGATTAGCTTTGGCATGTGTGCTTGGCGGCATAATCGGCTACGAACGGCAAAGTCGCAGGAAGTCGGCGGGCTTGCGCACGAACGTCTTGGTTTGTCTCGGCTCGTGTCTGATTATGGTTTTGAGTGAGGCACTTTATTTCAACGTCGAAGGACGCACGAACGCAGACCCTGCACGTTTGGCGGCGCAAGTTGTCAGCGGCATAGGTTTTCTCGGCGCGGGTGCAATCATGAAAGAAGGCTTGACTGTCACGGGCTTGACGACGGCGGCGAGTCTTTGGGTTGTTTCGGGCGTAGGCTTGGCAGTCGGCGCGGGCTATTATTCGGGAGCACTTTTCACGACGGCTTTAATCTTCGCGACGCTCGGCACCTTTTCCCGAATCGACGAATGGGTCATGCACGAAAAAAATTTGCTTATCACGATTCGCACGAAGGACAAGCCGGGGCAACTCATGAACATCAGCTCTTGCATTGACGATTTGCAGTTGAAGATTCGCGACGTGAAAGTTAAAGGCGAAGACGATTCGACCGACACGCTGATTATCGAGATGGAAGTTTACAATCAGCGCGCTTTGAAAAATGTGATTGTGCTGGACGCGGTCAGGAGGATTGACGGCGTTGTCAGCGTCGACGTGAATTAAACTTGAGGAGGTTTTTAAATGAACTACGATATTATCGATACGATTGTTCGGACGGCGATTGACGCCATGCGCAATGCTTACGTCGAGCACGGCTCCATTGCTGCGGGCGCGTGTCTTTTGGCAAGTGACGGAACTCTTTACAGCGGCTGCGCGATTGACAGCGTCGTCCCCGAATACAAATTGCCTGCCGAAGTCGTCGTCACGGTCAAGGCGGTCTCTGAAGGCAAGCGCGAATTCGATGCCATTTCGGTCGTCGCCGATATTGACGGCACCTACATGCCCGACGACTTGAGCCACAAGTTCCTGCTTGAGTTCAATATCCCGGAAATTATTTTGGCGGACTTGAAAGGCAATACAAAAGTCATGAAACTTGAGGAACTTGCACCCTACAAAGCTCGTCGCAAATAAAATTTTTCGGCAAAGGAAAAACTCCCCGTCAAAGTGGCGAGGAGTTTTTTGATTCGTTATCTTTCATGAGAGAAATACATTTTGCGCGGGACGATCATTCCGAGTTTATCTTCGGCGATTTGCTTTATCCTCTGCGGCGATTTGAGTTGAGCGATTTCGACGCGCAGACGTTCATTTTCCAATTCAAGTTGTTGTGCTTGAGTTTGCGTTGCGACGAGTGCATAACCTCGGCTTGCGCTGATTCCGCTGCGTATGACGACCGCCATTGCCAAAATCGTGAAGACCACGAAGAAGACTCTGCAACGCGACCGCAACAAATGATTGAGGCGCGGCTTTCCTTTTATCAGCGTCAAGGATGATTCGTTCGCTGAAGTTTCGTTTTGCGGTGACGGTTTGACTTTATGTTTTATCGGCATGGAATTCCTCCTTTGAAATTGCTTCAAAAATTTTTTCGGCAATGCGCAGTTTGGAAGATTTTGCGCGGCTGTTAAGGTTTATTTCGTCGGGCGTTGCGGTTTTCGGTTTGCCTAAAATTTTTATCGCCGCCCTGTGATTGCAAACGCACACGGGAAAATTTTTCGGACAAATGCAACCTTGCGCAAGTGTCTTGAAAGTTTCCTTAACGATTCTGTCTTCGAGCGAGTGGAAAGTTATGATTGCGATTCGCCCGCCGATTTTGAGTCGGTCGACGGCTTTTTTGATTGAGCTTTCCAAAATTTCAAGTTCGCCGTTGACTTCAATTCTTATCGCTTGAAAAATTCTTTTGGCGGGATGTCCTCCGTTTTTGGTTCGCGGGGCGGTTTGCTCAATCAGCTTGACAAATTCGCCGGTCGTTTCAATCGAAGAAATTTTCCTTGCGCGGCATATGGCGGCGGCGATTCGTTTTGAAAATCTTTCCTCGCCGTATTCGCGAAAAATTTTTATCAAGCGGGCTTCGTCGTAAGTGTTAATCACGTCGCGGGCAGTCAAAGTTCGTCGTCTGTCCATGCGCATATCAAGCGGCGAATCTTTCATATAGGAGAAGCCTCGTTCGGCGGTATCGATTTGATAAGACGAAACACCCAAGTCGAAAATCACGCCATCAATTTTTTCAACACCGAGTTCGTCGAGGATTTCATCGAGCCTGCTGAAGTTCGAGTGCACAATTTTTACGGCGCAAGCCAAGCCCGATAAATTTTCTTTCGCGGCAGAGATGGCGTCAGCGTCTTGGTCGAGTCCGATAAGCAGACCGTGTTCGTTGAGAAGTTCGCCGACGGCTCGCGAATGACCTCCGCCACCCAAAGTGCAATCGAGATAAATTCCGTTCGGCTTCACGGCGAGGGCGTTCAAAACTTCCTCAAGCATAACGCTTTTGTGTTCGAAGTTCAACGTATCCCCGCTCCTTAAATTTGTTTTGATTCTACTTCGCCCAAAGAGAAAAATTTCCTTTAACCTTTGCAAAAAAATTTTTCAGCGTAAATTCATTGACGCAAAGTTTTTCGGTGATATAATCAGCGGCAATTCAAAGGAGGAATTTTTTATGAAAATTACAAAAGACATGAACATAACCGAAATCGTTCAGCGTTATCCCGATACCATGATGGTTTTCATGTATGCGGGCATGGGTTGCTTCGGCTGTCACGCGGCGCAATTTGAGAGTATCGAGGAAGGCGCGCTGGTTCACGGCATAGACCCCGACAAACTCGTTGAGGCTTTGAATGAAATAGCCGAATCGTCCGACGAGGCAGAGGCAGAGCTTGCGGGCGTTGCGAAGTGAAGTCCCCCCTTTGCCAAAGCGTGGACTCGCGGAACCGGCTGTCGTGATTCGGAGTTCCTCGCTTCGATTGAACGTTCAATGAGTTTAAATTGTTTCTTCTACTTTTTCTTTGTGAGCGTCAAAGAAAAAGTAGCAAAAAGAAAGACGCTTTATCCGCTGTATTTTGCGTCACGCAAAATGGTCGCGGCGGCCGCACGTCCATGTGCGGCCGGGTGTTCACTACCCGTGGCTTTTTCGATTTTAAATCATTTTCCTCAACGGAAATTTATAGTCACGCCGGACGCGCCATATCGAAATCAAAAAGTCCCGACTCACGTCGGGGCTTTATTAGTGATAAGATTTGTTTGCCATGAGAATCTCCTTTAAAAGTTTTTGCAAACTTATTATCAGACTGCTCATGGTTTTACTTTTTCAACAGTTTTGACAGCTGTGTCAGCCGAGCCGCCGCTGAAGATTTTCCGAAAGTTCCTCGCGAAGTGCCTCGTCAGAAATTCTTTCCATTACGGGATTGAACGCCGCCTCGACGATTAACCTTTCCGCCTCCGATTTATCAAGCCCGCGACTCATCAGATAAAAAATTTTTTCTTCGTCAAGCCGCCCGACGCTCACCGCGTGGTGTCCGTCGACCTCGTCTTCGGCGGCAAGCATGAGCGGTACCGAACGATTGCGCGTGCCCGAAGAAAGGATTATCACTTCCTCAAGCTCACGCCCCGTCGAATTTTTTGCGCCGCGTTGAAAGTCCAGCGTCCCGCGAAAAATTTTGTCGCTCTTATCGGTCAATGCGCCGCGAACGTTCATTGTTGCTTGAGTCCGTTTGCCGCGCTGCCGAATCACATAATTGAAATCCAATTTCCTTTTGCCGTCGCCGAAGTAAACCGCCTCGAAGTCAGCCGAAGAATCGTCGCCGCGCAAATCAATTTCAACGTCGGAAGAATAATCGCCGCGTCCCAAGTCAGCCGAAATAAATTCGACCCGCGCGCCTTTCCCGACAGAAATTTTTATTTGCCTCGCAACATTTTCCTCGCTTAAGTTCACGTCGGAAAAAGTTTTCGTCTCGCCGTCGGGCACGTCTAAAATTTTTTCTTCAAGCTGCGCGGAGGTCTTGAGTTCGTTGACGTTTAGCCAATGCCAAGTGCGCAGAGGAATTTCGCCCAAAATTTTTTCTTCCATAATCAAAAAGCCGGAACAATCGCGCCGTTGTATTTGGTCTCGATAAATTTCTTTACCTTGTCGGATTTAATCGCCGTCAAAAGTTTTTTAATGTCGTCGCGATTTTCGTCGCCTTCACGAACGGCAATTATGTTGACGTAGGGCGAATCCTTGTCCTCGATAAAGAGCGCGTCCTTCATGGGATTGAGGTCGGCGTTCATTGCAAAGTTCGTGTTGATAATCGAAATGTCAACGTCCTCAAGGGTGCGCGGGAGTTGCGCCGCCTCGACTTCTTGAATCACCAAGTTTTTGGGATTTTCGGCAATGTCTTGAACGGTCGCCATCTCTTTGACGCCGTCTTTAAGCTTGAGCAAACCCGCCTTCTGCAAGAGGAGCAGAGCGCGTCCGCCGTTGGTCGGGTCGTTCGGGATTGAAACCGTCGCGCCGTCGGCAAGTTCTTTCAAGTCTTTAATCTTCTTGGAATAAATGCCCATAGGTTCGATATGAACGCCGCCCGCATTCTTGAGCTTAACTTCCTTGTGTTCTTTTACGAAGTCGTTGAGATAGGGCTCGTGTTGGAAAAAGTTCGCGTCAAGTTCTTTGTCGTTGAGCGCGATGTTCGGCTGAACGTAATCGTTGAACTCGACAATCTCAAGCTTGATACCTTCCTTTTCGAGGTCGGGCTTAATCTCTTCCAAAATTTCCGAATGAGGTACGGGCGTCGCACCGATTTTCAAAGTTGTCGTCTCGGAACTTGCAGCAGGTTTGTTTTCGGTCTTGGCAGGAGTATCTCCGCCGCCGCAACCCGTCAATAAAAGTGTCGCCACCAAAGTTACCGCCGCAAAAAATTTTCCTCGCATAAAAATTTCCTCCTTATCTTTTATGCCGCGAATTATATCAGACGAAAAAATTTTGTCTACAAAAATTTTGCGGGCGTTGCCAAAAGACGTGCCTTGATTTAAAATCGAATGTGTCTTCTACTTTTTCTTTGCCGGCACCAAAGAAAAAGTAGCAAAAAGAAAGGTGCTTTAACCGGCTATAAAAACATCCATGTTTTTAACGCCGGCGGCCGTCATCCGTGACGGCCGGGTTTCAACTTCCCGCTGCGTTTCGATTTTTTCAACACACTTTAAAAAAATTTGGAGGCGAATCAAATGACGGACGTTGAGCGGCTTGGAAAAATTTTGTCTGACAGCAAATGCGCGGTCTTCTTCGGCGGCGCGGGCATGTCTACCGAATCGGGTATCCCCGATTTTCGTAGCGCGAACGGCATTTACAATCAAAAACTCAATAAAACTTTTTCGCCCGAAGAAATGGCGTCGCATAATTTTTTCGTGAAGCACCCCGAAGAATTTTTTGCTTTCTATCGCGAACGTTTTGTTTACCTCGACGCCAAACCCAACGCGGGGCATCTTGCGCTTGCCGAGTTGGAACGTCACGGCATTTTGAGTGCGGTCGTCACGCAGAATATCGACGGACTTCATCAAGTCGCCGGCTCCAAGACGGTTTATGAACTTCACGGTTCGATTCGTCGAAGCTTTTGCGTCAAATGCGGCGCGAGGTACGATATCGAATTCGTCATGAAAAATATTCCCGTGCCTCACTGCGAAAAATGCGGCGGTATCGTCAAGCCCGATGTTGTCCTCTACGGCGAATCACTTGACAACGAAACGATTGCCAATTCGATTCAAGCGATTGCCGCAGCCGATACGTTGATTGTCGGCGGGACAAGTTTAATCGTTTATCCTGCGGCAGGGCTGATTGATTATTTCAGAGGTCGTCATTTGATTTTGATTAACAAGACTGCCACACATGCCGACGCCGAAGCCGAGCTTGTCATTCGCGAAAATATCGGTGAGACTCTGTCGAAGGCAACAAAGGAGGCGATTGCTTGAGTTTGAAACGCTTGGTTCAAACGATTGACTCTTCGCGGTCAATGATTCTGTTCATAGCGTTCGCGGGATTTTTTTTCGTTCGAACGGCTTTGTGTCCTTTGAGCCACGACGATTACGGTTACGCTTTCATTTGGGACGGAGCGCACGGCGGCAATTTGGAGGCAATGCAATTCGGCTCGCCCGAAATCGAACACAGAGACCGCGTCGAATCTTTTGGCGATATTTTCAAGTCTTTGGAGTCGCATTATTTTGATTGGGGCGGAAGAATTTTCGCGCATGCCTTCGTGCAATTTTTTATCTGGATAGGCAAGCCCTACTTTGATGTTGCCAACACGTTGATTTTTGTTTTCCTTGTCTTGACGATAATCAACCTCGCAAACACTTGGCTGAAAATTTCGCGGGCGGCTTTGCTTTGGATTTTCTTCACGATGTTTTTTTTAATGGCGTCGTCGATGATGAGCACGCTTTGGCTCACGGGCTCTTGCAATTACATGTGGATGACTTTCTTTCAATTATTTTTCCTGACGCCTTACGTCAAAGCGTTGCGCTCACACGAGGCGGGCAATTCAACTCTTAACGTCGTGTTGATGATTATCTTGGGACTTTGTGCGGGCTGGTCGAACGAGGCGGGGGCTTTGGCGACGGTCTGCCTGACATTTTTTTTGCTTGTCATGTGCAAAGTTCAAGGCGTCTTCCGTTCTTGGATGGTCGCGGGATTTTTGGCGATAAGTGTCGGTTGCGCGTTCATGCTCTTCGCGCCGGGAAATTTCGTCCGCATGGAATTTGCTCACCCGCATTTTGCTTACACGAAGGAACTTTTTCTTTCGCACATGTCAAACGGATTCTTGCGCGTCGTGGCGGCTGACTTTATCGCGCTGATTCCGATGTTCATTTATTTTTGGCGGCGCGGCTCGTCGAAGATAAACATGGCGGAAATTTTAATGCTGGCGTTCACGGCGACGGGTTTCCTCGTGCCGATTGCTTTGCTCTTTTCGCCCGAATACAATTCGCGCATTTCGATAACCTCGCTGTCATTTATCTTGGTTGCGTCAAGCAGCGCGATTTTGGAATTGGAACGCAAGAATTTAAAAGCCGTCCTCAACTTCCCGAAAAATTTTCTGCGAACCGTTTCACTCGTCTTGACGATAAGTTTTGTTTCCTACTTCGCAACGCTCATTTACGTCGACATTTCAATTTTCAATGCGGCGCGTCGACAAGTTCGATACATTCAACGCAATGCTCAATTTGACCCGATACCCATGCCTCGCATGCCGATTCGTCATCGCTTTGAAGAAATTCACGGTGACAGGAGCGCGGCCGCCGAACTCGATTATTTTGCCGGCATTGAAAACAAACTCAACAGTTGCCGAAATTCTTGCGTCGCTCAATATTACGGCGTTAAACACGTTATCGCTGCCGATTAGTGGTTAGGGGCTGTTGGTAAACTCAAGTAAAAGAAAAACATAAGCAGTTCTTTGATAAAATGAGTTTGAAAGAAGTGAACAACTTATGTCAAATTCATTTTACCACAAAGATTTAACGGACGCTCAATGGAACAGAATAAAATT
>JAFXTD010000017.1 GCA_017535925.1 Selenomonadaceae bacterium | reverse complement strand
TCGAACGCTTTTTCCAACGCATTAAAGAATTTCGTCACATCGCAATCAGATTCGACAAGCTCGATATTTGTTTCTTGAATTTCATTTTTCTTGCCGCTTTTATTCGCCATCTTTAATTTACCAACACACCCTAGTGGTTAGTGGTTAGTGGTTAGCTGACCACTAATTTTTTCTGCAGACAAATCGACTGTAGGACGTTGTGTAATGATTTTAAATCTTTGAAAAAAATTTCTCAAAGTTATTGCTTGTATTTTATGATTATGCTATATTAAACGGCAGTTATCGACATGTTGAGGATAATTTATTTGTCGAAACCAATCAGACAGGTGGCTTCAAATGGAAGTAATCTTATCGGAATGCTTGGGATTTTGTTACGGCGTCAAGCGGGCGATAAAAATTGCCGAAGAGCACGCGGATGGAAAAAGTTGCACACTGGGACCTGTAATCCATAATCCGCAAATGGTGGAGCGGCTACGTTCGAAGGGAGTCGGCACAGTCGAAGATTTGACGGCGATGGAGGAGGGCACGATAATAATTCGCTCACACGGCGTGGGACCGCAAATTTACGAAGAGGCAAAAGCAAAAGGGTTGAACCTTGTCGACGCAACTTGCCCGCACGTCAAAAAGGCTCAAATTTCCGCAAAGGAATTGGCTCAAGACGGACGGCAAGTCGTCATAATCGGTGAGAAAAATCATCCCGAAGTCAAAAGCATCTTCGAGTGGTCGGGCAAGCGAGCAATTATTCTGGAAACGGAGGAGGACGCCGAAAACTTCGCGCCCTGCCCCAAACTCGGAATAGTCTCTCAAACAACGGTGAGCGGTGAAAATTTTGTCAAGACAGTGGCACACCTGCTCGGCAAGTCACATGACATAAGAATCTTAAGAACGATATGCACGGCAACGGATCAAAGACAAAAAGCAGCGTTGGAGCTTGCGTCCAAAGTCGACGTGATGTTGGTTATCGGCGGACGCAACAGCGCAAATACCACGCGCTTGGCTCAACTTTGCGAAAAAAAATGCAAGACTTATCACATAGAAACAGCTCAAGAACTTTCGCCTGTTTGGTTAGAAAATGCCGACAAGGTCGGTATCACAGCCGGAGCCTCAACGCCGGACTGGATTATCGGGGAGGTTTATGAACAGTGTCAGAGGATTTAAAAAACGTTGAAGAGATGGGTAATTGGTTTGATGAATCGGAAAGTTTCAAAGACATTCGTGAACATGAAGTAGTCGAAGGCACCGTCATTCAAGTTAATCGCGACGAGGCCTACGTCGACATAGGTTACAAGCAGGAAATCGCTATTCCCAAAAAAGAGTTGGCTTATCCGGAGCCCGAATCGGCAGAAGATGTTGTCAAAGCGGGCGACGTTATAAAAGTTTATATTCAGTCTCTCGGCGGCGAAAACGGCGGAGTGCTTTCCAAGATTAAAGCCGATAACGAAGTTGTTTGGGACGAACTCAGGTCGATTAAAGCTCACAACGAAGACCCCGAGGTCGAAGACTTGCAGACGGTCGACGCGCACATTAACGGCGTTGTCAAAGGCGGCTTGACTGCAACCGTCAACGGACTGCGCGGTTTCATTCCCGCCTCGCAAATGGAATTGCACTTCGTCAAAGATTTAAGCTCTTACGTCGGGCAGACGGTTCAAGCTTTGCCGATTGAAATTGAATCGCACAAACGCCGTTTGGTTTTAAGCCGCCGTCAACTTCTCGAACGCGAACGCAAGATTAAACAGCAAGAAATTTTCGGCACGCTGCACGAGGGCGACATTATCAAAGGCACCGTCAAACGTCTTGTCGATTACGGAGCGTTCATTGACGTGGGCGGCGTCGACGGACTTGCACACATTTCAGACCTTTCTTGGGAACGTGTCAATCATCCTTCCGATGTCCTCAAAGTCGGCGAGGAGCTTGATGTTTATGTTAAGAACGTCGACCCCGAAACGCACAGGATTTCTCTTTCCGTCAAGCAGACTCAACGCGACCCGTGGCTTGACAAGGCGGAAGGCTATCGCGAAGGCGACTTAATCGAAGGCAAAATCGTCAAGCTTGCAAAGTTCGGTGCGTTCATGGAAATTGAGCCCGGCTTCGACGGCTTGATTCCTATGGGCGAACTCAGCGACCGCCGTATCGAAAATGCTGACGAGGCTGTTGCAGTCGGCGATATCGTTCGGGTTAAAGTTTTGCGTATCGACCTCAAGCGCAAACGTATTTCCCTGTCGATTAATCGCGCCCGCCGCGAAGCAAACAACGCCAACGTCAAACGCTATCAACCCAAAGTCGAAACCGAAACCGAAACTAAACCTGAAGTTGCAGTTGCGGTTGAAGAGGCGGCTCCCGTCGAAGAATAAACCACAAGACTCCCGCAAATTTAAAAGAGGCTTTGCTTATCCGAGCAGAGCCTCTTTGATTTATCGCTTGTTGCGCTTGTGATAGAAAATGTATTGCTGAAGAATGCCGGCGTTCTTGCCGAAGGCGTCAAAAATATTTTCGCCGTTAAAGTCCTCGTCAATCGCCCGCTTAATCCAAACGTCGACGGGTGCGCGGTCGACGCGGTGATAAGCGAACAACGCAACGCAGTTTGCAACTTTATCTCCGACGCCGCGAATTTTTTTCAAGCTCTCGACAAGTTCCTCGTCCGAAAAATTTTTCAACGCAGTCAAATTTATCTCGCCGCCCGAAATTTTTTTCAAGGCGTCGCGAATGTAATCTTTCCTGTAAGCAAGACCCAAGCCCGTCAAATTTTCCGTGAACTCCTCAAGACGCGGGAAAAGATTTACTTCGCCGACTTGTTGACCGAATCTCGCGCAGATTTTTTCGACGGAACTTCTGATTGACGGAATATTTTTCCGCTGGCTGATTATGAAACTTATCAACATTTCAAAAGGCTCCTGCTTGAGAATCCGAATGCCTTTGCCGAAGTTCGTCGCGTCGATTAAAATTTTTTCGTAAGGCTTGCCCGCCGCAAAACTTTCAATGTCGCGCCGAATATTTGCGTAGTTCGTGTCGAGGTCGAAATAATTTTTCCAGACGCTCTCCCAAGTCTCCGACGAACAATCCGCCTCAAAAGTTTGGTCGCCGCGTTCGCGAAGGTGCAAAATTTTTTCGCCGACAATAAATCGGAAGACACCCGACTCAATTTCTTTCGGGCGGAAACATTGCCCGCTGTCTACGATTTTTTTCAAGTCGAAGTCGTCAGCAATTCTTATCTCCATTCCCAATTCCTCATTCCCAATTCCCAATTGAACAAAGCCTCCCGAAAACTTTTTTGACAATCGCTTCGGGCACGTCATTGCAAATTTCAACCTCGCCGAAATTTTTCATAAGCACCCAGTTCACGACGCCGCCGACGGTTTTTTTGTCGCGGAAAGTCACGTTGTAAAGTTTATCGGCGTCAAGCCCCGCGCAATTCGTGACCATGCCGAATCGTTTTATCAGACGTTCAAGCCGCAAAACTTTTTCCGAAGAAGTCTTGCCAAGTTCGCAACTGATTTGAGCCGCCGCAATCATGCCGACGGCAACCGCCTCGCCGTGACGAAATTTTTTGTAAGCCGTCTCCTCCTCAATCGCGTGCGCCATAGTGTGTCCGAAATTCAAAATCCTTCGCAAGCCGGATTCTTTTTCGTCAGCGGCAACGACTTCAGCTTTAATCTCGCAACTTCTTTTGACGACGTGCGCCAAAATTTTCAAGTCGCGTTGCAAAATTTTTTCGGCGTTGTCCTCAAGGTAAGTGAAAAATTTTTCGTCGCTTATGACGCCGTACTTGACGACCTCGCCGAGCCCGGATTTAATTTCGCGTTCGGGCAGAGTCTCAAGAAATTTCAAATCGATAAAAACCGCGCGGGGTTGATGAAAGGCTCCGATTAAATTTTTTCCGAGCGCGTGATTGACGGCAGTCTTGCCTCCGACGGAAGAATCGACTTGCGCAAGAAGCGTCGTGGGAATTTGAATCAGATTAATGCCGCGCATGAACGTCGCCGCAACGAAGCCCGCCAAATCTCCGACAACGCCGCCGCCCAAAGCAATCACGAAAGATTTTCTGTCCAAGCCGCATTCAATCGCCCGCGTGAAAATTTTTTCAGCCTCTTGCAAACTCTTGGAAGTTTCGCCGTCGGGAATCAGCGCGACCTCGTAAGGAAAAATTTTTTCGCAGGGAATATTTTTTTGCGTGACGAGCAGAGCCTTGCCTGTGACAAAATTTTCGACGCCGCTCAAAATATTTTCGCCGATAAAAATTTTGTAGTTCTTCGCGCCCAAGTCAACCAAAACTTCAATCATTACAAATTCCTTTCGTACAAACAAAATTGCGGAACGCCTGTAGAAGTTCGCCCCAAGTCAGCCGTGCCGACGAATTTAAATCCGCAAGTTTCGTAAAATTTCTTCGCGGGAAAATTTTCGGGCACGATATCCACACGGAGCGCACGATAATTTTCGGCGGTGTAGTTTATGCAGTATTCGACGATTTTTTTGCCGAGCCCTTGACGTTGGCAATCGGGCGCAACCGCGAATGCGTGAAGCACCAAAAATTCTCCGACCGCCAAATTTTTCAACCAAGTGACTTTCGAGTAATCGCCTTCGGGATCTTCACTCAAGACGAATGCCGCATAAATTTTTTCGCCGTCGATGCAGACAAATAAATTGCCCGCCCGCGCCGCGTCACGGGCGTAACCGGTTGACGGATAAATTTTGTAACGCCACTTCGTATAATTGACGTTGTTGGCGTCCATGAACTTGACGACTCTGTCATAAAATTCGCCGACGGATTTTGACTCCGCAACAGTGCATTTGCGAATTTCCATGTGCTCAACTCCTGAATTGGCGCAGGTAGCGGCAAATATCATCGATAATTTGAATCGGCGACCACTCCGTCGTGTCAACTTGATAATCTGCGCAGTCGTAAAATTTTTTTCGCTCCGCCAAAAGTTTTTTAATCGTCTCAAGTCGTTCGTTGCCGCCGCCGTCGAGGACAGGTCGTTCACCGTGCCGAGCCGTCCGATTAAAAATTTCTTCAGGCTCCGTCGTCAAACAAATCAGCACGCCCGAATTTTTCAGCAGGCGAAGATTTTCCTCGTCCTTAATCGTGCCGCCGCCCGTCGCAATCACAAGCCCGCGCCGCTCACTCAATTCTTTGACTGCAACTTTTTCAAGCTCGCGGAAATGTTCCTCGCCGAAGCGTTCAAAAATTTTCGGGATGGAAAGTTTTTGTTCCGCCTCAATTTTTTTATCAATGTCAACGAAGGGGCGTCCGAGTTTCGTCGCCAAAAGTTTTCCGAGACTGGATTTACCCGTTCCCATAAAGCCCGTTAAAATTACATTGTCTTTCATAAGCCGAAATCCCTCGCAAGCCGTTCACGATAATTTTTCAAGTTGGCAAGCGTATCGCACAGAGCATCGCCGCCGAATTTTTCGACAACCGCATCAGCCGTGACGACAGCCGCCATTGCCTCGCCGACGACTTCAGCCGCCCATATCGCGCAGGTGTCCGAACGTTCTTTGCTCGCCGTCGTCTCAAGTTTCGTTGCAATGTCGACAGTCCGCAGAGGTTTCATCAAAGTCGGAATGGGTTTCATTGCCGCGCGTATGATTAAATCTTCGCCGTTGGTCATGCCGCCTTCGAAGCCGCCCGCCCGATTTGTCTCGCGAAAAATTTTTCCGTCGTCGATAAAAATTTCGTCGTGAACTTCGCTGCCGAGTTTGGAGGCATTTGAAAAACCGTCGCCGAGTTCGACAGCCTTGACTGCTTGAATCGACATGAACGCCGCCGCAAATTTCGCGTCAAGTTTTTTATCCCATTGAATGTGACTGCCCAAGCCCGCCGGAACGCCCGAAACTTTTATCTCGAAAATGCCGCCGACTGTATCGCCCAAAGATTTTGCCTCGTCGATACGCTTTTTAATTTCAGCCTCGCCCGTCACGCCTCCGACGCTCAAAACTTCGCCGCTGATTTCGATGCCGCAAGCTTTAAGAAAAATTTTGCACAGGGCACCCGCCGCAACACGCATTGCAGTTTCACGGGCGGAAGAGCGCTCCAAAATGTCGCGAACGTCAGAACGATTATATTTCGCCGCGCCCGTCAAGTCTGCATGACCGGGACGAGCATTGGTTACCTTTTCGCCGAAGGGAATGCCTTCCGCGCTCATACGGTCTTGCCAATTTTGCCAATCGCGATTAACGACGCTCAAAGTTATCGGGCTGCCAATCGTCTCGCCGAAACGAATGCCCGATAAAAATTCGACGGTGTCACTTTCAATTTTCATGCGCCCGCCGCGCCCGTAGCCGCCTTGCCGACGTTTGAGTTCCGCATTGACAAAATCGCTTGAAACTTTCACACCGGCAGGCAAACCTTCCAAAATGCAAGTCAGCCGCGAACCGTGACTCTCGCCGCCGCTGATATATCGTACTCCCATAAATTTTCAGCCTCCCATGTTGCGATTATATGCAAAAAAAATACGCCCTGCAACCAAGGCGTAAAAAATTTTTGCCACACTTAAGATTATAAAATTTTTAAGTATAAGAGCCGACGGTATAGCCGCCGTCCACGAAAAAATTTTGACCGGTTATCCAAGCCGCCCTGTCGCTCAACAAAAATAAAATCATGCCCGCAACGTCACGAGCCGTGCCGACGCCCAAGAGATGCCGCGAAATAATTTCCTCACTTGCCGCCGCCGCATACATTTCGTTTTGCATCATTTCCGTTTTGACAAGCGCGGGTGCCACCGAATTTATTCTGTGCTTGTTGCGAATTATTTCCGCCGCGAAAGATTTTACCGCCGATTGAACCGCCGCTTTTGCCGCCGAATACGCGAACAAAGATTTTCCGCTGAATTCGCCGGCTATCGAACTCATCAACACAAACGACGCGCCGCCGTCAGAAAATTTTTTTCGTGTTGCACTTTGAACGAAATTAACCGCGCCCCAAAAACTTGTGTCGAAAATTTTATGGGCAAGAGCTTCGTCAAAAGAATTCAGCGGTGTCAAACCCCAAATGCCTGCCGTATAAACTCCGCCGTTGATTCTGCCGACCACGCTCGTGAAGTTGTCCAAAACCTCCGACCAATCTTCGGGCGTCGCAGTGAGCACGTCAAGTTGTTCGGTAAAAATTCGCGGCGGATGTTTCACGAGACTCAATGGCGAATTTTTTTTGAGCTCGGCGAGGCGTTCCAAGTTCCTGCCGATAGCCAAGACGTTCGCGCCGCTGTGTGAAAGTTCAATCGCCGTTTGACGACCGATACCCGACGACGCTCCGACCACCACAAAATTTTTTCCTTTAAAATCAAAAGTTACACTCAAATTTTTTCTCTCCTAAACGAATCGGCAGACGTGGTCAACCGCGATATCCGAAAAGCCGTAAGCTTCAGCCTTAGTGAGCCGCCCGTTGCACACGTCGTGAATTTTTTTCAAAAGCAAATCGCCCGCATTGCTTATCGTCAAATCGCCGGCGATAATCCCGCTCAAGTCAACGTCGATATTATCTTCCATCCAAGAAAAAGTTTGAGCATTGGCAGTGACTTTGAGCACGGGAACAATCGCGTTGCCTGTTGGAGTACCTCGTCCCGTCGTGAAGATAATCGCGTTGCAACCGGCAGCAACCATCGAAGTCACCGAAGAAATATCGTAGCCCGCCGTGTCCATGACGATTGCGCCGCGCTTAGTGGGACGTTCTGCTTGATTGAGAACCTCGACAATCGGACGCGTGCCTCCCTTTTTTATACAGCCCAAACTTTTTTCGTCGATGGTCGACAGCCCGCCGAATTTATTTCCGGGTGTCGGTTGACCGGCTCGACAATCTTGACCCGCCGCTTTCAAATGAGCCTCATAGTCAGCGCAAATTTTTATGATTCGGTTGTGAAGTTCGGGAGTCGCCGCCCGTTTCGCCAAAACATGTTCGCCGCCAATCCACTCAATCGATTCGCTCATCAAAGTCGACGCGCCCAAGTCAATCAATTTGTCGCTTAGATTGCCGACTGCAGGATTCGAGGCAATGCCGCTTGTCGCATCGGAGCCGCCGCACTCAATGCCCATCAGCAATTCGGAAATGTCGCAGAGTTCTTTTTGTTGAAGAGCCGCTTCCGCCGCCAAGTCCCGCGCAGCACGAACAGCCTTTTCAATCGTCTTGAGAGTGCCGCCTTCCTCTTGAATGCCGAAAGAAATTACGGGCTTGGTCGTCATGGATTTTATTTTGTCGCGCAGTTTGGCATGAGGAACCGTCTCGCAACCCAAGCCGATAATCACGACGCCGAAGACGTTCGGATTGCACGCGAAGCCCGTCAAAATTTTTTGCGATAAATCTGTGTTGGCTTGAACGTCAGAACAGCCCGTGTTAAAAATTATGTTGACCGCGCCGCGCACTTGGCTTGCAACGATTCTGGCTGTCTCACTTCCGCAAGCACATGTCGGCAAAATCAAAACGTGATTGCGAATGCCCGCACGACCTTCCGCCCGCTTGTATCCGTAAAAGTTCATTTAAATCATCTCGCTTGCATAGTCTCGCGGCACGCTGAAAATATTTTTATCGGAAACCCAACCACCCGCCGCAATGTCCTTTGACGCCTCGCCGATAATTTCTCCGTACTTGAAAATTTTTTCGCCGCAGGAAATTTTTTTCAGTGCAACCTTGTGCCAAATCGGAATGTCCTCGACGCAAATAATTTCTCCGCCGCCGAGAATTTTAATCGTATAGCCCGCCGCAGCTTTGGAAGTGCAGGTGGCGACGTTGTCTTTTTCGTCAAGCAAAATCGCGTTCGTCATGACGCCTCACCCGTTGCCAGCTTGAATAAATCTTCGACGGTCTGCGCGGATTTAATTTGTTCGGGCAAGAGCCGCCGATTGAGTTTTGAATCGCAGAAGGAATAAAACGACACCATGCTCAACGAATCCCAAGCCTCAACGTCCGCGAGCTTCGTCGACAAATTTATTTCGGCGTCAGTGTCCATCAAGTCGACAAGTTTTTTAATAAATTCTTCAACATTCATTCTAAATTCCTCATTCCTAATTCCTAATTGAATTCAACAGTGGGGTTTCCGAAGACGGTTGCTCCCGCCCGAACTTTTTTCAAGACAACACAGCCCGCGCCGACCGTTGCACCGTCACCGACTTTGGCTTTCGGAAGGACAATCGCGCCGCTCCCGACGAAAACTTCCGAGCCGATTTTGCAGTTGCCGGCAATGTGAACGTGAGGCATGACGCAAGAAAATTCTCCGAGCCGAACGTCGTGCCCGATAATCGTCTGTGCATTCAAGGCAACGAAATCACCGACCTCCGCCCTGTCGCTTATGCCGACGAAAGGCGAAACAATCACTCCGCGCCCGATTTTTGCCGTCGGAATAATTTGGGCAAGCTTGCTGATTACGTTGATAAATTCTCCGCCGCGAGCCGAAATTTTTTCGACGAGATGACGACGAACTTTCGGCGAACCGACCGCGCAGGCAAAAACATCGTCCGAGCAAATTTCGTAGGTGTCAACATCGCTGAGAACTTTATCGGGCAAGAGAGCATATTCCTCCGCCGCAAGCTTAACGTCGCCGTCGAGAAAACCTTTTATCTGCCAGTCTTCGCCGAAGCCCAAAGATTTTTGCGCGTGCCAATAAACTTCACGGGCAAAACCTCCGACGCCGACTATTATCAAATTTTTCATGGTCGCCTCCCGAAAATTTTTTTATCGATAAGGAAAGTTATCGTCGCGAAAAAAATCACGCCGCCGACAATCAGCAACATGAACAGCGGCGCGATTAAATCCGTTGCGGGTGTCGCGAAAATATGTTTCATTAAAATTCTGTCGAGGAAACGATTTAAAGACAAGCCGACGAGACCGACCGCCGATAAGATTATCGCCGCCGCCTTGAGAAAATTTTCCGAGACGAATCGTTTGAAGAATCTTTGCCGCAATTCTTCCCAATGAAGTCCGACGTGCGCCCCGATTAAAATCATCATGACGTAAGGCGCGGCGGTGTGCAGTTGGTGAATTGTCATGTTGCGTCGAAGTTCGGAAGTTGCGAGGTCGGGAAAAAGATAATTCGACATCGGCACGCTTGTAAAAAAGATTATCGCCGCGCAGATTATCAACGCAAAATTTATCGTCACGGAAAAAATTTTTCGAGGCGAAATTTTTTTGAACAGCGACTTGAACCGCCGAAAATTTATCGCGACGTGAAGAATGATTGCCGCCGCCATTGTCACGCCCAAAATTTCGTGAAGAATCTTCGGCAAGTGATGGAAACTCAATTCCGCGACGAACAGCGCAAATAAAATCGCGTCAAGCAAAAGATTTTTCATCAGTCCAAAATTTTATCGAGCCCGACCGTCAAACCTTTGAGCCCGCGAATTTTTTTGCAGGCAAGCACGACGCCGGGCATAAAAGAATCTCTACCCGTCGAGTCGTGGCGAATCGTCAAAGTCTGTCCGAGCCCGCCGAAGATAACTTCTTGATGAGCGACGTAGCCGGGCAAGCGCACGCTGTGAATTCTTATGCCGTCGACTTCGGCTCCTCTGACATGCGGCAAGCGTTCGACTTCTTCGGGGTGACCCTGCTTATGCGGCGGGCGAACTTCCGAAATCATTTTTGCGGTAAGTTCTGCCGTGCCCGAAGGCGCGTCGAGTTTTTTGTCGTGGTGAAGTTCAATTATCTCAACGTCGGGCATGAACTTGGCGACCTTTTGCGCGATTAACATCATGAGCACCGCGCCCAATGCAAAGTTCGGAGCGATAAATGCGGGCGTGGAATTTTTTTCGGCAAGTTCACGAATTTTTTCTTTAGCCTCGTCACTCAAGCCGGTTGTGCCGACGACGGGCGAAACTTTATTTTCAAGCGCGGTCATCACATTTTGAAAGACGACGTTCGGGCGCGTGAAGTCAACCATGACATCGGGCGAAAATTTTTTCAAGGCGGCGTCAAGATTCGTCTCAACCTTCAAGCCTTCGACTTCGCCCTCGAACATGTCGACCGCTCCGACAAGTTCCAATTCGTTATCGGCTTTGACCGCGCCGCAAACAGTTTTTCCCATGCGACCGAGCGCGCCGTTGACCAAAACTTTTATCATTTTAAAACCTCCTTTTTAACAATTAGGAATTAGGAATGAGGAATGAGGAATTGAATTCGCATCGTAATCATTCCTAATTCCTAATTCCTCATTCCTAATTGAATAAGCCGTCCGCCGTTGAGCAGGTACAAATATTTTTCCGCGATTTTTATTTTGAGCAGAGCCTCGACGGCCGCCGTATAAAGTTCAATCTGCACCCGATAGCGTTCGGCAATATCGGGCGAATCGCGGTCGGTTTTGTAATCAAGCAGAATCCACTTGCCCGCCGCGTCTTTGAACAGCAAATCGATTATGCCTTGAATAAAAATTTTTTCGTCGACGTGAAAAAATTTCTGCGCGTCAATCAATCGGCTGAAAGGCAGCTCACGATAAAATTCCTGCGCCTTGACGAGCCGTTGACCGAGTTCGCTTGCGAAAAATTTTGCTATCCGCTCCGCTTTAATCAGCTTGACGTGTTCCGCCGAAATTATTTCGCGCTTGGCAAGTTCCTCGACTTGAGCGGCGATTCCCTTTGTCGACAAGTTGCCGCTCAAGTTCAAACTCTGCATGACCTTGTGCATGAGCGAGCCGAATTCCGCGCCGGAAATTTCTTTCTTCTGCATGAAAGCGGGTCGACGATAAACATAATTAGGAATTGGGAATGAGGAATTAGGAATTAAATTTGCGGCGTAATCATTCCCAATTCCTAATTCCTCATTACTAATTGAAGAAGCGCGGCGTTTGAGTTCGGTGACGGAAAGTTTCGCGGGGATTTTTTCAAGCGGCGAAGTTGAAAGTTTTTCGGGTGCCTGCAAAATTTTTTCTTGAGCCGCGTCAGATTTTCGCTCCTCAATTTCCAAAACCTTCGACTGCGGGACAATCTCCGCCGCGATAAAAGGTTCCAGTGCGTCCTTTATCGGCAACAACCAATCCATGAATTTATTCGCCGATAAAATTTCGTAGTCGTCCAGCACGTCGACGGATTTTAATTCGTTGAGTTTCTTTTCGCTTGTCGTCCCGACCAAAATTAATTTTTCTTTCGCCCGCGTCAATGCCACATACAAAATCCTCAGCTCTTCGGCAAGTGATTCGTCCGCGATTTTTTTTGAGACCGCTTGAGTCGCCAAAGTCTTGACTTTTAGTTGAGAATCTTTGGGCGTTCGATGAACTCCGATACCGAATTCTTTGTGCTTGAAAATTTTCGCCCGCGTGTAATCTTCCGAGTTGAATTGCTTGCCGATGCCCGCCACGAACACGACGGGATATTCAAGCCCTTTGCTCTTGTGAATCGTGACGACGCGCACGACGTTTTCATTTTCGCCGAGAGTGGTTGCCGTCGATAAATCCTTTCCGACCTCACGAATTTTTTTTATGAATTCGACGAAACGTGAAAGCCCGCGAGCCTCGGTCGTTTCAAAGGCGGCGGCATGGTCAATCATGATTCGCAAATTGGCTTGCCGAACGTCACCGCGCTCCTCCTTGCCGACCGAATCATAATAACCCGTTTCGCGATAAAGCATGTTCAAAAGTTCGGGCACACCCAGTTGACGAGCTGCCTCGCGCCAACGATTGAGCTTGGACAAAAAATTTTTGCACTTGTCGGAGCCGTGACTCACCGCCGTGTAAAAATCTTCGTCGGGATTCGCAATTCTTATCTCCGCCAATTCTTCCGCACTGAAACCGCCAATCGAACTCATCATGACGGCGGCAAGCGGAATATCTTGGCGCACGTTGTCCAACAAATTCAGCAGGCTTGTCAAAATTTGAATCTCCGTCGTCCGAAAAAAATTTTCCTCGTCGGGCACGTAAGCCGGCACTCCGAATTTTTTCAGCGTGTCAAGAATTTCAAACGCCTGCGTCTTCGGCGAACGATGCAAAATCACAATGTCCTTGAATTCAACGGGGCGATAACCTTCGCCGTCGCGCACGAGTTTCTTCGAGGCAATCAGCTTGTGAATTTTATCGGCGATAAAGCGCATTTCAAGTTGAATTTCTTTGCTGTCGTCGTCGACCTCTTTTTCCTTCTTGAGGATAAAAAATTCTGGGCGTTCGTCAAAATAATTTTCGCCGACTTCATAACTTGCGCCGAATTTAAGTTGAGCCTCCTCGTCGTATTCAATTTCGGTCGCTTGTAAATTCATCAGCCGCTTGAAAATTTCGTTAATCGCCGCGATAATTTTCTCACGGCTGCGAAAGTTCTTCGACAAATTTATTCCGCGATAAGAATTCATTTTGCCTTTGAAGTTCGAGGAATCGACGAGGCGGAAACGATAAATCGACTGCTTGACATCGCCGACGAAAAACAAATTGTCTCCGCGAGAAATTTTTTGGACAATCGCCTCTTGCACGCCGTTTGTGTCTTGGTATTCGTCGACCATGATGAATTTAAATTTTTCGCGGTAAGCGGCGGCGACTTCGGGCGCGGTGTCGAAAATCTTCAGCGTGAAATGTTCCATGTCGTTGAAGTCGATAATGCCTCGTTCGCGTTTGGCTTCGGAAAATTTTTTTGCAAAGACTTTCGTCACGCGGACAAGCTCTTTAATCGGCTCGTGAAGTTCGCGCAAGTCGGCAAGCATTTTGTTTTCGTCGGCGAGGAAATATTTTTCGCGCAGAGCAAGAAGTTTATCCTTGTAACTGTCATGCAAAGATTTTATCTTGTCTTTGATAATCAGTCTGTCGTCGACAAATTTTCCTCCGCCGAAATTGTCAAAGCTTATCGCCCAAATTTTATCGTAAAGCGCGTTCCAATCGTCAAGCGAAGTTTTCAAGCAGTTGAGCTTTTCAAAATCGCCGCGAATAACTTTGACTTTGATATTATTTTTTTCGGCGAGGTCGTAAGCCTCCGCGCAGGCGTCGAAAATTTTTTGCAACGTGTCGAAAATGTGCGGCTTGAGAAATTTGAACCAAGCAACATCTTCGAGACGGGCGTCTTCGGGCAAGTCGTAAGGCTCCGCCAAAGAATCAAGCCAAGTTTCGGGATAAGGCATGCTCAACGCGAATTCGTGCAAGTTAAGAATCATTTCGTGCAGTCGTTCGTCGCCGTGAACGCTTCCGCCAAATTCGTCGGTAAATTTTTTGAACGTGTCGCTTGAATAATTTTCCTCGAAAAGTTCCTCGATGACCTCGTGCTTGAGAATGTCAAGTTCGTTGAGGTCGCCCGTGCGAAATTTCGGATCGAGGTTGATTCGCGAAAAATTTCTGCGCAAAACCGTTTGGCAAAAAGAGTGGAAGGTTGAAATTTGCGCGCCGCTCAAAAAGATAATTTGCTTTTCGAGGCGAATCAGATTTTCTCCGTCAAGTTCGGTCTCAAGTCGTTTCGTGAGTGCCGCTTGAATTCGCGAGCGCATTTCCAGAGCCGCCGCGTTCGTGAAAGTCATGATTAAAAGTTCGTCGACTTCGCAAAAATTTTCAAGCAACAACTTTACGACGCGTTCGACGAGGGTACTTGTTTTGCCGGCACCCGCGCCCGCCGCCACCAAAATATTTTCGCCGCGAGCCTCAATCGCCTCTGATTGTTCACGTGTGAAATCCATGATTAAAATCTCAATTCGCCGCGAGCGAGGCGTTCACGGAGCGTCGGGGCTTTGGCGTCTTTGTCGGCGAGAATCGTCGGTTCAAACGGCCAATCGATTTTAATTTCGGCGTCGTTCCAAATGATATTTCCGTCACAGGTCGGCGAATAAAAATTGTCCGCTTTGTATTGAATTTCCACGTCGTCGGTCAGCGTGAGGAAGCCGTGAGCGAAGCCGCGAGGAATCATCAACTGCTTTTTATTTTCGGCGGTGAGTTCGACGGCGACCCACTTGGCAAAAGTTTTGGAGCCTTCGCGAATGTCGACAGCCACATCCAAAAGTTTTCCGCGAGTGCAACGGACGAGCTTGGCTTGAGCGAAAGGAGCCGTCTGATAGTGCAAGCCGCGCAGAGTTCCGCGATGTGCCGAGTAAGATTGATTGTCTTGAACGAAATTGAAATTCAAACCTGCCGCCTCGAATTTGCGAGCCGACCACGTTTCCATAAACCAGCCGCGAGCGTCCCCGAAAACTTTCGGTTCGATAATCAAGACGCCGTCAAGTTCTGTCTTTGTCACCTGCATAAAATTTCCTCCTCCATTGATTGACTTTGTGCAGTTTATATTTTTTAAGATAGACCGTCAAGCAATAAAAACCGTCAAGCTCAAATGCCTGACGGTTTTTTGTCGAAAGTTTAAAACTGCCCTCTACTTGAGAGTATCGTCTTTGATTGTGTAAGTCTTGCCGTTGATATTAAATTCGTCGCCCGCGTTGACGTTGTCGAAGATGACAGAGCCTCCTCCGTTGATTGCAAGAGTGAGCACGCCTCCGCTGAAAGTCGCTTTATCGAAAGAGCCTCCCGCTTCACCGTTCGCCTTGAGAATTTCCAGCATATCGTCCGAACGGTAATTGAAAATTTTATCAGTGCCTTCGCCGGACTTGTAGATAAAAACCTCTCGATAGTAGTAGCCGCCGTAGAGCGAATCATTTCCTTTGCCGCCCCAGAGTGAAACATTATTGCCGCTGCTGTTGTTAATGAAATCGTTACCGGAGCCGCCCAAAATCATGACGTTGTCGCCATGATTTTCAATGCTATCATTGCCGTTGCCGCCGTTTATCGACGAGTAGGAACCATTATCTTCGTTGCAGATAGTATCATTGCCAGCTCCGCTACTGATTGTTACATATGAGACATGATTCCAGACAAAGTCATTGCCAGTACCGCTGTCTATTGTAACCTTATGACCGTCATTTCTAATGGTATCATCACCAGTACCAGAGTCGATTGTCATGTTCGAACCGTCGTTGTTAATTAAATCATTTCCTGAGCCGCCGTTTATAGTTGAGTGATGAGAGAATGCAATAAGCATTTCGTCATTGCCGTTTCCACCGTTATAAACCATACCTGAAAGTGAACCTTTGCCGTAGATGCCGTTATTGTGAATGGAATCGTTGCCGTCGCCGCCGTTGATTGTCGAGTTGCTTGGATAAAGATCTGAAAAGCTATTCGTAATATCAATGTAATCGTCGCCTTTGCCGGCATCAATTTTTACCTTAGAGCCGCCGTATGTGTAAATACGATCGTTATCTTCGCCACCGTCGATAATTACATTCGAGCCACCGTAATTGGAAATATAATCTTCACCCGCACCGCCCAAAACAGTAGCTTTATCAGGAGTAATATACTTTTTAGTTGTCTCATCCCGAACTTTGTTGCTTACAATGGAATCGTTGCCTGTGCCGCCGTAAATGCTGACGTTCGAGCCGCTACTGTCAATAGTATCGTCACCTTTGCCGCCGACTATCGTAACTTTGTTGCCGCTGTTTATAATCTTATCTCTTTCCGCCTTGCAGGTAATCTTAACTTTATTCTTTTTGTTGGAGCGAGTTATATCCTTAACTTTGAATTTAATCGCTTTACCTTTGGCGTTTACGATGTTGACTTTTTCCAACTTAGCTACGCTATTCAGACGTAAAATATTTTTTCCTATATTCAAAAAATAATCCGAGCCGTTCGTGGTTACAGAGCTGAGTGTACCCGAAGAAATTTGCAAAGTAGAGGTCGAGTTAAAACCGTCGATAATGTCATTGCCGCCGCTATACTTAAATAAAACATTCGAGCCCCAGCTGTAAATGGAATCGTTACCAGAGCCACCGTCGATTGTCAAGGTTGAGCTGTAGTTTTTAATTGTATCGTTGCCCGCGCCCGTGTCGATTATTACCGAGTTGGAAGAGGAATTAAAAATTGAATCATCACCCACACCAGCGAGAATTGTGATGTTATTGTTGTCGTAGTTATAAATGGAATCGTTACCGGAGCCGCTGTTGATTGTCGAGTTTGAGCCGTAGTTTCTAATCGAATCGTTGCCCGCGCCGCCCGTGATTGTAACTTTGGAGCCGCTGTTATTGATAGAATCATTGCCCTTGCCCGAACTGATTGTCGCGCCGTCCACGTAGTTGGATAGATAATCGTCACCGCTTGTCCCGACAATTTTGGGAGCCTTAACCTTAAAATTAATTTCTTTGCCTTTGGAATTGATGATGTTGACTTTGTCGAGTCCTGCCGCGCCCGCCAACGTGATTGTACCGGTGCCGACGCCCAAGAAATAATCTGTACCGTTTGAAGAGATAACGGAATTCATTTTACCCGACACAATTTGAAGCGTGCTCGTTGAGTTAAAGCCGGTTATTAAATCGTTACCGCCGCTGTATTTAAACAGCACATTGGAACCCCTGTAGCCGTTGCCAATGATGTCGTTTCCTGTTCCGCCGTTGATTGTCGCATTGGAGCCGGTATTTGTTATTGTGTCATTGCCGGTGCCGCCGCTGATTGAAACATTGTTGCCTCCGACGAAAGAAACACCACCGGCGTAAATTGAAACATTTTTTGCAAAAGCAACATTGCTACTGTCAACACCGTTGTCAATGTAATCGTTGCCTTTGCCGGCTTGAATTGTTACGTTTGAGGCGTTATTAAAAATGTCATCTGCTTTGTTGGTGCCTTTGACGAGCGTGTTGCTCGTATTGTTTGTTTTCACAGCCATAGAACCATCTCCTTAAAAAATCTTTGGGGGTCTCTTGTGTGCATTATAATAGTTATTTTTTTTTTTTGTCAATTCAAAATCACGAAAAATTTTTCACAGCAAAAAGAAAACCGTCAAGCTCAAATGCCTGACGGTTAATTTTTTCGCCAATTCATTGCGCATTACGCATTTCTAATTGCATTTCAGCCGGCGTCCTCTTCTTCTTTAGCGCGTTCAATTAAAATGTTCAAAAGTTTCATTGAGGCTTCGGGGATGTTGGTGCCGGGCGCGAAAATCGCAACTGCGCCGTGGTCGTAGAGGAATTGATAATCTTGAACGGGAATGACGCCGCCGATTGCAACGAGAATATCCTCGCGACCGAGTTTCTTGAGTTCGTCGACGAGTTCGGGCAAAAGGGTATTGTGTCCCGCTGCCAATGAACTGAATCCGACGAGGTGCACATCGTTATCGACGGCATCGCGGGCAGTTTCTTCGGGCGTTTGGAAGAGCGGACCGACATCGACATCCCAGCCCAAATCTGCGAAACTCGACGCGATAACTTTTGCGCCGCGGTCGTGACCGTCTTGACCAATCTTCGCAACGAAAATTCTCGGACGACGCCCCGTAAGTTCTTCAAACTTATCTGCCATTGCGCGGGCTTTGTCAAGTTTTCCGTCGTCGCCGAATTCTTTGGAATAGACGCCCGAAATTGTATGAATCACGGCTTGATAACGTCCGCTGACTTTTTCAATCGCATCGGAAATTTCACCGAGTGAGCAACGAACACGAGCCGCCTCGACGGAAGCCTCAAGCAAGTTGCCGTTGTCACGAGATTCAGCCGCCTTTGTGATAGCCTCAAGAGCTGCGCGGACATCATCCTCGTTGCGTTCGGCGCGGAGTTTGTTGAGGCGTTCAACCTGCGCATTGCGGACGGCGGTGTTGTCGACGGAAAGAATTTGCAACGGGTCTTCCTTATCGAGGCGGAATTTGTTCAAGCCGACAATCGTTTCGTGATCGGAGTCGATACGCGCTTGACGACGAGCCGCCGCCTCTTCGATACGCATTTTCGGCAAACCGGTTGCGATAGCTTTTGCCATGCCGCCGAGTTGTTCAATCTCTTGAATGTGAGCCCAAGCGCGACGAATAATTTCGTTCGTGAGAGCCTCGACGTAGTAGGAGCCGCCCCACGGGTCGATAATCTTGCAAACGCTTGTTTCGTCTTGAATGTAAAGCTGGGTGTTGCGGGCGATACGTGCGCTGAAGTCCGTCGGCAATGCAATAGCCTCGTCGAGTGCGTTCGTGTGAAGCGATTGCGTGTGACCGAGAGCCGCGCCCATTGCCTCCATGACCGTGCGTGAAATATTGTTGAAGGGGTCTTGCGCCGTGAGCGACCAGCCGGAAGTTTGGCAGTGCGTGCGAAGAGCCATTGACTTTGCATCGGTGCCGCCCATCTGCTTGACGATTTTCGCCCAGAGGACACGAGCCGCCCTCATCTTGGCAACTTCCATGAAATAATTTTTGCCGATAGCCCAGAAGAAGCTCAAGCGTTTTGCGAAGGCGTCGACCTTCAAGCCGGCGTTGATACCCGTGCGAATGTATTCGAGACCGTCAGCGAGCGTGTAGCCCAACTCAATATCGGCAGGCGCGCCCGCCTCTTGCATATGATAGCCGCTGATTGAAATCGAATTGAACTTCGGCATGTATTTGGTCGTGTATTCGAAAATATCGCCGATAATTCGCATTGACATATCGGGCGGATAAATGTAAGTGTTGCGAACCATGAACTCTTTGAGAATGTCGTTTTGAATCGTGCCGTTCAAAATGGATTTATCGACGCCCTGCTCAATGCCGCTTTGAATGAAGAAAGCAAGAATCGGAAGAACCGCGCCGTTCATTGTCATTGACACGGACATTTGGTCGAGGGGAATGCCGCTGAACAAAATATTCATGTCAAGCATTGAACAAACGCTGACACCCGCCTTGCCCACGTCACCGAAGACACGAGGATTATCTGCGTCGTAGCCTCTGTGTGTCGGCAAGTCAAATGCAATCGACAAACCTTTTTGACCGGCGGCGAGGTTGCGACGATAGAAAGCGTTTGATTCTTCAGCCGTCGAGAAGCCTGCGTATTGACGAACAGTCCACGGGCGGAAAACATACATCGTTGCATAAGGTCCGCGCAGATAAGGAGGAATGCCGCTAACGAAGTCGAGGTGATTCATTTTCGCGTATTCGTCATGCGTGTACAGCGGCTTAACGGGAACATGTTCCATTGTCTTGTAAACGAGTTCGTCGTAATTTGCCTTAGCCGCCTCTTCAAATTTAGCCTTCCACTCTGCCGCGTCAGAAGTCGGGGCGTCTTGAAGACCAATCTGCGTGAAGTCAGGATTTTTATATTCAGCCATTATGCCATCCCCTTTTTCTGTTGAAGTGCTTGAATAACTTTATAGCAATTCGCTTTGACGTGTATATAATCGTCAATGCCGGCTTCTTTGTAAGTATCGACAAGTTCTGCGGGAGCGGTGCCTGCAAGATAAACGACAGCGTTCGGGAGAGCCTCGTGAAGTTTCGGGGCAAGTGCGGGAACAATTTCGGGATAAGTTGCGTCGGTCGAACAAATGACAACCGCATCTGCGCCCGAAGCCTTAGCCGCCGCCGCTGCCTCGTCGACAGTCGGGAAGCCGTTGTTGCCCAAGACTTCAAACGCGCCGACTTGCAAAAATCCTGTGGTGAAATCTGCGCGGGCTTTGTGTTGAGGAATGGGTCCCATGTTCGCGAGGAAAATTTTGACGTTGTCGCCGGTCTCTGCTTTGAACTTTTCTGTTTTTTCACGAAGAGCCTCGAAACGTTCGCTCCAACGATGAGCCTCAATCTTTTTAATCTCGGCAACTTCAGCCGTGCCCAAAGCTTTTCTGATTTCGGCAATGGTCGCGCCCTTTTCGGCGGCGGCAATCACACAACATGCGCAACCGTCTTTAACATTGGCGAGCGCGTCTGCTACAGCGGCAGAATCAACTTTGGAAAGATAGACATCAATCGTGACCTTGCGGACTTTCATATTTTCGGCTTGACTTTCGGCGCGGGCGTCAATGCGTTCCTCCGTCATGTTGGGATACATGTTGTTGCCGACGATTCTGTCCTTGCGAGTCTCCGCTGCTTTGAAACGAGCCTCACAAATTTTGGCAATCTCATCTTGCGGATAGCCTTCCTTGAGCGCGGCGACAATTCCGCCTTTGCCTTCAATAACTTGGAACTCCGCCCAGATTTTTTCTTTAATCTGCTTGGTCAAAGTTTCGACAGCCCACGAGCCGCCGGCAGGGTCAATCGGTTGAAGAAGTCCGAATTCTTCCTGCAAGATAATCTGCATGTTGCGGGCGATACGACGGCTGAACTCATCGCCTTTGCGAACGGGCTCATCGAAGGTTGAATTTTCGAAGCTGTCGACGCCGCCGACAACGCCGCTGAAAAGTTCGGTCGTGTCACGCAGCATGTTGACGTAGGGATCGTAAACGGTCTTGAAAAATTTCGCGGGGCGTCCGTGAATGTGAATCTTTTGCGATTCTTCATTGCCGCCGAAGGCTTTGACAATCTGCGCCCAAATCGGACGGACTGCACGGAGCTTGGCAATCTGCATGAAAAAGTTCGCGCCCATAGAAAAGCCGAACATAATTTGAGAAGCCGCCTCGTCAATCGTCAAGCCGCGTTTCAAAAGTTCGCGCAGATAAGCAACGCCTGCCGAGATTGTGTAAGCCACTTCCTGAACGTCATTTGCGCCGCCGTCGCTGAAGACATCACTCTTGACAAAAAGCGTTTTGAGTTCGGGAGCATTTTTGACAGCCCACTTAGCCGCTTTCGCTGCCTCGTCGAAGAGCTTATCGAGGTATTGATTGAGCCGACCGTTCGCCGCGTATTCTGCTATCGGGTTCGCACCGATAACGCCTTTGAGCTTGGAAACATCGCCGCCGTTTTTCTTGACAGCAGCAACAATCATTGCGAGGAGCGGCAAGGCACTTTCGCCGGCATAAACGTAAAGCGGATATTCGTCAAGCTTGAGGTCTTTAAGCAACGAGGTGACATCGCCGAGAGTCGTCAAGCTGCAACCGCCCTTGCCGATATGTTTACATTCGCGAGCGTCTTTTGCCTTGCGGGTGGCGCAATCGACTTTGACATTGTAAATCGTCGAGCCCTTGTCAATTTCGTGCTTAAGGAGTTCGTTGTTTTCTTTCGGGAAAGTTTCGTCGCAAGCTTGAGCGATACCCCAAGGAGCGTTGACGTAGCCGTTTGCCTTGACGCCGCGAAGATAATCGCCCATGCCCGGATAAGACTTCGCGGGTTGAATAGGCTCGGTGTCGGCGTGGAAATACATCGGGCTGAAGGTAATGCCCTCGTAAGTTTTGGTGAATAATTTTTTCTCGAAGGGTGCGCCTTTCAAAAGGGCGATACAAGCTTCCTTCCACTCGTCATAAGTGGGCGGAGTAAATTCGTCAAGCGGGACATCGGGGAAATTTTCTTGCGCTTCGGCTTTTTTTATCAGAGCCTGAAGGTCAAGTTCTGCATTGCTCATAAATTTTTCCTCCTATGAATTTTTTTGTATCGAATGCGAAAAGTCTTCTCAATCCTCCTCAATGGCAAAGGTTGATTAACTGCATTTATGGAATGATATTAGCTGAATTAATTTACAAAGTCAACGTTGCCAAAAAAAATTCCCGCGTTTCCTGCGGGATTTCATTTATGTTTGTCGAAAAAATTTTTACTTGGCAAGCGACCAATTTGCTCCGCCGTGAACATCGACACTCAACGGCACCGAAAGTTTTACGACGTTTTCCATAGCCTCGCGCAAAATTTTTTCAACATCGGCAAGCTCGGCTTCGACTGCCTCCAAAACAAGTTCGTCGTGCACTTGAATGATTATTCGGCTTCGGAAGCCGTGAAGATTTTTTTCGGCACGAATCATCGCCAACTTGATAATGTCCGCCGCAGTTCCTTGAATGGGCGTGTTCATTGCCATGCGTTCGGCGAGGGAGCGCAGATTGAAATTGCGGCTGTTAATCGCGGGCAAAAGTCTTCGCCTGCCGAACATCGTCGTAACGTATCCGAATTTGTGAGCCAGAGCAACCGTCTCGTCCAAAAAATTTTTCACACCGGGATAACGCTCAAAATATTTTGCAATGTATTCGCCCGCCTCTTTCCGATTGATATTCAAATTTTGTGAAAGCCCGTAGTCGCTGATTCCGTAGACGATACCGAAATTGACGGCTTTGGCTTTGCGGCGAAGGTCGGGCGTAATTTTCTCAAGCGGCACGCCGAAAACTTCCACCGCCGTCCTCGCGTGAATGTCTTGCCCTTTGATGAAAGCGTCGATTAAATTTTCGTCACCGCTCATGTGCGCAAGGAGCCGAAGTTCAATCTGCGAATAATCGGCGGAAAGAATGCAATCGTAATTCGCGCCCGGCTCGAACAAGGCACGAATCTCTCGACCTTCCTCGCTGCGAATCGGAATGTTTTGCAAATTCGGGTCGGAGCTGGAAAGTCTGCCCGTCGCCGTCACCGTCTGATTAAAATTCGTGTGAATGCGTCCGTCGTCGCCAATCAGCTTGCCCAGCCCGTCGAGGTAAGTCGATTTCAATTTCGTCAAGGCGCGGTACTTCAAAATTTTTTCGACAATCGGATGCCGCCACTTGAGCTCCTCCAAAACTTCCGCGTTCGTCGAATAGCCGGTCTTGGTTTTTTTTATCGGCGGAAGCTTGAGCTTGACAAAGAGAATTTCGGCGAGCTGTTGCGAAGAATTTATGTTGAAAGTTTCGCCCGCCAATTCGTAAATGTTTTTCGTGAGCGCGTCGATTCGTTTTGACATTTCGGCGGATTTTTTTTCAAGCTTCATCTTGTCGACGACAACCCCGCGCTCTTCCATGCAAGCCAAAACTTCCGTGAGCGGCAACTCAATTTCCGAATAAAGCCTCGTCATATCGGCGGCGGCTAATTTTTTTTCGTAGAGGTTGGCAAGTTTCTCAAGAGCGGCGGCGTTTGCGGCGGGCGATTGGTCGGGCATTTGCAAGCCGTCAAATTCCTTCGGCAAAAGTTTTTCGCAAGTGTAACTTTCCATTTCGGGATAGAGCAGGTAAGCCGCAAGCTCCACGTCGAAGACAATTAGGAATGAGGAATTAGGAATTAGGAATGATTTGAAGTAATTTTTTGCGCCGCTCAAAATAATTTTCCCGTTGAATTTTTCGAAGAGCCTTTGCAAATTTTCACGGGTTGCCGAAAAAATTTCTCCGCCCGAAATTTTTATCGCGAATTGATTTTCAAGTTGAGCAACGGTTAAACTTTCCGCCGCGAAAATTTTTTCAAAGTCAAGCGGCTGAACTTCCGGCACCTGCAAAAAATTTTCTTTCACGTTGCTGAAAAGATTTTCCAAGCCGAAGAGGTCATGAATTTTTTTCTTGAGGCGATTCAAAGCGTAACGGTTGCAAAAATCCTCGACGCCGCTAAAGTCGGGCACAATCTTAAAATCTTCCGCGCTGAAAAAAATTTCGGGAACGTTGCAGACAATTTGCGCAAGCCGCTTGCTCATAATCGCATCGTCGGAAAAATTTTCCAAAGCGGCACGAATTTTCTTTGACTTGATTTCCTCGCGGCGGGCAAGAATATTTTCCAGCGAACCGAAATCCTTAATCAACGTCGCAGCAGTTTTATCGCCTATGCCTTTGACGCCGGGGATGTTGTCGGAAGTGTCGCCGCGCAGTGCTTTGAAGTCGACAAGCTTGGCGGGAGCAAAACCGTATTCGTCGAAAAATTTTTTCTCGTCGTAAATCTCGACGGCAGAATTTTTATTGAGCAAAACTTTCGTCGCGGCATTGATAAGTTGAAGAGCATCACGGTCGCCCGTCAAAATCTTCACGGAAAAATTTTTGCAAGCCTGCGTTGCCAGCGTCCCGATAATGTCATCCGCCTCGTAGCCCGCCGCCGCACAAGTCTTTAAGCCGATAACCTCGATAAATTTTTTCAGCAAGGGCAGTTGAGCGGCGAGGTCGTCAGGCATTTCTTGACGCGTTGCTTTGTATTCGTGAAAGAGTTCGTTGCGAAAAGTTTTCTTGGCAGTATCCAGTGCAACCGCCGCGAGGTCGGGCGATTGTTCACGCAAGATTTTCAAAATGATATTCGCGAAGCCGACAACCGCGCCGGTAGGTTCGCCGCTCGGAGCAGTGAGAGACGGCAAGGCATAAAAGGCACGATAGAAAACGCTGCTGCCGTCGATTATCAAAAAAGTTTTCATGCGCCGATAGCCTCCTTGAGTTCGTCGACGGCATCTGATTTTTCGGCAGGCTTGTCAAGTTTTTCTTCGGCGGGCTTCGGCTCATCTTTTTTGTTTTTGAAAGGAGCGTCCACTTCGGTGTTGGGAATGTCTTTCTTCTTCTTGTCTTTTTGAGGTTCTTGAGGCTTTTCGGGTTTGGGAGGTTCGGCGGGCTTTT
Organism: Selenomonadaceae bacterium; assembly: GCA_017535925.1. Taxonomy (GTDB): domain Bacteria; phylum Bacillota; class Negativicutes; order Selenomonadales; family Selenomonadaceae; genus Quinella. The sequence goes on along the minus strand of JAFXTD010000017.1, from coordinate 1,237 downwards.
CGATTACCGGCAAAGATTTGAAGCGGAAAATTTTTCCTCCGTCTTTGTTCGTCTGCAAACCGCCTTCCATATTGAAAAGAATCGGAGCGTCGTCGGCGTTGCAATAGAGTTGGCTCTTGCGCTCGTAGCAAACAACTTTTCCGTAACGACTTTTGAGCGTCGATTCGGTCTTGTTCCATTCAAGCTTGAGCCGCAAAATTTTCGCAATGGGAACGACGGGCATATAAGTTATTCCGTCGCGCAGGACAGCTTTGGCAAAAAATCGGGTGTTGTTTGCATCGGTCGGTTGAGTGAGTTGCCCGTTGACTTCGACGTTGAAAGGCTTGCCGATAAAAGTCGGTTCGCCGTCGGACGCCTCAATCTTTTGAGAAATGTCGTACTCGCTCTCGAAAGCCAACACGCCGAAAGGTTCAAGCCACTTGGTCACGTCGGCAACGGTAACGGTTTGCATGCCGTAGCCGTCGGGATAAATGTAATAGACAACGTCGCCTTCGGGAGTCTTTTCGACGACGACGCGATTATAAGTTATCTCAATGGGCGTTCCTACTTCCACCGCGTCAAAGAGTTCCTCAACGTCGCGTTCGTTCATGCGTATGCAACCGTTCGAAACGTAGCCGCCGATACTTTCCGGGCGATTGGTGCCGTGAATTCCGTAGTTGCCGGAAAATTGCATCCAGCGATAGCCCAGAGGATTATCGGGACCGGAAGGAACTTCGTATTCGGGGTCGTCAGGGTCAATCCACGGCGGATTAATTTCCTTGCTCGTGATTTTAAAATAGCCGGTCGGAGTCGGGGTGCTCACCTTGCCCAAGCCCAAATGATAAACTGCAAGTTTCGTGTCGTCGTCATAAAAAAGCATGAGGCGGCTTGCCGAATTGATATAAATTTTTTTCTGTGCAAAGGCGGGCGAGGCGAACGAACTTAAAATAAGAATGATTGCCGTTAAAATTTTCAGCGCACGCATCTTCAGACATCTTCCCTTCCGAAAAATATTTTTCGTCAATATAGCAGTTCAATCTGAAAAACTTTTGAAGCCCTTTCCAAAGCGGCGCGAATCTGATAATATTCGGGCGCGAAAATAATTAGGAACTAGGAATTAGGGGCTGTTGGTAAACTCAAGTAAAAGAAAAACATAAGCAGTTCTTTGATAAAATGAGTTTGAAAGAAGTGAACAACTTATGTCAAATTCATTTTACCACAAAGATTTAACGGACGCTCAATGGAACAGAATAAAATT
>JAFXTD010000068.1 GCA_017535925.1 Selenomonadaceae bacterium | reverse complement strand
CGGAATGCGAACGACGGGTGTCATGTCATAAGCCGCGATTGCTCTGGCGATGTCCAAAATTGTCGTGACGGTGTGCCCGCCGTGTTCGCCGTCGACGAAGAGCCAATCGTAATTCGACGTTGCAAGAATTTCAGCGACCTCTGCCGAAGTCGTTTCCTGCCCGACTCCGTATTGAAGCTTGCCCGCCTCGATACCGTGCTTGAATTTGTTGTACAGATAGTCTTTAACCATCGGCATGAATAATACCTCCAAAAATTTTTATAAGAATTTTACAGAAGCGTCGGCTCCAATTCAATTTATAAAGCTTGAAATTTATAAAGCAAATTTATGGGAATTTAAATCTGCAATAAAAGCGGCTTGAGCGGCGCGGGAATTGCCGTTACGAAAAATTTTGCCATCTCTCGCGGCGAACATTCCCACTTTTCCAAAGCCCAATCGCTTACAAATTCCGAGACAGCCCGCATGAAAAATCTTATGCAGAAAAAAATTTCCGGTGACAATTCGTTGAGGTTGTGCCGAGACTTTATCCACTCTGCCAAAAGTTTAATCGCGTGGTCGTTTGTGGCGTAGCGGAAAGAATTTTGTCCGACGGCATTTTTTAAAAGGTTCGTGTAAAAATTTTCGTCCTCCAAAACAATTTCCATCCACTTGCAAAGGACATCCTCGAACGAATCGCCTTGCCCGAAATTTTTAATCGACGCCTCGACCTTTTGATTGTAAATCCACGCCATGAGGTCGTATTTATCGCGGAAGTGATTGTAAAACGTCGGCGACGTGAGCCCGCAATTTTTTGTCAGCTTCTTTATCGTGATTTTGTCAACGGCTTTGAATTGCGCCAAGTCTTTGAGCGATTCGGCAAGCAAGGCTTTTGTCGTCTGCCGAACAATCATTTTCCTCACCTCGTAAAAAAATTAACCGCCCCAAAATTCGGAGCGGTTTTTTGTTTGCGAAAAAAAATTTAGAACTCGTACCAGTCGAGGGATTTGATTGCGAATTTTTCGGATTTCGGAATGAAGACGATGTTTTGAGATTCTTCCTGCGGATAGACACGGGTCGACATGACTTCGGCACCGTCGTTGATGAAAATTTCAATCGCGGACTTGTCGAGGAAAATGCGGAATTGGAGAATATCATTGAAGGGTTGCAAAATGACTTTGCGAACGCCTTTGCCGCCTTCAATCGTTTGGTCGCGGTTAAGCTCAATGACGGGTTTGCCCTCTTCGAGGTAGTATTTGACGACTGTCTTATCGTCTTTGCGATTCGAGAAGAGCTCAAACTCAAAGTTGTTGCCCGAAGCATTAACGTCGACATCAAAGAGCAATTCGCCGCAAGTACCTTTAACGCCGTCAAGTGTCGTTTCCTTATCGAGCGCGAGGTCTTTGAAGTGAACGCCTTCGCCGCGCATGCATTCGAGTTCTTTGGGCGGAATGGTATAGACTTTGCCGTCTTCTCTCAACTGAAGTTCACGCGGAATGGTCAGCATAGTTGCCCAGCCGTCTGCTTGTTCGGGGAAGGGACTTTGCCAAGCAGCCATCCAAGCAATAATGAAGTAGCGTCCTTCGGGATTTTTCATCATTGTGGTTGCGTAGAAGTCGAAGCCGTGATCGAAAGTGAAGAAATCGCCGCGATAGAATACGCCTTGATCGTAATCGAGTGTGCCGATCATGTAACCGGCTTGGTGAATGTTGTGGAACATGTAGCCTTTGTACGGGACATGTTGCGGCGAAGTAATCATGACGTATTTGTCGCCGAAATGTGCAAAGCCCGGGCATTCCCACATGGTGCCTTCGGAGTAATCCGGTTTAGAAATGGCGACGACGGATTTGAATGTCCAATCGAAGAAGTTTTCGGATTCGAACAGGACGATTTGCGTGCGGGAGCGGTCACGGATTCTGTTGCCGATTACGCAATAATATTTTCCGTTGTGATCCCAGATTTTCGGATCGCGGAAGTCGATGTTGGCGATAATCGGATGATCGTTCGGAATATCAATGACCGGATTCTTTTCGTACTTCGTGAAGTTAATTCCGTCTTCGGAATAAGCGTAGCACTGACGCTCGGTGACATTGCCGCCGCCTGCACTGCCGGAAGGATTGTAGCCGGAAGGATTTTCTGCGGAAGAATTGACGCCGCCGGGTCCGTTGAACCTTTGCGACGTGTACATGAGCCAGAGCTTGCCTTCGAACTCATAACCGCAACCGCTGAAGCAACCGTCCCAGTCGTACCATTCGTGACCTTCGGAGAATGCACCGGGCGTAATTGCAATCGGTTGATGTTCCCAATGGCACAGGTCTTTACTTGTGGAGTGACCCCAGTGCATGGGGCCCCAGTTCACGGAATACGGATGATACTGATAGAAAATGTGATACTCACCCTTGTAATACGAAAAGCCGTTCGGGTCGTTGAGCCAGCCGACGGGCGGAGCAACGTGATACTTCGGATACCACTTTGACGCCTGAACCTTTTTAGCCTCTTCGGGGTTTAATCTTTTGTCTAACATTCTTAACCCACCTCCAAAGCAGATTTTAAATTAGAAATGCCTTAAAGTCAACGAAATTTCTTTGGCAAATTCAAAATTTTTTGATACAATGTGGAAAAATTTTTTGGATGGCGATGATTATGAGACAAATATTTTTTATGCTGATTGCGTTAATAATTTTCACGGCGTCGACGGTATCCGCGCAAGGCAAAACAATTTTATACGTGCCGCTGGATAGTCGACCCGTAAATTTTTATCAAGTGGTGGAGATTACAAAAAAGCTCGGCTACGAAATTTTGACGCCGCCCGAAGAAATTCTCGGTTCAAAAAATTTTCACGGCGACCCCGATAAACTTTGGACTTGGCTCAACGAAACCGCGCCTCTGGCTGACATTGCCGTTATCTCGACCGACGCAATGATTTACGGCAGTTTGGTTGCCTCGCGTCTTCAAGACTTAGACCCGCCGAAAATTATGGGGCGCGCCAAACGTTTCCAAACTTTTGACGAAAAATTTCCCTTGCTGCCGATTTATGTTTTCGGGACGATAATGCGCACGCCGCGTTCGGAATTGGCTTCAAGTTTTGAGCCCGAATATTACAAGACATACGGCTCGCTGTTTTTTAATTACACCGCGCTCCTCGACAAGCAGGAGACCGAAGGACTTTCACGCAAGGAACAAAAGCAACTTAAAGAACTTGAGGCGCAAATCCCTGCAGAATATTTCGAGGATTGGTCTGAACGCCGCCAAGAAAATTTCGACGCCAACAAATATCTGATTGACTTGACGCGGGAAGGTGTCTTTGAATATTTTCTGCTCGGTTGCGACGACAGCGCAATGTTTTCTCAAACGCACAGAGAAAGCCGCAAGCTTACCGCTCATGCAAGCGACATGGGCAAGACCGTCGTGCAAGTCACTTCCGGCGCAGACGAACTCGGCATGTTGATGATTACCCGCGCCATTAATCAGGACAAAAATTTTATTCCCTTCGTTTCAGTCATGTACAACGAGGGCAAGGGCGCGGAAACTTTCCCGACTTTCTGCAACGAGCCGATTGGCGTTTCGGTTGACGCGGCGATTATCGCGGCGGGCGGCTTGAGGATTCCCGCTCACGAACGAGCCGACCTTGTCCTTGCCGTCAACACTCGTGCAAACGGAAAAACTTTCGACGCAGCTTCAAAAAAAAATAATCTCAAAATGCGCGGCGACCTCAAAACTTTTTTGAAGCCCGTGAAAGATTTTTTGTCGAAGGATTATCCCGTTGCCGTAGCTGATATTACTTTCGCGAACGGAGCCGACAACGCTCTTATGAATCAACTCAAACGCGACGATTTGCTTTTCAAGCTTCGGGCTTACGGCGGCTGGAACACCGCAAGCAATGCAAGCGGCTTTCTTATCGGCACGGGTGTCCTTACCAAATTCATGAACGACAAAGACGTTGCCGAGCTTTTAATCATGCGCTACATCGACGACTGGGCTTATCAAGCAAACGTCCGCCAAGAGATTATCGCCGAATGCTATCGAGTGGGCATTAACCCTTACAAACTTGACGACGTGATTGACCAAATGAATTCTTTGACGGACGAAAAAATGCACGCCTTTGTTTCCGAAAATTTAATCCTGCCGAAAAATTTCCGACTTGAAAATTTTAAAGTTACGTTGCCTTGGATGAGGTGCTTTGAATGCAAACCGCGCTTTGATTTGGTTGGAGGCGATTGATATGGTTGACGTAAAGGTCAAAGACTTCAACGAATACCTTTTGGAAAATGTCAAAGCCGCCCGCGAAGAAACCCGCGAATTTAAAAATGACATCGGCAAACGTATGGATGGACTTGAATCACGCTTGGAAGTAACACGACAAGATTTAGACAAGCGCATGGATGGTCTTGAAAAACGCATGGACAGACTCGAAAATCGCATGGACAAGTTGGAAGACAAAATTGAAACGACACGGCGCGAATTAAATCAGCGCATGGATAAACTTGACGCTCGCATAGATAAGCTTGAAGAAAAATTGGATTCTTCCATGAAAGAAATTCGTGACCTCGTTGCGGCGTCTCAAAAAGATATTCGCAGCTCCGAACGTCACAGCCAAATTTTAATTTCAACGATTGTCAGCTTGGTTGTTGTAGTCCTTTGCTCAATTTTGCTTCATTGAAAAGGAATTGAATTTTAATGACAAAGAAAATCAAAAAGACCAACGCCGCCCGAATTCTCGACGGGCTGGACATTGCTTACGAAATTAAAACTTACGCGGTCGACGAAAACGATTTATCCGCCGTTCACGTCGCGCAAATCAGCGGGCTTGATATTAAAATGATTTTCAAAACGCTTGTGGCTCGCGGCGATAAATCCGGCGTGATTATGGCGGTTATCGGCGGCGGCGACGAACTGGACTTGAAGGCATTGGCTAAGGCAAGCGGAAACAAATCCGTTGAGATGATTGCCTTGAAAGAACTTTTGCCCTTGACCGGCTACGTTCGCGGAGGTTGTTCGCCGCTCGGAGCAAAGAAAAATTATCACGTGTACCTTGATGCTCGTGCCTTGTCTTTGGAAAAAATTTCAATCAGCGCAGGACAACGCGGCATGCAAATTGTTTTATCGCCGCAAGATTTAATCAGAGCCGTGAACGCGACGATTGCCGAACTCATTCAATAATCTGACAACGAGGTGTAATCATGAAAAAAAATTTGGTAATGGGTGTAGCGACTCACTACGATTGGTACGCTTTGGAACCTTTCGTCCTCTCTTGCAAGAGAAATTGTCCGAGTGCCGACCTTGTCCTTTTTGTCGACGACATTTCCGACTTCACCCGCGATAAATTGATTCGGGGGGGGGGGGTTAATTGTTGATATTCCTGCCGAGTATCGTGGAACGATGATAATAAATCTGCGCTGGAAAATGTACTTGGATTTCCTCGAAGCGCACAGTTATTACGAACAGATTTTTGTTACCGATACCCGCGACGTAATTTTTCAAGGCGATGTCTTCGAAAGTTTCAAAGGTTATTCGAATTGCCTCGTATATGCAACCGAACTTGTTACCATTGGTGAAGACAGAGAATATAATTATCCTTGGCTTGAAGGACTTTTCGGCAAGGAAGAGGCTGACAAACTTTCCGATAAAAAAATTATTTGTGCGGGAACTTTATTGGGTTCAATCAACATGATAAAAATTTTTTGTCGCGAAGTGTGGAATGTTGTGAAGAATCATCTCCTAAATAATTTTGACCAAGGCGCGACGAATTATCTTATTCACAACAACCTCTTGCCGATTGAAAATCTTATTGAGAGCAACGTCGTGAGCGGCGAAATTTTCACGAACGGTTTGATTAAAGATAATAAAATCGGTGGCGGAAAAATTCTTCGCGGCGACGGCGGCGTTCCTGCGGTTGTTCACCAATATGACAGGCACCAAGATTTGGTTCGGCTTGTCGATAAAATTTATCGCGACAAAAATTTTCGGATTGACGAACGCTTCAACGATATGCGCAGCGTGATTGAACTTATGACCTCTCTTTTAAAAGCGGACAGGATTGACGAGGGCTCTCGGATTTTTCTGAAAAAATTTTTTGACTCGGCTGACTTTTCACTTCATGGCGATGCCTTAATGAAACTTTGGAGCAATGTCTTGGAGAAGCCGCTTTCTCAACCGCTGAAACTTTTGGAACTTGCCCTGCAATATGCCGCGACTTCCGTCAAAAATTTTTCCGGCTACTTTTTGCAAACCCTCTGCAATAACTTGAAACGCGCAAAAGAACTCGGACACCCTGTCGACCCCGAATTTAAAAATTACGCGGCCGGCATTCTGCTCGGATTTGCCAATCACAATCTCAATTTAAATCAACTCGGAAATTGTTTTTGGTGCATAAAAGAAATGGAGGAGCTCAACCTGCCGCCGAACAAAAATTTTTATTTACTCGTTGCGAAAGTCAATCGAATTGCCGGCAAGAAGGACGAGGCTCTTGCAGCTTACAAAAAAGTTTTGGAGCTAAGCTGATTTTGGAGGAATTCATTTGACGTTTGAAAGAATTAAAAATTTTTTTCGCGAGGACACGAAAGAAATTATCGGCGTGTATTTCGACGGAGAAAAAATTTTTATCGCACGCCTCACGGAAGAAATTGAGACGATTGAACTTGATGCGGAAGGCGAGGAGATTGAACGGCTTGCCGAAAAAATTTCACTTGTGTGCAAGCAAAAGGCTTGGAAAACTTCTTCGGTCGGTCTTTGTCTTCGCGAAGGTGAGGTCGTGACTTTTCAAACGGAAGTCGACAACGTCCCCGAAAAAGAATTTCCCGCGCTGGTTAAAACTTGGGCAGTGGCGCAGGCGGGCAATGCGGCAATATTTTCGTTCGCGAAGGTCGGCGAGGAACTTTGGATGGAATCTTTGCCGCGAACACGAGTAGAAGAATTTATTTCGGCGTTTAAAAAATTTGGGCTGAATCTGTGCGGCTTATCGCTCATGCCGACAAATTTGCTTGATAAAAATTCACCGTTTGACAGAGCAAAATTCATAGCCGAAGTCGTCCGCGACAAAAAATCTCCGAACTTCTTATCGTTGCAGGGCAGCGTGTGGAGTTGGACAAAAATTTCGTTGGCGACGGCGGCAATTTTTTTTGCTGTAATGATTATCGGCTCGGCAAAAGTTTTTTTTGAATACAGCGAGGCTTCGGACAAACTGGACGCGGCGAAAATTTCAATCGACGAATTGAGCGAAGACATTGCCTTGAAAGAAAATCTTGACGCCGAAATTGCCGAACTTCATCGATTAAACAATCTCGTTGCACAAGTTGCAGTCAAGAAAAATTTTAATCTGCTGATAAATCTCGGAAGGATTGCGGGCGGTGATGTTCGATTGACGAAAATTCGCGTCGAAGAAAATATTTTGGAAGTCGAAGGCACAAGCGATAATCCCGCCGCCGTGAGGAACTACCTCGCCCGCGTCAAAACTTCCGTCATAAAATCTGCGCGCCTTGAAAGCTCCGCCATGAATGAGGAAGGCGATATTGTCTTTTTGATTCGTGTTGCGCTCTGAAAAATTTGAAAGCGTCAAAGTTATCAGGGGCTGTTGGTAAACTTTAAGAAGTGCCGGTTATTTTTCCGCCTGTCAGTCGAAAAAATTCCTCGTCACTCGATAATTTTGAGTTTGCCGACATGCTAAAACAAACAGACCTTTTCGGGCTCGTGAGCCGTGAGCAAATAATTTCCGTTTTGGAAACCGAACTCGACTTGCTGTCGGAGGAAGACGAAATTTTTTTGCTTGCCGTCAACTGATTATCTTCAAATTTTATCCCGTCGAAAGTCGGGATTTTTTGTTATAATATCCTCAACACAGCAAAGGAGAAATATTTATGGACAGAAGAAATTTTTTGAAAGTGATGGCGTTGACGGCGGCGGGCTTGTTTTTTGGCGAAGAAAAAGCGGCTGCCTACATCTTGGAGACGTGGGAGCCGCCGATTAGAAAATTATTTTTGAACTTCACCGAATACGAGGAACGCCCTTCAACGGAAGTTATCGTAATTCATCACGCGGGCTTTCCCGACGGCGACAAAGATTCTTCCGCCGAAGCGATTCACAAATTCCACCAAGAGACAAACGGCTGGGCGGGCATCGGCTATCATTACGTGATTCGCAAGGACGGCACGATTGAGCAAGGGCGCAAACCTTTGGCAGTCGGAGCGCACGCTTATCATCACAACAAAAATTCTGTCGGGATTTGTGTCGCGGGAAATTTTGAACTCGCCAAGCCCAATCGTAAACAAATGGATTCGCTGAAACTTTTGACGGCGTGGCTTTGTCAAAAATACAAGCTCAATCCAATGGGCAAAGGCGTTATCGTCGGGCACAGGGATTTGAACGACACGAGTTGTCCCGGCGATAACCTTTACAAAAAACTTGACGACATACGCCGCTATTGTCGAGACTTTAATTAGGGGCTGTTGGTAAATTGATTTTAAAGGTTTCAGGTGTCAGGGGTCAGAATTTTTCTAACAGTTAGGGTGTGTTGGTAAATTCAAAAGCAGCGGTTAGTGAGTGCCCGGCCGTCATGGATGACGGCCGCCGGCGATAT